>JAFSNR010000024.1 GCA_017443345.1 Prevotella sp.
ACAAGAGCACTGCCCCGATTCAGGGCACTGCCTATGAAACCCGAGTTACAATCATCAACGAGAGCGGACTCTACGCCCTGGTGCTCTCCTCGAAGCTGGAACAGTCTGCTGGCTGCACTTCGCAGTAAGGCCTAAGGATAACCGCAGGCGCATCGCTTTCCTGAAAGCCTAAAACTGAATCCCCACCAGCAGTGATGGTGGGGATTCATTCTTCATAAGGACGTGCTATATAATCTGGAAGTGGCGCAGGGCATTGAGGATGCCATCATCATCGACGGAGGTCGTGACGTAATCAGCCTGTTGCTTCAATTCATCGATGGCGTTACCCATGGCGATGCCGATGCCAGCCTGGAGAATCATCGAGGTGTCGTTGCCGCCATCACCGAATGCGATGGTGCGACTGGGGTCGAAACCTTCATGGCGCGCTATGGCGAGGATGCCCTTGCCCTTGTCGGCACCATTGGCTGTGATATCCGTAAACTCCGGATGCCAGCGACCGGAGACGCACTTGGGCATTCGTGCCAAGAGCTCAGGCTCGTAGTCGGCAGGGAAGAAGGGCGTCAGCTGAAGGATGTCCTGCTGGAGCACCACGTCGAGTGGTGAGGCCTTGTCGAGATTCTTCACAGCGAGCATCTGACGGAAGATGCGGTCTACATCGCCGCTGTGGTCAAGCACTGCTACGTCCTTACGTCCCACGATGATCAGGCTATAGCCCTTTGCCTTCGAGTCTTCTACGCACGTCATCACGTCGTCTTTGGCGATGGGCTGACAGCTAACCAGCTCGTCGCCCACATAGCAAAGGGCACCGTTGGTGGTGATATAACCATCAATGAGATGCTCGATAGCCCCCAGATTGGTGATGATGACGGGTGGGCGACCTGTGGCGATATATACGCGGGAACCGTTGGCCTTGGCCTGTGTCAGGGCAAGAATAGTCGATGGCGGTATCTCGTGGGTCTTAAAACTCACCAGCGTGCCGTCGATATCGAAAAACAGGGCGTAGCGTTGTGTCATCCCGTTCACGATCTCCTTCATTCTCTCAATTTGTCTCATCGACTGCAAAGATAGTGATATTCTCCTTATTATCATCAACTTTTTATCAGAATTTTTGTTTAATCCAAATATTTTGTGTAAGTTTGCAGCGGATAGATGACTAAAGCAGGATCATCGTGTATTTGATATATTATTAAAAAAATCATATATGACAAAGAAATGGATGTTGACCGTTATCCTCTGTATCTGTGGAGCGGTCGTAGGGGTTCAGGCGCAGATCATGAAGGCTGCCGACCTGGAGAAATATGCGAAGGAGAAGTATGGTGACAAATGGCTCGACGCTGCTGCCAACCTGGCGCAGGGGCTCAGCTTCGACAAGAACGAGTCGCTGACCTACCAGCAGGTGATCCCGGCAGAGGGCAAGACCAAGGAACAGCTGTACGTGATGCTGAACTACTGGGCTACTGCCACCTTCAAGGACAAGCAGGCCATCACCCTGAACGATAAGGATGCGGGTGTCATCATCATCTCGTCGACCCTGGAGGCCATCGCCGACCATACGGGTACGCTTTACCGCTATATCGTCAACATCACGCCTATCATCAGGATTGATATCAAGGAAGGCAAGATCCGCGTGACCTATACGGTGCAGGACTACGACATCCTGAAGGTGGAGGATGGCGGCTGGCTGGGAGCCTTAGGACAGGACGACAAGGACCGCAACAGGAACAAGGACGTCTATGCTGACGGCAAGCGCATGAACGCGGACAAGACGGACCGCAAGCTGGCTGACGAGCAGTGGGAGATCGCCAAGCACTATCCTTTCGTGCCGAAGGATCCCCAGAAGCGCACTTGTTCGAAGGCCCTCGTGATGACTCATGCCTACTCCAATGCCATCATGGACAAGATTGAGGAGGCCGTGAAGAATGGTCTGGTAGGTAATGAGGACGACGACTGGTAAACATTTAACAGAATAAATATGAAGAAATTAGTTTTAATGACGATTTTGCTGCTCGTTGTCGGCGTCTGCCAGGCACAGAATGCGTATTCCGGCCTGCATAAGTACGACGGGGAGCACAAAAACGAGATCTCGGGCTATGCCATGTTTGGTGGCAACGTCGTCTCTGGTGCATTCGGTGGACTGGAGGTATCGTACAAGCGCCACTTCACGGACCGCTGGCATGCAGGTGCCGACGCGCAGGTGCAGTTTGGCAAGCAGCTCTATTCAGTGGATCTGCAGGGTGGCTACCGTCTGCCTGTGAAGTGGATGGACTTCTACTTCGACGGCAAGTTCATGTACAACCGCTACAACCGCTACCACACGAACGAGACGATCGCCAACATCTCGCTGACGTGGGAGACACCTTATGTGTTTCTGCGCGTGGGTGAGTCGCTCCTCACCATGCACGTGCTCCATTTCCGCTATACCGAGCCGCTGACGTTTACCTTCGGCTTCGGCACGAACATTCGTCCGAGATGGAATCCGTGGAACATCGGGCTCTTCTTCCGCAACTACGACGACTTCTACTACGAGAACTGGAACATCAACTGGGGCGTGAACTTCTATGCGCCTATCGTGAAGGACATGCAGCTCTTCGGCGAGTTCAATATCCGCCCCGCAGGCAGTATGAGTCAGCTGGCCAGTAGATACGAGACATCAGGAAAGTTAGGAATTAAATACGTTTGGTAAAGATGAAAAAGATTAAATATACACTTTTCACTGTTCACTTTTCACTTCTCGCTCTCTTGTTTACCTCGTGCGAAAAGGTGAGCCCCATCGGCGTACTCGTTTCGGGTACGGGTGTGGAGGACCGTGTGAAGATGTCGAACCTCTATTTCCAGCAGCATAAGTCCGATTATAAGCGGATCGATGCCTCTGATGCTGGTGACGAATATACCTTCCTCGTGGGTGCCGACAGCCACATGACGGACGACAGGGGCCGTATGTCGGAGATGCTGCAGAACGGACTCGACCACGACGATATCCTCTATGCCCATCTGGGCGATATTGCCGACACCAAGGCTGAATACTACATCAACCTTGAGCGGACCATTGAGACCTACAAGGAACTGTATGCCAAGAAGTATTACAAGGAAGTGAATCTCCTCGACACTCTGAAGGCGATGGCCTTGACGCCAGAGCAAAAGGCTGATCTTGAGGGAGAAACCAGTGATAATTACACCTACTATGAAGACAAAGATGGTGAGGCCTATAAGTTGGACGAGATACAGTACCCCTTCTTCCCTGTGGTGGGCAATCACGACATTACCCATAACGGCTGGGCTCTGTGGTCGAACATCTTCCACTCCTCATTCTATGATGTGTGGGTCTACGTTGGCAATATCGGTGAAGAGATAATCTGGGATCACTTCATTTTCCTCGATACGGCCAACGGTACGCTGGGAAAGGAACAGGTGGATCTGATTGAACAGGGTTTGCTGGATGACAAATATGATGAACAATTCGGCGTTCGTACACGCAACACCTTCGTATTCAGCCATACGAACATCTTCCGTCCATCCTCGCTACAGTTTGCCTCGACCTTTGCGCGTGAGGAGAGCTTCTTCCTGCTGAACCAGTTCGTGGAGTGGAAGGCTAACATCGTCTTCTGCGGACACGTCCACAAGTGGGATGAGCAGGAGGTCGGTGGTGTGCACTACCTGACGCTCGACTCGATGAGTGAGAACAACAACCCGGAACCAGGCGACTACCTGGTGCGTGTACATGTGAAGCGGGATGGTACCCTCAGTTGGGAGCAAGTCCGCATGAACTATACCAAGAAGTAATGATACCAAGAAGTCATCAAAAAGCCCCTCGCTCATTGGCGAAGGGCTTTTTTTCTTTATCGGATGGCGTAGAGATAGCCGAGCAGGGCCATCTTGCCTCGCATGGTCTCGCGGGGCGTGAACTCACCGTTGACCCAGAAGTAGCGTTGGTTGAAGAACGACTCCTGAAGGGGCCAGGTGGTTGTCGTGCGTCCGTTTTCAACCTTCCACTCGGGATAGCAGTATTTCAGTATGACACGGGCATCACCGCCGTTATGGCCTGGCGACCAGGTCTCGGTGCCGTTGAAGGGCGTCTGTCCTGGGTGACATTCAGGCGCTCCGTCGTTGCGGCCTGTGGTGTAGCAGTCGGTGATATGGCGCTGGCCAAGACCTGTCATCTCCACGACGTTGCCAGGATTGCGACCCATGGCCCAGCTGGCCTCTGTGTACATCACGTGCTCGAGTTCGCGCTTACGGGCTTTGTCAGCGATGTAGTGGGCCAGCATGACGAGCTGGAGGTTCTGTGACACCTGCCAGCGGCTGTCGTTGGCACTGCGTCGCGAGGGACGGTTCGCCATATTCGAGATGTTGTAGGACTCGGCCTGGGCATTGATGCTCGACTTGAGGTTGGCATAGAGTTCGGCATGGTGACGGGGCTGCGGACAGGTGATATAGGCGGCTGCTGCCCAGACCTGGCAGAAGGGCACGATCTGCTTGTTATCCTCGTGCATGACGCCCACACCAAAGAAACCATGACGGCCCTTGCTGAAGATAGGCGACTTGGCATCCTTGATCATGCTCTCCTCAGCGAAGATATCCTCCCACTGGGTATCGCCCGTGAGGTTATAGAGATAGGCGGCTGCCAGCTGACGGAAGTCGCGACCTCGCATCTGCATGCTGCCGATGTCCTGCAGGTCGTCGAGCTGGGTCCACTCTTGCTTCTCTGCGTATCTGAAAGCCTTGATGGCTTCGTCCTTGTAATAATGACTCAGCGAGTCATTATTACAAAGGCGGAAGGCCTCGGCGAGGATGGCACAGTTGGCGGCATTGGCCCAGGCTGCCATCGTGGTACAACCTGCCTGGAACATGACGCTCCAACTGAGATCGGGGTTGGTAATGCCCTGAGAATAGGCCTCGCCATCGCGGATGGAGAGGAAGAAGTCGACCTCGTTGCGGGCCTCGTCGATGATATCGGGGATGCCGTTGCCACTCTCACGGATGCCGAGGTTATCGTCGGCCAGTCGTCCGCCTGAGAGGATCAGGGGCAGGAGCATGTCGTAGATATTGCTGACATGGGCGAGGTGGCGGTCCCAGTCCATTGCGTCGGAGTGACCTCCCTTGACCTCGATGTTCACGGGGTTGCCTGGCAGGCGATGCTGCCAGAAGCGTGAGGCGAGGGCGGGCTTGAAGTGGGGCTCATCCCACACGTCGGTATGCAGGTCGCGCCACTCCTGACAGAAGGGGTGGAAGTCGGTCTTATAGACAGTCAGTCCCTTGGGATCAGTCTCAGGGATAAACTGCGGCTGACGAGGGATGGGCCATACGTGCTCAGGATCCTTGGGTTCGCCCAGACGCATGTAGTAATAGCCGCGCACGGAGTAGCGGAAGGGCTGGTAGTAAATGTCGGAGGCGATGTCGAAGTCCATGCTGCAGCCTACATCCTCGACCACGAGACGATAGCGGCCTGGAGCCGTACCACGGAAGTCGATGTTCCACACATCCGTACCCACGAGGTTCTTCTGACCTGCCTCCTGCTTGGCATCAGCTGCCGATTTCCAGAAAGTCACCTTACCTGCATTCGTCTTCTTCTTGGTGTTCACATTATAGAGCCAGACCTTACGGCCTTCCCAGTCGCGGTAGTCGCGCTGTCCGCCATCACCCAACCACTGGTAGAGGTCAGCGGCATGGAGCGCCTCTGTGGGGGCATAGCCGATGATGTTGACGTGGATGGCCTCCGACTGGCAGTTCCAGATGTCGAAACGTATGTTGGCAGAATTTTTGTCGGCACCCAGTGTCTGAGGGATGCTGACCTCGTAGGTGCAGCCCTGTCGCATGGCCTGAGGCAGCTGGAGGAAGAGCCAGTGGTCGTTCTCGCTGGTGAGGGTGTTGTCTGTGTTCATGGGCTTCGACTTGCGCCAGATGTGGAGTGGTTGTGTGGCAGCAAACCCCTTGTCGTCAGTGGAGCTCACCTTCCAGAGTGCCGTCTGACTGGCAATGTCGCCCTTGAGTCGTTCGCCAAAGACGAGGAGGGTATCATCGCCTTCAGAGAAGGAGTGTCCGAGGTAGGCGCTAGGGCCAGTGCCATCGTCGCGGTAATGCACTTCACCATCGCGGAAATGGAGCATCAGATACTGTTTGTCAATCACGTGGATACCCATCAGACGGGTTGCTCGGGCTGGCAGGAGCGTGAGTAGCATCAGTCCCGACAGCAGGCAGGTTGTTAGTCTTCGCATGTTGTTTATCTGTTTATATTCTGTTCCAAGTTATTGTCAATCGCCACAAAGGTACAACAAAGAAGTGAAAAGTAAATCATGAAAAGTGAAAAATTATGAATTATTAATTGTGTATTCTGAATTATTTCGTATCTTTGCACTCAATAAACAATAACTCAACACCTGAATATGAAGCAGAGAACACTTTGGATGCTCGCGATGATGATGATCCTGCTGACCATGGCATGTGGGAACGGGAATCAGAAAGAGCAAGGCGCACAAGCCGAGAAACTTCTGGAAAATGCCCAGAAGTCGAAGGATTATGAGCGGCTGTTACAGATGGCCGACAGTCTGGAGAAGGCAGAAGCCCTCTCGACGGAAAGAGCCTACTACTGGCTGGGCTATGCCAGTGACAGACTGAATAAGAAGCGTATGGCCGAGTTCTATTGGAAGGCTTCGTTGGAGGCTGCCGCAAAGGAAGGCAAGGATGCCGATATGGATGCCTATGCGAAGAGTGCCAGCCGACTGGCAAACCTGCAGACCGTGCGTGGTGACTACGAGGCAGGACTGAAGGGGGCCATACCAGCTGCTGCCAAACTCGAGGAGATGCAGTGCGACACCACCGCCGACTACGTGAACCTGCTGATCTATATCGGCTGTTGTCAGGCAGGTCTCGGACAGACGGGTGATTCGACTGAAGACGGTTTCGAGCGTGCCTACCAGAAGCATCTGGATAATATCGAGAAGAACCGTAGTGATGCGGCCTATAAGAATGCCATCGCAGGACTGATCAACATCTCGTATGCCTGTCTGACCATTGAGAAATATAAGGAAGCCTTGAAGTGGATAGAACGTTTCGGAGAATTGCTCAACGAGTATGAGCAGCGTCCTGATAACTATACGACCTATACGGACAAGCAGGTGGCACGCTACAATATCTATCAGGCACGTGCCTATGAGGGTCTGGGCAACAAAGAGGAGGCTGCCAAGGCCTTTGAGAGTTTCCTGACCACACAGTATAGCAAGACTCCAGAGGGACGTATCACGGCTAACGAATACCTGATGGCTGCCCAGCGATGGGAAGAGGCGGCAGACAACTACCGCAGTCTGGATGCCCTCTTGGGAGAAGGATCGACGAACACGATGATGGATGATATCGAGAACCTCCTGCTGAAGAAGTATCAGGCCAACCTCATTGCAGGTCGTAAGGACTCAGCGATGGCAGTGAGCAAGGCCATCAGCGACCTCCTGGAGCCTGCCTTCAAGCAGACGAGACAGCTCGACAAGGAGGAGCAGGCCACCATCGTGGCTAATGTGGAGAGAATGTCTGAGCTGCAGACGGAGCTGGAGCGCAAGAGTCGCATCAGCTGGTATGCCCTCATCGGTGTGCTTCTTCTCTGCTTTGTAGGTTATATCCTGTACCGCCGCTATGTGGGTCACCAGCTTCTCGTGGCACATCGTCAGCTGAAGGAAGCCTATCAGGAAGTAGAGAGTCATACGGCAGCCAAGGAGCGCTCTGCCCTGGAGCAGGAGATAGCCAGTCATATCCAGGAGGCGCTGGCTCCCGCAGCCCTGCCCAAACGTAAGGATGTGCAGACATTCGTCACCGTCAAGACAGGTAAGATGCAGGGTGGTGGACTCTGCGACTGTCTGCTGCGCGACGGGAAGCTGTTCTTCTGTGCAGGTGACGCTGATGGCGCAGGTGCGAAGGCATCGGCACTGACGGCTATCACAAAGACACAGTTCCGACTGGCCGCAGCCTACGAGGAAGAGCCTGAGCGTATCGTCACCATCATGAAGACCACCATCGACAAGGGCATGCATTACTTCGTAGGTGTGCTCGACCTCGCCAGTGGCAGTCTGAAGACCGCCAACGAGGATTATCACCTCCCGCTGTTGATGATCAACGAGGAAGTGAATCGTCTGACAGATGAGGAACAGCTGCAGCCAGGCAGTCTGCTCTTCCTCTATACAGACGGACTGGTATATGCCATGAATGGTGAAGGGAAGAAATACGGTGAGAAGCGGATGATGGGTGCTGCCCTCCAGGCGATGAAGCTCGACGCCACCCCGCAGCCCTTTGTCGAGAGCATGATGGAGGCCGTGAACCGTTTCATGGGTAATGCAGAGCAGACAGGCGACATCAACATGCTCGCCATCAGATATACGAAGGGCTAAGGCATGAAGGCGGCATTCATGATGGCGGCTCCCACCAGTGGCTCAGGCAAGACGACGATTGCCCGTGGCCTGATGGCACTCTATACGAGGAAAGGCTATCGTGTGCAGCCCTTCAAATGCGGTCCAGACTACATCGACACGAAATTCCATGAGGCGGTATGCGGACGTCCCAGTGTCAATCTCGATACGTTTATGGCTTCGAAAGCCCATGTGGGTGAACTCTTCGTCCATTACGGAGCGGAGGCCGATGTGTGTATCGTGGAGGGCATGATGGGACTCTTCGACGGCTACGACCGCGATCAGGGTTCCTCGGCAGAGATCGCCCAGGCACTGGATATCCCCGTGGTACTGATTGTCGATGCCAAGTCGGCAGCCTACTCGATGGCACCCCTGATATCAGGCTTCGTGAATTTCCGCAAGAATCTTCGTTTTGCGGGGGTTATATTTAATAAGGTGGGTTCGCCGCGACATTTCCAGATGCTGCAGCAGGTGTGTGGGGATTTGGGTATAGCCTGTCTGGGATACCTGCCTAAGGACGCTACACTCGAACAAGGCTCGCGCTATCTGGGACTCGACTTCTCGGAAAAGGCGGAGAACCATCGGCTGATAGAACTGTTGGAGGCACACGTCGACTGGCAGGCCTTGCTTCAATCCTGCATTCCCACGGAGGGACTGTTTTCTTCCCACGGTGGGAATGAAATGTTCCCAAGGCGGGAAGACTCAGTCCTGATTGCCCGCAATGCAGAGAGCTTCTCTTTCCTCTATCAGGAGACCATCGACCGTTATCAGCGTGTGAGGTTCTTCGACCCTGAGACGGAGGTGCCCGATTTCAATGGTGTCGACCTCTTGTTGTTGCCTGGGGGCTATCCTGAAAAACATCTGGAGGCTCTGGTGAAGGCGGAGACCACGAGGAAGGCGATCAAGGATTATGCGGAACGTGGAGGCAGGATCGTGGCTGAGTGTGGTGGGATGATGTACCTCTGTCAGGCGATTGTCACTGACAACGGCAGCTACCCCATGTGTGGTGTGCTGCCCTATACCATCACGGCACGACAGGCAGACCGTAAGCTCTCGCTGGGTTATCGTCGCTTTGAACTCGACGGCAAGGAATACCGTGGGCATGAGTTCCACTATACGCAGTTTCTCGAAGAACAGCCAGCAAGCATCGCCCAGGTCTATAATGCCAAGGGCGAACCCGTGGCGACTCCCGTTTTCAGGTATCAGAATGTCTTAGCAAGCTATACGCACCTCTACGAGATATGAAACAGTTACACCCTCTGATGTTTGCAGGCACAGGCAGCGATGTAGGCAAGAGCGTCGTCGCAGCAGCCTTCTGTCGCATCTTCCGTCAGGATGGCTATCAGCCTGCACCCTTCAAGGCACAGAACATGGCACTCAACTCCTATGCCACACCAGAAGGTCTGGAGATAGGACGTGCACAGGCCGTACAGGCAGAGGCAGCAGGCATCGCCTGTCATACGGATATGAACCCCTTGCTGTTGAAGCCTCAGAGCGACCACACCTCACAGGTGGTGCTCAACGGCAAACCCATTGGCAGTAAGAGTGCCTATGATTACTGGCGTCGTGGGAGTTCGGATATTGATTTCAGGCGTGAGGTGTGTCAGGCTTTTGATCGTCTGGCTGCCCGTTATAATCCCATTGTGATGGAAGGGGCAGGCAGTATCTCGGAGATCAACCTGAGGGATACCGATCTCGTGAACCTGCCTATGGCGCGTCATGCTAAGGCTGACGTCATCCTTGTGGGAGATATCGATCGTGGGGGTGTCTTCGCTTCTGTCTATGGCAGCATCGCCCTACAGACACCTGAAGACCGCCAACTCATCAAAGGCATCATCATCAATAAGTTCCGTGGCGACCTGCGACTCTTCGAGGAGGGAAAACGGATGCTGGAGGAGATTTGTGGAATCCCCGTCTTGGGCATCATCCCTTATTTCAAGGATATCCATATTGAGGAGGAAGACAGTGTGGCACTGGCTCAGAAGTCGATGCAGCTGGCACATGGGAAGGTGAACATCGCCGTAGTGATGCTACAGCACCTCTCGAACTATACCGACTTTGATGCCCTCGAACAAGATCCACGCGTACATCTCTTCTATACCAACAATGTGGAGGATATCCGCAAGGCCGACATCATCATCGTCCCAGGATCGAAGTCGACGCTTCACGATCTCTATGAGTTGCGTCGTAACGGGGTGGCACAGGCCATCGTGAAGGCTCATCGCGAGGGAGCCTCCGTACTGGGCATCTGTGGTGGTTACCAGCTGATGGGGGTAGAGGTGTGCGATCCTGATCATGTGGAGGGCGATATCGAACGTCTGCCTGGACTCGGACTGTTGCCAGTCATTACCACGATGAGTGGGGAGAAGGTGACGCGACAGGTCACTTTCCGTCCTTCTTGGGGTGGCGGCGAGATGCATGGTTACGAGATCCACATGGGTGAGACGAGGCCTTTTGGTGAGGCAAAGGCAGCACCATTGGCAGAGATCAACGATGGCTGGGCCGATGGCTATCTCGTGGACGGGAAGTGCATGGGAACCTATATCCACGGCATCCTCGACAACAGCGGCTTCGTCGACTTCCTCCTGCAGCCTTTTGCTGATAAAATGGAACAAGCAGGCAGGCCCTTCGACTATCAGGCTTATAAAGAAGAACAATACGATCGTCTGGCAGATTATGTACGCCGTCATGTGGATATGGCACGTATCTATGAGATGCTGGGTGGTGAAGATATCAATCAGAAACAATGACACGCAGAATCATACTGATCACAGGTGGACAGCGTTCAGGCAAGAGTGGTGAGGCAGAGCGTCTCGCCCTGAGTCTCGCAGCTAATCCCGTTTATCTAGCCACTGCCCATGTCTGGGATGAGGAGTTCCGTGAGAGGGTACGCCTCCATCAGGAGCGTCGTGGTAAGCAGTGGATGAACATCGAAGAGGAAAAGGAGCTGAGTCGTCATGATGTCAGCGGACGTGTGGTTGTCATCGACTGCGTCACGCTGTGGTTGACCAACTATTTCTTCGAGGCAGAGAATGCTGCAGTGAAGGATATTCTTGAAGCGGTGAAGGTTGAGTTTGACCGTTTCACGGCTCAGGATGCCACGTTTATCTTCGTGACGAACGAGATAGGCAGTGGAGGCGTGAGTGAGAATGCCCTGCAGAGACGGTTTACGGATCTGCAAGGGTGGATGAACCAGTATATCGCTCAGAAGGCCGACGAGGTGATTCTGATGGTGAGTGGGATTGTGGTGAAGGTAAAAGGGTAAAAGGGTAAAAAGGTAAAAAAGTAAAAAGGTAAAAAGGGTGAGAAATTTTGAGATACAAGCCGTTGACCAGTCGCTCAGAGCAGCGATTCAACAGAAGATCGACAATCTGAACAAGCCCAAAGGTTCCTTAGGACGTTTAGAGGAACTGGCCATGCAGATCTGTCTGATACAAAAGACGCTTTCACCCAGTCTGTCGCATCCTTGTCATCTGCTGTTGGGTGCAGACCATGGTATCGAGCGCGAAGGTGTCAGTGTGTCGCCCCGTGATGTTACCTGGCAACAGATGGTGAACTTCACGCGTGGAGGCGGAGGAGTGAACATGTTCTGTCGTCAGCATGGATTCGACCTGAAGATTGTGGATGTGGGCGTGGATCACGACCTCTCAGAGGTGCTAGGCATCATCAACCGTAAGATAGCCAGGGGTACCAAGAACTTCCTCTACGAGGCAGCAATGAGTGAGGAGGAGTTCGATCGTGCCATCGAGATTGGTGCTGAGTTGGTGGACGAGTGTGTGGCCAGTGGTTGCAAGGTGCTTTGCATAGGTGAGATGGGTATCGCCAATACGTCGCCTTCGAGCATCTGGATGAGTATCTTCGGACAGATTCCCCTCAACGACTGTATTGGTGCAGGGGCAGGACTCGACGCGCCTGGTATCCGTCATAAATGCGATGTACTCAATAGGGCCTTGACCAACAGCCATTGTGAGACAACGGAGGAGGTGTTGCGTTACTTTGGTGGTTTCGAGATGATTGCTGCCATTGGAGCTATGCTCAGGGCCGCTGAACAGCACCTGGTGGTATTGGTCGATGGTTTTATCATGACAGCCTGTGCCCTTGGTGCCTGTCGTCTATCTCCTGAGGCACAGGACTATATGATCTTCACCCATTGTGGTGATGAGAGTGGACACAAGATGATGCTCGACATCCTTCATGCCAAGCCGCTGCTCCATCTTGGACTTCGTCTGGGTGAGGGAACGGGGGCACTCTGTGCTTTCCCCATCGTTGACAGTGCCGTGAGGATGGTCAACGAGATGAACAACTTCGACAACGCGAAGATCACGAAGTACTTTTAATCAGCGATGCTTCTCCGTACCCGTCCATTTGCGGATGCGACGGGTGATGGATTGTGCGATATGCGAGAAGTTGCCATAGCGGAGGTTCAGTAAGAGTTCTTCAAGAGAATTCTGGACCTTGATCCATGGATGGTTCCACGCATTGGCACGATAGAGGCGTTCCAGATAGGCTTTGTTCTCTGTGACCTCTTGAGGATGCTGGAGGGGGAATGTCATCTCATGGCGCTGCATGGTGAACATCCGTCGGATGCGGTGAGGCGTGGTCTTCAGTTCGGCAGAGAAATGGGTGGAATCAGCCATCAGGCCGATGTTATTAATCTGATTCTGTCGCGGCATGATGGCCAGACAATCGTTGAGCAGCATATCACTCCAGTAGATGGTCTCAAAGTATTCCTTGCCACTCTGACTGTGATCTCGGAACATCTGTAGCATATCACTCCTCAGACGTCGTTCTCTGGCCACGCGTTCCAGTTTCTCCATAGCCTGTGGGTTGCGGATAAAGCTGTAAGTGGGATCCCAGCGCTGAGCCACTCTTCGCCAGGAAGCCCAACCCCAGATGCTGAAAGCGGTGGTGAAGAAATAGCTGTCGCTGCCACAATCCTTCGTCTCCTCATCGATATTGAAGCCTGCTACCATCGAGATACGCTCATCGTGCTCATAGCGGTCGAGCATCTCCTTACAGAATGGGAAGAACGACTGTGCAGGGACCACATCGTCCTCTAAGACGATCACCTTGTCAGCCAAAGAGAAGGCCCATTGGTGGGAAAGGAAGCCTGAAGGATCACAACCCTGGTTATGGTCGAGATAGTGACGATGAACCTCGCACTCCCAGTCGATATGTGCATCGCTGACTATCTCGCGACAAGCCTCGATACCAGCCATATCACGCTCCCAACGGGGACCATCCTGATAGAGCAGAAGCTTGGAGGGGCGTGCCTGACGCACAGCGTCGAACACCTGTTGGAAAGTGTCGCTGCGTGTGAAGAACAACAGCAATACGGCGATATCTGTCTTGGCGGGATACTTCATTTCTACACTTTTTCGCTGCAAAGATACGAAAATTCCTCAAAAAGTTGTATCTTTGTCCGCAAAATAATAGAAATCGCTATGCAAGCAATCATCTTAGCGGCTGGAATGGGCCGCAGACTCGGAGAACTGACGAAGGAGAACACCAAATGTATGGTACCTGTGAACGGCATCCGTCTGATTGACCGTCTGCTGGGACAGCTGTCGACACTCGCTCTCAACCGTGTGATCATCGTGGTGGGGTATCAGGGACAGAAGCTGATCGACTATATCGGCCATCGCTATGACGGAAAGCTCAGGATTGAGTATGCTGAGAACCCTATCTACGACAAGACCAACAATATCTACTCGCTCTCCATGGTGAAGGAGCAGCTGCAGGAAGACGATACCCTGCTCATCGAGAGCGACCTCATCTTCAGTGATCGTCTGTTCCCCATGATTCTCGAGAACCCATACCCCAATCTCGCCCTCGTGGCCAAGTACGAGTCGTGGATGGATGGGACGATGGTACGCCTCGATGCTGACAACAACATCGTGAACTTCGTGCCGAAACAGGCTTTCGACTACAGCGATGTGGATGCCTATTATAAAACGGTCAATATCTATAAGTTCAGTCGTGACTTCCTGAAGAACAGCTATGTCCCGTTCCTGGAGGCCTATACCAAGGCAGTAGGCAATAATGAGTATTACGAGAACGTGCTGCGTATCCTCTCATTGCTTAACACCCATAGTATGAAGGCACAGCCTATCGGTCAGGAGAAATGGTACGAGATCGACGACAAGCAGGATCTCGACATCGCCGAAGCCCTCTTTGCCGACGACAAAGACGTACTCCGCAAATACTATGGCCGCTATGGAGGCTATTGGCGCTTCCCCCAGATGCTTGACTTCTGCTATCTGGTGAACCCCTACTTTCCTTCGAAACGGATGAAAGACGAGCTGCGCAGCAATTTCGATACGCTGTTGACAGAATATCCTTCGGGTATGAAGGTCAATACGCTGATTGCCAGCAAGAGCTTTGGCGTGAGTGAACCCTATATCGTGCCAGGCAACGGCGCTGCCGAACTTATCAAGGTGCTGATGGAGGGCATGGATGGCAAAGTCGGCTTTATCCGTCCTACGTTCGAGGAGTATCCTAATCGCTTTGACAAGGAGCATCAGATCACCTTCGTGCCTCAGAACGAAGACTATCGCTATACAGCCGATGACCTCATGGCCTTCTTTGCAGATCAGGATATCCAGGCGCTGATGCTTATCAATCCGGATAACCCCTCAGGCAATTTCATCCCCAAGGCCGATGTGCTGAGGCTCGCCCAGTGGTGTGAGGAAAGAGGTATTAGACTCGTGATGGATGAGAGTTTCGTGGACTTCAGCGTCGACTATGCGACGAACTCCTTGTTATCAGATGATATTCTAGAGGCTTATCCCCACATGGCGGTGATGAAGAGTATCTCGAAGAGCTTTGGCGTGCCAGGACTGCGCTTGGGTATCTTTGCCTCTGCTGATAAGGATCTCATCGCCAGGATGAAGAAGGAGGTGAGCATCTGGAACCTGAACTCCTTCGCCGAGTTCTTCATGCAGATATACAACAAACACGAGAAGGATTATCTGAAGGCTTGTGAGAAGTTCGTCATCGAGCGCGACGATTTCGAGCAGCAGTTACGCACGATTCCCTTCCTCCGTGTGATGCCCTCGCAGGCCAACTACTTCCTCTGTGAGGTGTTGCCGCCCTATACAGCCACGGAGATTGTGATCAACATGCTGCGTCAGCATAATATTCTGACGCGCGACTGTAGCAAAAAGCCCGGCCTCGACCCCAATAAGCAATATATGCGCATTGCCGTCCGCAATCATGAGGACAATACGCGATTGGTGGAAGGACTGAGGGAATTAGAAGTGAAAGGTGAAAAATGAAAGGTGAAGAATGAAGAGTAATCGTGTATCCGTCATTCAGCAGGCGCAGATTGATGCGCTTCATATCAGCCCTGCTACGTGTGTAGAGTGGGTCCGTGAGGCCTTCCTCCTGAAGGATGAGGCCCAGATGCCTGCTAAGCTGAGCGTCCATCCACAGGGTGAAGACTTTATCACGTCGATGCCGTGCCTGTTGCCTGAGGGCGATGGAAAGAAATATTTCGGCTTGAAAGTTGTCAGCCGTATCGACGGACAAATGCCTACTCTTCAGAGTAATATCTATCTCTATGATGCTCAGACAGGCCGCCTGTTGGCTATTATCGATGGCGACTGGATTACCGCCATGCGTACTGGTGCCGTGGCAGCTCTTGCTGCCAGAACCTTCCAGCGTCAGGGTACAGACACTTATTCAATGATGGGACTTGGTAACATTGGTCGTGCCGTGGGACTCTGTCTGGCTGCGGATAATCGCGAGCGCCCCATCACCATCCGTCTGCTTCGCTATAAGGATCAGGCAGAGCGTTTCATCGAGCGTCTGAAAGACTACGACAACGTGACCTTCGACATTGTGGATGATCCGCGCACCTTTGCTGCTGAGGCTGATGTGCTCATCTCGGCAGTCACACTGGCAAAGGATCTGCTCTTCCCTGATGACAGCCTGTTTAAGAAAGGTGTTACTGTGATACCTGTCCACATGCGTGGTTTCCAGAATTGTGACCTTTTCTTTGATAAGGTTTATGGCGATGATACGGATCAGATTCGTGGATTTAGGTATTTCTCCCAGTTCCGCCAATACGATGAGCTCCATCATGTGCTACAGGGCAAGAACCCTGGACGTGAGAACGACGACGAGCGTATCTTAAGTTATAACTATGGCCTCGCCCTCCACGATGTTTTCTTCGCTTCCAGAATCTATGAACAGACAAACGGCGTAGAATCCGGCTTTGAACTACAGAAACAAGACTCCAAGACCTGGGTTTAATGAAAGCATACGTGTCCCCATGAATCATAAAGAATTGCGCACGAGGTTTAATCCTGAAGGGTCGTTGTTGAGGCGACAGCAGATGAGGATGATGGAGATTCTGTTGGAGGTCGACAGGATCTGCAAGAAGCATGATATCCCTTACTGGCTTAGCAGTGGGACGCTGATTGGGGCGATGCGCCACGATGGGTTTATCCCCTGGGATGATGATCTCGACATCGAGATGATGCGTAAGGACTATCTGCGGTTGATGGAGGTATTGCCCAAGGAGTTGCCCGAGTGGCTCGCGTTGCAGAACAGCGATACGGATCCTAACTATTTCTATTTTTATGCGAAGGTGCGCGACAGGCGTTCAAGGATGCTGGAACAGAATGGCTACGACCGTCTGTGGCAGGAACAGGGCATCTATATCGATATCTTTCCCATGGAGCAGCACCCTATCTGGCTGCATAAGCTGACGGAAAAGACGGTGGGACACATGTATAAGATCTGGCGTACGAGTACGGATGATAAGAAGGCCATCAAGTCTGTACGGCGTATCTTCGACTTCAACAACAAATGGCTTTTCCCCTGCCTCCGTTCATTTCTCTCACCTCTTACCTCTCACCTCTTACCTCTTATTACAAGTGGCATGGGTATTCCCTTCCACAATCCCCGTTATATGGAAGAGATCTTCCCCTTGACGACTCATCTGTTTGAGGGTCATCAGCTTCCTGTACCTGGAAATGCCGATGCCCACTTGCGCCGTATCTATGGCGACTATATGCAACTGCCTAACCTCGAGAAGTTAGCTTTGCACGTAGGAAAGCTTGAATTTCTTTCAGAATAACGGCTCCTGACAAGCGCATCACGGCGTAATAGAGGATGGCTGCAAGGACGACGCGACTGAGTAGCATCGCCCAAAGTCTTAGGTAATCATCTATAAACTTTAAACTATAATTTATAAATTCAGTTACAAAGTAGGTTACCGTCATCACGGCAGCAGCTGCCAATGCGAAGGGGAGGATATCTTTCAGGAAGTGAAGAAGGCGGTAATTCATCAGACAACGGACGAAGACATGCCAGACAAACACCCATAATATATTTAATAAGGTGTAAGCGATGACCATGATGTAGATGCCTTCGCGCCAAAGGGCTACCATCGTAGCAATCTGGAGAAAGCCCAGAGCGATGGTACTCCATAGGTAGATGTCACTGCGGTGCTGACTGATGACCGCATCGGTGAGCAACGTGGAGAGAGGCATGAAGGCACCACAGAGACAGAGGTAGGGCAGGAGGGAGGCTGAGAAAGCCCACTTCTCACCAATGGCCAGTACGATAAACTCATGGGACACCAGTCCGAGTCCGAAGAGCAGCGGGAAGGAGATAAAAGCCGTAAACCGCATCATCTTACGAAGCACAGCCAGTTGTCGCTCACGTTCGTCGTCAAGTCCCACGAGTACCGTCTGGTCTATCTGCTTCAGCATGTTCCCCACGAGCAGAAAGCACTTGGAACTCCACTGATAGGCCTGATTGTAGTGACCAGTATTTGCTTCGCCATAGTAACGGCCCAGTAGCAGGTTCATGATATTGTTATTCAGCTGCGTGAAGATGGCAGAGAGCATGATCCTGAAACTGAACGGGAATAGCCGTTTGAGCGGCTCGTAAATTGTAAATTGTAAATCCGTAAATCGCAAATAACTCGGTCGCCAGGGGCTGAAGAACCATAATAATAAGGTATTGACAGCGATATACATCAGGTATTGCGTGGCGAGAGCCCAGTAGCCGAAGCCGAGAGCCGCCAGGATGACACTGACGATGCTCGATGAGAATGTGGCCGTCATACCGCACTGGGCAATCTGCTTGATCTGCATCTCCTTGGTCAGATAGGCAGATTGTGCCATACCAAAGCTCGAGAATACAAACCCAAGGAACACATAACGGCTCAGGGGGATGAGTTTGGGCTGATGATAGTAATCGGCTATCAGCGGGGCAGAGAACCACAAAACGATGTAAATGGCTGTACCAGCCAAGATATTGAACCAGAAGACCGCATTGTAGTCATTGTGGGTGGGTGACTTCAAATTGATCAGTCCCGTTTTAAAGCCACTCGACTGTAACTCATTGGCAATCACAGAAAAGACGGCTAACATGGCAGTCATGCCATAGTCTGAAGGATCGAGCAGACGGCCAAGGATGATTCCAAAGGCCAATCCGAGCAATTGCTGTATGCCATTGTTCATCCCGCCCCAAAAAAGGCCCTTTGCCGTCTTCTCCTTTAAGGATTCCATAATCGACGACAAAGGTACGACAATTATTTTAATTATCAGCCTTTCAAAAGAAAAAGATGCAGAATTCTTCTTTCCATTACCTTAATTTAATATCCGGGATTCTGTTGATAAAGACCTTCACGCACCTCAATTTGTGACTGTGGAATCGGGTAGAGGTACATATCTGCTGTCACACGACTGGCAAAGGCTGCATAGGTACCATTAACTGTATTATCGTCGTTGATAAACATATTCTTTAATGTCTCCACATATTTGTTCTGACGTACAAGATCAAACCAGCGATGTCCTTCTTCTGCCAATTCGTAACGTCGTTCATTAGCAACAGCCTCTTGGAACTCATCAGCACTCAATTCGTCAATTTCTTCTAATCCTGCTCTCCTTCGGATTTTGTTCACCATCTCGTAACCTTCTTCAGTGGTCCCAACGCATTCTGCATAAAGCAGCATCACATCTTCTAGACGAATGACTGGATAGTTTTGTGGCCAATATGAACGATCTACGATGGTTGCATCCATGTCAGTGTAGCCTAGCTCTGCTCGTTTCAGTTTGTTCTCGAAGAACTTGACATAGAAAGTATTACCTGTAGGTGTGAAGTCCTCATTGTCCTCTCCTTTGCTGGTACGGATATTCATAGTTCCACCAATCCGTCGATCTATGTATTCATTTGTAGTGTCATTTCGCTCAATGAAATGGTTCTGCAATCCTTTCTCTATGTAGACATGTGTACCAGTCACAAGGCTTCTGGCACACCAATCTGTACCAGGGTTAGAGGGCACAGAGAGACAGACCATAGGATTGCCTTCGTTCTTCTCGGCAATATACTGAATCTCGAAAATAAAAAACTTATTGTCGTTCTCATGTATCCACATGTGGTTCCAATCTTCTATCGTTGATGCCCAGTATTTTCCATTCACGGCAGCAGCGTCAATGACAGCCTTAAGCAGAGTGGCTGCCTCTGCTTTCTTTTCTGTCTGATTGATTGGAAAGCCTGCCATAGTAAGATAAACCTTGCCTAACAAGGCTTGAGCAGCAATCTTCGTGACGCGCTCAGAATGAGTTGCCCCAAGGAAGTCAACTGCCGTCTCTGCTAAATTCCCCACTGCAAACTGTAAATCAGGCACGATAATCTGCTCATATATGTCCTTTGCCGGACTTTGTTGAAGACTGAACGCTTCCTCGGTTGTCAAGGCATGAGTTGCTGCAGGAATGTTTCCAAAGAAGCGTACCAGATCGAAATATGCCAAGGCTCTAATGAACCGTGCTTCAGCTTTATATTGTTCCTTGACCGCATTATCTTCAAATTCCACATTTTCAATCTTATCAAGCAGTGTGTTAGCTGCTGCTACACAAGCATAATAGGCTGCCCAACAGTTTTTGACAATATTATCGGTTAATAAACCGTTGGCATTAAACGTGGCAATGTCCACATAGTCATTCTGTTTCACGTCAGCCGTGATCCAGATATTGTCAGACCGCATCTCACTCATGGTAAACATATATTGTGGCAATGGTTTAAGATTACCATAAAGGCCTGTGAGGGCACGATCGATTTGTGATTCCGTTGAATAAAATGTATTGGTTCTGATACTATTAGTAGGTTCTACATCCAGATAGTCGCTACAGGAAGTAAACAGTAAACAGCCTATCATAGAGAATGACGCGCTAATCATGCGCCAGACTCTTCTATTTATCTTGATTGTTTCCATATATGTTTCGTTATTTAGAATTGAAAATTTACGCCTAAGTTGAAAGTACGAGCCTGGGGATAAGCTCCATAGTCATAGCTGCTGATACGAGAAGTGGAGTTGTTTGACTCAGGAGAATATCCACCATCATAATTGTCAATCATAAAGACATTCTCCACACTCGCATTCACACGGATGCTCTTTACATAGAATTTCTTAGGCATCTTGAAGCGATAGCCTATATTCACATTCTTCAGTTTGATGAAGTCACTGCTGTAAAGCCAGCGATTATCATATTCCTCACTGATACCACTGACCCAGGCATTTGGCGTTTGTCCGTCGCCGGTGTCACTCTCAGAAAACCACATGTTTCTCCACTTTTTCAAAACGTTAATGGAGGTTCCCATACCCTGACGGTCAAATGCGCGCCCAAGAGCACCATAGATCTTACCACCTGTCTGAGCTGTAATTAGGAAGGAAAAATCCCAATTCTTATATTTGAAGGTATTTGTCATACCGTATGTGAATGTTGGCTGGGGATGCCCCATATACACACGATCGGCTTCTGTAATTTGACCATCACCATTCGCGTCGCGATATCTGACAGAGCCCACTACACTACCTGTCTGTGTTGGGTAGTTCATCAAGTCGGCCTCAGAGTTGTAGACACCCACGGCATCATATAGATAATATTCGCCAGCAGTACGTCCAACCTCAATCACCTGAGTCGAACCGTCGTAACCTGTGTAGATGGTGGAGTTGGCACCAAGATCTTTCACTTTATTCTTATTATAGCCAATAGAGAGACTTGTAGTCCAACGCAGCTTGCCTGTCAGATTCTCGGTCTTCAATTCCAATTCAACACCCTGGTTCTCGATATTTCCAACATTAGTATAACCACTGGTGTAACCCATATCGGCAGGGAGCGTGATTTTGTAAAGCATATCACGGATACTCTTCTTGTAGTAATCTACAGCTAGGGAGATACGGTTGTGGAAGAATCCCAGATCAAGGCCAACATTCCATGAGTCAGTCTTCTGCCAACCTAACTCCTCGTTGTCACGGCTACTGGGTGTGTAACCTGTAATTAAGTTCCCGTCCTGCGAATAGTTGCTTTCAGTCAGCATACCATAGGCAGAGTTTACTGGGATGGCATTTGAACCATTGACACCATAACTAACACGTATCTTTGCCTGATTCATCACCCAGCTCTCTTTCCAGAAATGTTCATTAGAAAGACGCCATGCCGCACTGATGGCAGGAAATGTACCCCAATGGTTCTTGGCTCCAAAACGACTACTACCATCCCGACGGATACTTCCTGTCAGCAAATAACGACTGTCAAAGCCATATTCTGCGCGGGTAAAATAGGAAATCAGTCTGTCTTGTGTTGTAATGGTTGTGTTCGCTGTCGTTATTCTGGCAGTATTCATATCAAAGCCTTCTATGGCATCATTGGGGAATTGCGTTGCGTTCAAAGTCCATGATGATCCGTCACGAGTATTCTCTAAGGAGGCACCAGCTACAACGTTCAGATGATGCATACCAAATGTCCTATCAAAGGTCAACAAAACCTGACCTAAATATTTATGGGTACGACTACCATTCCAGCGGCCTGTAGTATAATATCCTTCAGGATAGCTGGCCCAATAAGAACTGAGAGAACCCGGTACAAAGCGATGACGTTCACTGTTATTAAACAACCATGAGCCAAGGATTTCACCTGTCAGACCTTTCGTTATCTGATAGCGAAGGAAGGCAGAGGCATTGATACGAACGCTCTCAGAGCGGTATTTGGTACGTTCCATCACCTCAACAGGACTGGTGCCGCCTCCTGCATAGATATAGCGGGAATAAGGCTCTGCACCAGTATGGATGCCAACACCAGGTTCTGCCACAGGTGTCATGGTCAGAGCCGACATGGCAGCATTATCCTTACCATCTACATCTCCTCCTTTCGTCACGCTGAATTGTGGTGCTAAGTCAACGCCAATAGTCAATTTGTCAAACAGTGTCGTCTGCGCAGACAGTTTCAAGTTAATTCGTTGGAAATTTGTCGTGATGACAATTCCTTCTTGGTTGACGTAACCTAAAGAGGCACGGTAGTTACTTGTCTTATTTCCTGATGAGACACTTAGATTATAGCTCTGTGCAAAAGCAGTCTGGAAGATTTCTTTCTGCCAGTCAATGAGTGCCAGACCTCCATAATCTGGCATAGACCAACGAGGATCATTTACATAATTGGTGCCACTGGTGAAACGTAGCCGTGTCATATAATCGTCGTTAGCCGTAGCACCTTGTGTACCATAGTTGTTTACATATCGCACATCATTCGACTTACTTCTCCACTCTATCCACTCCTCGGGTGACATCACGCCAATATATCGTTCTGGAGACGAAAGTGAGAAGTCGGCCTTAAAACTGACATTCACTTTACCGTCGTCAGAGCCTTTCTTACTTGTGATGATAACGACACCATTGGCTCCACGACTGCCATAGATGGCTGATGAAGAGGCGTCTTTCAACACCTCAATACTTTCAATATCCTGTGGATTGAGTGTAATAAGGTCGAAGTCGTCATCCATGGGGACACCATCTACGACAAATAAGGGATTACTCGTTCCATCCTCATTGATACTCGTGGCCCCACGTACGCTGATCTGCACACCGCTGCCAGGTGCTCCACTTGTAGTTCGTACCTCTACACCAGCCAGTTCTCCTTGTAGAGCACTGGCAATGTTTGATACAGGACGATCTGCCAGATCATCACCCTTGACTTGTGCCACGGCGTTTGTCACATCTCCTTTCTTGACTGAACCATAACCTACAACCACTAACTCTTCCATCATATTGGTGTCTTCTGACATGACAACATTGACTGTATTGCCTTTTAGGTTTACCGTCATCGTCTTGTAGCCAATATAGGTAATGGTCAGTTGCTTGGTTCCTTGCGGAACGTTCAATTGGAATTTGCCGTCTAAATCGGTGACGGTTCCTCCTTGTTCACCATAAGGCTTTACGGTGGCACCGATCATCGGTTCTCCCATGGTGTCGAGAACAGTTCCCGTCACTTTTTTCATTTCCTGTGCCGTCATCGCCACAGCCATGGCGAGAAGTACAAATGTTGTCAGTAGTTTATTTCTCATATACTGTTTTTATTAATAATTTCTTTCCATAACCTGGGTGAACTCATTCCAATATGCGGTTTCCAGATACACGTCGCGATAGCCTCTGGGCACCACGATACGTTTACGATCTGTCTGGTTTGCAATAGAACCCGTTAATAATGGTGGGGTTGTCGATTTGATATTAAGTGTTAATCGTTTCCAGTTTGACTCACCATTTGCATTATAAGAGCAGAAGCAGAGAGGACCGATCTCCTTGACAGACTCAGGAATGTCCAATTCCACTAGAGAACGGCATCCGCCAAAGGTACTACTGCCTAACTTCGTCAGCGACTCCGGAAGACTTACCATCAAAAGACCACTGCAATTGAAGAATACAGAATCAGAAAGTTCTGTCACTCCAGAGGGAATATCTATATATGTCACCCTACTGCATCCTGAGAATGCGTTCGGCCCAATGTTCTTCAGCGAAGACGGCAAGGTGAGTTTTGTGAGACCACTGAGCCCGCTGAATGCCCCTGCGGGAATATCCGTTATGCCTTCAGGAATGGTCAGTCTCTCCAGTTTCGTACAACTTTTAAAAGCATCCTTTCCAATTTTGTTCAGGTGCTGCGGCATGTGGATGGTCGTCATAGCTTTGCAATTCTGGAAACAATAGTCAGGTATAGCTGTCAGCCCTTCAGGCAGGGTAACTTCCAGCAAAGCCGAACATCCGAAGAATGCCATCTCTCCTACAACTTTGACACTTGATGGTAGGGTCAATCTTGTAAGCTGGGTATTGTTAATAAAAGCAGCCTCTGTTACACCTGTCACCAGATACGAGTTACCACTGAAAGATATGCTCGACGGAACTATGATGTCGCCGGTATAGTCGGTAAGGGCATAAGTATTGTTTTCAGTCTTATGCATGGGGTTGCGCCGATCATAGGTCACACTGACTGTTCCGTCGTGATTATCAAGGAAAAACATCTTCGTTCCGTTGACATCAACAATCATCATATCTCCTGACAGGATATCTACGTCACCATTTGGCGACTCCTTGCTGCAGGAAGTTGTCAGTAGTCCACAAGCTGTTACAAGACCGATTGAGAATAGTCGGCAGATTCTTTTTCTCATTGTATTCTTCTTTTATTTGATGATTATCTTCTTACCATTATGTATATATAGCCCTTTTTGTGTTGGCTTCTGATGGATTTTGCGTCCTTGTAAGTCGTACCACACATTCTGGGTTCCAGAATAATCTTCACAGGTATTCACAGGAGGAATTATCCCCGTTGCTCTGATATAAATCTCTGCTCCCGCCAATTCTCTTAATCTTGTGATAGTAGCTTGATATGACTCGAAAGAGCATCCTAAACCCAAGTAGTTCTTTTGCCTCATCACTGCCAGGGTCGTTTCTGAAAGCATACCGTCATCATCACGTGGTGCAATAAAATCAGCAACCTTTGTGCTCTCAAAAATAGAGTTTCCATATGCAGTATAAGCCCAGCCGCCACTGTTCTTGTCTACCCAGTAGAAAGTATTACCAGTCAGGATGTTATAACTATGGTCGCCTCGTAATGAAGTCACATGGTTGTCTTTTCCATCGCTTACCATAGAGAGATTATATTCCAAGCGATGATTATAGCCATTCACATCAACGGCTTCGTCTTTACCAGGTCCCATACGGTTCACCAGACTATAGTTGAAACTACCATTGCGATAGGAAGTGTTTTCATGAAACCAGACACCTCCTAGATGGTGGTTACTATAAATGCCGTTTGTTTTGTTTGATGCTGCAATGCAATGATACACTTCGTGCATCGGCACACTTTTACTATCTATTTTAACATTCACAGTATCCATGCCATATCCACCTGCCTTAAATCCATTGCCGTCACCTCTTCCCTTATTGTCCGCATCATATCCGTTCTTATAGGCAATACTATAGCAGAAAGTTGTCTTAGAAAAGCAGTTTATCAGGTCATAGCCATCATCAGCATTATTCCACGCACGACAACCAATAAAGACATTTCCAGGACTATCGTTATTAACATGACAACCAAACCCATCGTTGTTACCCCCAGTACCCATAGCTCCTTCCCGAGGAATGTCTCCGTCTTTCGGAGTCAGATCAGTCAATGGGTCGTAGTTATTATATCCATCGCAGTTGACGAACAAGTTGCAGGCAGATTTCTTTGTCAGATAAAACCCAATGCCCATACCATCATGACAGGCAATGTTCTCAAAGGTATTGAAACTGCCGTTAGTTACACGGATATTTTCCGACTGCGTCTTTCTGGTACTGCCGTGTAAACTTGCATCCACCTGTATACCAACAACCTCGAAGTTTTTAAGTATCAGGAAATCGCCTCTTACTAGGAACCCTGTTATGCGGAAGCCCTCCATGGAGACTTGTGTGAGGTCAAAAACCGGTCGTTTTCCCGTCTCTTTATCAATGACGCCGATATAGTAGATGGGTGTCTCTAGATCTCCACTCTTATTCAAATCAAAGACCACTTTGTAGGTAACAGTCGAGCTGGCCACCTCTTCACCCATGACATCGTCATTGGTCAGTTTGTATGTTCCAGGCAGGATGAATACAGTATCGCCAGGTACTACCAGTGTCTGCGCTACGCTGAGCGTTGCAAATGCTTTCTTCGCAGTCAGACCGCTGTTAGAATTATTGCCCTTAGGCGAGATATAGTAACTTGTGGCTTTTGCCGACAGCATAGTCGACAACATGAGTGCCATCATCAATACCTTTTTCATTCTTTCATCTTAATTACTGTTTCTACCGAAGTAAACTTTCTTACCATCTCTGATATAGAACTTACCGGGTTGGATAATATTTATCTTGTTACCCTGCATGTCGTAGGTTCCTGTGACTTTTCTTGTTCCTGCGCTTCTCGTTTCTTTGACACGTTCGTCAGCAAAGATGGTTAGTTCTGCTACCCTGCTGTATAAACCGTCATCAGTATAGCTGACAGCCTTGATGGTTATGAGGCCACCGCCCAGCAGTTCCACGTCAAACTCATCATATGGGCCACTTGTGCCGTTCATTCTTGTAGGTTCAGAACCGTCAGTGGTATAACAGGTAGTCACCTGATTGCCTATCGAGCTGACACCAGCCGTGATGAGTACAGTGTTATTACCCTTATCAACAATCGTCGGCATGGAGACTTTTTCAGTCTCTTCCTCATTGATGTATATGCCATTGATGCTGGCCTTACTGTCCAATTTCAGTACGACATAATTGTATAGGTAGTTCACCTGATCAACGGTAATGATATCGCCAGATTGCAGGGTGTCCTGTGGAGTGAGTCGCCTTCCCTCTACACTAATGATATTGCTATTCATATTATGTCCTTCAAAGGTAACGGAACCACCAGAGAAGCGGAGTTTGATCTTGTCACCTTTTGCCAGATGGTGAATAGCTATCCGTCGTCCACCGGCTGTCAACCCCTGCGTAGTAATGGTGCCATTTCCATTTTCTGTGGATATCTTATTATTTATGGGCAGTTCTTCAGTGTTATTGGTTATCCACACGAAGTTCTGGGCCTTCTCCTTGTTATAGTAATACACACCTGTGGAACCTTCAAGTGTCAGGGATTCAAATTCTTCCCCAGCTGTCACAAAGTCGATAGCCGCCGGAGTAGAGGAATGGGGAACAGAACCTACATACATCTTATTAACGGTTACAGCCGAGTCGGCTAAAACCACATTCAGTAGCAGGTCACAGTCTTCTTTCACAATATATGCTGCTCCAGACTTCATTAGAGTTCCCGATACAGAAGCTCTGGTTCTGGCGGAAACCGACTCCATCCTCAAGACTTCGCCGTTCATAATCTGGATATTGCCTGTATAATCGAAGGCGACAACCTCTCCTTGTTTTAGATTTAGGATGCCCATCATCACATCCTTACCCTTGGCAAACATCATTGTACGGTTCTTGCGGATCCTGAGTGTACTCGACTTTTCGAGTTCGGAGAAAGCGAACCTGTCTTTGAATGTCTGATAAGTCAGAGCATTTGGCATATAGAGTTTTTGACCTCTGATTGTTACCATTCGATTCATATCAAGTGTTACAGGCATATCTGCAGGTAGATCTTCAATGGTCTCAAAGAAGTCGATATTACCGCTTATTGTAGGCGCGGGTGTAGGAGCAAAGAGTGTAGCAGAAACCACCTTCGAGGTATCACTCCCCATGGTTATCCAGGCTTCTACTTTGTCACTCTTACTGATGGTGAGGTCGTAAGTTCCGCTCGTTCCGCCAGTCTGTTCTGTACCCTCTGATTCTAAGATATAGTGTAACAGCGAACCTTTCTCCCAAGTGAATCTGTAAATGGAGGTTGTATCGTTCTCTAGTTGGTAGAAGTCAATAGAAACTGGTGAAGAACTCTTTTTGCTGTTATCCTTGTTGTCATCTGACTTAGAGTCTGAAGAGTCAGTACTTGAGCTGTTTGGAGAATCTGAGATACCAATCACGGTAATGTCACAGTTATTGCTTTCATCCGCAGCGATACTTAGCAACAATGTACCGCCATTTGTTATTTGATAGCTTTGTTTGCTGGTCAGTGTGGTTGTACCTTCTTCTAACTTAGCGGATCCTGTTGTTTCATATTTCACAGCAGTGCCAGAATAGGTCAGGGTTACATACTTATCTTTTTCCACGTTCAGAATAGCCAGGTACTTTGTGTTCGCTGACTTTGTCGCCCTCAGACGACCAGCATTCAGCAGTCGCCAGTCTGTCGACTCACCCTTGCCGTCAGCTCGTGCTGCAAGGAATGCAAAAATGTCGAGCGTCTTTTTGGTCAGTCCATTCGGAGTATTCAGAGTCAGGTCGCCAACATCAACAGTACCATCATAACCTGTCGTGGTCAGCACATAGTCTGTACCAATCTTCTTGTTCAGCGTACTGAAATCGTATTTTCCATTATCAGCGATGCTTGGTGTCGGTGCATAGACATTGGCAGACAGTGTATCCGAAGTCTCACTACTGGTTTTCGAATAAGCAGCCAGTTTACCGCCAGCCGTTACCGTAATCTCTGCAGGACTGCCAGTGCTTACTGATTGCTCAGCACCGTTACCGAGTGTATAATACAACGTGGCACCGTCGAAGAAGGTGATCTCGTAGGTCGACGAACTGTCGCCAATCTTAGTGAGAGTTGCCTTCGGAGCCAGCGTACTGATCTCTACAGCGTTCTTTTTCGATGTTTCTTTTGAACTGATGTCTTCTGTATAGAATTCCAAGTAGCCATTATTGGTGACGTTTACCGAGAAGGTTTCGTCTTTATAGCTTTGGCTTCTGAAGGTATCATCCTGTCCAGGACGTTTGTAATAAAGCTTTTGTGACGCAGGGAACTTGAACACATAGACCTTTTTCGTGGCAGTGGTATTCTCCGTATCTAAGGCAACGGTAGCATTATCCACGTCCGTTTCTTCTATGACCAATGGCACGACAGTCCCGTCAGCACTTACCTCTCCTAAAACGATCTCGCTGGCATTATCATCAAGGTTTAGGTCTGACAGCTCAAGATAGATGTCACCACGTGTCACAAATGCAGAGTATTCAAAGCTGAATCCGCCATCTGTATTCGGTACAAAGATGGTCTCGTCAGTATCAGCCTTCTTTGTCTTTGAGGCTTTTTTCAGCAAGTTTACCTCTGATGCCACCTCTGCACCTGTAACCACCACAATCTTTGCAGTGGCACTCTCATTGGCCTTTGGAATCTCCACGCTTGACGCTTTCTTGCTCCAAAGGATCAGAGCTGTACCAGCAGGCACCTTCATCACTTCGAGCAGTTCCAACTGTGCTGTCGAGGCACCCCTTGTCATATTTCTGGTGGAAGTTGCCTCTTTGGTCTTGACAATATATGCCCTCAGTTCGTCCTTGCTGACTTCTGTAAAGTCGAGCGCAGTATCAGTATAATAGGTCTGGTAACCAGGGACTACGTTGACAATGGCTGTCTCTGTCGAGAAGTCGATGGATTTTGTCACCTTCTCTGAGGCAGTCTCACCATAGGTCGTCCATACTTTCAGTTCACCATTCTTCGTCACCGTGATTGTAGCAGGGTTGCCTGTATGGCTTATCGTCTGCTCGCCAGATGTGTCAGGAGAGGTATAGTGTAGCGTCTCGCCTTCATAGAAACTCACCTTATATTTATATGCTGTACTTGACGACTGTTCCACATCTTTCTCTACGTTTGGAGCAATAGCTTGGTTGATGGCAATCAGTGCGATAGTCAGGTCACCCTCATTTGCCATGAATACAGCATAGTTGTTGGTAGCGTCTGCCGTCGCCACTTTAACGGCTTGACCGCTGGCAATCCCACCCGTAATGGCATTGCCCTTCAGGTCGGTGATTGTCGTTCCTGAGGAGGCGTTATTGGCATCTGTCACTGTCCCGTTGTGGATGATGCGGATCATGTCACCTGTCTTCAGACCTTCGATGGCGAATTGGCGAGAGCTCTTCACGGTGACACCACTGCCCTGAGTAAAACCGCCTGTGTTACTATAGGTCAGTACACGTAAGGGCTCGCTGCCATTCAGTACATATCGGAAGCCTGCAGCCTTGTCTGCGCCTTTATAGATCAGGCTTCTGGTCTTTGTCTTATCATCAACATTGATGTTGTCCGTCGTATTGGCAAAGTCATAGACGACGCTCTCAGAGACTTCAAAGGTGTCAATTTCCACCAGATATGGCATGTCATTCTCCTCTTGTATCTTGATAGATACGGTCATTTCACCCACGGCTGTTGTTGGAACATCAAGATAGTATTTCCCTGCACCGACAGAATTAGTTCCGTTAAAGACGAAACTATCGGCAGTGCTACTTGCCTCAAAAAGCTTTTTCCCACTGGCAATACCCACGGCTTGTGTCGCATGTTTCAGCAGGTTCTCGCTGACAGCAATGGTTTCAGTAGCAGTACTGATGCCATTTATAGCAGTAACCATATAAGGTACTGTGACATTTTCATTAGTAGTGTCTAAGAACTTCACGAGGAAGGCAGTTCCCTTGGGTACCTTATAGACCCTGACAAGCTGCAGACCTGATGGTATGCCAGAATCACCACTGCCTCGGCTTAATGCATTGTTGGCATTCACAGGTTTAGCTTCAGTATTTATGATGTCTGATGGTGCCATGACGATAAAAGCCTCAATAGCTGTTATTCCGGTAAAGTCGAGGGCATCATCTGCATAGCAGGTTTGGAAGTTCTTAGAGGCATTGATTACCTGTCCAGGAATACCTTTTTCAAATGTATAAGGTTCTGAATAGGCTTTTCCGCCCTTGCTGCTGATACTGACTGCTCTGACGACACAATCCTCCGTCAATTCTATGTCTGCTCCAGTATAAGGTGTGCTTTCTGCTGTTGGTGTGCTGTCATCGATTGTGTAGTAGGTCTTCACAACAGCATCGGCCAAATCAGAAGTGCCAGGTATGATCTTAATAGTATTCACTTTCTCACCAGCCTGAATCGTTGGCGGGGTCATAATCTCAAGGTTTGAGGAACCTGCAATGAATTTGGCGGCAATCAGTTCATACTTAATATCACATGTAATATAGAATGTTCCTACACCAGAAGACTTAGCTGCCAATTGAATGTAGTCAGTAGTGGTGAACGGAATAGACTGAAGCACTTCTCCGTTCAGCCAGATCTTTGCATGCGTCTCATTCTCTGGTACAGCCATTGGCTTGATAAGCGCCATGAACGTACCTTCGCCACTCACATTGACACCGTAAGTACAGGTCACAGCATCATTACCTGCTGTCAGACCCTCTGAGATTGTTCTTTGCGCTGTGGGTGTCTCTGCTGCAAATGCGGCATTGATTGGAGTTCCGTCAGTAAGTGTCGTCTCACCATAGTCCTTTGCCTTTACATTGATTTTTCCATGTGGATATAGGCCATTAATGCTTGCATTTGATGTCAGTGCCTTCGCTTCATTGAACGTCCAAAGCGTCGTCTTGTTCACCACATCTTCTGTTAATGGATTCTCAGCGGGCATGTCAGAGCCAGCAAGTGTAATACCTGTCATCAAGTTGTTGCTGGTAATAATATCCCAAACAGAGTTCGCAATTTTGCCAGCACCTGTTACATTGAAGTGCACCTGATCTGAACGGAAGTCTGTTTCCAGGGTCAGAGTTCCTGTTGGAGCATAATAAATATTTGCATCGGCTTCAGCCAGACTCTGTTTGCCAGCCTCTACACCCGCACTATACTCCTTGCTGACATCTGCAATTCCACCCAAGATAATCGGCAGATTTGAGTATTTATTATTATTGGTACGTTTTACCAGATAATTACGGAGCTCATTGACTACCGCTTTCATCTGCATTTCATACTCATTCTGCTTGCCGCGATCAGCTTCACCTTGATGCCACATCAGGAACTTGATGTCATACTCTTTGTTGGCATCTTCCAGAGCCTTCAGTGACTTATCGATATTATCAAGGAAGCCTTTCAGTAGAGAGCGTCCACCCTGATTAGCCGATGTGTTTCTGCTAAGCCATACAGGATTGGCACTCCACCAGTGCTCTTTATTACCAGAGCACATCGTATTGATGGCCGTATTGCCCTTCGATTGCTTGATGACATAGAAGTCCTGACCGGTCAGCAACTCTTGTACCTTATTATATATAATAGCGTCATAGCCCCAACGCTCACCAGAGTCAGACTTGGGCGTTGTTCCATAGGGGGCGAATACACCCTCGCTGGTCTGGTCTACACCATTGCAATAACTAATCTGCGTATGATTCAGGTCATAGGGGAATGCAGTCTCGCTAACAGCGATACGTCCATCTGTATTCGACTGTCCTGCAACGAGAATCACGGGCACACCGTTTGCTGATACCCGTTGACGGAACACGGCCTCCACACTCTTATTGCTGTCCATCGTCAAGGTCAGCGTAGATTCTGTGGTCTGTATACCATTCACCACCCAATGGCTGAACACCCATTCACTGCTTACAGCAGTGGCTGTCAGTGTTACAGTCGAGCCTGGAGCAAATGTAGCCGTAGAAAGGTCTGTATCCGCAGGGCTATTCACACTGATTGAGCCGTTCGTGGCTGTTGCCGTAATCTGATACATCGGGTTAATCTCTATCCTCTGGATGTTCATCTTACTGTTTGGCATGAACGCCACAAAATTATTCTCTTCATCAACAGAAGTCACCTCAATCTTTACACCAGAAGCAATCGGCAACAGAGCATTGTCACCCTCAGCCGTATTTTCGCCTACTTTGATAGTATTACCTTTTGAAGAGTGCTTGCTGGCAGTCAGGTTGTCGCCAGTAGTCGTATAAGTAATATAGATAACATCGCCAACAGCCAGGTCTGTAATCGCAAAGGCACGACCACTGGCAATGCCCTCGATACCGTTTCCGGCATTGTTATTGGCGTTCTCCGTATCATTCTTGTCCGACTGCCACATCATCTTGGCATGAACAGGTTCGTTGGTGATGTATTTGAAGTTGCCGTCACTCTTGTCACTACCATTATTGTAGTAGCCCGTCACATGGTCCTGACCCCATTCCAACGGCTTCAGAGCCTCATCACTGGTAAAGTCGAGCACAGTAGACGGTGTCTGTCCGTCAATAACAACCTTCTGGGTCAGCACGCCACTCTTTACTCCATTCGAACTGACAGAGATCACTTTCAGGATACGCGTCTGGTCGAGTGTGATAACGCCGGTATACTTCGTGCTACCAGTTGTCGGCTCTGCACCGTTTAGAGTGTAATAGGTTGTCACGCTACAGCTTGGATCGTTACTTGTACCACCAGTGATAGTTACTTGTTTGCCTGAAACAGAAATCTCAGGAATAGTCACTGCCTCCAGTACAACATCCTTGACAGCCAATGTGCTCTGCAGGTCGCCAACCTTTGCCAGAGCCTTGATGGTGCAGGCTTCAGAGATGCTGATAGGACCTGTATAGGCCGTCGTCGGCTCTGCGTCACCTATACCATAATATATAGTAGGTGTATTCCCCTTGTAACTGTTCTCTACGGTGATAGTCACCTTGCCGCTGCTAAAGTCATAGTTACCAATGACAGGTGCTGGCACAGCATCCCCATTTGAAATCTCCACGGAATAGATATAGAGATAGCCCTGCTGCTTCGTGTCATAGTACAATTGAAGGGCTGACACATCTTTCTTTGCCACATAGGTATGACCAGACTCCACAATGTCACCCGATTTTATGCCTGAGGAAGCTCCTTCGTTCAGATCATAGAAGTCGCTGCTATAGAACAACAGGTGGTTGTCGCCTGTCTCAATCTTAAACCAGTCGCCAGCTTTCATTCCATTGATGAAGAAGGATAACTCTCCCCTGCCACCACGCGGCATCATCAATCCTGTTTCTGTAGTATTCTCAGACTTGCTCCACTTGAAATCTCTGGAACCGTCATCGGTCTTTCTGTAGATGATGCTAATAGCACCATTGGCGGTCAGTTTGCCACTAATATCAGTATTGCTGCCATTGGCAGTTTCTGTCTGGTCTGCCAGGTCGACGGCTGTCGTACCAGTCGCATCCGGGACATTCTCTGTCGCCATCTCACGCAGGTCATAGACATTATAGATACTATTACTGGCTGGTTCAAAGAGTATGGCATATATGCAATAGGGCTGAGAGCCGCCTATATAGACGGTTCCGGAACCTGTCAGTCCCACAGAGGCCTCAACTCTGGTATATGTATTTTCGTTGGAACGTGTACCCAAGATACCAGTATAAGACATGCCTGTCAGTTCTTCTTCATAGAGTGTAGAATATGAGTTAGCTCCATTCTCTTTCTTTCGGATGTAGAATGTTCCGTCTGCCTCTGATGTCGCACCATAGACTATGCAAAGTCTGCCTGCTCCACTATAGCTAAATGCCAGAGAACCAGCGGGGCCTTCCTCAGAATCTGCATCAACGTTACCTAAACTGAGAATCTTGTTGTCCACAGCTTGTTGGCAGACAAGTACCTTTGTTACCGACCATGCGACAGAAGTGCCTGAAAAGGTACCCGAATTAGCTGGTATATGGTCACTGACGGCACTGAATAGTCCTGATGCATGCAGATAGATGCCATCGTAGTTATACACACTGGCTGTCTGACTTGTATAATTGTCAAACGTCCAGGTTTTCAGGCTACTCGTCACATCAACCGCCCACGCCGTGATGGCGAGGAAGCAAATCATTGCAAGCGAAAAAAGTCTTTTAGCCATATTGTCTTTTGTATTTTATTTCTTAACCATTTTCTTTCCATTCTTGATGATCAGGCCCTTATAGCTGTCATCCACCCGCTGGCCGTTCAAATTATAAATCGGCTCGTCGGCTGCCGCTTGTTGATCTGTACCCATGATGCCCGTGGTACCACCATTGCTGGCAGCAGGAATCCACTCTACATCCAGTTTGTCAGGCAGGCTGTTGGCACTTCGGGTGGCAGCACCGTTGAGCTTGCCCTCTGTATACTCAAGATAGGCTCGGCAGGCTACGATAGACGCACCACTGCCCACACGCACGAACTGTCCCCTCGACGTGCCCTCTGCGGCAAAGCCATAGATTCCTCTCGGGTTGTCCCAAACAATGGTCTTATAGGTGCCTACGAAGGTGAAGTTAGCTTCAGCGTTTTCCGTCTGCGGTGCATTGCTGATGGCCACATCTACATTCGTGGCAGACAGATTGCCCATGTTGCTGGATGGTTCGAAGATATACGGCGTGTTAGCTTCCAGTGTCGCACCAGCCTCCACAGCCTGCATCTGTACCGTGTTACCACTGATGCCCTTGAAATAATAGAAAGTACCGCCGGTTGCCTTGAATGGATATGGCAGGCATACCGTACATTTCACGTTCGAGGTAAACTCCCGCACCAGTGTTGCCTGATCGGCATGGAAATCGTGCGGCACAGCACAGGCCAGACCGTCCTCTTCCAACTTCTGGTCGTACACCTGATAGTCTGTGCAGCCATAGGTGGCATTATCGCCTGTACCTGTCTTGGCAACTACATTCGTACCAGTGACAGCCGTCGATGGTACATATACCAGCGTTGCAGGATTAATATTCTTCAATTCAGGAATCGCCGACCTGTCACCGCTGACGGCAATGGCAGTTCCACTCAAGTCGATAGCACCTACAGTGGCAGTATTCTCCACTGTAAAGAGGTTCTCGGCAATGGCAGTCACAGGCACGCCGTCAGCCTCAGCACTGATGGTTACGGTAGTCATATCTTCGCCAATTATCACACTGGTCACAGTCGCATTGTTCTCATCGACGACACTAACAAGCTCCTTCACCTCATTCTTGGTTTCCGCGTCCTCACTCTGTATGTACGACACGGTGGTAGTCACACTTGTCACCCCTGTTTCGCTGATTGCTATGGCCTTCACTGTGCAGGTCTCATCGAGAGTAATATCATAGGGGAACTTCTCCACTTTCGTCCCGTTTGTTGCGGAAGGCTCTGTCCCGTCCGTTGTGTAATAGGCCACCACGTTGTTGCCAAACGAGCTGCTGCCATTACGCAGTCTGATGACATTCGGTGTATCGGCACTCTTCAGGCTCAGTGTCGGAGCAGTCACCGTCTCCTCGTTGGTAATCACAATCTTTGTGATGTCACAGTTCTTCTCACTGGCAGGAATCATCATCATTAATATACCATCTGATTTCACCTCATAAGACTGGCCACTCGTCAGGACATCAGTGCCCTCTGCCAGCGTGGCTGTACTCTGATCCATATATTTCAATTCTGCCCCATTATAGGTGAAAGTCACATAATCTCCCTGCCTTAGGTTCAAAACGGCGAAGTAGTCATTCCAGTCTTTGTCAAGTATTGTCTCGTTGTTATCGCCTTTCTTTGTCTTCGTCGCAGCCCTTAGCCTACCTGCACTCAGGAGTCTCCAGTCGTTCTGCGCCTTTTCACCATAGTTAGGAGCGAAGGCAAAACGATCGAGAGTCTTGGCGGTCATTTGGTCTGCCTTATAGAGCGTCACGTCACCTACATTCACTGGTTCCCCAAGGGAAGCTGTCAATGTTCCAAGATAATAGTCATTTCCCATTGACTCACTCAGTTTTGAGAAGTCGTAGATTCCATTATCTTCTATCTTTGGCGTCGGGGCATATACCCTCTGCGAAATCTCATCAGATGTCTTTTCACCATATTTGGCATAAGCAGTAAGAGTTCCTATTTGGGTAACGTTAACTTCTATGCTTTCTCCGCCACTCTTCGACTGCTCCTCACCACCAGGCAGTGTATAGTACAGGGTAGCGCCCTCCATATACTCGATAGTATAGGTATAATAGTCCTCATTCACAGTATAGGTACTACTGATAGTTGGCTTTGGCACTGATTTCAGCACCAGTTCCTGGTTGATGGATATCTGGGAGATAGTGGTTGCAGCACCTGTATAGAATACCACATAATTATTAGTAGCATTAATACTGCTTACCGTATATGGCGTCATCGTCTTAATCATATCACCAGTAGACATGTCTGCCAGAACATTACTCTCCCTCTCAGACTTAGAATTATTCCATGCATAATAAAGTTCGCCATCGAATTCTATTCTTATCACGTCATTTTCCTTCAGGTTATGAATGGCGATGGCTCGGCCGCTCTTTATCGTGATACCTTTTTCTGCATAGGTCAGCGAATTCTCAGATGTTGAGATTCTACCGTTCAGGTCTAATACCTGTGTGCTAACGAAGAGTGCATTGGTTGAAACCGACTTGTCGTCTGTCCTAATGTAATGCAGCATAGCAGTCTCGTCACCAGTGCAGACAATCTCTTTCTTATCAGCATCATAGGCTCCCATAAAGTCGTAAGTGATAGTGCCTGGATAAGCCTCAAACTTGGCTGTCAGTGTGGTGTTGGCCGTCGGGATGAAGGTGTAGGGGTTATCTGTCAGATCATCGCTGCCCCAGTTCACGAAGTAATAGCCAGAGGCGGGAGTGGCCGTTACGGTCACCTCAGTGCCTGCCGGAATCTTGCTTCCGCTGGCAATAGTTTCACCACCTACTGTGATAGCCACCGTACCGCCCGTCACTTCAGGAGTCGTTACGGTATAAGTAATCACCTGTTCAAAGTTAGCCGTCACATCGATGTCCTCTGAAAGGCTTTCGATGATATATTCAGCATCTGTAGAAACTTCCGTCCCGTCTGCCTTCGTCCAGTTCTTGAAACCATAGTCATTCGCAGCATCCGGAGTTGCAGTCAGCACCACCTTTGTTCCCTCGGCGATCTCACTGCCACTGATAATGGCGTTTCCCTTTCCGTCCTTGATACTGACAGTGCCACCAGTCCCCGCTGTTGCCTTCACTGTATAAGTCGGTGTAGGCACAAAGCGGATGGCATAGATATTACTAGGATTCGTCGTTGAACCAATTACAAAGGTACCTGCCGTAGCAGCCGAATAAGAAATCTCAGCAATTTCTGTTAAGCCAGACACAGAACTACTTACTACACTTGAAACAGCAGATTTCCCATCGCCGAAGAATATTCTCTGCCGATAACTAACATTATGTTCACTACCTGCTTCTTGCATCAAAACATAGCAAGTACCCGGTACGGTAGTGTTAAAGGCGAAACTTGGTGTAAGGTCGTTTGTTCCTGTTGTTGCAGCTGTTATCACCTTGCTGGTACTACTTCCACCAGCTACGTTAGCTTGAGCATACTTCGTAACGGTCTTTTTCGTTCCATCTTTAAACGTTAATTCCTGCGATTCACCTCTAACGATGGTGAATTTCTTACTTGATATAGAGCGTGCATACAATTTATCTGATACTCTCCAATTAGTGTTTGTACCATAATAGTCACCTTCATCATATTTATCAAAATACCATGTTTTCTCTACATCTACAAACTGTTCTTCTACCACTTCCTTTTCCTTAAACGTAGCTACCACGGTCTTGTTTGCCGTCATGGTGACAGTCAGAGTGGCAGATGTATTCTGGGTATCCTTGACTTCATCCACCGTCCAATAGTCAAACTCATTATTACCAGTAGCCATTGCAGTGATAGTCACCACAGCCCCATGCTCATACCTATTATCCGTAGCAGTTGGATCCACAGATACCGAACCCATGGCTGGGTCTGCACTTGAGAAGGTCAGCGTATATATTTTTTTCTTGAATGTCACGCTCACCGTCACATCTTTATCTGGCATGGTAAATTTGTATGTACCATCTTCTGGTGATATAGGAGCGCCTTCAACCGTTACTTGATCCACCTCATAGCCAGTATCTGGTGTAATGTTCAGAGTCACCGTCTCGTCTTTAGCGACAGCGGCTGTAGTCACAGTTACTGTACCGCCCACCAGATTATCTGGGTCTGGCAGAGTGATGGTGTGCGTGTTAGCAGGTATTGCCTCAAACTCTGCTGTCACAGTCACGCCGTATGCTGGCATAGTGAACGTATTATCTTCACCAATGGTTACGAGCATACTCTCGTCCCCTGTCTTATATGCCTTCAATGTACTGCTTTTCAATTGGTTACCAGTACCTGGAGTAATTGTCAGCGTCACCTTTTCCCCCTCCATTGCCGGATTCGGACTGGCAGTAATTGTTCCACCCTCTAATGTTGGAATAGTAATACTACTTTCAACAGGATTAATAGAGATTCTGCTAATAGTGGCTCCTGTAGCTTTTGGTGTCAGAACCATATAATCGCCACTGGTAATTACAAATGTCGTCTTGTCGGTTATTTCTGTACCAGAAGCAAAAAGATGTCCGTTTACAGTTGCACTACCCTTTTCACTGCTTGTCGCATACACAAATGTACCGCTGCCAATTTCTATTACGACCTTATCGCCAACTTTGAGACTCTTTATTCCTAACTGATATGTTTGTTGTGCTTTTAGTCCATTTGTATCAAGAGTGTAACTATCGCCTTTGCCACTTTCATTCCTTGAAACGAACCTTCCATTCAACTTTAATGCTTCATTCTGCATCGTATAGAAATTACTATTAGAAGTATTCGTTTTGCTACTAGTATACCAATAATACAGTGTCTCCTTTGTTGCACCGTAAGTTATCGTTTCATTGCTTCCACCTGCAGTCTTAAAATCATATATTGCGGAAGTCGGTATCTCCGGCGTAGATGTCTCTTCAAACAGGATGGCATAGATACAGAATGGCACGGAGCCGCCGAGGTAGACAGTTCCTGCACCAGTGATATCCACAACGGCCTCTGCCTTGGTGTAGGTATAGTTGGCAGCGCGAGTACCTAAGGGACCGCTGAAATCGACACCGGCCATCTCCTCACTCATAAGAGACGAGCCATTCAGCACGATGTTGAACTTACCTTTCGATGTCGACGTGGCACCATAGATAACATAAAGTTTTCCCGCTCCACTGACACTAAAGGCCAAAGAGCCAGCTGGCCCGTCCGACGCATCGGCTGCTTTACTATCTACAGATAACAGGTCGCAACCTTGGCTGCTTGTCAGAACCTTGCCATCCGTCAACGACCATGGAGTCGGTAATTCATCAGAAAACGTGCCTTTAGTGGCATTAGCATGCTCTGAGTCAATACTAAACGGACTCGTTCCTGAACCAGCGTGCAGATAGATACCGTTGTTCGGACTTGTAACATCACTAAAAGTGATTGCTTGATTGCCTGCGATCGTTGCAACGTCTGCCAGCGCCCCGATGGCGATGGTCATCATGACAGCCAATGAAAGAAGTCTCTTAGTCATATCTTGTTTCCTTTCTTATTTCTTAATCATTTTCTTACCATTCTGGATCACAATGCCCTTATAGCTCTTGTCCACGCGCTGACCACTGAGGTTATACACGGGTGAACCGTCTTCAGCAGTCATCAACTCCAGCTTGCCGATACTCGTCGTGCTGCCATTAGCATGAACCAGAACAACGTTCAGCACCTCTGGCAACGCCATCCCACGTGTAGAGGCCGTACTCGTACTATTTAGGTCTCCGTTATAGGCCAGATAGGCTCGCATACCTTCTATCCAGGCTCCAGAGGATGCCTTCACGAACTGGCCGACACTCGCACCGTGTTCAGAATCAGCCGCAAAGCCATACACGCCATTAGTAATCTCTGTCGATGAGAATAATTTGTAGCCAAATACACCATTGAAGGTAAAGCCAGAAGTATCAGGCGTTTTAGGATCACTGCTCATACTGATCGTAACGGAACTTGCAGAAATACTATTTGCATTGCTGTTCGGCACAAAGATATACGGCTTATTAGCATTTAGTCCATTCGTATCTTCCGTCATCTTGACAGTCGTTCCTTCAATACTTGAAAATTCGTAAATCTTACCTCCCAGATTTGTTGCGGGAACATCATAAGGCAGGCAGAGCGTACAATACTTCTCGCTGGTAAACGAGCGACTCAACGTTGCCTTCGTTGCGGTAAAGGCTTTAGGAATATTATATGAACTCTGATCCTTCATCTCGAAGTCCGAGCAGGTGCCGCCGATAATCACATTCTTCTGTCCTGCTGCAGTATTGCCAGCAGGCATGTAGATCATCGTCTCCTCAGGGAATCCGCTGAACACACCGATCGAACGGCTGACCTCGACACCCGTAATCTTCGTGGCCGAGAGATTCACCGACTTGATGGCGCTCTTATTCTCGATGCTGTTGAAAGCGTCATCGGCAATCGACGTCACTTCTACATCTCCCACCTTGTCGGCAGAGATCGTGATGGAGGTTGCACCTTCCGTGCTTGTAACTTGGCTCACCTCTATACCCCCCGACTCCGTCACGGTATAAGTCTCGCTGGTATTGCTGTCTTGGCTGTCAGTTTGGCTGATCGTCCACGTCGCCGTAATTGTCACATCAGCCGCAGGCATCGTGAATGTCCTGGTGCCATCAGAACCCTCCTCAAGCGTCACCGTGCCGTTATCGGCATACTTTGCACTGATGGACTTGAAGCTATACCCCGAAGCTGTGGTGATGGTCAGCGTTACTGTAGCATTTTCAGCAGCAGATGAGACATCTGCCGTTATACTATTACCATTAACTGCCGCAGGAACCGTAATGTTATAGGTAGTAACAGGAACTTCAGTTATTGTGAGTTTTCCTTGTTTATAAGTAATGTCATAGTTTGCTGCACCATTCTTAATTACAGCGTCCTTTGGCGTGATGGTTCCTTCGGTAGTTACCGCTGCCGTAGATGATGGTTCCAGTGTAATTCCTGTCAATTCATCACCCTCTACCAAACCTTCTGCTGTAACCTGATTCACACCCATTGCAATATTGCCTCCAACAGTTATCGTCTGATCCTTGGCTGTGATGATCAAGGATTGTTGAGAAATAGCAAAAGTCTTTGTAAGAATGTAAGGCGTTTCCCCACTAGTTATTGTAGCTTTTGCGGTATAATTTCCTACATTCGTTGGAGCGTCTGAATTGTTATATTCGTTGTCTCCTGTATAATTGATAGAACAAGTAGCACTTAATCCTGTAGTCTGATTGAAAGCATCAAGATCTGTTGTAGCAGCAAACGCACTACCGCTGTATGTTCCACCATCAGCAGTCAGAGTCAAAGTCGCTTTACTTCCTGTTAAATCACAACCAGCAGTTTGACAGGTAGCAGTAAGGACATTGGTATTGTCACCTGTTCCTACTTCACAACTAAAGCTGTGCGTATGAGTTGTTGATACGAAGGTTGCCGTTACTGTTACGCCGTATGCTGGCATCGTAAATTTGTTATCTACAATGCTAACAGAATTTCCTTTTGCATCTACAGCAGATAAAGAAGAAAGTGTATAGTTCTCATCAGGTGATGAAACTACCGTTACCTGATCACCAATCTTTGCTGTAGTTATTGCATTGCCGCTTTTATCCTTGAAAGATATTGAACCATGTTCAACTTGGGCGGCTGTGAGCGACAGATTTTCTTTTTGAGTGCCAACCTTCATGGTAATGTCATAGGCTGGCATTGAGAACTCCTTGGTAATAGTGGCAATCTTTTCCGAATATGTAGACACTGTAGCAGTTTTTGTTGTCTCTCCTTCTGTATAAGTGTATTTGATAGAACTAACATAATAGCCGTCTTCTGGGCTTGCTGTTACTGTTATTGTCTGTCCCGCAGAAGCTGTTGTCGGTGAAACAATATATTCAACGTGACTCTTGCTTGTTTCTTCTGTAATTGTGTACTTCTTTGGAACAAACAATATTGAGTGTACATAACACTTTTGCGAACTATAAATCCAGAATGTTCCTTCTCTGTCTGCTTCAAGCTTAACTTCTGTCAGTTCAGTACTTGATGCCATTGAACTGGACTTAGAAGTCCAACTACCATCTTTATAATTGAAAAACAATTTAAATGCTTTTCCCTCTGTTGCATCATCTGCACTAAATACTACGTAGCAAGTACCAGGACCACTGACATTGAATGCTAAAGCTCTTGCCAAAGTGCCGTTATAATTGGCGTTTGCTTTACGCTGATTATTTGCAAAAGCCCCATCAAGATTATCTGATGCTGCAGGAAGTTCTATGGCTTTCGTGCAGCTCCAAGTCGTACTTTGCGCATCAGTGAATGTGCCATTTTTAGAATTGTCTTTGACGCTGGCACCTGAATTTCCTCGATAAATCAGACCACTGCCCAAGTCCTGAATTACTTTCTCCTGAGCCACAAGGTTCACCTCATCAAATGACCATTTTGTATCTGTACTTACTATTGTTTCTGAAACAGGAGCAACGTATACATAATTATATGAAGCAACAGAAGATTGATTACCCGCAGAACTGATGGTTATTGCCTTAACTGTACAATTAACATCCAACGTGATATCTGTATTTTGCGTAATCGCTGTCCCGTTACTCTCTGAAGGATCATTTCCGTCTGTTGAGTAATAAGTGGTAACACTCGTTTCCGAAGAGTCTGTTGATCCTATAGTTATTGTAATTGTAGTATTGTCTTTCCTTGCAACTTTAGGGGCTGTCAGATTCTCGACAACTGACGCAGAGGTAACAGTAAGTTGATACGTTGCCGTTTTCGAGTCAGCTGCATAAGTATAGTTACCTCCATCCTTATCAGTCACTGTCGCGGTAATAGTTGTTGTGCCTGCTGCAACGGGGGTTACTGCGCCCGTAGTAGCGTTTATAGTGGCAATATTCTCGTCACCAGAGCTATACGTGATAGTTCCATCACCCGTAGCATTGGTCGTAATTGCAAAGTCCGTTGTCCCCATAGCTACTGAGCCTGAAGCTGGATCGAAGGCATTTATACTACCCGCTGCACGGGTTATGGTTACAGTCTTACTGCCTGTTACGTCTTCACAGTTATCCTTGGTAACTTTATAATAGACGATATAAGAACCAACATTTGTATAAGTAGGATTCTCTGTAAGGTTATACTCCCCACTATCTGTAGTACGATAAGTGATAGTTGCGCCTTCCTCTGCTGTAACGCTGATACCATGAGCAGCTCCGTCATAAGTTCCACTATAGTCTTGGGCTGTTACACTGATAGTTGTTGCAACACTTGAAATTGTAAAACTAACAGGAGAACTTTCTGCTGCTGTGTAATTAACAGTCCCTTCTACAAAGGCTTTAACCCACCATGTGCCAACTACACCATTTACAATGTCATCATAAGTGCCATATTCTCCATTCTCCGCATTAGAGTATTTATAGACAACTTCTCCAAATGTTGCTGAAACGCCAGACGGTAAGTTTGCAGTTGTCCCATATGTCCACCCTTCGATAGCAAGGGTTCCTATTAAGGCATTAGTAGCCTGAGTGATGGTTGCAGTAGTAGTAGTTTGGTTTCCCGTGGCAGACAAAGTATAGTTGCCAGCCTTTACACCACCAAGTGTAATATCACTGATGGTAACGTCCTTATTTTCGCTAACGTTAGCATCGGCAAACGAGCCCGTAGCTGAAGATACTATCAATTCATCTTCACCAACTTTACCATCGATGGTCGCACCAGTGAGCACCAGTGTAGCTGTTGTATTTCCGTCATAAACCTTATTGTTTGCCGTGATACCACCAGTAACAGTCACCTCCTTGGGAGTTATTGTAAATGTTAAGCTGGATACGCTACCTGTATAGTTACCTGATCCAGTTATTGAAAATGTAGTATTTCCTGCGTCCGTAAGGGCATCTGTTCCTGTGACAGTATAATCAGTACCCCTGGTTAATGTTTCTGAGTTATATTTAACTACGGCTGTTTGCTCACTACCATTGTAGGTCACTGATGCAACTGAAACATTCTCAGGTGTCAGTGCTGTTGCTGTTGTTTCTGGGCCTTCAACACAAATTGAGTAAATTTTCACATCTCCCGTAATCTTAAATGTAAAGTCACCTGCAGATGCGATATCAAAGATGTAGTCTTTCCCACTGTTCTCAGTTGAGGAAGGAGCATTGCCACTATTATCTGTTACTCTGCCAGCTACATGAGTTTTGATTGATACACGTCCTCCTGCAGGGACAGATGGTATCGTGACAGTGACCTCACCATCGTTAATTAGCATCAAGCTATTAGACGATTCGAGCATGATTCTGATGTTTCCTGTTGCCGTTGTCGTGAATGTCAATCCATTTGTTTCACTAATTGTTGACTGCCATATTTTCAATGGTCCTTTGCTTTCAAGGGTAGATCCAATGTCATATTTAGAATCACTTTTACTCCATCTCATACCGTCAGAATTATTCTTTATTGGCAAACATGCCAATACTGTTTCTGTAAATTGTGTAGAATACAGTGATTGGAAATCCCAACTTTTTCCTTCTATAGGATTTGATGCATCAGCATTTTCGTAAACCTCCATTTTCTGTATTTGCAATGACGCACTGCCATTCAGTTTGAAGTTATAACTATTTTCAGCAACAACCTCAAAACTATACGTCTGAGATTTCGTATTAGTTCCATCTACAGCTTCTTTTACTTTTATGGTCTCATCTGATACAGATTCAGGTTCTATGTACTGAGCTGTACTCGAACTACCACCACTTGAAGTGATTTTCACAATATTCCCGGCTGATAATGATGCAAGATGGATACGAGTAGAGCTGTTGCCTGCTAAATGCAAACCTGATGAGCGTAAGCCAATGTTAGACTTGCTGGCTGTAAATGTCAGTCCAGGAATAATATCCTCATTATTGATCTTTATCTGTTCATTATTGGTAGCTACTTCATAAAAGCAGACATTACTATTATCTTTTCTCCAAGTAGTTGTTAAACTCAAAGCTTTTTGTGTTTCATCGCTCCAAGTAAACGTCCATGTGTTCACTACATCTCGCTGCGCTCCTTGTGCGTGACTTTCCAACGCAACCAAATGGGTTGCCACCATCATCATTGCAATTGAAAAAAATCTTTTTGTCATATTGTTGATCGTTTTAATTGTAATTCAATTCAATTTCGAGGGCAAAGATATTACCTCTTTATATATAATATGATGGAGATTTGTGCAGAGGAATGGAAAAAAGTGCAATATGCGTACGGTTTGCCATGAGGCATACAAAAATCCCCGCATTGCGACGGCAATGCGGGGATTATGCTATATGGTCAAATATTGTGCTTATCGCTCACAAGGCTTCTATTTCCTCAGCCGTCAGGCCAGTGGCTTTGGCGATGTCTGTTGTAGCCAAGTTCATACTTTTGAGTTTACGGGCAATCTCTGTCTTTTCTTCCGTCCTGCCTTCTTCCCGACCCTTATTATGGGCTGTTGTCACAATACTGTAGTTATCCCAATAGTCTTTCTTACTTGCCACATACTCACGTTGCTCTTCTGGTGTGAAATGGGCAATCTCAGCTTGTTCAAAGAGTCGGCTGAAGATACGTTCCTGAAGAGCCTTGGGACGCTCCAAAAGGCGGGTCAGGTTTGAGAGAGCGAACATCCACTTATCAAACATAGTCTCCAACTCGTCCTCACGCTTATTGAACTTCGGCATCTCAAGATACACAAAGGTCAACTTGTCGTAGAAGACATGGTTGTCCTCCACGTCCTTCAGTTTCACCTCATGAATGAAACTGTCAGCAGGATATTCTTCGTCAGGGAAAGTGAAGTTAAGGATACCCACCGTATAGACATCTTCCAAATGGTAGTCCCATTTGCCCTTTGGGGCTTGTTCGCGAATAGGATAGGTGGAGTAGTAGATACTGCGATCCTTAAAATATTGCTGTTCCGCCTTTTGCATCTCCACAATCATCTTGCTACCGTCTGCCAACTGGCAATACACGTCGTAGACAGCCCTGCGATCAGTATAACGATCGCCAAGATGTTCATTATTCAGATAGGTGAGATCAGTTATTTCCTTCTGACCTTTGAACAGGGCATTCAGGAAACTAATCAGCAAGTCCTTGTTCAGTTCTGTGCCGAACAACTTCTTAAACCCAAAGTCTGTATACGGGTTAACATACCTCTCGCTGACGTTCACATCCATTTTCTTTTCTCCTTTCGTTGTCTTGTCTACATGATTCTCCATAGATTTTAAATTTAGAGGGTTTAACTTAGTGATATCGGCTGCAAAGATACAATTTTTCCCTGAAACGACCAAACGTTTCAGGGAAAAACTTACGGCGGCTACATATTGATGGCCTGCAATAGTTTGACGGCATCGACATATTGGGCGATGCCCAAGGCTACTTTTTTGGCATCCTGCATGGCATGGACTACGGTGGCCTGACGGTTGGCCACGTCGCCACCGGCAAAGACACCCTTGCGGGTGGTCATGCCGTAAGGCAGGTCACGGGTGATGAGGAATTTGCGCTCGTCGTTCTCCAGCCCCGACGTGGTGCGCACTATCTTGGTGTTGGGCATGGCACCGATGGCCATGATGATATTATTGGCGGGCAGCGTCTGGCGAACAGGTTCCTGGCCCGGTTCTGCTGTTTCGAGCACAATCTCCTGAATATCCAAATGCTCGTCTACGTGTATCTCCTTGATGGCTGCCCACCAGTTGAAGTGTACTCCCTCGCTGACGGCATCATCGTACTCTGCCCGAAGAGCTGACATTGTGTCGATACCCTCGTTGAAGATGACGTCTACCTGCGAAGCTCCGATGCGCAAGGCTGTTCGCGAGGCATCCATCGCCGTGTTGCCGCCACCGATGACCCAGACGCGGGCACCAGGATGGACATGGGTTTCGTCAGGCGACATGAACCCTTCGGCAATCAGCTCTACACGGCGCAGGAAGTGGGTGGCAAAGCGAATTCCTGTCAAGTCGGCACAATGCGTGCCATTCTCACCCTCCGAGATGTATCGCCCACCTTGACAGATGGGAATCTCCAAGGAGCGGGGCTTGCCAAGACCTGTACCTATAAAGATGGCATCGAAGCCCTGCTGGAACAGGCTGTCGACGGTTATCTCCACACCGACATGGGTATTGCGATGGATGATGACACCCATCTTCTCGATATAGCGTATCTCACGGGCCACAACCTCCTTCGGCAGTCGGTATTCGGGTATGCCATAGCGCAGCACGCCACCGCATTGAGATTCCATCTCGAACATTTCGACAGCAAAGCCCATGCGGGAGAGATCGCCAGCCACGGTGATGCCCGAGGGACCTGCGCCGATGACAGCCACCTTACCGCGTGTCTTCTCCGTGATGTCCTCGTGGGTCAGCTCGTTCTCCGAGTCGAAGTCGGCAATAAACCGTTCCAGTTTGCCGATATTCACCGCCTCGCCCTTCTTGCCCAGCACGCAGGAGCCCTCGCACTGCTTCTCGTGTCCACAGACACGGCCGCAGACGGCGGGCAGGTTACTCTTCTGGCGGATGATGCTGATGGCATTGCCCAGGTTGCCCTTCTTCAACTCGTGGATCCAGTCGGGGATATCGTTGCTGATGGGGCAACCCTTCTTACACTGGGGCACCTTGCAATGCAGGCATCGCTGGGCCTCCTTGATGGCCTCGGCCATCGTGTAGCTCTCGTTGATTTCTTCCTTGAATTTCATAACTTGTAAAAGTTACTATTTCCTTAAATAGTAATCATGAACAACGTGCCAGGCCCGCTTGCGGAGGCCCTGATCGGAGACGAGGCCCTTGCGGTTCCAGCCGTCCTGATGGTCGGGGTGCATCCGGTAGGGCGAACGGAAGTCGAAGAGCACCCAGGGGGAGATACCGCAGAGGTTGGGTATCTGCTCGAACATCTCGATATTGTCGAGATAGAGTTTCTCCTGATGATCCTCGCTCCAACTGCTGACGACGGTGGCATCGCCCGACTGACCGTAAAGCGCCTCACCACCAAACTCCGAGATAAAGAGCGGTTTTTCACTTGCCACCTCCCAGCGACACTCAGCTGGCGGCAGCGGCCAGGCGGAGTACCAGCCCATGTATCGGTTGATACTGATGATGTCGAGATAGGGAATCATACCATCGTCGAGGTGGAAGCACTTCCGCTGCTTGTCCCAGACGGCAGTGTTGAAGGCGGCGGTGTAGAGACGGGTGGAGTCTATGTCCTTACCCGTCTGGAGCAATTCTCTCAAGAAGGCATTGCGTGCCTCTCCGTCCTTCGTCTCGTTGGCGATGCCCCAGAAACAGTCGGCACAGCGGTTCACGTCGCGCATGATTGTTTCCTTCAGCATCTGCTTAGCGATGCCACAGGTGGTGGCATTGCCAAAGTCGATGTCCTGCCAGACGGGTATTTCCTGCCACACCATGATACCCATCTTCTCAGCCCCACGGACGATGTATTCGTTCTGCTGGTAGTGGGCCAGACGGATGGTGTTCACGCCCAAAGCCTTGGCTTCGGAGAGCAGATAGGCCGCATCGCCCTCACTGTAGGCTCGGCCCATGCGCTGGGGTATCTCCTCATGGAAGGACACACTGCGGAGGAAGATTTCTCTGCCGTTGAGCAGCACCTTCGTACCCTTTACCTCTATATTCCTGAAGCCTATCTGTTCGCAGACAGTATCCTGACGGCTGTAGAGACGTACCTCATAGCGTTTCGGATCCGTTGGCGACCAGCGTACCAAACGCTTGACACGGAACGAATTTTCCGCGATTCCATCGGCATTCGTCCTGACTTTCACAGCCTGCTTCAGTTCCGGGATCTCTATGCTGACGGTCTCACCAGCCACAGCCTCCGACAGCCAGACCCTGGCATGGATCAGGTCGGGCTCATGCTTGTCGAGCTGCACCTGGTAATAGCTGATATACTGGCTGGGCAGGGTGACGAGCATCACGTCGCGGGTGATGCCGCCATAGTTCCACCAGTCGAACTGCAGGGCGGGAATGGCATCCTTCTGTCGCTGGTTGCTCACCTCGACCACCAGCATATTGTCGCCATCCTTCAAGGCCTCCGTCACTTCCACCTGGAAGGGCGTGAAGGATCCCTCGTGGGAGACGAGTTTCTGTCCGTTCAGATAGACATTACACCGCTGGCTGACACCTGCGAAGTAGAGGAACTGCCGCTTGCCGATTTCTCGTCGGGCCGTGAAATGGCGGCCATACCAGACGGTGCCCTCGTAGTAGCGCAGTTCCTGGCGCTGTGAGTTCCAGTCGCCCGGAACGTTCAGTCGTGAACTGCCGTCGAGATCGTACTCGTAGAAGTCGGTCTTGCCCTTGGGGTGCGGGTTGGCATAGATCTTCTTCTTCAGCCCGCGGTCGTACTGGTCGACGATGGCGCCCCACTTGCCATTGAGCATCTGAATCTCACGGCCATACACGTTCTGGATATAGTCGGTGGCGGCCTTGAGCGGCAGAATAGCCGCAAGAGCCAGCATCAGGGATGCGATTCTTCTCATCATGTTTCTCGTCAATAGAATTTCCTAATAGACCACTTTCTTGCCGTTGACGATATAGAGGCCCTTTCTTAGTGGAGTGCCTTGTGGCTTGCTGATGCGGCGTCCTTGCAGGTCGTAGATGCCGTTTTTCTCCGATTCCATCGTCATAGGCAGCGACAGGATGGCCGTCGTCCCTTCTTCTGTGATACCGATACCACGGGTCTGAGCTGCAGGAGCCAGATTCTTGTCGGATTTGAGGTACGACTTGCCCTTGGCAATCGTTGTGTTGTCTTCCACTGGGAAGAATTTGGCGGTGCCAGCATCGTCGGCTGCGAGGATATAGTTCCAGTGCGAGGCGTCAGGCTGAGTGCGCAGAGCTTCATCCATGCTCACCAATTGCATGTAGTTGTTATCCACCGTATAAGAACTGCCATCGGCATAGTAGAGACCGACACTGCTGTTGGGAGTACCCTTCAGGATAACGCCTGTTGCAGTGGGGATACCATTTACCTGTGTCAACACGATGTTGTTGGAGCCAGGTTTGGCCGTGTAGACCTTTACGCCAGTCTCTGGTCTCAGCTGGTGCCCAGTATTGTTGCTGAAGGTGGCATAGCCCGTTGCACCAATGCTTACCTCTACCTTCTCGCTCTCCAGGTCGCTGCCCAGATAGTAGCCCAACTGTGTTGGCATGTTATAGCCCACATTCTGGTTCAGGGCCGACATCTCATAGACATGATCCGTCATCAGCCAGGGGAACTGATACTGCGTGGGATACCAGGTGGAGAACACCTTCAGGTTCTTGGTGCGGGTGGCATCGGGGTAGATGACCTCTTCGCGCCAATCACCTAAGAAATCTCCATACCACGATGGATTCTCTTTGGTGCCGTTGATCTTTACGGCATCATAGCGATAGACGGTAAAGGGGCGGCTGCCATCGTCGTGACGACTGATGGTAGCTCCATTCAGCAGCTGGCGATTCAGACCACCGTCAAACCAGATGGCCATATTGCACGATGAGGGAGAATAGCCAAGGTCTTCGCCACTGATGCTGTGCGCATTGCTCTGATACCACCACATCTCACAGCCTGGCGATGAGGGGTCGATATCAGCAATAAGGGCACGGCCAGTATCGTTATCATCGGCTGCATCCTGTTTCCAGATGGTCTCACCTGTTCTGGCATCGCGCAAAACGGCCATTGTCTTGCCATATTCCTGACATGACCAGATCTGAAGACCTTCGCGCGAAGTATCGAATTTACCTAAATGGAGGGCGTCGCCGTGACCATAGCCACTGGTATAAAGACCCACGCCGTCATCGTCGACAGTCATGCTACCCAATACCACTTCGTCTTTGCCGTCACCATCGACATCGCCTACACTCAGCGAGTGGAAACCTTGGGCGGCATAGGCACTATAAGGCTTACCATCTTTGCCAGTCTTGTTGTCGTCAGTATTGAAGTTCCAGCGTTTGGTCAATTGGCCATTGCTATAGTCCCAGGCCTCCACGACGGACTTACCGTAGATGCCTCGGCAGAGGATGATGGAGGGCTTGCCGCCACTGACATTGGCCACCGCCACACGCAGACTGTTAGCACGTTTCCAGTAATCATCCTTCTTGGTTTTCGTAGGATCGTCCCATTCCTCACTGGTGTCGCCTCGATAGATATAGTCAGCACGTGCCAGCTCCTTACCTGTTTTGCCATCGACCACGGAGAAGAATTCTGGTCCAGCTGCGATATAGTGATGATAGGTCTTACCCTCAACGCCTACTCCACGATAGTCGGTTCTGCCATCACCATCCGTATCGCCTATCTCTGTGCCATCACCGAAGATGGTGCCTTCGCCCGTCTTGAAAGCCACTTCGCACTTGCCGTCACCATCGAAGTCGGCCACAGCGAAGCTCGCACTATTACCAAGAACGATGTTAGGGCCTGAGCAGACACGCCACAAAAACGTGCCGTCAAGTTTGTATGCCTCAAAGAGAACAGTGTGTCGCGCATCACTTGGTGACTCCTTGGCGCCAGTACCCTCTATCTTCAGGTCATCGTTAGTACCAGGTGTTCCTTGTGTCAGGAGTCGTCTGACGATAATCTCATGGATACCATCACCATCAAGGTCGCCTACACTCACATCGTTGGCTTCATACCAATATTTACTATGGATATCCTCCGTACCCTTGAGGGGAATCTCGATATAGGGCAGCCCTGTTGAAGACTGGGATGCAGGCATGGTATAAGTGCCTATTGTCTCATCGCTTCCGTTAAGCGTCAGACGATAAGTGTTGTCTTTTGAACGATCTGCATTTATATCCTGCCAGTTGGTCTTGCCCTTGATAGGTTCGCTGTTCAGTTTCTCACCGTTGCGGTAGAGGTCGAAAGCCGTGTTCGATCCGTCGCCTGGCAGCATGCGCCACGACAGCAGGATGATATTATTGTAGACTCCCAAAGTCTTCGATGGATTGGAGGCGTCACTCCTTCCATTGATGGATCCCCACAGCATGCGCTGATTGCCATCAGCCCAGGCAGGAGCAGCTATTGCCATACTGGCAGCCAATACCAAAGTCTTAAACTTCTTCATCATATCGTTTCTTGCCTTTTAGTTATTATTCGGATTAACGACGGCAAAGGTATACATTATAATATATAATATGATGGAGAATAGTGCATAGGGATGGAAAAACATACAAAAAGCCCGCACTGCCATCAGCGGTGCGGGAAATTTTGATTGTTTATACCAACTGTTATTAATTTAGTCTTTCTCTGTGAATTCCTGATACAAGGCTACAGGACCATAATGCCATAGTTTGGTATCTTCCTGCTCAAGATTCTTATAGGTGTTGGATTGATAGAAGAGCCTCAATGCATCAAGCATGGATACTGGATGCTCATTAACATATTGCTCAACAACAGCGGCCACCTTTCCAGGCAGAAGTAAATACAAGTTCTTTTGGGTAATCTCTGGTATCATATGCTTATCTCCTTGCTATCCAAATACGTTAATGATTCCAACGATTTTTCTGTATGAAATAACATCTGGTCTACCAATTTGTATGCCCTCATCTCGCGAATAAGCGTTGGCTTATCAATAAAGCCTTGTTCAAAGAGAGCAAAGGCGGCGTATACCTTGTCGTTGGCTACTGGACCGTAGACGATGTCATAGTTATGTGTAAACTTTGGGACTGTTCTATTGTTATGGACAAAGTCTATCCATTCTTCACTAACCTTAGGGAAATGTAGGAATGAGAGGACATCCTTAGCATTCTCATCCCATTCGTATACATTCACATAGCCACTCGTTTGGGTTTCATCCAATTTCCTCTTTACCCATCTTTCTGCCTGTTCAAAAGAGGTCGTTGTATAAAAACCTGTTCCGTAGTCAGAAGTATGGCCTGTAGGTATGATTCGTGGAGTAACCACTTTAACTAAACTACCATGATATATCTTCATTGTTTCTTCCTTTTAATGATTTCATCTATTTCCTGAACTATCCATTGTGCTCCTTGGGTATGCAGGACATCATAGTTCTTTACCAGATAATCGGTAATGCCGCAATCATCGAATAGCTTCATCGTTTCGCTACCCGACAATCCTTTATACATTTTGTACTGCTCAATGCAAAAGGAAAGAAAATACAATGTGTTTTGGTCTTCTTTTCCCATACTTTGCCGCAAAGATACGATTATTTCCTGAAACCGCCAAATGATTTCAGGGAAAAGTTCCTCTTAGCCGATGCTTTCATTACCTACCAGTCGCCTACACAACGAGTTGATGAGAAGATGACATCTCATTTTTATTTAGATGTATAATATTAAGTTTTGTAGATTTTACTACCATTCTACCACTAAAGTTCTGAAACGTATTTAAATAAAGGCTTTCTGTGATGGTGGTAGAAATACGAATAGTGGCAGTAAGTGCCACTTTTTTGCAAATAAGGCAAGGTTATTTCAGAATAAGTGGCGCTTATTGACGAATAAGGCAGGGTTATTTCAGAATAAGTGCCGCTTATTGACGGATAAGTACTTTCTGCATGAGGAAGCATTGTTTTCCTTTGCAGATAACACTTTAGTGTGACGTAGAATACGGTGTTTTCTCAGCAAGAAAACACTGTTTTCTCTTATTTGCTACCATTAAATATAATTCTACCACCATCGCGTAAAGCCTCTATATAAAGGATTTTTAAAGCGTTAGTGGTAGAATGGCAGTAATTTCCGACAAAAACTATTTTGCGTGTTTGCCTTTGATGAGTTTGAGGTCGAGCATCTTGTTGAACATACCGCGCCCCAGACGCTCGGCAGTAGAACGATCGAAATGGAGCTGGTCGCCAATAAAGGTGGCTTCTTCAAGAGGGATATAGTGGAAGTTCTTATCCTCCTGTGCCAGTTGCAGCTTGGCATCCTCCACCTGTTTCTTATATTGCTTGGAGTTCGCAGGCACAGCACCGCAGAGGAAAGGAAGTTGTGCATATTTCTTGTTGCCCGTTTTCTCCACCAGATGCTGACGGATATGGTTCACCATCGTCTTCAGATTCTCATAATAGGCATTGGGGCACTTGCGATCGCTCTCTCCCTGATGCCAGAGCATACATTTGATGTCTGGTTCCAGTCCCTGAGCTTTCAGGGCATCGATGCTCTTGTCAATGTTATCCTCAAAGGCCTTAAGCAGTGAGAGTCCACCTTGGTTTACCGACTTGGTGCTGTCGAGGAAGGCTTCATTAGCACTCCAATGGTGATTGCCAGTGCTCCTACAGGCAGGATCAATCGACGTACCGCCTTCAGCATGCTTAATCACATAAAACGGCTTTTGCAAGGCCTGTTCCATCAGATAATAGGTGATGGCATCATAGGCAAAGCGGAAGGCTCCCTTGTTCCTGCCCTCCATCTCTGGCCAGAAAAGTCGGAACTCACCCTCCTTATCTGCCATGCGCGTCTTACCATTGGTATAACTCCAGTAACAGTACTTATACTGACCATTGAGAGCTTTGATATATTCTGGTAGTGAATCATTGTAACAACGCCCTGCCGTGTTCGACTGTCCTGCGGTAATTACCACGGTAACAGGCTTGCCAGCCTGCATCATCATCGCCATGAGCAGGACAACTGAAAGGATCAAAAGTCTCGATTTCATCGTTCTTTTCTTTTATTCTGTGATAGTGAAACAACCTTTATAGGACTTATTGGGTAGAACTTGATAATTGTGATCATTCAGACGCCCCTTCTCTGAGCGGCCTAAAACCTGACTGAGGATACGCACCTCCTGAGAGGTCTCTTTGTCGCGGTCGATATAGCCGTTAGCTTGGATGCGCGTCTTCACACCCTGTCTGCTCTGGAGGTCGAGCCAGCGGGCCTGGCGGGTGCCGGTCAGCTTCGAGGCATCCCATACGCCGAGGATGCAGCCAGCCTTCTTGTTGGGGTAGGCATCATCGGGGCCAAGACCAAGCCACTGGCGCAGATCGTTCTGCGAAGTCATCTTCACAGCCATACCTACGATGGGCAGGTAGTTCATCTGTACTTCCGGTCGGATAGTGTAGTCGATGGTGAAGCGGCCCGTTTCATCGATGGTCTGCGCATAGTCGGCAGTGAAACAATTATTGTCGTCAATGGTATAAGCCACAGCAGAACGGATAGTGACCTTGCCATTGTTCTGGTTGATGCTCATTGACTGTACGTCGGCCTTTGGCTTCTCCGGGTCGATGCCGGCAGCGAACTTGCGGTTCTTGATAATCTGGTCACCATCGTTGAGGGCGTGCCAGATGGTGGGACGCAGGGCTTCGATGGCGGGCTTGCCGTTGCGGGTGATGGCAGCCAACAGACCGGTAGCGCGATTGAAGCGGTAGATGGTCTTACCGGCGGTGACGGTAATAGCATCAGCACTTTCGACAACAGCTAAATCCTGTTGTTTCTGTGAAACCGTCGCTATCTTCTCTGGCTTCAGCTCGACAGACCTCCGACCAATCTCTGAACCGTCGGGACGGGTGAAAATCAGTTGTACGTAGCAAGTCTGTCCCTCTCTGAGTCTTCCCACCTTACTCACGTCGATAGTCAAATCAGCCGTTGCATGTGGTGCGGCATCTACTGACGCCACACCACTCGATAGCAACCTGTTATCCGTCAACAATCTGTAACTAATAGAAATATTATTCGTGCCAATGAAGTCATAATCATTTCGAATGGGAATGCTGACGCTCTTAGCATCCTCAAGCAGAACCACACAATCCACATCAGGATAGACGGGAGCATAGACGGCTTTTACTTCCCAGAAGTCGCGAGTGGGTTTGCGGTAGGAGTCAGTCACACCATCCCATCCTGCAGCATCGAGGCGCAGATAGTCATCGTCCTTTGCCAACGAACCATATTTCTTTCGGTCTTTTTTCGTTGGGGTCTTGATGCCCTGATCAGCCCACATCCACACGGCTCCACCAGCTCCGGCAGGGTGTTTGTGCAGGGCCTTGAAACAATCCTCCAAGCCTCCGAAGCGTTGCAGTCCATAGGCATGCACATACTCTGTGGTCACGATGGGACGCTTGGATTGTGAAGCGATGGAGTCGTACTCATAGCTTGTCCAGTAGTGAGGTGCCAGGATGTCAACCTCTTCTGGGAGTTCCTCGCTGGCATTCCACGGCATGAGCACAGGACGTGTGGGGTCGATGCCCTTCACGGTGCGGATGGCGCGGAGGTGCATATAGGTAAATGGATCCTCATTACCCACACTCCAATAGATAATCGAAGGGTTGTTGAGGTCGCGCTCGACAGTCTCCTGACAACGCAGCATGACGGGTCCGACGAACGACGGATCGTACATCATCGTACCGGCACCGCCGAGTGACACCTCGGCACCAACATACATTCCGATGGAATCGCACATTTCTATAAACTGCTTGGCATGCTGATAGTGACAGGCACGCACATAGTTCACGTTGGCATCCTTCATCAGCTGCAGATCTTCGAGCCAGTGCTTCGGACCGACAGCACGACCTACATCAGGATGCTCATCATGGCGGTTCACGCCACGCAGCTTCACGGCCTGGCCGTTGATGCGCAGCACACCATCACGGGTACTTACCTCGCGGATGCCGATCTTCTCAACCTTGCTGTGGCCTGGACCATCGGCATTGAGGATCGCCACCTCTAATCTATATAAATAAGGTGTCTCTGCTGTCCATTTGTTGGGAGCGGTGAGAGGTAGTACCGCCTTCACATCCTTGCTGGTGGAGATGTGGCCTTTCACCAGAATATCCCTTGTGGCAACAACCTTACCTTCATTGTCACTCAAACTAACTCGAAGAGTATAATCCTTGCCAGGACTGGGATAGTTGCCTGGCAAGGTGTTCTTCTCACCGTTGGCAATAATCGTCCTGACTTCGAGTTCGGCATTCTGATAGTCCTTATCGAAATGGGTGATGGCAGTCACGTTGTCTATCCACTGGCGGCGCGGCATGGCCTCCAGTGTCACATCACGATAGATGCCACCAAGGGTCCAGTCGTCGTAGGTATCTGTCTTATAGCCATGATATACCTGACGCACTCGGACAGCCAGGGTATTGATGGTATCAGCCTTTGCAGCATTGGTGGCATTCATCGTAAACGAGGTGTAGCCGCTGTCATGACGTCCCAGATAAACGCCATTGAGCCACACTTCGGCAGAATTCCACACACCTCCGAAGTGAAGCAGCACTCGTTTGTCGTCAAACGACTTCGGCAACATGAACTTACGGATATAGAAACCCTCGCTGGCCTTATTGTCTGGGAATCCACGATAGACTGGCTCCTCATAGCCGAGGATAGCCCAGTTAGAGGGGACGGGTGTCTGGTTCCAATGAGCGGCGTTGTAATCAGGCCGCCAGAAGCCTGTGGCTTCGAGGGAGTCGGCAGTATGGATATCCTTGGCATAGAAGAACTGCCAGTCCTGACCATTGATATTCACTGATGTCTGTGCGTGGGTCGTGCCAACTGCTGTCAGCAACAAGCCTGCGAGGATGAGTTGTTTCATATCTTGATGTTTGTTTTATTGATTTGCTTCCAGTTTGATACAGTCGTACATGATACCTCCCATTTTCTTGATACCCCACACCTCGAGAGTGATGGTGTTCTTACCCTTGTGGAAGTTCTTTGGATCGATGTAGATGGTAAAGAGATCGTCTTTGCCACTCTGCATAGCACTGCGATAGATGCCACTGTCGTTTTTTGTGCGGATGAGTTGTATTTTCTTGTCGTTTACCCAGACGTTACAACGGGTGTTGTTGGCTGCTCCAGCCGTGGCGATGGTGAGTCGCAGCGGCTGCTGGTAGTTCTGGTCGAGGTTAAACTCGATATTCCACTTACCGTTCTTCGTCTGAGCATAGTACCAGTCAGTTTTTTCGTTGCTTTTGCCGATGGTAAAGGTCAGAACAGCTGGAACCTCATTAAACATGCCATATTGCCTCTTGTGATCGCTCAGTTTAAAGCCGTTTGCCATACGGTCTGCCTCGCCGATACGCCAGAGGGTCTTGCCGAATTTTGGCAGACTCCAATTGAGTGTGCCAACGTCGTTCTTGCCTGCTTTCACGTTGATACCATCCTGCTCAAAGGTTCCTGTAGCTTCGCCATTCAGTGCCCAAGCATAGAGGGTATAGCTGCCAGGACGTACATTTTGGATGGTGAAATGCCCCTTTTCATCGCTCTCTGTCCAGAACTGATAGCTGTTGCCCTGCTCCATGGGCTTGCTGCCAGGCTGAGCGAGGACTATCTGAAATCGGGTGGTGCCGAAATCCTTGCTGGAGAGGACGATGTTGCCATTGACCGTACCACGGCTAACGGGGAAAAGATCGTGCTTCATCCATTGGTAGGGATAGCTCTCCAGTTCCTCGGCAGTCTGCCTCTTCGCATCAGCAATCATCTCATCGCGTGTACCTTTATTATAATAGACGAGGGCAGGGCCGTACATCTTCTGCTGACCATCGTCGAAATGGGTGGTCACACCTCCGAAGTGGTTACTCTGGAACATCTGGAGCAGCAGGGGTGACTTGGTATCGCCGTGAACCGTCAGTTCCTGTTTCTGTACGCCACCATTCACCCACTCAAAGCTGGGGGTGATGAGCCAGGCACCTATCTGGTCGCCAAGCTGTCCGTGCATGGCATCGTATTTGATGTAGTTCGAATAGTCGTATTTGGTATAGATGGTGCTATCAGGCAGCCGGAAGGTAGCATCCTGTATCTTCTCGACGGGACCTTTGAGGATGGCAGTGGAAGGTTGCGGCCCCTGATTATCGTCACTTACCCAGGCATAGTTGAAGAGTTTTGGGTTCAGACGATGGACGATGCGAGCCTCGTGGACACCATTATCGAACTCTCCCTGTGCAGGTTTCTTGGCTTTCACAGTGGCATAACAGTAATAGCCGCTGATGCCACGACGCATGATATAACCTAACTGCCAGTTCAGACTCAAGGTGTCTGCTTCCTGAGCATATATGATTTCTACCAAGTCATCAGTCTGACGGGCGACATAGACCGTATCGGCATTACAGCGTCCACCTTTCAGGATGTCGCAGACGTAACTGAAATAGATGTTGCCCCCCTTCTTGCTGGGCTGTGCCATCTCCTGATCAGCAAAGCGCACGGAGTTGATGTTGCCATCAGACATGACGTGCATCGTCACCAAACCGTTGGAGAGCGTTGCTCCCCTATGGTCGGTGTCGAACGTGAGTTTCACGATATCAGCTGCATGAAGTGGCAATACGCTTAATGCAGTAAGTAATATGACTATTGAAAGCAACTTTTTCATTGTAATTGCAGATTAGTTTTTCTTTAGCTTGATCTGTATCTTACCACCATTCGGGTCGAAGTCCACCAGCGTTTGATCACCCTTGCGAGTCAGTGACAGTTGTTTCTTTCCCTGTTTGGCCTCTACGGCTTCGCCACTGACAACCAATGTCAGGGGATGGAAGAATAGTTTCTTGTCTAATGGATTCTTAGGCGTTACAGTCAGCGTGCCTTTACCCTCCTGGATATCGAGGGTAATGGTGTCGCGCTCTGCGGTATAGGCCAGTACATCGTGGAGAGTAGCTACCCAGATGCGATCCTGCATGCCCGACACCTGCTCCAAGCAGTCCCAGAGCAGTTGGGGATCCTTGAAAGCATCGTAGCCGATGGTAATACCATGCGTCATCGTCACCTCCCATGTACCTTTTTTCAGCGTACGTTCAAGCCATTTCTGCACCCACACAGAATCGCGCTTCGAGCCGAAGCTACCCTGAAAGGTGCGGGTACCAACTCTGTCCTTACTACAGAAAGCCACTCCTTCATCACTCTTGCGGTTGCCAGGATAGAAATAGGTACGGGGGAATATGCCGGTATTTTCATAGATGACGGTGTCGTTGTGCTGTACTTCGTAGCGAAGAGCTTCTCCGCTGAGTTTGACAACAGCATGATGCGCCCAACCGTGACTGGTAATCTCCTGTCCGTCGGCATGCATCTCCTTCAGCTGCTCCCATGTCATCGTGGGGATGCCTTTCCACTTGTCGCCCACCTTCGAACCAATGATGCCAAAGGAGGCTTTCAGACCCAGTTTCTTCAGGCGGGGGAACACCTCGGTATAATGCTCCTGCAGACCATCATCGAAAGTGAAGCTGATGGCAGCCTGGCGGTCGCCAAAATACTTGGCGACTCGCGCAGGCTGCGCATCTGCAGGTGCCGCCGTGAAGACGGCTATGAACAAAAGTAGTTTGTTGATGATCCTCATACAGAAACTTATTTGACTGCTTCCTTGAATTCAATCTCAATGATTCCGAGTTTGTTACTCTTCGAAGCCTTTGTGCTGACGGTCTTCTTGGCGGCCAACTCTGTCATATCGCCGAAAGCTTCCTTCACGGTGGCTGGGCCAATCATACGCACCTTATAAGTATCGCTCTTGACGGGCTTTTCAATCTGACAATAAGCATAGCCGAGTGACTTGTCTGTATAGCCTGTCCACACCACAGTGCCATCGGCAGTCGTAATCTCCAGTGGATAGCTGGTTTTACGGAATCCGTCCATACGGAAGGCTATCTGACTGATGGCAGCGGGGCGCTCCAGGGTGACGGTAATCTCAGAGTTCTGAAGCATGCCATCGCTGAACCACTTGGTAGCCTCGTTATCATCATAGATATACTCAATATTCTTGGTATCACTCGGGGAGGTAACAGATTTAATTGCTACCGTCTTCAGATGGTCGCGATAAGAAGGAGTGGCAGGCGTCTCACCACGGCTGAGATCCATTGGCAAAGCGTTCTGCCATGCAGCCTCGATAGGCTGGCCACTGGCATCTGTATAGAAACCGTCCTTGAATGGCGTAGCTACGGTGGTAGTGCTGATGGTGGCAGGCTTGAAACCCTTGGCATTGGCAGTGATAGAGATGTTGCCAGCCTTAATGGTGCTGCGGACCATCACACGACAGATACCAGCCTCAACAGGCAACTCCTTGCTCAATACACGGTAACCATTGACTGAGTCAGCAGGTACACCACTCAATCCACCAATCCATTCACCTTCACCCTTCAGATTGAAGGTGATGGCATCATGTGCCAGCGGACAGCGACGCCCCTTGGCATCCACAATCTCCACATCAGCCATACGAATATCCACTCCATCGGCACGGAACTGCTGAGGAGCTTCCACCCAGGTCATCTTGATAGCAGCAGGCTTGCCCACTGTCTCGATGCTATGGCGGCTGATCTCCTTGCCACCACGACGACTGATGGCCTCCAGCTTACCAGCCTCGAACTGAACCTCGTCGAAGGTGAAGAGGAAGGTCTCACTACGTTTACCCTTACCGAGACTCTTACCATTGAGCAACAGTTCTACCTCATCACCCGTAGAGATGACATAGACGGGCTTCTTGACACTTGGCTCGTAGTTCCAATGACCAACGATATAGGTATGATTCTTCTCTGTATCTACCCATCCGTCCCACATCACCTGATGGGTGAAATAGCTGTCCTTAGGGATACGCATGGCATCGACATCACCACTCGTACGGTAGTTTACCTCACCACGGTAGTGGGTATTCGTATCAGAGAAGATGATTTTAGCTCCTCCGCTATTGACACGCTTACCCTGTCCAGGACGTGCCATCCAGTATTCATTCCAACGAATGACGTTCTCCTTGGCAAAACCATCCTGATTATGATTATAGCTGACGGCTACTGAACCACGGAACAGACGCCCCTCGCCCTCCTTGTGATTCGGATAGCTCCACTCGTCCCAATAATAGCGGATACCCTCGTCGCGACAGTATTCCATCATAAACATGGGTTTGGTGGCACTCTTGTTCACGTAGAGCATCTCACCACCATATTCGGCCACCTTGGAGTCAAGCATGTTTCGCGAGCCGATGGCACGTCCTCCGTTAGGGTCATACTGATCTCGGATGGCCTTCATCTCAGTCATGTGCTCTTCAGAGATCTGGTTGTTGCCACACTCATAGAAGAGGATACTTGGGTTATTTTTATTATAGATGATGGCATCGCGCATCAGCTCTGTACGCTGTCCCCAGCGACGGTCTGTCACATCTTTCTCGGAGTCACCTGCAGGCATGGCCTGGATGAGTCCCAGACGATCGAACGACTCGATATCCTGTTTCATGGGGGTGACGTGCATCCAACGGTAGAAGTTGCCGTTGCCTTTCAGAACCAGACCATTGCTATAATCACTCATCCAGGCAGGGATGGAGATACCCACGGCTGGCCACTCATTAGTAGAGCGCTGGGCAAAGCCTTTGAGTTGGATGACACGGTCGTTGAGATATACCATTCCGTTTTTGAATTCTGTCTTGCGGAAACCTGTTGTCGTTGTCGTCTCGTCCACACACTTGCCATCAATCAGCAACTGCGTCTTCACATCATACAGGAAGCCATAGCCCCAAGACCAGAAGTGCAGTCCTGAAACTTTCTGAGAAGCACGGCAAACAGCAGTCTTACCTGGCTCAACCGTCACGGCCTGTCCTGTAAAACTGGCTACCTGTTTGCCTCCTCTCTCATAAACCAAAACTTTGTATGAAACCTTTTGCGCATTCTGTGATTCGTTCATGACCTCCGACTCGGCATTAATCACTGCCGTACGGCCCTTGACATCATGTTGTGTGGCATAGATGTAGACACCTGTGGTCTTCAGGTTGGTGTAGAGTGGCAGCGTCTGATAGACATCGTCATACATGACGTGCAGCCACACGTTCTTATTAATGCCGCCATAGTTGCAGAAGAAGTTGCGGTCGTTCCACTGGAAACCGCTTTTGGTCTCCTTCTGGTATTTCTCGTTCCAGGTAGCCTTGTGCTCGCGGTATTTCCAACTGTTATCTACATAGACTGCCAGCACATTGTCGCCGTCCTTCTTGATATAGGGTGTCAGGTCGAAACCGAAGGCCATTACGCCATTGTCGCCCCACCCTAACTCTTTTCCGTTCAGGAAGGCACGGGCACCGAAGCGCACGCCCTCGAACTCGATGAAGAACTTCTTACCCTTTTTCAACGGCTCGGGCAGCACGAAGTGCTTACGATACCACATCGTTGTGTCGCTGAGGTCGTCGATGCGCTTGGCAAAGGCCTCTGTCTGATTGAACGACCAGGGAAGTGTGACCTGCTGCCACTGAGTGTCGTTGCAACGGGTACCGGAACTACTTTTGTCTGCCCCTACTTTTACCAGCCATCCCGCGTTGAAGTTAAAGCGGTCGCCGGCAAAAGAGGAGAGACTGAAACCTATAAATAGAAAAACTAAACAAAAACGATTCTTCATTACTTACGTGCTTTGCTGACGGCCTTTGCCACGGCGAGGGGCTCAGAACCAGTGAACGACTTGTCGATATTACCAGTGAAAACAAATCCATAGAGATTGATGGAGCCATCGGAATAGATCCAGAGCTCATCGCCTTCAGCATACTTATAGTCGAGTGACTGCGGCTGGTAAGGAGTGGCTTTATTACCCTTTACCTCTTCGTCTTTCGTAAACTTCAGTGTGGCGATATTCTTAAAGTCATCACCATTGCGTACGGCTACATAGATATTATTCCCCTCAGGTTTGTTGGTCTGTCCACAGAGTGTCAGCTTACCATCGGAGGTGGGCTTCACCTGAATCATGCAAGAGCGGGGCACGAGTGTGACGTCTACCACATGATCCTTCGACACACCCTGTGGGGCACGACGGAAAGCCAGAGAGGTCTGGTACTGTCGCACAGCTCCGTCGACGGTGAAGTGGCGGCGCGACTTCGTCACGCGCATACCTCTATATTTATTGTCCTGAATCTTATCAGCAGGACGGGTGTCGCCAATGAAGATGATGCCCTCCTTGGCCGTGCAGGGGTCATTCAGCTCGATTGGCTGGGGTTTACCGTCATCACCATTTTGGATAGTGAACAGGTTGCTCAAGTCGATGTCAGTCTGTGCATTCACAAACAATGCTGCAAAGAAAGCAGCCAGAAATAATGTCATTTTCTTCATAATGATAAAGCTTTTAGTTCCAAAAATTGATTTCCTGCTGCAAAATTATACTAATTATTAATGGAATATCATGCATTTACGTGCGAAAAAATGGGAAAATGTACGCGGATTCAAAATAATTGCTTATATTTGCATCCAATAAGACCTATAATAGATGAAACAGATGAAGTTACTAACCATTATAATTCTTTGGCTGCTCTTTTCTTTGGATGTTAATAGCCAAACAAATATCCATGTACGTTCTCGCCAGTTGACGGCCGAAAATGGATTGAAAACCAATTATGTACGTGGAATAGTACAGGATCCGAGAGGCTATCTATGGATGGGAGCTACCAATGGTTTGATACGGTACAATGGCTATACGGCAGAATTGTTAGTGCCTGATAGTCTCAGCAACCGATTGCTGCTCGATGAGCGCGTGCAGTCCGTAGAATTGTGGCTCGACCGCTTTATCTGGATCCGACTCCGTGGACGAAAATACAGCTGTTATGATACGCAGACTAATCAGTTTGTGGATTATACTGGTGAAAATACCATGAGCGAAAGCTTTAAAACCAGCAATATCATGAGCAATGGTGAGTTATGGCTGTCAGACCCGGATAAAGGGTGTAAGGTTATTCGTTTTGACAATCAGCACTTTATCTGTCAGCGCAAACCTTATTCTGACCTTCCCCAACAACAGATGCCCAAACTGCCAGCATCAGTTGTCGCCCACCTTTCAGGAAAAAAACATGAAATAACCAAAGACAATCATGACAATACTGTTGCCATTGTAGAATCAGGTGAGATTTGGCATGTCAATAACAAGACGGGGCAAATCATTCATCTCTCCAATATCTACAGTAGCGAATTGGTGCGACTGAATGGCAGGCCCCGCATTGGTGTTGTTACTGATAAAGAAGGAAAGATCTGGATCTCCACTTATGGAAATGGACTTTTCGTTCACAACCCTCAAACAGAAGAAACGACCCATTTCTTGAAACTACCATTCAATACTGCACCCATCCAGACCAACTATTTGATGAGTATCTTTGAAGACAAGGGCGGCAATATATGGGTAAGTCAGGAAAATATGGGTGTAGTCTGCATCAGCAAACAAACCATTAAGACAGATTTTGTCAACTTTACTGAAACAGAAAGCCTGGATCACAGTAACAGCATACACCTATTGAGTCGCATCGGTAACCGTATCTATGTTGGTAATCATTACAACGGTCTTAAAATTGCTGATGGCTTATTGAATTTCACCCAAGAAATAAAAGGCTATGATGATGACATCGTGGCTGTATGTCAGGATTATGCAGGAGCTGTTTGGGTGGGAACCCGTCAGAGTGGTATTTATGTGGATAAACAGAATTTGCGACATGATAAGAACAAGCCTGAATCACTCACTAGTGGCAAGATCAGTGATATTGTCAGCGATGCACAAGGCAGGATATGGATCAGTTTCTTCGATGGCGGTGTAGATTTAGCTGAATCTGATGGTAAAGGTGGTTACACATTCCGCCATCTCTTTACAGGAAAACATTCCGTCTTGCATCCAAGACAGCTACTTGTGGATCATGGAGGTTACATTTGGCTAACGTCTGACGTGGGGCTATTCGTCTTCCAACCTGAAAAACTCATGAAGGATCCTTCAGCCTATCAACGCCTGCATGTGAACACTGAAGCCCCAGAGAGTGACGAGATCCACTGCATTTACGAGGATTCCAGACATGGTGTCGTAGTTGGTACTGTTGGCAGTGGAGTAGCTGTGTTTGACAATCGGAATCCCGGACATGCCAAGCTGTTCCAGACTTTTTCAACTGAGAATGGTCTGCCTCATAACAATATCCAGCAGATTATAGAAGATGATAAAGGCTACATTTGGGTGGGAACTGACCGTGGTATTGGACGTTATGACGTTAAAGAGAATCGGACAATCAGTCTGCTTCCAGCTAGTACACCACTTGGAAATATGTTCATAGAGAATGCCGTCTGCAGATTGGATGACGGGCGACTGGCCTTTGGAACCAGACAAGGCATTGTGGTGGTCGATCCCCTTTCCGTATCAATCAACAAGCCTCTCTTCAAACTGCGTATCACAAATTTTGAGATTAACGGTGTCAGTGTTCTCTATTATAAAGATGGTAGTTTGATTAGCGATCTTAATAAGGAGGATGGAAAAGTCGTATTAAGTCATAATGACAATTCACTTGTATTCAGATTTTCAGATTTTGAATATAATGAAGGACTAACCACTCGCTATACCTATCGGTTGCAGGGATTTGACAAAGACTGGTCGCCATTATCTGCAGAGAATTATGCTGTTTATAAGAATCTTGAGCCCGGTAATTATATCTTCGAAGTAAAGGCACAGAATTCAAATGATGAATGGAATGAGGCCGTTATCAGTTTGCCTGTCACCATCCGCCCTCCTTTCTGGAACACATGGCAGGCTTATCTAATCTATTTCCTTCTTGGCATAGCTATCTTCTGGACAGCCTTCCGTTATTTTAAACGTATCAACGAATTACGCAACCGCATCAAAGTGGAGCAGCAGTTGACGGAATTCAAGATGCAATTCTTTACCAACATATCGCATGAGTTCCGTACGCCGTTGACCATCATTCGCGGATCCATGGAACGTATCCGTACCATCGATAAGATGCCTGGAGAGATGAAACAGCCTCTTTTCTCTATGCAGAAGAGCTCCGATCGTCTGTTGAGAATGATTAATCAGTTGCTGGAATTCAGCAAAATGCATGAGAACAAGCTACATCTTGCTGTTGAGGAGACAGAAGTGGTCAGTTTCCTGCGCGATATTTTCAACACCTTTAAGGATATGGCAGAGACTAAGCACATTAGCTACATGTTCACAACCAATGCCAAGTCAATCATGATGCTGATAGACAGAAGTTATTTGGACAAGATTGCCTATAATCTCATTTCCAATGCCTTCAAATATACGCCCAGTCATCATGACATTACGGTCAGGGTAAAACAAGAGGAAAATCAGTTGCGCTTGATGGTAGAGGATACAGGTGTAGGTATTCCGAAAGAGAAACAGAAAGAACTGTTTGAGCGCTTCAATCAAAGTGTCTTCTCTCGTGACAGCATCGGCATTGGCCTTCACTTGACTCATGAACTGGTGCGCGTTCATCATGGTACCATCAGCTATGAAGAGAACCCGAAAGGAGGTAGTATCTTTGTTGTTACTCTACCCATGGACAGGAGTGTCTATAGCGAGAATGAAATGATGAAGGCGGATAACGCCATTGCCATTGAGGAAGAAGAGAATCAGACCAGTTATAATCTCGAGGAATACCGAGAGATGCCACCTATCCCCATCAACAAGCGGAACATTCTCATTGTGGAAGATGACAGCGATGTAAGAGACTATCTTCAGCATGAACTACAGCATTACTTCGTTGTTACTTCTGCCAATGATGGCCAAGAGGCCTTGGAAAAGATGGAAGAAGAAAAGCCTGAACTGATAGTGACTGATGCCGTCATGCCTGTTATGGATGGTTTTGAGCTCATTAAGCGAGTTCGCAGCAACAACGAGTGGTCGGATATTCCCATTATCCTGCTGACGGCACTTAGCAGTGAGGCTGATAATATCAAAGGTATTAAAGCTGGTGCGGAGGCTTATATCAAAAAGCCATTTAGTCCGAATATGCTGATTATCAGGATCAGCAAACTGTTAGAGCAACGTGATAAGTTGAAAGTGTCGTATGCCAAAGAGGTCGTGGGCAACGTGACAACTCCAGAAGTACTGATAAACGAGTCGGACAGACGACTCAGGGAGCAGATGGAAGTCTGGATGAAATCCCATATCAGTGACACTCAGGTTACCGCTGACAGCTTTGCACAAGCACTGGGTTACGGACGCACTAATTTCTTCAAGAAAGTCAAGCAATTGACTGGTATGTCACCCAACGACTACATTAAGAAGATGCGTATGGAAGAAGCAGCCTCATTGCTGACAAGCACCAATATGACAGCTGCTGAAGTTGCTTTTAAGTGTGGCTTCGAAGACCAATATTACTTCAGTAAGAGCTTTAAGAAATATTATGGCTTGCCCCCTTCACAGTACAGGAAAGGAGACAAGCCACAAAAGGAGGATATTCCTAAAGAGGAAGATTAGCCTACCTGGCTACCAGGTTTAACATCCTTGGTTGTTGTTACAACGCTCAGGCTTTCGTCAGCATCTACGGCAGAGAGGATCATACCTTGGCTCTCGATACCCATCATCTGGCGAGGTGCGAAATTGGCTACGAAGAGGATGCGCTTGCCAATAAGCTCTTCTGGATTCTCATAGAACTGAGCGATACCAGAGCAGATGGTGCGATCTGTGCCAGAACCATCGTCGATGGTGAACTGAAGCAATTTCTTACTCTTCTTCACCTTCTGACAATCCTTAACCAGACCTACACGGATGTCAAGCTTCTCGAACTCCTCGAAGCTTACTGTATCCTTGATAGGATCTGCCTTATATGCTGCAGCCTCGTTAGCTTTCTTGGTTGCCTCGAGCTTGTCGAGCTGCTTCTGGATAACGTCGTCCTCAATCTTCTCGAACAGCAGAGCAGGCTCACCCAGCTGATGACCTGCCTCCAGGAGGTCGGTAGAACCCAACTGCTCCCACTCGAAGTTATCAATCTTCAGCATCTCACGAAGCTTCTTGCTTGAGAATGGCAGGAATGGCTCGAAGGCGATAGCAAGATTAGCTGTCAACTGCAAGCAGATGTTCAGGATAGTCTCACAACGCTTTGGATCAGTCTTCCAAACCTTCCAAGGCTCACACTCGGTGATGTATTTGTTACCAATACGAGCCAGGTTCATAGCCTCGAACTGAGCATCGCGGAACTTGAACTGCTCCAGCAGAGCCTCAACCTTACCCTTCACATCCTTAAACTCCTCAAGGGCTGCCTTATCTACATCTTGCAGTTCGCCACAAGCAGGCACAATGCCATTCCAGTACTTCTTAGTCAACTGGAGGGCACGATTCACGAAGTTGCCATAGACGGCAACCAGTTCGTTGTTATTGCGATCCTGGAAGTCCTTCCAAGTGAAGTTGTTGTCTTTTGTCTCAGGCGCATTGGCAGTCAGCACATAGCGCAGCACGTCCTGTTTGCCAGGCATGTCTATCAGATACTCGTGCAGCCATACGGCCCAGTTGCGCGAGGTCGAGATCTTATCGTTCTCAAGGTTCAGGAACTCGTTGGCGGGCACGTTGTCGGGCATGATATACTTGCCGTGAGCCTTCATCATCACAGGGAAGATGATGCAGTGGAACACGATGTTGTCCTTACCGATGAAGTGAACCAGGCGCGTATCCTCATCCTGCCACCATTTCTCCCAGTTGCCCCACTTCTCTGGCTCCTTCTGACACAACTCGACCGTATTCGATACATAGCCGATAGGCGCATCGAACCATACGTAGAGCACCTTGCCCTCAGCATCCTGCACAGGCACGGGGATACCCCAGTCCAAGTCGCGAGTCATGGCACGAGGCTGCAGGTCCATATCAAGCCAACTCTTGCACTGGCCGTAAACGTTAGGACGCCACTCCTTGTGCTCCTCCAGAATCCACTGCTTCAACCAGTCCTGATACTCGTTCAGAGGCAGATACCAGTTCTTGGTCTTCTTCAGCACAGGCGTAGAACCGCTGATAGTCGATTTGGGATTGATCAGCTCTGTTGGCGAGAGGTCGCGTCCGCACTTCTCGCACTGGTCGCCGTATGCTCCCTCGTTGTGGCAATGAGGACACTCACCAGTTACATAGCGATCAGCCAGGAACTGCTTAGCCTCCTCATCATAGAGCTGCTCTGTTGTCTCCTCAGTCAGCTTACCCTCGTCGTAGAGTTTCTTAAACCACTCAGCGGCAAACTTGTGATGCGTCTCGCTGGTGGTGCGGCTGTAGATATCGAACGAGATGCCGAACTCCTCGAACGAGTCCTTAATCATCTTGTGATAGCGGTCTACTACATCCTGTGGCGTGATACCCTCCTTACGGGCACGAACCGTGATGGGCACACCATGCTCGTCTGAGCCTCCGATAAACAGCACCTCGCGCTTCTTCAGTCTGAGATAGCGCACATAAATATCAGCAGGTACATATACACCAGCCAGGTGTCCGATATGTACACCGCCATTAGCATAGGGCAGCGCCGACGTCACCGTCGTACGCTTAAATGTCTTGTTTTCCATTTCTTAAAATACGTATTTTTTGAATTTGGCGGCAAAATTAATAAAAAAACCGCAGACTGCAAAGGTCTGCGGCTTTTTTTTAATCATCAAGGCCGGAAAGGCTTCGTGCAAGCCATACATCCATTTTGCCTGCACCACGATGGTTCCAGGCATAATAAGGGATGAGTCTGACTCTGACATCCTTGGCAGCGAGTTTGCCATCAGGAGTGATGGAGGCCTCCTGAGCCTGGGCGGTGATGGCTGTCACCTGGAAAGTCTTGTTGTCACCCTCTGTGTTCTGGATGCCATAGCCCTCCTCCAGCTCGAACTGAGGCTGACGGGCCAGCAGCAGATGGTGAGGATTGATGCCCGCGTTATCAGCCCACTCAGCACAATAGACCAGTGGTCCGCGCTCTACGGCGATGCGTCCACGATCGTCAGCGACTCTCAGATTAGCCAAAACGGTGCGAACAGGCATGTCGAAATGAATACGAACGATGTCGCCCTTCTTCCAGTTGCGGTTGATGGCGAGGTAGCCGTTCTGCAACTCACCGTCAACGCGCTGCCCATTCACCGTTACTTCATAGCCTGAAAGGATATCGTCGCTGAAGGAATAGAGATCGCTGGGCACTACCTTATTCAGCACCCAACCAGGGATACGCACCATCATGTTGAAGGTCTTGGCCTTGTTCTGGAGCACCTTGATGGCGATGTCACCGTTCCAAGGGTATTCCGTCGTTTCTTCAAGGGTCACGTTCTTACCATTCACCTGGATGGTAGCAGTATTGGCTGCGAAGAGGTTCACGTAGAGGTTGTTGTCACGCACACCATAGATATAGCCTGGCATCGAGGGGATGAAACGGCTGAGGTTTGACGGGCAGCAGGCACAGCCAAACCAGGGCTGGCGGGTCATCGTGTTGTCTGCATTGAATCGATAGTGCCCGTCGCTGCTCAAGGGGTTGGGATAGAAGAATCTGCCTCCGTCGACACTCATGCCGCTGATGACACCATTATATAAGGTGCGCTCGAGACAGTCGATATACTTGGCATCACCATGGAGCAGGAACATACGCTCGAAGAGGTACACCATCGAAATAGCTGCACAGGTCTCATTGTAGGCAGTCAGGTTAGGCAACTCGTAGTCGGCACCAAAGGCCTCGCCCTGATGACGGGCACCTACGCCTCCCGTGAGGTAATATTTCCTGGAAACGATGTTCTCGTAGATGGTATCGATGGCCTTGATATAGTCCTCGTCACCTGTCAAGGCAGCAACATCGGCCATACTGGCATACATATAGCCAGCACGTACGGCATGTCCCCAAGCTTCTGTCTGGTCTGTCACAGGTTTGTCACTCTGAGAATAGATGTCGTGACGCTGCGTCTTGCCACGATAGTCGAGCAGGAATTTGGCCTCGTCGAGGTATTTCTTCTCACCTGTAAGTACGTAGAGACGGGCGAGGGCCATCTCCGCAATCTGATGACCAGGAACCACACAAGCCTGTCCAGCATTGGGACCCACCTCCTTGATGACACAATCAGCGTAGCGCTTGGCGATATCGAGGAACTTCGTCGAGCCTGTGGCCTGATAATGGGCACAGGCGGCATCGACCATGTGTCCGAGGTTATAGAGCTCGTGGCTCAGGATCTCTTCCACCTCCCAGCGCTTCTTGCCGCTCCACTGGTGAGGATGCTCAGGGTTGATGGTGCGGGCGGTGTAGAGATAGCCATCAGGTTCCTGGGCTGCACCCACGACATCGAGCACGGAGTCGATATAGGCCTTCAGCTTCTGGTCTGGATAGGTCTGGAGCACATAGCTCGCACCCTCGATGGTCTTATAGACATCAGTATCGTCGAATGAGAAGCCCATGAACTTCGAAACGTCCCACTCGGGAGTCTGGAGTCCGGGGTGTCCAGGATGCTGGAGCGTGTAGGCTGCCATCTCGAAGTTCTTGTAACGATGCTCCGTCTCGCATTTTGAGAAAGCGAGTGGAATCGTCACCTCACGGGCAGCTTGGATGCGATTGCCCCAGAAGGTGTTGGGTGTAATCTTCACTGAAGTGAAAGGAACCTGGGTATAAGGATACCCGCTCTGGGCAGAAACAGTGCCCCAACAGAGTGCAAAAAAGCAGATAAGTGCTGTAAAACGTCTCATATTGTTTTTGTTTTGAGTAATTTGGTTGCAAAGATACAAAAATCTTCTTAAAGCCTCGTGATAATTTGGGAATTTTTTAGTATATTTGCAGGCAAAATTATCAACGATGAAAACAGATATACAGATTGCACGTGAATGTAAGCTTGAACACATCAGTGAAATAGCTTCCCGTCTTGGTATCCCAACGGATGAGATAGAACCCTATGGACGATACATGGCCAAGGTGCCCATCTCGCTGATTGACGAGAAGAAAGTGAGTCAGAGTAACCTGATCCTGGTTACTGCCATCAGCCCTACGAAAGCCGGTATTGGCAAGACGACTGTCAGTATCGGACTGACGCTGGGACTGAATAAAATAGGCAAGAATGCTGCAGTTGCCTTGCGTGAACCCTCGTTAGGTCCTTGTTTCGGCATGAAAGGTGGTGCGGCAGGCGGCGGCTATTCCCAGGTATTGCCTATGGAGAAGATCAACCTCCACTTCACAGGTGATTTCCATGCTGTCACATCAGCCCATAACACCATCAGCGCCATGCTCGACAACTACATCTACCAGCATCGGAAAGAAGGTTTCTCGCTCCGTGAGATATTCTGGAAACGTGTGCTCGATGTGAACGATCGTGCTTTGCGCAACGTGGTGACGGGGCTTCGTGGTGATGGTGTTGTCGCTGAGACAGGCTTCGATATCACCCCCGCCTCGGAACTGATGGCTATCCTCTGTCTGGCCACCAGCGAGAAGGATCTGCAGCGTCGTATCGAAAATATCGTGCTGGGCATCACAGCCGACGGCAAGCTCTTCAAGGTGAAGGACCTCGGTGTGGCTGGGGCCATCACCGTGCTGATGCGCGATGCCCTGAATCCTAATCTTGTGCAGACCACCGAACATACACCTGCCTATATTCATGGAGGTCCATTCGCCAATATCGCCCATGGTTGCTCCAGTGTAGTCGCCACGAAAATGGCGATGACGTTTAGTGACTACGTGGTGACAGAGGCTGGTTTCGGAGCAGACCTCGGTGCCGAGAAGTTCTTCGATATCAAGTGCCGCAAGACGGGACTCCAGCCCCGACTGGTCGTTATCGTAGCCACTACTCAGGGTCTGAAGATGCATGGAGGTGTTGACCTCGAACATATCAAGGAACCAAATGCCAAAGGACTGACGGAAGGTCTGAAGAACCTCAATCGCCACATCCGTAACATGCAGGGCTTCGGACAGCCCGTTGTCGTCACACTTAATCGTTATGATAGTGACTTGGCAGAGGAGATTGACATCGTCCGTAAGAACTGTGAGGATCTGGGTGTGGGCTTTGCTGTGAACGAGGCTTTCCTGAAGGGTGGCGAGGGTGCTACCCAGCTGGCTCAGACCGTTGTCGACACCATCGAGCGTCAGCGTCCGCTGCCCATCCGTTTCACATACAAGGAAGCCGACTGTCTGGAAGACAAGATCGAGAAAGTGTGCAAAGGCATCTATGGTGCCGCTGGCGTGGAGTACAGTAAGACGGCGAAAAAGAAACTCGAGGACCTGCGCCGCACCTTTACCGACGAGGACGGTGCCATCGCTCATTACCCTGTCTGCATCGCCAAGACGCAGTTCTCGTTCTCGGCCGATTCCACGCGATATGGTTCTCCCGAGGGCTTTACCATCCGCATTCGCGACGTCATTTTGAATTGCGGTAGTGAGATGATTGTGGCCATTGCTGGCGATATGCTCCGTATGCCAGGACTGCCTAAGAGTCCGCAGGCTGAGCGTATCACCATCGAAAACGGCGTGATCGAAGGACTATCCTAGACTCTTCAAATTTAAATCCTAATTGTCAAGATATGAATAAACGAGCAACTTTCGCTGCCCTTTTCGCGGCAGCCACGATGGGTCTCAGTGCCCAGAAGCCAATGACTGCCCCTGCAGGTGGCAAGGCAATCAGTGATGAATTAATCGGTATCTTCTTCGAGGACATCAACAACTCTGCTGATGGTGGTCTCTATGCCGAACTGGTACAGAACGGATCCTTCGAGTTCTCTCCCGTAGAGCGCGACGGATGGGGCCCAGGAACGGCCTGGAAGATGATCCGTCCAGGACACTCCACTGGATGGTTGGAGACTCGCAATGAAAATCCCGTTCATGCCAACAACGCCAATTATATGCGTCTCCACGTGGAGCGTGTCAAGGAATATGTCGACTATCGTGGTTGGAAAGGTTTTGGACTGCAGAACGACGGTTTTGACGGCATCTCCGTGAAGGCTGGCGAGAAGTATGACTTCTCGGCATTCCTGCGTAATATCGGTGATGCCAAGCAGGTGCGCGTGGCGCTCGTCTATCAAGAGCCAGGATGGCCTCCCAAGGACCCCAGACTCCTGGCAGAGGCAGTCATTGACGTAAAGGACAATGCATGGAAGAAGTACGAGGCTGTGCTGACACCTGACTCGACCTGTCAGAAAGCCTCTCTTCAGATCCTCGTGCTGAACGTTGGTGACATGGATGTCGACGTCGTATCCTTGATGCCAGAGGATACCTATAAGGGTCATGGCTTGCGTAAGGATTTGGCTCAGGCACTCGCTGACCTTCAGCCAAAGTTCATGCGCTTCCCTGGTGGCTGTGTCGTTCATGGTGGTGGTGACGGTTTCTGGAACACCTATCGTTGGAAGACGACCATTGGTCCCAAGGAGCAGCGTCGACAGCTGAAGAATACCTGGGGTTATCACCAGAGCTGTGGACTTGGCTACTATGAGTACTTCCAGTTCTGTGAGGATCTTGGTATGGAGCCCGTACCCATTCTGCCTGCTGGTGTGAGCTGTCAAGGTGCCAACGGCGGTTGGGGCTTATGGCCCACTCAGGCTCAGGACGTAGTGCCTATGTCTGAAATGGATGAGTGGGTGGCTGAGGCCATCGACCTCATCGAGTGGGCGAATGGTGATCCTGCTACTAACAAGTGGGCGAAGATGCGTGCAGACGCTGGTCATCCCAAGCCCTTCAACCTGAAGTATCTCGGTATCGGTAACGAGGAGAAGATCTCGCCTGAGTTCATCGAGCGCTTTAAATATATATATGAACGCGTGATGAAGGCTCATCCTGAGATTGTCATCGTGGGTACGGCTGGTCCCGGTTCCCATGAGGGTAATCCTGACTACGAGGCTGGTTGGAAACTTGCTAACGAACTCGGCATGCCCATTCTCGACGAGCACTACTACGAGCAGAACGACTTCTTCCTCAACAAGCGCCAGTATGACAGCTATCCCCGTGATGCCAAGACCAAGGTCTATTTAGGCGAATATGCCGCCAAGGACAAGAAACTCATCGATGCCCTCGCAGAAGGACTCTACCTGCTCCATGTAGAGCGCAATGGCGATGTGGTGGCCATGACCTCCTATGCACCGCTCTTTGCCCGCAAGGACGGTACCCAGTGGAATCCCGACCTCATCTACTACGACAACGAGCGCCCCTTCCTTACTTGCAGCTATTATGTGCAGCAGCTCTTCGGACAGTCTTCAGGCAACTACTACTATGGTGACTGCGTGAAGTTCGAGGGCGATGCGCCTGATGCTATCCAGCCCATGGAGAACGTGCACTATGGTCAGAGCGTAATCCTGAACACTAAGACCCGCCAGCTCTTCGTGAAACTCTGTAACGCCAGCGGTGAGGCCAAGAAGGCCAACATCAACCTGAGCCGCTTTGGTATCAAGAAGATGGCTACGAAGACCGTGCTCTCAGGCAATCCTGATGACGAGAACAACTATGAGGTCCAGCCTATTGCCCCCAAGTCAGAGCAGATCAAGGCCCAGAAGAAGTTCAGCCTCGACCTCGCTCCCTACAGCTTCGTCATGCTGCAGTATACACTCTAATAAGCAATCATCCCTGCCAAATTTGGCAGGGATGATTTTTTATTTACCTGAGGTTGAAGAAGGGGAAGAAATACATCACGGCTACGCGTCGTACATCCGTCATCTGCTCGGCACGGCCAATGATAGAGCCGTTATAGCGGATGTCGCCGTTTTTCTCGACGCGACCTACGATAGAGCCGTTAATACGCACGTCGTTGTTCGATTCTACTCTGCCGATAATGGAACCGTTCTTGCGGATGTCACCGTTGTTCTCGATACGCCCCACGATAGATCCACCAACGCGGATGTCGCCATTCGACTCAAAACGGCCAACGATAGAGCCACCAATGCGTACATCGCCGTTTGACTCTATTTTGCCGACGATACTGCCACCCAGGCGAAGGTTGTCTGCCATGACGTTGACATTTACTGTGAGCAGTAAGGCTACTGCCATGACCAGTCTCAAAATGCTTGATTTCTTCATTGTCTTTAAAGATTCAATTGTTAATATGATGGTTTGTTTGTTGAGATGTTCTTTGTCTTCACGAAGTCGGTATAGGTGATAAATCGATGGCCGTCTTTCTTCAGCATCTTGACGAGGCGGTCCAGACGATCGCACATCTGCTGTCCGCTGTGGTTCTTGATGATGAACGGCATCTTGAACTCAGGATGCTCTCTGAGTTCGAAGAACTCCCAGGGATGGAAGTAGGTGACGAAATGGCCATCGTGCCTAAGCGTGCGGCGCACCATCCAGTGGTATAGCCCTTCAGGCAGGTTGTGGAGCGACAGCCAGAATAGGGGGAATCGGATGAGTGGTGTGACAGAGGCAGGAATCTGCAGCACGCCGTCTTTCATGAAGGGCGTGCGGGGATCGGTCAGATGCATGTAGCGACCGGGAATGAAAGCAGGATTCAGCGACGAGTTGTACAGATAGCCCGCCCGCTTGATTTCTGACTCTACTACGGGGAACATCCGGGGCTGACGGTAGCCATAGACGGTGCGTCCTGTACAGCGCTCCACGATCTCTTTCGAACGGACGAAGTCAGTTTCCATAGGTTGCCAATGGTCAACACCATGGCATGCCACTTCGTGGCCCTCGTCCATGATGCGTTGCATCACCTCAGGCGCGTTTTCTGCGAAGTTTCCTGTGCAGAAGAAGGTGGCTTTTACCTGATTGTATTTCAATACATCGAGGATGCGGTTGGTGCCGACCTTCGAGACGACCATCCCCTGTTCCAGCGAGAAGTCAACACCATGCTCGCGAGGAACATCAAACTCCTCGGTGTCAAAACTCAACAAAATCATAACTCAATATTTAAATTAAACATACACCAATTTGTATGAAACATCTGTGATATGGTGCAAATATAATATGAAAAATTGAATTAAACTAATTCGTGGTTCACCAATCGGTGCGCTTTATGGTTATTTAACTAATCGCTGATAGACTCTATCTGGATGCCGTCTTGGATGAGTTCTGTTATCAGACCTCGGATGCGGGCGAGGCCATTGCCTTTGGGAGAGGCGTTAGAGCCATGAGAGGAAATAGAGGAGCCATCGGAGAACTTGGCCCTGAACGACCAACCCCAACCATCAAGCACTTCCATCTTGGGGTGATAAGCCTCTTTATACTTAAACATCTCCTCGTTTTCGATAATCTGACGGAAACGGGTCATGGTCTCAGGAGAAAGTTGCTTCTGAAACAAAGGACCGTAGTTTTCTTTCATGGCACGAAGTACGAAAGTGCCCGTAGAGTCTGGCTCTACACAACCATACCACTCGTAACCTGCCATCGTTCCGCTATGTGTCAGTTCCACACGTACCAGAGCACCCTCTGGCATCCGTTTTACCGTACAGCCCACCAAGCTAAGAAGGCCACCAAATAAGCATAAAAATAAACTTCTACCTTTCATCATTTCTATTTCATTCGTGAAATGGTATGATTTCTGTAATTATCTACAGCTCTATGACTCTGATGGAATAGGCAGGCAGGTTCAGGCTCTTCCCTGTCAGTTCTTCGGTCTTGATTTCGACTTGCTGGTCCTCGGGGAGGCCGTCGAAGCCGATGGCTTTGGAGCCTTGGGGGATGGTGAGGCCTTCGACGTTGAGGATCAGTCGCTCGGGCAGGGCATTGATGACCTTAAGGTAGGTCTTGCCTGTCTTCGAGTTGCGAACGACACTGGCTCCCAGACGATGGGCGAAGCTTGGCTGCTCAGATGTGCTGGCTCCTGGTTCGCGAACGACATTGAACTTCAGCTCTGAGGTCACGTAGCGGTCGCCACCATAGACGGAGAAGAGGCGCTGGGTCTCGTATGCAGGGGTGGGGCGCACCTCCGTGTTCGAGAAGTAGATCATATCGGGGTTCCAGTTGTGGTGGCCGTCCTTGGCGAGCATGGGGGCATAGGAGGTCATCTCGACGATGTCACCATTACGCTCGATATCCGTCAGATAGAGTGCTTCGGCAAGGGCTGTCTCCACGTTGGGACGCTTCACATCAGTAGAGGCTGCATATTCGCCGAGGTAGACCTTGGCAGAGTTGCGGTCGTAGCTGTCGTAATAGTTGCGATGGTGCATGAACCAACCAGTAGATTCATAGTAGTGCTCATCGACCATATATTGCAGATCGGGGTGTTTCTTCGTGAAGTCCCAGCCTTCGAGGTAGTCGGCAGAAGGTGTGTGGAAGGGTCCTACAGTGCCGCAGATCTTGATCTCAGGATATTTGGCACGGATGGCCTTGCAGATCATCTCGTAACGCTCCTCGAAGACGGTTGAGATGATATCCTCGTTGCCAATGCCGATGTACTTCAGGTTGAAGGGTTTGGGATGTCCTGCGTCAGCACGCATCTTGGCCCACTTAGAAGTGGCAGGGTCGCCATTGGCCCAGTCGATAAGGTCGAGCAGTTCCTGAATATAGGCAGGCATATCCTTCATGGGGATGCCTCCCTGCTGACCTCCGATGCCTTGACGGTTGTTGTTGGAGTTCTGGCAGGGCACTCCAGCAGCGAGCACGGGCAGTGGCTCTGCTCCGATGTCCTCACAGAACTGGAAGTACTCGAAGAAACCTAAGCCGCGCGTCTGGTGATAGCCCCAGATATTAAAGTCGGGCTTACGGTCCTGGAGGGGACCGACGGTATGGTTCCAATGGTAGATGTTCTCCAGTCCCTGGCCGTGACTCATACAACCACCAGGGAAGCGAACGAACTTGGGCTTGAGGTCGGCGATGACTTGTGCGAGGTCCTTGCGAAGGCCGTTCTTTCGACCCATGAAGGTTTCCTGTGGGAAGAGGCTGACCATGTCGATGCCTGCTTTCCCGTCATTCAGTCCTGCAACGGCGAGACGAGCCTTCTCACAGGTCCGGGTGGCCTTAAGCACAGCCTCGTATTGCTGCCAGGCTGCACCTTGGGTCTTGATCTTGGTCTGGGCTATGACGCTGCCGTCTTCTGTGACCAATGAGACGATGAAATCCTTCTTTAATTTGCTCTTGCCTTGTGGGGCAGGGATGTTGCGCACGAACATCGAAAAGTCGTACTTGGCACCTGCTGTAACAGCGATGCCGTCCCATCCTTCATTATAGATGGTGTCGTTGCCCAACACGGCATAATGGGGATTGTTCTCGCTCAACGGGTCGACGGAGATGACAACCACAGGTTTCGAACCACTCCAGGAAGTGGTGGCACTCCAGCCACGATGGTCTTTTGGGACGTATTCGAAGTCGCGATTCTGGATGAGTTCGGCATAAAGTCCTCCGTCAGCGGCGTAGCTGATATCCTCGAAGAAGATACCAATCAGCTTGTCGCTGATGGCTTTCTCCTGACCAGAAACTTTCAGCGTGGCCTTGACGGGGCCGGCGATGTTGAAAGGATGGTCCTTCTTGTCGTTGTGCATGCGCTCCTGACTGATCTGCCAGTCTTTCGCCTGACGCTCGAAATGATTAGTGATGGTCTGCAGTTCAGTCGGGGTGATGTCGAAGAGACAGCCGTTCTCCTCTTTGCCATTGATGGAAACGGTGTTGCGTGTCCAGGCGGCCTCACTGATCAGGCTGGCTTCATCCTTACTGAACTTCCTGAAGTCGGCAGAGGCAGATACCCACCGTCTGTCACCACCTTTGGTCTTATAGTAGATATCGAAAGTGCCGTTATCGTTGGGGAAGATGACTGGACTCAGGCATTGGCGGGTGGACATAATAGGATAATCCTGAGGACGCCAGCTGACCAGATCCTTGCTATAGGCAACAGCGAGCAAAGGACTCTTGTCATTCACTTGGAAGACGAGTCGCCAGGAACCGTCGGCTGCACGAGCCACTGAGGGGTGGTACATGCGTTTTTCAGCGCCCCATGTACCATAGTCGGAAGAGCATAATTGTCCGATTTCCTGCCAACCGTCAGCAGTTTCTTGCGCAATATGCAGGCCTGCACGCTCACCAGGGCAGTAGATAAACACTTGTTTTGTATCCTGTGCGTTGACAGAAAGCGAGATGAATGTTGCCAGGAAGGCCATTCCAAAGGATTTGATCTTCTTCATACAAATGGTTTTAGTAAATCTGCTGCAAAGATACGAATAAGTGAGAGAAAAACCAAATATTATTTGAGTTTTTCCAAACGGGAGTATCTTCGGCGAAGCCAAAGTTACAAAAAAAGCCGAAAGCGTTCAACTTTCGACCTTTTCTATTTTATTTAAGATAGTTACTCTTTGCTACGAGCCTCGATTTCCTGGTTTATCTTGTCGATCTTCTCGTCAGTCAGCTCATATTTCGAAATGATGAACATAGCCAACAACAACAGAGCTGCAGGGATGACACATACCAGCCAGAGGATTCCCTCCTCGGCCTCAGGCGTCTGCTGTATAACCTCAGGGTTGTAAGCAACATACTCGAGAATGGCGGGAGCGACCACGCTACCTAATGTCATACCGGCCTTGAAGAAGATACCTGTCAGGGCATTGACGATACCTGCGATGCGCTTGCCGCTGACATACTCACCATAGGAGATCACCTCAGGCACGAGTGCCCACATGTAACCAGTAGCCACAATGACACCCGTAGACTTCACGAACTGAGCCACATAGACCATGCTCATGCTGGGGTTGTCCATCTTTGCAACGACATAGAGAAATGCCATGCCAACGATGGCAATTGACAGGAAGATGTAGAACATGTTCTTCTTTCCTACCATTTTCTTGATCATCGGCACTAAGGGCATGAAAATGAAGGAAGGCGCAGAGCCGAGACCCATGAAGATGGAGAGCTGATCTGCTGAACCATGCATATTGCTATTGATGAAGTAAGCACCAGCAGCATTGCCGATAGACATCATGGCAAAGGCCGTAATGAAGAAGAAGGCGATAATACGCAATGGGCGGTTGTGGAAGAACTCCATCCAGAGGTCGCTGATCTTTACATTAGCAGCCTCGCTGGCATCCATCACCACGCGTTCCTTACACTGGCTGAAGCAGAATAGCAACAGGGCCAATCCTACGAGACCGTAGATAGTCATTGTCGTGAACCATGCGGCTGGGTCTTTGGGCAGACCCTCTGCCTCCTGGTTAGTGAAGTAGGCAATCAACAGCGGAAGTCCGGAGCCTACGGCCAAACCACCACAGTTAGCCATAAACATTCGGACGGAGGTGAGGATCGTAATCTCATCTGTATCACGTGTCAGTGAGGAGTTCAAAGCACCATAGGGCACATTAATAAATGTGTAGAGCAGTGTCATGGCTATATACGTGATGTACGCATAGAGCAGTGATGGAGCGAAACCGTTCCAGAAGCAGAGGATGGCGAAGCCCGTCAGGGGGATACCGACAAACACCAGATAGGTACGATACTTTCCTAGCTTGGGATTATGCTTGTCGATAAGAGCTCCCACGATAGGATCCCAAATCACATTGGCAATATTACCCACTGCAAACATAACTGATACGTCAACGGCATTGAGGCCATAGATGTCAGTGTAGAAAAACAGCAGGTACATACATGTAGTCTGGAAAATCAGGTTTTGCGCCAAGTCGCCCGATCCAAAGCCGATGCGTTGGAGCCAAGAGAGCTTATAGAAGCCTTTGCTTTCGTTTGTTGTAGCCATAATTGATAATTTTTATTTGTTTACTTTCATTTCAAAGGAACTCATGGGAAGTCCGCTCAGTGAGCGTACATTGGCTGAGAGGGGGTTGTCCTTCCAAGCATAACGGATGGTGTAGACGCTGCTCATGGGATGGAAGCCCTCTGGTAGAGTGAGAATAATCTGATTGCCTTTGGCCTGGGCCTCTACGTTCTGGAAGACGCCATCGCCATCAGCAGCAGCCACTTCAAAGGTGTTAATGGCGCCATCCTGTACGGGCTGATCAAGGGTGAGGGTGATAGTACTCTTACCATTGACCATTGACCATTGACCATTGACCACCTCTGGGGCGAGGCTTACCTTTTGATTATATACGAGACGATCAAAACAGAGACCTACTCGCTCAGCCACCTCCTTTTTGCGGAGGGGATGGATATCGACAGTCTCGCCCAGATCGTTGATAACGGCTAGGGCTGCGTAAGAATCGTCCTTGGCTGCTGTGCGCTGAGCTTCGCGGAGCTGTGCCCAACCACTGTTCATGGGCTCTGTCTGTGGGGTGATGGGACGTGGGAATCCAGTCTGTTGACGTCCGTCATAGTTCGCAAGTTGAACGATGACGAAAGGCATCTGCTGATCCTGCCAACGGTCTCGCCAGCAGCCCATGAGTTTCTTCAGATAGTCTGCATAGGGAGCAGGGTTGCCTGTGTTCGACTCGCCCTGATACCACACGACACCATTAAGAGCATAAGGTGCCAGCGGATGGAGGACAGCGTTGTAAAGTGTGGTGGGAATGTTCTGCAGTGAGATGTCGCCACTGGGACAGTTGGGCATTTCTGCACCCACCTGCATCTTCCATGTGGGAGCAAGGGGGATGACGTCCTTAGGCATCGGGTTCTGAGAGCAGCGGTCCTCGCCAAAGCATAGCATATAAGGCTTCTCAGGGATGAAGTGGACGGCTCCATATTTATTGATGAAGCGCACGGTAATCACATTATCGCCCTCTTTAAGCAGTCCTTCAGGGATGTCATAACGGCGTGGGGGGTACTGGTAGTAGGTATGGCCGACCTCCTTGCCATTGAGGTAGGTGATGTCCTGATCGAAGAGGGTACCAAGGAGCAAGCGTGCAGGCTTTCCCGCGTGTACCTTATTTATATTTATATGCTGTCGCAGCCAAACGGTGCCACAGCCACGCCAACTCCAGCCGTTTTGGTTGATGGTCTGCCAGACAGAGTCGTCGCATGCGGGATCCGTCCAGTTCTGCAGAATACCAGGGTCAGACTCCTGCAGGATTTTCTGCCATTGACGATCTGCCTGCATGTTGGCTTGCCCCTGGGCTTTCACATACTCGTCGTTCTGGAAGAACTGTGCACGCTTGACAAGCATGGGGTAATCGCGTTCCAGCGAGTCTTTCGATATCCAGGCCTCGATGGGAGTGCCTCCCCAACTGTTGACAATGATGCCCTGAGCCACCTTGGTCTTCTCATACATTCGTTTGCCGAGGAAATAGCCAACGGCTGAGAAAGGCCAGGCATTCTGCTTGTTCAGCGGTTTCCAGTTGATAGGGGTAGGGCGGATATCGTCCTTGACACCATGGACATCGGTATCATTCTGGACACGGAACAAGCGGATCTGGGGGTTCTCATAGGTGTCGATTTCCTGCGCATACTGCGGATAGACACGCTCAATATGTACATCGATATTCGATTGTCCTGACAACAGCCAGACATCCCCTATGAGAATGTTGTCGATGACCAACTTTTCACTTTTCACTTCTTCACCTTCCACTTCCAAAGTGTAGGGGCCTCCGGCCTTCATCTTGGGCAGGTCGATACGCCATCGGCCTTCTGCATCGGCGGTGGTGTCGTATTGTTTTTTATTGAATTGGATGGTCACCTTTTCTCCAGGCTGCGCTGTTCCCCAAACAGGGATGAGCTTACCACGCTGGAGAACCATGCCTGATTGGAATAGTTGTGGCAAACTGACCTTTGCCTCCGTGACACATACACACGCCAGGGCGATGCATAAAAACAGAAATTTCTTCATAAATGTTGTTTTGATGTTGCAAATATAGCAAAAATTCCCGTTGAAATGGTCAAAAAGGCCTTTTTTTTGAATGAATGAAACATATGGAAAAGCATCTGTAACAATTGAGAATGTTGAATGGGATAAAAATGACTATCTTTGCAGCAGAAAACAAGAATCAGGCTTCATGAAGGATAATGAATCACAGAAAGTGACATTTGGCGAGAAATTCGGCTACTCTTTAGGAGACGCTGCTGCTAATCTGGTATTCCAGATGATGATGATCTTCCAGTTGAAGTTCTATACGGACGTTTTCGGCTTGGATGGTGCACTGGCGGGCTCAATTCTGATGATTGCCAGTTTCTCAGCGATTATAGTTGACCCGGCAGTTGGAATCCTGGCAGACCGTACCTCGACTCGGTGGGGTAAGTTCCGCCCTTGGGTCCTTTGGACGGCGATACCTTTCTGTTTGTTCTATGTGCTGGCCTTCTACCATCCTGGTATTCATGAGAAGAGTATGGTGGCCCTATATGCTACCATCTCGTATGTCCTTCTGATGACGGTCTACTCGTTCAATAACATCCCTTATACCTCTTTGGGAGGAGTTGTGACGAGTGACATCCATGAGCGCACCAGTATCACTACCCTTCGTTTTGTCGTTGTGACCATTGCCCAGTTTGTGGTACAGGGCCTGACACTGCCGCTCGTAGACCATTTCGGGCAGGGAGATCTTCGAAGGGGTTGGTTCTCTACTATTTGTCTCTTTGCCTGCATCGCCTTGGTATTCTTCATCATTACCTTTGTTGTGACTAAAGAGCGTATTCAGCCTCCTCCACGTCAGAAGACGGATATCAGGGAGGATATCAAGAATACGGTGTCTGATGTCTCGTGGAACGCGATGGCACTGCTCACCTTTGCCCTCTTCATCACACTGGCCATGTGGGGATCGGCCATGAATTTCTACTTCCAATATAATGTAGATCAGCGTTCATTGTACGAATTCCTGTCGCATTTCGTCACTATTGAGGAGAAAGAGGCTTACTCTTTCGGCTTTTCTGCTTTCAACATGATGGGTGCCATCGTGCAGTTTGTAGGTGTCATCTGTCTGTCGCAGTATCTGGCTAACAAATATGGCAAGAAGAGTGTTTTCGTGATCTGCCTGTCGTTGACAGCTTTCTTCACAGCTCTCTTTTATATCCCTTCCCCAACAGATGTCAGTCTGTTGTTTGTACTCAACTTTGCTCGTTCTTTGGCCTATGCGCCGACGGTTCCCCTGCTTTGGGCGATGATAGGCGATGTAGCCGACCATATTGAATATGAGAATCATCGTCGTGCTACGGGTTTCTGTTTCTCAGGCATCGTTCTGGCATTGAAGGTGGGTCTTGGTCTCGGAGGTGCTATTGCTGGTGTCATCATTTCTATGTTTGGCTATGTCTCAGGCAATGTGGCAGTTCAAAATGAGAGTGCTATGGAGGGTATTCGCTTGGTATCGAGCATTGTACCTGCTGTTCTCTTCTGCATCGGTGTGGTGGCGCTCCATTTCTATCCCATTACCAAGGAGTATAATGAGAATATGCAGGCAGAGTTGGCAGCTCGTCGTAAGCATGCCAAGGCTGAGCTTGAGTAAAATGTTTGTCTAATTATAATAATTGTCTAATTAAATAGTTTATAAGATGAAACCACGTTATCTTTATCCGCAAGATTATTATGCAGATCCTTCTGCTAATGTGTTTAATGGAAAACTTTATGTCTATCCCTCGCACGACTGGGAGGCTGGTGCCGCCTTCGATGATGATGGTGGACATTTCCAGATGAAGGATTATCACGTGATCTCCATGGAGGATGTTGAGAATGGTGAGGTTACCGACTATGGTAAGATTCTCGACGTAGAGCAGGTGAAGTGGGCTGAAAAGCAGATGTGGGACAACGACTGTGTAGAGAAGGACGGCAAGTACTATCTGATTTTCTCTGCCAAGGATTATAACGGTGTGTTCCATCTGGGTGTTGCTGTCAGTGATACACCTGAGGGCCCTTTTATTCCTGAGAATCAGCCCATTCGTGGATCTATGAGTATCGATCCCAGCGTATTTAAGGACGATGATGGTCAGATCTATGTTTACTTCGGTGGACTCTGGGGTGGACAGCTCCAGTGGTATCAGGCACCTGAGAAACTGGTGAAGGAAGGTATAGACCTTGGCCCTGCTGCTGATAAGAAGACCCAGCTCTTCTGTCCTGCTGACGTGCCTGCACTGCCCAGTTTCGTAGTTCGTCTGAGCGATGATGTTAAGCAGTTTGCTGAGGCTCCTCACAACGTGCTCGTTGTCGATGAGAATGGCGAACCATTGAGGGCTGGTGATCCACATCGTTTCTTTGAGGCCTCATGGATGCACAAGTATAACGGTAAGTACTATTTTTCTTACTCTACAGGTGACAGCCATATGCTTTGCTATGGTATCGGCGATAATCCTTATGGACCATTCACCTATAAAGGTGTGATCCTTGATCCTGTTGTAGGCTGGACTACCCATCACTCTATCGTAGAGTACAAGGGCGAGTGGTTCCTCTTCTATCACGACTGTGTGCCCTCAAACGATGTCACACACCTGCGCTCACTGAAAGTACAGCGCCTGTTCTACAATGAGGACGGAACGATTCAGAAGGTGATCAACGAATAATTCGGCCTTTTCAGGTCGTTAGCCATGAAACAACTTATCACCGACTATTACATGACTCACCGTGACGAGCTGCTGGCATTTGTCAGCAGTCGTCTCGGCAGTAGCGTGGAGGCAGAAGACATCGTCCAGGATGTCTTCCTCCGCCTGCTGACTACCGACAAGCTGATTACAGCTGTCACCATGCCAGCCTTAGTCTATACGATGATACGCCACAAGATAGCTGATTATTACCGTCGTCATACCACCTTTGAGCAGTATGAACATTTTATCAAGGGCGTGTGTAGCGAAGAGACAACCACGGAATCGGTCTTTTCTGCCAAAGAGATCATGGAGCGTCTGGAGCGTGGCTTAGTACGCCTGCCCGAAAACTGTCGCGACATCTATCGCCTCCATATCTATGGCGGTATGAAGGTCAGTGAGATCTCGCTACAGCTTGGCGAAGGCTATAAGTCTGTGGAGCATCGCCTTGGATTTGCCCGTAAGGCCATGCGCCAATACCTGCGTCAATACGCTTAATCCCTGATGATCTTGTAGACATCTTCGATGGAATGATCGAAGGGACCCGTATGCTCCAGTTTGAGCGTACACATGGCAGCGGCAAAACGTCCGCTCTCAGCATAACCCATGCCACGGGCACGGGCATAAAGATACCCTGCACTATAAGTATCTCCGCAACCAGTGGCGTCTACCAGTTGATGAGGCGGGTAGGCTGGTGTCTCGTAGAATTTTCCTTCTGCATAAATGACAGAACCACCACCGCCAAGTGTGATGATGACCTCACGTACGCCCCAGTCGTGAATCTGTTCTGCAGCAGGGAAAGGGTCTGAGATGCCAGTGAGTGTATGACATTCCCACTCGTTGACTTTCAGGATGGCTGTATGCTTCAGCAGTCGTAGTTTGTCTGTCCATTCCACAGAGTGGACTTCCTCGCCCTCGACAGCACGAAGATAGCCTTGTACGTCAATTGACACATCGCCTTTCGTAGCAAGGTATTCAACGGTCTTGGGAGTGAAATCATCAGCCAGGAGCGTGCCAAGATGGAAGACGCGTGCTTCCTCGCGCTCCAGCTGGCGAAGGGTGAATGGAGCCGATTTGGCCAGGACACGTTGGGTACGATGATCCATGTTGGCACCATATTTGTTCTCGAAGAACACATTCGTTGGACTCTCATAGGCCGTCACCTTAATACCCGCCTCGCGCAGCCGATTGACCTCAGGCATCAATTCCTCGCTCACGGAGGTGATCATGTGGAAGTCGACGTCGTGCGGTAGGGCCTGGAAAGCCCAAGCCATATAGTAGGCAGAGCCTCCTGCACAGTGGGTGGTCATGGGAGGATCCTGTGTGATGATTCTGTCACGTGTAATGTGTCCGATGCAGCAAATATCTGTCATTTTTCTTGTTTTTTTGATGAAAAAGTATCATTTTTGGGTGCAAAGATACTATTTTTTTCGAAAAGTTTTGTTAATTAGAAAAAATAAACTATCTTTGCAACCTAAAAATTACTCATTACTACTAGTAGATTAGCATGTCAAAACGAATTCTATTGTGGAATTTCCTGCTTTGTTTGGTAGTGATACCATCAGTAGCACAGACTGTTTACGACGTGACGGCTGCAGGTGCAGTTGGTGACGGTAAGACAGATGATGCCCAGGCTATTCAACGCGTGATTGACCGTTGTTCTGAAGAGGGTGGTGGCAGGGTCCTGCTGCCACGTAACCATGTTTTTCTGGCAGGTCCTCTGGAACTGAAGAGCAATGTGGAACTGTATCTGGAAGCAACGGCTACCCTGAAAGCCAATCCCGACGAAAGTATTTATCACCTGAGCGCCTTTGGAAAGAATGAGGGCGAAGGTATGTTGTGGCTCTATGCCAACGATGCTGAGAATATCAGTATTACGGGCAAGGGCACTATCCATGGTAACGGCATCGCGTTTATGGGTGCTGAGCTGGAAGACAGCTATGAACTGAAGCCGCTGGCAGATCAGGCATTTGACCCTCGTCCCCACGTGTTGACATTGACAAACGTCACAAATCTGATGATCCGTGACGTGACAATCAAGGAGGGTGCTTATTGGACGGTTCATCTGATTGGTTGCAACGAAGCGGTTATTGAAGGTATTAACCTGATCAACAACCTGAAAATCCGTAATGGTGACGGCATCGACCTCGACCACTCGAAGAATGTACGTATCGCCAACTGCCATATTACCTCTGGTGATGACTGTATCTGTCTGAAGAACCGTCGTGAGTTTGAACAATATGGAAGTTGCCATGATATTACTGTAACCAACTGTGTGATGTCCTCACGTTCATGCGCCATCAAGATAGGGTCTGAGAATATGGACTCCATCTATAATGTCGTATTTGATAATTGCATTATTACGGGATCTAATCGTGGCCTGGGTATCCAGAACCGTGACGAGGGAACGGTGACAGATGTGGTATTCTCCAACATCAAGCTGGATTGCCGTTTGTGGAGTGATGTATGGTGGGGCAAGGCTGAACCCATCTACGTGACCAGCTATCCGCGTGCTAATGGCAACCACAAGGATGCCAACTGGCGCTTCCCCAAGGGACAGATTGAAGGCAAGTGTGGTGAGGTAAGCCGCATTTATTTCAATAATATCACTGCCACCTCTGAGAACGGCTGTTTCGTAGGAGGCGATGAGGTAGGGAAGGTGAAGGACATATATTTTAATAATGTACGCGTGAACCTGAAGAAGGCAGGGCTGCCGCTCATGATGGACAAACGTCCTTGCAAAGGCGAGGGCTTTATCAGTGCTGACTGGAACAGTCTGTCGAAGATGCCCGTGCCCTTACTGACGGAGAACGCAGAAGTGAAGATAGACTAATTTTTTATTTCTTTTTACTAACTTTAATTAATGATTATGCAAAAGATCCTAAATCTCAAGCAAGGAACGCTGAAGGCGATGTTCTTCGTGTTCTTTCTGTTGTGCAGTACGGTGATGCTGGCACAGAACAAGGTGTCAGGAACTGTACTGGACGCTACTGGTGAGCCTCTCATTGGTGTTAGTGTTCTCGAGGACGGCACCAGTAATGGTGTTATCACCGACTTCGATGGTAACTTCTCACTAACAGTGAAGCAGGGTGCTAAGTTGACCTTCTCTTATGTAGGTTATACATCTCAGACCCTCGCTGCTGCTAACGGCATGCAGGTGACTCTGCAGGAGGACAACACCGTCTTGAACGAAGTTGTTGTCGTTGGTTATGGTACCATGCGCCGTAAGGACGTGACCTCATCGATCACTACCGTACAGGCCAAGGACCTGAACAAGGGCGTATTCTCTGATCCCGCTTCTATGCTGCAGGGTAAGGTAGCTGGTCTGACCGTAACGACCTCTGGTGACCCCAACGGTACACCATCAATCACACTACGTGGTGCTTCTTCACTCCGTGAAGGTGCTGCCATGCAGCCTTACTATGTCATCGACGGTATCCCTGGTGTTGACATCTCGATGGTGTCTCCCGATGATATCGAGAGTATCGACGTGCTCCGCGATGCTACCGCTACCGCTATCTACGGTTCTAAGGCAGCCAACGGTGTGATCATCATCACTACCAAGAGTGGTGGTAAGACTGAGCGCACAAACGTCAGCTACAATGGTTATGTGGCATTCGATAATGTCTCTAAGAAACTCGAAGTGGCCTCGGCTAGCGATATCCGTAACTACGTTTCAAAGAACAACATCGACTACGCTTACGACAAGAGTGGTAACACAGACTGGCAGAAGGAAGTGCTCCGCACGGGTATCAGCCACAACCATAACCTCTCGATCAATGGTGGTAGTGCCAAGACCAAGTACATGGCAAGTATCAACTTCATGGATCGTCAGGGTGTTGTTGACGGCACTCACATGAACCGTCTGAATGTCCGTTCTCTGTTGTCTTCAAAGGTATTGAAGGAGCGTCTGGAACTTTCTGTTGGTCTGAACGCCATGTATGGAAAGAGCGAGAACGGCTCTATGGGCAAGGGCGGCAACGGTAGCGGAAACGAAGGAAAGTCCGTGCTGGATGCTATGAACTACTTCAACCCGACCATCCCCATTAAGAATGCCGATGGATCATGGTCAACAGGTGATGGTTCTGCCAACTACAACCCGCTGTCAATCATCAACGAGGATACCTCTGAGACCATTTGGAAGCGTAACCAGATTGTGGCCAAGGCTTCGCTGAATATCATCGACGGCCTGGTATTGAATGCAAACTACTCGTTCGACCACTTCCAGAGCACTTACAGCGACTATCATTCTCATAACACGCAGTTGGTGCCTTACAATGCGTATAATGGTAATGCAAGCCGTAATACCTATTTTGGCAACAACCACACGTTTGAGACCTATGCTAACTACGACCATACTTTCGGAAATGTTCATAAGCTGGCCTTGATGATTGGTTACTCTTGGGAGGAGCGTAACTCAAACGATGGCTTCGGTCTGAGTGTCCACAACTTCTTCGATGATTATCTGAAGTGGAACAACCTGACCTATGCAGGAACCATCGACGGTATGACAGCCGTTCAGAGCGGTACCAAGGAGAAAGTTCGTAACATCTCATTCTACGGACGTGCCAGCTATTCTTTCAACAGCCGTTATATGCTGCAGGCTACTATCCGTCGCGATGGTTCTTCAGTATTTGCTGATGGTCATCGCTGGGGTACCTTCCCATCTGTATCTGCAGCTTGGAACATCACAGAGGAGCCTTTCATGGCTAACCAGAAGGTGTTCGACAATCTGAAACTCCGTCTTGGTTATGGTGTCAGCGGTAATGCTCTGGGCTTCGGTGCCTACTCTGGCGTTGCTACTTATGGCGCTACAGGTCAGACCTTCGTCTATAACGGAAACAGCTGGGCTATCCTCGGCGCTACAAAGCTGGCTAACCCTGATCTGACTTGGGAGACCACAGGAATGTTTAACGTAGGTATCGACTACGGCTTCTGGAACAACCGCATCAACGGTAGCATTGAGTTCTACAACAAGAAGACCAAGGACCTAATCTGGGATTATCCCGTATCAACCGTTATCTATTCTTTCGGCTCGATTGCAGCTAACGTGGGTGAGATTACTAACAGAGGTATCGAGTTCACCATCAACATTGACGCTATCCGCACGAAGGACTTCAACTGGATGACCACCTTGAACCTCTCTCACAACAAGAATACCGTTGATAAACTGTCAAACGACAAGTATAAGACCTCTACCTTCGCACAGGGTGACCCAATGGTGGCTGGTGTATCTGCCAATGGTTATACGCAGCGTGTGATGGAGGGTGAGCCTCTTGGTACTTTCTACCTCTATGAGTATGCAGGTACTGGCACAGAAGGCAAGGCTACCTATTATGTACGTGATGAGAACGGTAACAAGACTGGTGAGACCACAAGTTCTCCAGAGTACAAAGACCGTTACATCGCAGGCAATGCACAGCCTAAGCTGAACCTCGGCTGGAACAACACGCTCTCTTTCAAGAACTGGACAGCTACACTGTTCTTCACGGGCGTATTCGGCAACAAGATCTATAATGGTTCACGTGCGCACTATACTGCTCCCGATTTCTTCGCTGGTGGCAAGAACGTGCTGAAGGAGTTCATCACTGACCGTCCTGCTACAGATAACCTGAGCAACGTTCCGTCAGACCGCTTCCTCGAGAAGGGTGACTACTTCCGTCTGCAGACCCTCTCTATCGGCTATACCTTCAACAAGCTCGGCGACTGGCTCCAGAGCCTGCAGATCTATGCTACTTGCAACAATGTATTTACCATCACTGGTTACAAGGGTCTTGATCCTGAAGTCAGAATGGATGGTATCGATCCTGGTGTAGACTATCGTTGGAGTACCTATCCTCACACTCGTACCTTTATGGCCGGTCTGAGAGTTAATTTCTAATTTTTTAAACGGAATAGCAATATGAAAACAAATATCAAGATATTTTTCGCAGCTGCTCTCACTGCTCTGACTGTTGGCTGTACTAATCTGGATGTTCCTGTAGAGTCTCAGTACACCTCTTATCCTACCAGTGAGGCTGCTATGGAGGCTCAGCTTTCAGGAATCTATTTCCAGATGCGTGGCTGCTACGGACGTCGTTACATGGAGGCCATGGCACTCTCAAGTGACGAGTATACAGCCGTATCTTACGGAGGTAACTGGTATGACAACGGTGCATACGCACACCCCAGCCTCCACAACTTCACTTACGAGGATGCCTCTATCGACTGGATGACTGATCTGGCATCAGGTGTCGTAAAGGCCAATGAGGTTATCAACAGCGATGCTGATGTTAAGTACAAGGCTCCTGCCCGTGCCATGCGTGCCTTCTTCACATTCGTCATGATGGACGGATGGGGCGATGTGGCTATCAATGATCCCTCCAAGGCGAATGAGATCGACCTTGAGGCTCGTCAGCCCCGTGCTGATGTAGCACGTTGGCTCGAGAGCGAGCTGAAGGAGATCATCCCGCAGCTGACTACGGAGATCACTGGTGAGAACTATGGCAAGCCCAATAAGTATATGGCTCAGGCACTGCTTGCCAAGCTGTATATCAACTGGCCTGTTTACACCGCTTCTTCTGTAGAGAACTACGATGCAGCAACTGCCAGCAATGAGAAATTGGCTGACTGTATCAATGTCTGCAACGAGATCATCAACTCTGGTAAGTTTGAGCTGGGTCCCGATGCTTATCGCTTCAAGTTCGCTTCTGACAATACAGAGCGCGTTGAGGCTGGTACCATCAAGGACTTCATCTATGCCATGCCTTATCACACTATCGATGCTCAGGGTATGCAGTATGGACGTTCTCACTCTTATAAGGATATTAAGAACATGAAGCCCAGCTATTATGGTGAGGCTCTGACCAACTCTGGTGGTGGTTATGTAACCATGGTTCCTGAGTTTGTTAAGGTGTTTGATTTGAAGGGTGATGAGCGTAATAAGCTGATTATCGGTCTGTCAGAGAATTTGGACGATTATCGTTATAGCACTGGTGCCGACGAAAACACAGTCTATGTGTATGATCCTTCTACACTGCTCCCCACAACTGAGGTTGCTAAGAATAAGGAAGGTAATCCTCTGAAGTTAACCAGAAGCATTAATCTGGTAGAGACAGACTTCACCATCAACGTAGGTGATAACCTCGATGGTTGGCGCCAGGGTTGCCGCAACGTGAAGTGGCATGTGACACGTGCCGACTTTGCCAACGGACGTAACCAGTCTAACGACGTGCCCATCTTCCGCTTTGCTGACATCTTGCTTACCAAGGCTGAGGCACTCACCCGTCAGGGTTCTTCTGCAGAGGCAATGGCTCTGGTAAACCAGGTTCGTTCTTATGTGAACGCTGAACTGCTGACTAGCAATCCGACACTGGAGGACATCTATCAGGAGCGTGGCCGTGAGTTCTTCGATGAGAACTGGCGTCGTAACGACATGATCCGTTTCGGACATTTCGAGGACGAGTACTTCCCCCACTACAAGAGCTTCCCAACAGCCAACTTCGACAAGACCCGTCGTGTATGGCCTATCAACAAGAGTATGCTCGACCTGAACCCGAAGTGGACACAGAACAATGGCTATTAATTGCAGATCGTTTTTAACAATTCTATTTGTCTGGACAGTCACAGCTGTGGCTGCCCAGAATTCTATTGAGATAGTAGTGCATCGTGGAGCCAATGCCTTGGCACCTGAGAATACTATTGCCTCAACGGATTCTGCCCTGAAGTATGGGGCGACGTGGATAGAAGTTGATGTGCGCAAGTCGAAGGATGGTGAATTGTTTAATCTGCACGATGCCACATTGGATCGCACGACGAATGGCAAAGGGCTGCTTTCAGACATGCTGGCAAAGGATGTGCGCAAGCTCGATGCTGGCAGTTGGTTTGGGCCAAAGTTTGAGGGCACTCCTCTACCAACTATTGCAGAAATGCTGGACTATCTGAAGGGCAAAGCCAATGTTTTCTTCGATGTGAAGCGAGGCACGCCCATTCCTTCTTTAGTCAAACTCGTTCGTGAGAAGGGCTTTGCTGATAAAAGCTTCTTTTGGTTTGGCGACGAGGCGATGCTCCGTGAGTTCATCAGTCTCGCGCCCGAGATGAAGATCAAGGTGAATGCTGGCGATATCGAACGTCTGAAGTATTGGCAGAGTGTCTGCACACCTTCATACGTCGAGATTGCTCCAGAGAAGATTACAGACGATTTCCGCAGTTACTGCCACCAGCATGGTATCAAGGTCATGGCTGCCTGCCAGGAAGACGACACCTCACAGTTCCAGCTTGTCATCGACAAAAAAGCTGACTTGGTAAACCTGGATCGCCCAGAGGTGTTCTTACCGCTGTTACGAAAATCACAAGCCTATTCACTTCGTACAGACCAGTTGCAGATTCCTGCTGATGGCAAGACGCTCTGTACCCAACCATTGCAACAGGCCATCGACACCATATATAAGAAAGGTGGCGGATGGCTGGTATTGACGAAAGGTACTTATCTGACGGGTGGTTTGATGCTGCGCTCTGGCGTGGAACTTTATCTCGAAGAGGGAGCCACGCTTTTAGGGAGCACCAATCCCTACGACTATCAGTTAATCAATGTGGGCAATGTGGCTGATCAGCGTAATGATAATGCCTCGATGGCACTGATCATGGCTGACGGGGCAGAGCATATCAGCATCACGGGGAGTGGCACCATCGACGGGCAGGGGCTGCAACTGGCCTTGAATGTCGATAGTCTGCACCATACGGGCGAGCGGCCAGATCCCCATTACAACCAGCGCCGCCAGCGCCCCAGTGAATTGGCGCGCCCCAAGCTGTTCTTCTTTTATGGTTGCAAAGATGTCAAGGTAGAGGGCGTGCATTTGCGTAGCAGTGCCAATTGGGGATTGTCCTTCGACCTGTGTGAGAATATGAGGCTGACGAATCTCGACATCGAGAACCGCGCCTATTGGAATAACGACGGTATCGACCTGACAGACTGCAAACATGTGCTGGTGGCCGACTGTAGGATTAACTCCGCAGATGACGGGGTCTGTCTGAAGTCCTATCATGCGGATAGCGAGTGTTACGACATCGAAGTGGCCCGATGCGATATCCGCAGCAGTGCCTCGGCCGTGAAGTTCGGTACGGCCTCATGGGGTGGTTTCCGTAAGGTTTGGGTGCATGACATCAAGGTGCAGGACACGTTCCGCTCTGCCATTGCCATTGAGAGTGTGGATGGTGGAGAGATTGACGATATCCTTGTGGAGCGCATCGATGCCAAGAATACAGGCAATGCCTTCTTCCTCCGATTGGGCCAGCGGGCTGGCGACAGAAAGGGCATGTTGCGCAATGTGACAATCCGTCAGCTGAAGTGTGAGATTGCTTTCGGACGTCCTGATGAGGCATACGATCTGCGCGGTCCCGAGGTGGATTTCTTCCACAACCCATTCCCTGCCAGCATCTGCGGAATCCCGGATAACCGCATTGAGAACGTGATGCTTCAGGACATCGATGTAAGCTACCCTGGTCGTGCTACAAAGGGTATGGCCTACATGCCGCTTTGGCGTATCAAGGATGTGCCGGAGCAGATTCAGAAATACCCGGAGTTCACGATGTTTGGCGAACTGCCGGCATGGGCTCTTTACGTCAGGCATGTCAAAGGCCTGACGCTCCGCAACGTCCGTTTCTCCCTTCGTGATACCGACTTCCGTCCAGCCACCGTCTTCGACGATGTCGAGGATGTCTTAAAACACTTGACCATTCCATAGCATTTTTAGGAAATCCAGTACGTATACTAATTCTTTATCTCCTGACTTGCGGGTAATCGGGTCTAGGGAAACAAGCATCAGTCGGCAGTCCGGGTGCTCTTCCTTGAAGGCTTTGAGACCTTTTTTATGCTTGGTCTCCACACGTTCTGTCGATTTGATTTCAATAGCCACTTTAGCATCACCGATAACGACATCCACTTCTTTCTTGTCGTAGGTATGCCAATAGGAGATGATGTCACGCTTGTCATTGTATCCTTTGTATGCTATAATTTCCTGCATTACGAGGTGCTCAAAGGCATGTCCGTAGTCATCGGTACCTCGCTTTAGGTTGTGGCGTCCCATCAGGTAATTGGCAAGCCCTACGTCAAAATAATAGAAACGGGGAGCCTGTATAATCTTCCGTTTGATCTCTTTCCTGAATGCCGGGATTTCGTATCCGATAAGCGTATCATATAGAATCTGGAAATATGACTTGACTGTTTTTGCAGACACACCGCAATCGGAGGCGATGTTGGAATAGTTCAGCATCTCTCCATCTGAAATGGCGGCAACTTCCATAAAACGCTCAAAGGCATCGAGTTCTCGCACCTCTCCTTCCTCTCTGATTTCTTCATCCAAGTAAACCTTCACATAGCCGGAAAGACGCTTGGTAGCATCCTCTACCATATAATGACGGGGAATCATCCCATTCTGCACGGCACGGTCAATCTGAAAGTCTGTGACCTCGGGCCATACAAGAGGATAAAGGGTTTCGGGAATGGCACGACCGCCAAGGGTATTGGCTCCAGAACGCTTGAGTTTTCTTGCACTGGATCCGCTCAGGATGAAGAACAGACCTCTGTCTACCATCAGGGAATGCACCACATCCAATAGTTCTGGGACTTTTTGAATCTCATCCACTATTACAAGCGTACCGGCTGGTTTGTCTTGAAGCGCCTCCCATAAGGAATTAGGATTCTGTCTGAAAGCCCTTCTGACATTGGGATTGAGTAAATCGTAATAAACAGCCCCTTTGAACCGCTCTTTCAAAAGAGTGGATTTCCCCGTCTGACGTGCACCAAACAGGAACATTCCTTCATCAAGCTTGCCCTCAATATCAAATATTCTCCTGTACATAGAACCTCTTATTTTAGGTATCGTACTCCCGATTTTTATATGAAATTCGGGAGTATAGTCACGAATTTAGCTACTTTTTTGCGGTGCAAAGATACGTAATAATTGGTGAAAAACCAAATTTCTTCGCCTCTTTTTATGATTCCTAAGTCGATTTTGCGGTTTGGGCGAGCCATTGGCGACAAATGCCGAGTGTCCGCTGCGTGGAATGTTCAAATCAGGCAGTTGCTCGGCCTCGATCCTGACAATAGGACAGGCTTTCTGACTGCTGATGGAGTCAGTCGTGGAAAACACCTTTACCGACATTGCCTGCAAAACCGCAACGAAGCAGAGCATTGGTGATCTATTCATAATCAGTAGGGTCTGGGATTCCAGCTTCAGCGAGGGCTTCCTGACGCTCGACGCAGGTGCCGCAACGGCCACAGTGTTTGTCTCCACCACGATAGCACGACCAGGTCTTGCTGTAGTCGATGCCCAGTTCCTTACCTCGTGCAGCAATCTGTCCTTTCGTCATATTGCAATAAGGTGAAAGGAGATGCACGCCATTGAAGGTGCCTGCATGGGCCGTAGCATCGAAAGCCTCTACAAACTCTGGACGACAATCTGGGTAAATGGTGTGGTCGCCCCCATGATTGGCCATCATGACATATTGAAGGTCGTTGCTCTCTGCCATCCCTGTGGCGATGGCGAGCATGATGCCATTGCGGAAAGGCACTACTGTCGACTTCATATTCTCGTCAGCATAATGGCCTTCAGGAATGGCCTCGTCGCCTGACAGCAGCGAGCTTCGGAAGTACTGCCCTATGAAGTTGAGGGGGATCACCAAGTGTTTGATTCCCAGCTGCTCACAATGATACTGGGCAAAAGGAATCTCCTTCGCATTGTGATTGCTGCCATAATCGAACGAAATGGCCAGTGCGATGCGGTCCTGATAGTCGTAAAGCAGGGTGGTGGAGTCCATACCTCCACTGAGAATCAATATGCAATCTTTCATCTTATCGTCTTTTTGCCTGCAAAGGTACGATAAAAATTTGGTAATTCATGTGTTTTTTCTTATCTTTGCAGCATGAAACTGAAACGATTACTACTGATAGCAGCTTTTTTGCCACTTTCTCTGGCCACGATGGCGCAAGTTTGGCAGTATGTGGACCCTCGTATTGGTAGCGAGGGAGTTGGGCGCACGTTCCCTGGACCTTCGATGCCTTTTGGCATGTGTAAACCTGGACCTGATTGTACGGTAAATCCCAATGCAGGGTGGGCACCCATGCCAGAGGTGGTGACTGGTTTCTCGCAGACACATGTCAGTGGAACAGGTGGAGGTCAGAAGTATGGAAACATCCTATTATTGCCATTCTTGGGCGAGGTTCAGTCTGAGCAGTTGAGAAAGACTGAGGATTTCGCCCTTGGTTATTATACGACAACCTTCGAAAATGACATCCGTACTGAGATGACAGCCTCAGAGCGTTGTGCTTTCTATCGTATACACTATCCTTCAGCGGGGTCACTTCTCATTGACGCTACTCACTATCTGGGCAAGAACCCTCTGCCAGACCGTCGAGAGCAGCAGCAGTTCGTAGGGGCTGAGGTCGAAGTCATCAACGATCACGAGGTCAGAGGTTTTTCCAGAGTGCGTGGTGGATGGAACAATGGCGATGCCTATACGGTGTATTTCTGTCTGATAAGCGAGCAAGGATTTAAGCAGAAAGCTCCCAACGCAATCGAATTCAACGACACCTTATTAAATATAAAGGTGGGCATATCCTATGTCAGCACGCAACAGGCCAAGCGAAATATCCCAGACTGCGACTTCGATACCCAATTAAATAAGGTACGCGAGAGCTGGGAGCAACAGCTTTGCAAGTTCCAGATAAAAGGCACCGAAACGGACAAGCGGATGTTCTACACAGCCCTTTACCACACGCTGATTATGCCAGTGGACAAAAGTGGCGAGAATCCCAAATGGCGCGAAACGCCTTACTATGATGACTACTACGCCATCTGGGACACCTATCGCACCTCTACCCCTCTCATCACCCTGCTCGATGAAAAGCGTGAGGCAGACATCGTGAACTCGTTGCTGAATATCTACAAACGAGAGGGCTACATGCCTGATGCCCGCAGTGGCGACTGCAATGGTAGGACCCAAGGAGGCTCGAATGCTGAGGTCGTCATCGCTGATGCTTTCGTTAAAGGCGTGAAAGGCATCGACTACCACTATGCGCTCGAAGCCATGCTGAAGGATGCCGAGGTGGATCCAGGGGCAGATCATGAGAAGCATGGACGAGGTGGCATTCAGGAGTATCTGAAATATGGCTATATCCCCTATGGTATCGATCGAGCTGGTACGCGAACCATCGAATATGCCTATAACGACTACTGCATCGCTGAGGTGGCGCAGGGTCTGGGGCGCATGGATATCTACGAGCGCTATCTGAAACAGTCAGCCAACTGGAAGAACCTTTGGCGAGCTGACTATGAGTGGGACGATGTGAAGGGCTATATCATGCCTCGCGATGCCGAGGGTCGTTGGATGGACTCTGTGCCCTGGGGCAAATCGAAGGTCTTCCATCCACAGATTCCCTATACACCTATCACGAAAGTGGCACCTTGGTATCTGCCTTGGTGGAGTACCTTCTTCTACGAGGCGCTCTCTGCTGAGTATTCGCTCAGTATCCCTCACGATGTGCCAGGACTTATTGCTGCCTGTGGTGGTGAGGAAACCTTCCGCAAGCGACTGGATATGTTCTTCGAGCGCAAGCGCTATAACGTGGGCAACGAGCCTTCGTTCCTCACACCTTGTCTCTATCACTGGATAGGTCGCCCAGACCTGACCTCAGACCGTGTGCGCCAGATAGTCAAGGATAACTACACGGACCAGCCCGATGGTTTGCCAGGCAACGACGACAGTGGTGCGATGTCCTCATGGCTCGCCTTTCACATCTTGGGACTCTATCCCAATGCAGGGCAGAGCTATTACTTGCTTCATGCCCCTCTGATTCCTGAGTGGACCCTACAGCTCTGTAATGGTAATCAGTTGAAAGGCATTCTAAAAGGCAAGGGCACGCATTTCGAGAAAGTGACCTTCAATGGCCAGGAGCTGAAAGATGCCCGTGTGGAGCACGCTGACTTGATGCAAGGCGGAGAGCTCGTCTTCTACGTCTCAACTGCTCGTCAGGCTAAGGCTGGCGATTTATTCCCAAGCTGGGAACAATCCATTCCCAAGGTGGGAACAATTCATTCCCAAGGTGGGAACAATCGCGCAGCCGTAACCTTCACGCTGAACAAGCAGTATCGCACGTGGCCCTTGACTTATGACTGGCAAGGCGACACCTTATGGCTTACCTGCAAGGAGGCTACCTACAAAATCGCCCGTTCCATCGTGGAGCAGGGTACAGGCTTCAGCTGGGACATCCCTGCCGATGGGGCCATCCATGAGACAAAGGGCACCTTCTGCTTCATCTCCAACAAGGCTTTGCGCGATTTGAAAGAGATAGGTGCGTTCGTATATGACGGCATCACCTGGCGAAAGATTGACCAGGATGCCAACACGATCCATGTGCGTGCTGACATTGATCAGACAGAGATGTGGATCTCTCTGAAAGACGATCTGCCCTGGGTGGTCGAATTGCGTCATAATCCATTAGGAATCGACTGGCTGATAGAACGATGAGACGACTGCTGACGATATTTGCCTTTTCGATCTGTTGTCTTGCGCTTGATGCAAGCTCCGCAGACAGCAAGGATGCCGTTGAGGTAGCCCTTGCAAAGGTTGATGCGCAGATTGCCCATGAGCAGCAGGCTGGTAGTCTTGAGAAAGAGGGCGAAGCCCGTTGGCAGAAGATACTGACCCTGAAGAACTATTCGAAGGCGATGGAACTGATTGCTGAGGCCGATGTGCAGATGGAGTGGTTCCGTAAGAACGATCAGTGGGACAACTATTACCGTACCTGGCAGTTGAAGGCCAACAATCTGTGCTCTGAGGGCAAGCTGCAACAGGGCCTGCAGGAGACACAACGGATGCTGAACGATGCCAATGAGCGCGACAACAAGTTGGGCCGTGCGATGGCCTACAAGCAGATAGGCATCATCTACCTGAATATGAAGCAAACGGAGCCTGCCGTCGAGGCTCTTCAGCATTATGCAGAACTGATGAAGGACGAGAGCGGTGACTTCAGTTCGCTCAGCAATATCTACTATCGCATGAGCAAGGCCTACGACTATGACAAGGCCTACGAAAAGGAACTGGAGGTGAATGATAAGTGGATCAGTTTCCTCCACGAGAAGGTGGGCAAACAGGAGAAGCCTGAGGTGCGCGAGTGCTACAATTCCTGCTATCTGGCACGCACTTCTGCTCTCATCGGACTGAGGAAGTTCGAGGAAGCCAGTCTGGCTCTTGATACAGCAGCCCATCATGCCCATCTGGTCAACACCTCGCTCAGCCTGCACCATCTCTATAAGATGAAAGCCCGCTACTACCTGGCAACAGGCGATGCTGGCAGGGCACTGCTTTATACTGACAGCGTCAAGCTGGTAACATCAGTAAAGGATGAGCATACAGCCGAGGTAAGAGCCTTGGCCCTGATGATGTTGGGATATGACAAGGAAGCTGCAAGCATCTATCAGCGTCTGTTCCACGACAAGGACTCTGTCTATGGAGCTGAAGCCCGTCAGCATCTCGACGAGTTGAACACCCTGTTCCAGCTCGATGACCTCAAGAGAGAACAGCAACTCACCAAGCTCCGATATTTCATGATTGCCGTCGTCTCTATCGTATTGGCTCTTCTGGTGCTGCTGCTCTTTGGCTGGCGTACTGCCATCAGGCAGAAGAAGGTCAACGAGCAGTTGCGTATCGCCAACGAACGGGCGAATGTATCTGCGAAGATGAAGACTGAGTTTATCCGCAACATCTCCCACGAAATACGGACACCCCTGAACATTCTGTCAGGATTCACGCAGATACTGACCACACCAGACATGGAGCTGCTGGAAGACGAGAAAAAGAATCTGAATGAACAGGTGACTGAGAATACGTATCGCATCACCCATCTGATAGATCGCATGCTTGAACTGAGCGATGCCAGTAGCGAGGTGCTGATAGAGCGGAAGGACCATACGGATGCGCAGGCCATCGTGGCAGATGCCATTGAACATTCGAGAATCGACCTCCAGGCTCATAGGGCTGCTGTGAAGTTCGAATTTCCTGATCCTCAGACGGCTGCCTCTGTCGCATTGCTCACCAATAAGCTCTACGCCGTGCGCGCCCTTGCACAGTTGCTGGAGAATGCCGCGAAGTTTACGCACGAAGGCCGTGTCTCGCTCCACATGGAGTCTACGGACAGGATTGTCCGTTTCACCGTCGAAGATACGGGTATAGGTATTCCGTCAGACAAGGCGGAGCATATCTTCGGTGAGTTTGTGCAGCTCGACGAGTTTGTCGACGGTACAGGTATCGGACTGCCTCTTGCACGTTCCATCGCTCGACGGATGGGAGGTGACTTGTGGCTCGATACCAGTTATTCACGAGGTGCACGATTTGTTTTTGAACTATTAAGATAAGAGATATATGGAAAAGAGAAGTTTAGATATGGTATTAAGACGACTTGCGATCGTTTTACCCTTTTACCTTTTTACCTTTTTACCTTTACACGCTCAGTATGAGAAGATGGGTGGCGTGTATTATGCCTATCCCGTGACGGAGACTGTATTAGCCTCTGCCCCAGAGGGTTTCGAACCGATCTATATTTCCCATTATGGGCGTCATGGTTCCCGTTGGGTGACCAGTGACAAGCGATATATCTGGGTGAACCAGCAGTTTGAGGATCAGAAGAATCTGACGAAGCTGGGCAAGAGTTTACGCAAACGCCTTCAGAAAGTGTGGAAGAATGCTCAGGGTAATGGTGGCAAGCTGACACCACTAGGTGGCAGACAGCATCGCGGCATCGCCCATAGGATGTATCAGAACTTACCCCAGCTCTTCACTGCTGAGGCCCGTCTGACAGCTCATAGTAGCGTTGTGGGGCGTTGCAAGAGCAGTATGGAGAACTTCGTGTCGGAATTGAAATCGCTGAATCCATCGATACAGATCGACCCTGTTACCCGTGAGGAGGACATGGATTGGATTGCTTACACCTCGCCAGAGCAAAAGGCTTTGGAGCAGCGTACGAATGTGCCGTTGAAGATCTCCCCTGAGCGGTTTGTCAAGGCACTCTTTATAGATCCTTCGAAGGTGGAGGATCCCACCAAACTGCTCTTGGAACTGCATACGATTGCTTCAGATATGCAGGATGTCGAGCTGGACATCTCGCTCTATGATCTCTATACGATGGAAGAGATGGAAGCCGTCTATGCCAAGAACAACGAGGGTATGACCACCATTCATGGCGACGTGATTCAGAATGAAGGCATCCCAGCCCGTAGTGCCATCTCCTTGTGGCAACGGATCGAGGCAGATGCCGATGCTGCCATTGCCCGTGGTGGTGTGGGGGCAGACTTGCGCTTTGGGCACGACTCGAATCTCTTCCGACTGATGAACCTGATGCAGATTGCCCCAAAGGATATGCCTATGGACGAGCTCCTGCCTATGGCAGCTAATCTTCAGATGATTTTCTATAGGAATGCACAGGGTGATGTCATTGTGCAATTACTGCATAACGAACAGTCTATGGGCTTTAAAAACTGGAAGGAACTGAAGCAGCAGGTGAGCACTCGTATTCACGAACTCGAGCACCTGCGACAGCTCTGTGCCCTGAATACGATGGTGGGAACGGCTCCTGCCAATACCAAGACGGCAGGACTCTTTGGTAAAGGTTCTGAGGAACATGGCCAGACGTTGCCAGCCGTTTTGGCTCCCAATGGACAGAACTTCTGGACACCTCAGACACAAGATACGGAGAAGAAGTGCATTGCACCTTATTATTATACAGACTCGCTGCTACAGGGTTTCCGCAACAGTCATTGGATTGTGGGTGGTTGTACGCAGGACTATGGCTCGTTTACCCTCGCTGCACTTGGTGGCCAACTGCGTCTGAGACCAGCAGAACGGGCTACGCCATTCTCGCATGCAGAAGAGATCTCGCATCCTCATTACTATGCTGTCCGTCTGCCTCAGGAGCATCTGAAGGTGGAGATGACTGGCAGCAGTCATACGGCCATTTTCCGTATCACCCCAGAGCAAGACGGTCCAGTACACATCATCCTGAACCATAACAGCGATGAGGGCGAGGGATACCTGGAGATCAACCAGCAGGATAAGACGATCTATGGCTATAATCCTGTTCATCGCATCTATCAAGGCTGGGGTGAGCATGCTGGTTTCGATGGTCATTATCTGCTCCAGGCTTACGATGAAATCGAGGATTCTGGGTGCGACAGCCTTTGTGCGTGGTTTACGTTCCGAGGTAAGGCTCATGAGCCGATAATCCTGAAGGCAGCCACCTCGTTTATCTCGAAAAGAGGTGCAGAGGACAATTTTGCCTTTGAGGCTGAGGGGCATGACTTTGACAGTATGATGGAGCAACTGGCCCAGCAATGGATGGATCGTCTGCACACCATCGACGTTGAGGATCCTGATACGGCTCGTGTGAACCAGTTCTATGGTGCTCTCTATCGCTGCAGCTTCCTGCCTCACGAGATGAGTGACGTGGATGGAACTTATCCTTCTTTTGCCAATGGTGAGCTTGCCGTGGGAAAAAGGAAGTATTATGGCGACTACTCCATGTGGGACACCTATCGCGCTGTTCATCCACTCTATAACATCATCGCTCCTCAGCAGTCGGCTGATATGATGCAGTCGTTGGTAACGATGTATGAACAGGGTGGGTGGTTGCCTATCTTTCCTTGTTGGAACTCCTACACAGCAGCCATGATTGGCGATCATTGCAGTGTTGTTCTGGCTGATGCCTATGTGAAAGGAATTCGCGATTTCAACGTGGAAAAAGCGTATGAAGGTATGCGGAAGAATGCCTTCGAGACTCCAGCATCCTTTGAGGATTACAAGAATGGTATGGGGCGTAGGGCTTTGCCTTCGTATTTGAAGTATGGCTATATCCCCTTGGAGGATGGTGTCAAGGAAGCTTTCCATCAGGATGAGCAGACCTCGCGCACGCTGGAGTATGCCTTCGACGATTTCGCCGTGGCCCAGTTGGCAAAGACCTTGGGTAAGGATCAGGATTATCAGGAGCTGATGCGTCGCTCTGAGAACTGGCGAAACGTCATCAACCCCAAAACAGGCTATTGCGACGGACGCCATGAACCAAAGCAGATCTCTAAGAAGAAGACGGATGGCGGTAAGTTTGAGGATAACCTCGACTTCATCCATCGCAAGCCTTACATCACAGAAGGGGCTACCTGCCACTATACCTGGTATGTGCCTCAGAATGTTGAAGGGCTTGTGGAGATGTTAGGAGGCAAGGCACAGTTCGAGGCCAAACTCGACTCGATGTTCACTGAAGGTCGCTACTGGCATGGTAATGAACCCTGTCACCAGATTGCCTATTTGTACGATTTCATCGGTAAACCTGAGAAGACTGCCCAGCGCGTGGCCCATATCCTCGACACAGAGTATAACGACACCCCAGGAGGCCTTTCAGGCAACGACGATGCTGGTCAGATGTCTGCCTGGTATGTCTTCTCGTCGATGGGCTTCTATCCCGTCTGTCCTGCTACGGATCGATATATGCTCACAGCGCCCCGTTTCCAGAAGGTGACGCTGAACCTCCAGAACGACAAGAAGTTCGTCATCACACCAACATCCCTGCCAAAGGACAGAAACTACATCACCCACGGAGAAATCCTGCAAGGGAATTAGGGTGTTTTGATATGGAAATCGTAAAATGTTACGGAGAAAACCAAAATTCTCCGTAACTTTTTACATAAATTCTTGATGGTTTAAGAGAAAAATACTATCTTTGCACCGTCGAATTATTGGTCGTGTATGAAAAAGACGGCAAAGGTGGTTGAATCCATACAAGACAAAGGCGGCTTCATCAGGACAGATGAAGTTACAGGCCGTGCTGAGTATGAGCATATCAGAAAGGCTATAGAAGATGGCACGCTTGTAAGGCTGCGTCAAGGGGTATATGCCGATCAATTGGCTTTGGCAAATACCATGATTGATGTCGAGAAGATTGTGCCAGGCGGTGTCGTATGTCTATATTCAGCATGGTTTCATTATCAACTCTCAACACAAATTCCAAGTGGTCATTGTATTGCAATTGATGCCAAGCGAAAGGTGACAATCCCAGAATATCCACCTATTAACTTGTACTATTGGAAGAAGGAATACTTGGCTATAGGTGTAAAGGAAATGGAAATATGCGGATATCGGGTTAAGATAACTGACGTGGAGAGAAGTGTATGCGATGCAGTGAAATATCGCAATAAAATAGGGTTGGATGTTTGCTCTGAGATTATCAATGAATACTTGAAGCGTATGGATCGGAATATTTCCCGTCTTTGTGAATATGCCAAGCAATTGAGGGTGTACAACACCTTGTCGAAGTATCTTGAAGTAGTATTGTAAAATGAGTAACGGTATAGGAAGATCAGTCAGGGAGAGGCTCCTGAATATCTCGAAAACATATGGTGAGAAGAACGGCTTTATGAAGTTGTTGGTTCGCTATTTGCATGAACGATTGATTATCCTGTTTTTCTCGATACCACTCCGCCTATTAGCATCAAGGCTTATTCGTTGGAAACCGTAGTGGCTGAGAAGTTCCATGCGATGGTGGAAAAGGATACAGAGAATAGTCGAATGAAGGATTTCTTCGATTGCTATCAGATACTAATCCAAAATCGCTTAGGAAAGTATGTCTAAGCGATTTTGGAAATGGTACATTAGACTATGTCAGCTCTGAATAGATTTTCTTGTACAGTCCTGTTTCTATGCGGTCGATGTAGTGCTCATCATGCCAGCGTTCAATCATCTTCTCCGCATTGCGTTTCTTAACTCCACAGTATTGCTGAACCATGTCAATGTCAAAAACCTCGGGAAGTCGGCGATAACGGATTCTGGCCTGTTCCGTATGGCGCTTTAAAGGAGGAGCCTCTTCGTCCTTTACCTTCTTGAAATAATCTTCCAAAAGGGGACCAAAGAAATAGTACTGACACATAAACTGGATATCCATGACGAGTTGGCAAAGCCGCTCGTCTGTCTCATCGATGCTCAGTGTACCATTTTCCTGCCATTCATGCCAATGACGCATCAGGATGAATGGCATGCTCACATTAATACCATAATAGGGCACACGCTTGCACATCAGCTCAGCCTCCTCCGAATCGTCTTCAGCTGCATCTGCCATACGTCCTTTAGTCCAGTTATAGGTGTAAAGTACCAGCCTTCTGATAGGAAGTTCACCATGCACTTTATCGAGTTTTTCAGCCCATTCAAGCAGTGTCTGCTCTTCTGGAATTAGCTCATCCTTGATATTATTGGGATCGAAGTCCTCTAAAGGCATCATCTCATAGTGAGTACTCGGCATAGGGATGGCTGCTATACGCGTAGAATGGCCACTGCCGATATTCTTGGCATTTACCTTATTGTTCAAAGCCAATGGCGTTCCTGTATAGATGTAATTCCAGTAAACTCTAAACTCACCGACAGGGGAGTCGTACTTCATAAAGAACTCACCGTCTTTCTCATTGTGGAAAGACTTCAGCTCCATGTAGGTCTTGTCTTTCCAGTGATCACGCTGCTGAGTAGTGACGTTGTCAAGCTCAGAGTCGAAGGAGAGCATGTGTAGGTTCATATCCTGACCATCAACATTGACAACAGCATTCATCATGTCTTCGATGAAAACACTGTTTGCAGTACGGGCAGGATGGCTGCGTATCATGAATTGGGGTTTATCAGGCCCTTTTCCCTTTTTTCCGCCATCCTCCCACCTTTTCAATCTGCGTTTGTAGTTGTTCCACAACTGAACGGCTTCCTTCGTCTCTCTTTCGATAGGGATAGAGATCACTTGATAAAGCCTCTCCGCAAATGACTTGCCCGTAGCTGGATGTCCGATAACGTAGATGCCATAGTTCAGCCGTCGCTCATAGTTAGCACGATGATAAAAGTGGTAATGGGTACGTGTCATCAGCGTGCCAAAGAGAGCCCCTCCCACGAAGAGTGCAGCAGGATAGGCAGAAGGCTGAAGCCCATGACATACTTCACGCAGACAGGGGAAGTCCCCCATCAACTTTTCAATTTCCATACCAGCCATTTCGAGTCTCTGCTCCATGAGCTGGTTTCTTGTTAGTTCTTTTCTTTCCAATTTACTTAATTTTTTAATTTACCTGCAAAGTTACGGAAAAAATTTGAATCTTGCAAATTATTTAGTGACAAAACGTCAATACGACACGAATTAGCAATGATTTTACCATAATTTCTTTAATAAATTATATATATTATATTA
>JAFSNR010000003.1 GCA_017443345.1 Prevotella sp.
ATGTGATACTATTAATTAGACGTGCAGAAAGACAGTAAGTTTGGCCTAAATATTATGTTGTGATGATATAAAAGAACCTCTTTGTGACATAGGGCTAATATTTGAAATACCAACATAATTTCGTTCACAACATAAGTATCAACCAAGGATTTCAAGAGCAGCACTCTTGCAGAGATTCTCCTCAGCGTCCGTCACGCTATCAAGAAGAACGACGAGACCGTGTATGAATCAGCACTCCTTCCCTGCCAGCGTTGGATTCGCACCGACCAGAAGGCCGAGTATGAGAACATGAAAGGCCAGCTCGTGACATGCTCAGGCTTTTTCGGGATCGACGCATACGAGACCGGTGGCGAGAAGCACTCAAAGATTACCTTCGTCCTAAAGGACATTGAAGAGGTTCCTGCAAAGGACGACACCACAGAGGACGGCGAATAACCGTCCTCTTTTCCTTCTTACGTATGTCTCATCATTAGAAACTACCAACGATGATTTCCGTATCACTTGTACCTTACGTTTCAAACCATGATTTGAACAATGTCTCAGTAGATGGTCTTGCCTATCGTGATTTCTGCCTTCAGTTCAAGAGCGGTCATGACTGGGCTACGAAGAAGGCAGCCATGATGGTTGGTGACGGTCTGAAAAGGAATAACATGAAGAACGTTGTGTTCCTCTGTGTCCCTGCCTCTACGAGAACGAAGACTGCACGCAGATACAAGCGGTTCTCATCGATGGTATGCAGCATCTGCGGTGCAGAGGACGGTTTTTCGTATCTCTGGCGAGACAGCGATTACAAGGCAGAGCACCTAACAAACCACCATTACAATCCGGAGGCTCACACCTCCAGGCTCCTCATGGATGAGGACAAGATTTCAGGAAAGAAGATCGTCCTGTTTGACGATGTTTGCAGGTCAGGCAACACCATGCAAGCTGCCATTGGCGAAATACAGAAGCATGGTGGCAAGGTTGCCATAGCTATTACACTTGGTAGGACAGTACATCATGCATGAACTCAGAACTCAGTGCTAAGAACTTAGAACTAATGACGGTTTCCGAAATCTACCCAACCCAGAAAAAGGTGAGGTGCAGCGAAGAGTCCCCGGCTGTTGCCAAAGAGAGGTGTTACCGTCTCTTATGTCAATAGCCAGAGACACATCGCCGTACCAGGAGCTTAGGCACAGTTTTAGGCTATGACCAGACAGACCCTGCCTATCTTGAAGGCTTAGGCTTCCAAGACCGCTCCATGTCACCTGACCCACCCGGAATTCGGAAACCGTCGGTGCATCTGTTATGGGGGATGGTGCATCTACGATGGAAAGGGGTTCTCTCGCTCTTTCGGACTGTAGCACTCCCTTTTCCTCTCGTCACCACGTCATCGGGTTTGCTTTTCTCTGCAAAGTTAGCCAGTCCTAACGGCTTACCAAACACCGCAGGGCTATTTACGAAGATTTTTGACGGCAGGCTTCCCATTTGTCTATGATGCTCGTAGAAAATGGGTATTCCATCAAAAATCATGGTAAATTGTATGGTATGCCGTTCCCAAGGGACTGGCTTTTTTAGGCATCGAAAAGCGAAAACCCGACGGCGACGGTACGCCGAGAAATAAAAAAAATGTCGTGCTCCAGGAGCTTACGAGAAATAAGAAAAGCTCTTCCCCTCTGGCTCTGGAGGTCGATAAATTCAAAAAACAATGCAGCGTATGGAAGCAGTAAACTCAAATCAGCACAGGTTCTACTTCGATGTAGTAGCCAAGAAGTCCGGGAACGTCATTGCCTCAGATGTTCCTTCGTACAAAGTAGCATGTCGGTATATCCGTCAGTATGCCCTAAAGACCGGTGACAGTGAAGAACGGTATGACATCATGCTCTACCGCAGGAAGAACCATCGTCGGTGGAGTGTGCTCCAGTGCGGAACAAGGTTTCGTGATGACCAAGTGCTCATTGTCAATGCCCACTATATCGAGGGCAGGAGTGCTATGTCAGCGTAGATGTTAACCCAACCAACATATATAGTAAACAAGAAGAAGGTAACGGCAGGCCAACCACCTGCCACACAAAAAACGAAGTAAGCATGCAACAGTTATTTGCAGCAACCCGTAACTGGGTTTCTTTTGAGGGAGGAGACATCAATCTGTGGTGTCCGAGTTATGACGACGATGCAAAGATGGCTCTGGTGAGACTCTTTGATACCGTATTCGACTACTGTCAGGTGGACTATGCCAGAGACAGTAGCGGTCAGATTGTCCCTGATGAGTTTCAGGTAGGAAGGGATGATTTAGATAAGGTGATTGATGACCTTGGCAGTTGGACGATGAAGGCAGGTGATGAGATAGACAGCATCTGCACCGACCTTGGCTGCACCCAGGAAGAGCTGATAGAGATGCTTCGCACCATCTACGCCAAGGCAGATAGCGAGGTAGAATGGGTCAGACTATCGTGGATAGGGTAAGTGTTAAAACTATAATCCTATAGGGCTGTAGCCATGCATCCTTGTAGGACTATAGTTCCACAGGGATATAGTCATGTAAGACAATAGGAATATAGGAGTACAGGAATATAGAAAGACAGCATTGTAAGTCTGTAGAACAACAATTCTATAAGGCTATAGGATGCCTGTTTTGTAGGACGATAAGGTTACAAAGGTATTGGCCTGTAGGCTTGTAAACCTACTGAATTACAGAAACATAGGACTTTAAGGCAATAGACCTGTAGTCCTGTCAAACTGAATTAAGTTAAAACTGAAAAGAATATGTCGATGATTATGATTACTTTTGCACTGGCTTTATTGATAGCCTTTAGCCTCCATACCTATGGAGTAGCAAGTTGTGCTTTTAGTTATCTAAAAGCGCCCTTGCCATCCGATTGGATGGGGAAGAGAAGGGGTCGCAACTCCCCGTCTGTAGAACTATTTAACGAGACATATCATGAAGAAAGAACTGAGAAATGTGGCTCAGATGATACATCTGACACCGAGCGAGAAAGAACTCTTTTTGTCCAAGGCCAAGCACTACCGCAGTGTCAGTGCCATGATCCGTGATGCAGTAGCACACTATGATGACCGTCTGATGATGGGTAGGATAGATGCCGTGAACAGTATCGAACCTGTAATAACCCGCCACCAGGCAGAACTCTCACGTCTGGGCAATAACCTCAATCAGGTGGCTCACTACTGTAACGGACTGGCACAGACAAGTGCCTATCATACGCAGTTTGTAGCAACCCGCATCGAGCCTTTGCTGAAGGAAATCGGTGAGAATCTGGATAAGGAGACGAGAATTGAGGATGATATTCTGAAGCAACTCCTGAAAAGTGAACGCAGAAGATGATAGCCACGATACTACATTCCAGCAGCAGCTTCAGTGCCGTGAGATACAACGAGCAGAAGGTACAGCACGGACAGGCAGAGCTGATTGTGATGAAGAACTTCGGAGCCATCGGTAATAGACCAGACCTTGCCAGCATACAGGACAAGCGTGACTTCCTTGTGGACTATTCTGCCAGGAACAACCGTATCAAGAAGGCACAGTTCCATGCTGCCATCTCCTGTAAAGGCAGAGAGTATTCCAAAGAGCAGTTAGAGAAGATTGCCTGGGAGTATCTGCGAAGGATGGGCTATGGCGAGGACGGTCAGCCAGTACTGATGTACTATCATCACGATACCGGCAATAACCACCTTCATATCGTAACTAGTCGAGTGTCACCCAACGGCAGAAAAATCAGTGACAGTAATGAGAAGATGAGATCTTTGAAAGTGATAAACCAACTAATGGGAGTCGATGAGAAACAACGGAAGGATAGTACTGTCAAGAAAGCGATGACTTACAACTTCCAGAGTGTAGCGCAGTTTATGGCCATCTTAGAAACATCTGGCTACGAGTGCTATAAGAAAGACGGCAATCTGTGCGTGAAGCGTGGAGGTATGGTGATGGACACTATCCGAATTGCAGAAATCGAGAATCGCTGCAAGCAGTACGGAGAGGAGCAGGCCAAGCGTCAGCGACAGTTAAGAGCAATCCTCAAAAAGTACCGAGATCTGAGTTCCAGCAAAGAAGAACTGCAGGAAAAGCTGAAAAAGCAGTTTGGTGTAGAACTGAAGTTCCTGGGCAAAGAGCAGAGTCCATATGGTTACATCATCGTGGATAATGCTACCAAGACTGTATTTAAGGGTGGTGATGTCCTGCCACTGAAGGAGTTGGTAGCATTCAAGAGCAAGGAAGAGCGACTGAGACAAGTGGACTTCTTCATCGAGGACAAGTTGAGGGAGAATCCGAATGTCACCACCTTTGGTCTGAACCACGATCTCAGACGCTACTATGGCTGTTATATCTCACATGGCTGCATTGTCATCGGGAAAGAAAAGACCGAGCTTGCGGACTACCTCGTCCAGAGAATCAAGTTCAATGACAAGGTGGACTGGGTACAGGGCTTTTCACCGAAAGATGAAGCACAGGCGCGATTGCTATCGAAGCTCTTCAATGTACCAGAGGACAGACTGCATACAGAACCAGATACAGAGACAGACGGAGCAGTCATCAACAAGATACAGACCATCATTGACTCCTCCAAAGCAAAGGATGTCTTTGATAACCTCCATGCAGAAGGTATCTGGACGTATCGTTTCGAGGGCAAACTCTACTGCATTGACACAGCTAAGAGAACTGTGGTGGATGTGAAGGCTGCTGGAATCAAGGCTGACAAGCTAAAGGCAAACATCAATACCAAGGATGCCGATGTGATGACCTCAGAGACGAAACATCATGTAACCAAAGGCAGGGTGCCAAGAGTCAGCAATGAGATTGGTAGTGGCGACCATGTTACCCAGGATGCTAGAAATAGCTACGGTGAAGTGGATGATGAACGAGCCATGATCCGTCGCTCATAGTCACATGAGAACAATTATTAGACAAGCAAAAAGAAAGTACAACAAATAACAATAGGAGATACGACAATGAAGAAGAACATTACAATTACGTTTTCCAATCAGAAGGGAGGAGTAGGAAAGTCCACCCTCTGCGCCATGTTTGCCAACTATCTGAAGGAGAAGAACGTGGAGAACGTCACAATTATGGATTGTGACCGTCAGCACTCGATGGTCGCCAAGCGTCAGGCAGATGCGAAGTTCCTGCAGACGGAGAGCGTACCCTGCGAGTTGAAGAGTATCGAGATTGACACGCTCCAGTCGGCAGCCATGCTGATGAAGTCGGCCAAGGCGATGGATGGAGTCTGTATGTTTGACTCTCCGGGAAACATATACCTTCAAGGGATGGTGCCATTGTTGGGCTATAGCGATGTCATCATCTGTCCTTTCCAATATGAGTTCAACTGTCTGGAATCGACACTGATGTTCCTGAATGTCATCGGAAAGATATGGTTGGCCTATATGAAGGGACGTAAAAAGCCTAAGCTGATTTTTGTTCCTAACCTCGTGGTCAAGAACAGAGGTACGGCAGCAGAGGTAGAGTCTTGGAAGAAGACTGATGCAGCCCTGGTACAGGCAGGAGGTATTGTCACTCCACCCATCTACAATCGGGCAGACCTCTCACGCTATAATACCTTTGGTAATACGAAGCAACAGGCAGAGATCGTGAGACCCGCTTTTGACATGATATATAACGAACTCTTGAAATTGGAAGATTGATATGGCAGCAAAGAAGATTATCACACAACCCGACATCCTTGACTTGGAGAGCCTGGGTGCATTCATGGATGCCCAGCAAGATCCTGTGGAAGACAGCCCATCAGTGGCTGTCCCACAGGCAACTGTAGAGGAGTCGGCTCAAACAGCGATAGCTCCAACAACTTCCGCTGAGAGAACCAGGCCCAAGGCAAAGGTTAAGGATAAGGAAGCATCCGAGAGGACGAGAAAGCATATTGCCCAGCATGACGGAAACGATGAGTGGGGGACAGTGCTACGCTATGCCGGTTTTTATAACGACAACAGTACGGCAGAAAAGACGACGGTAGCCATGAATTCAGACATCAAGACTGTGCTGGAGATCATACACAACAGCTATCGTGGAGAAATCAACTGTGGCAACCTCATAGATGCTATTTGCAGGGCATTCATCGAGCGTAACAAAGACAAGATACAGGAGCTGGCCAAATCCAGCAGGAGCTTATTCTAAGTAAGAAATCAAAGTAAAATGGCAATGGTAATGGTATTGAAGAAGATGGGAAGAGTTGCAGGACTGATGTTCGGCAGCTACATTGAGAGTGTAGAGTTTCGTAAGGCAATGGTAACGCTGATGGTCTATGCCGTGCTGTTCGGCATGGGCTATCATCTGAATCTCGTGTTCGGTAATGACAAGATAGCCCCGATATTGGATGGCTATGCCATGACTTCACTCTTTGCAGGTCTGCATTTCCTGTCTGGGGCTATGGACAGGACGATTCTGGTAGGAGGATGCCTGGTTGTGCTGTTCACCTTGGTTCTGAGACTTGTCATCTCATTGGTTGTAGGTGCCATTATCCTACCATTCAGTGTCACCTATAATATATATAAGGTGGTGAAGAATGGATATCTGCTTGTGAAGTATGCTGTCTGAAAGGCCCAGTACATTGAATAATGTAAGCATTATCATTAAAATTACAAACAGCAGAAATGGTTCAGATTAGCATTGAATTTCATAAAAAAAGTTATAATAATACAAGTTTTTTGATTTACAATTTGTGTAAATTAAAAAATATTTGTACCTTTGCAGCCAAAATAAGAAACGCGTGAAAATTTCATTTGGTACAAAGAAACTTGAAGAGTACGCTTCAGATGAGAAAAAGCGTATTAAGAAGCTCGGTCCTTTGAGAGCTGGCTTATATAAGCAGAGACTGGATGATCTCTACGCAGCCAGCACATTGGAAGAGACCAGATACCTGCCAGGTCATTACCACGAACTGAAGGGTGACCGAAAAGGGCAATGGGCATGTGACTTAGACCAACCCTATAGACTGATTTTCACTCCAACGGCACGTCCTATTCCGACGGATCCGAGTGGAAAATATATATGGATAGAGATTGACAGCATTGAGATAGAAGAAATAGACAACTACCACGGCAAATAACTTATAAAAACAAAACAATATGGCAACAAGAAACTTATACATCCCGGAAAATGTTTCTCACCCAGGTACAACCTTAGATGAGAAAATGAAAGAAATGGGTATGTCTGTCAAGGAGTTCGCAGTGCGTACTTCCAAACCAGAAAAGACTGTTATTGCCATTATTAAAGGCGACAGTTCTATTACCCCTGAAATGGCTGTAGCTTTCGAAAGCGTTACAAAAATCCCTGCTAACTTCTGGATGAACAGGCAGCGTATCTATGATGAATGCGTTGCGCGTTCAAAGCGTCAGGCTCAGATCGTGTCTTTTGCAGATTGGGCAAAAAAGTTTCCCTACGCAGACATGGCCAATCAAGGCTGGGTTGAAAAGAAAACCGTGCAGGAAGAAAAGACAGCTGTCATTCTTAACTTCTTTGGAGTAAGTTCTCCTACAGCTTGGGAGAACTACTATATGAATCAACAATTAAAAGTTGCTTTTCGTATTTCTCTGGCCACCACTAAAGAACCATATGCTATCTCAGCATGGTTGAGAAAAGGTGAGCTTCAAGCATCTGAAATCATCGTTAAAACAGACTATTCTGATAAGCTACTAAGGAGCAAGCTATTTGCTATGAAAGAACTTATGCGGAAGAAACCCGGAAATTTCCCTGAGCAATTGCAATCCTTATGTGCAGAGTGCGGAATCAAACTCATGTACACACCATGTCTTAAGAAAGCTCCAATCAGCGGCTCTGCAAGATGGATTAACAATATCCCTTGTATTCAACTTTCAGGAAGAAGCAAAAGATATGATACATTCTGGTTCTCATTCTTCCATGAGATAGGACATATTCTACTACATGGAAAGAAAGACATCTTCCTTGAAGACATCGAATACAATGTAGAACAGTTGGAAAAGGAGAAGCAGGCAGACGAGTTCTCGTCAGATGTATTGTTGACAGAAAAGGAAACCAACATTATCATTGAAGGCAATGATTTTGGAACGACTGCACTGAAGCGGTATGCAGCCCAATTTAACACTCATCCAGCAATCATAGTTGGAAGGTTGCAACACCTTAAGATACTTCCATTTGCAAAGCACGTGGAAAGCTTTGAGCTGTTTAATTAGAGGGCAATCACAAAAGAATTGGTAATATATCAAAAGGCAGAGAATCAAACTAGGACTCCCTGCCTTTTTACTTTTGTTCTTGGCAAATGCCTTTATACACGCCTCGAACGATGGAATGACATTGTGCCGTTCAGGATAAGCACAAGGTTAAGACTCTTTGTCTCAAGCAAATCCTCGTCGGCGAACTGCTCTTTCATGATATAGTCGAGAATCGTACCGTCTACTACCACTTGGCTTGGCATGATAGTGTTAATCTCACAGATTACCCGATTGTCTTCATCGAGGTCAAGGAAGGTGATGTGCGTGTCACAGAAGTCAATTCTGCCATCAACCATCTTTCTCAGATAGATGTTCATTCTGAGATTATCATGAATGCAGCAGTTTGTCTTACAGTTGAACTGGAGCAGGAATATAGACTGGTCGCCAGGATTATGCCACCAGCCAATCAGATGTGACTGCGTCAGTTCAGGAATAGCCTTACCCTTCTTGAAATGGCTAGACTTCTGCACGTTGACAGCAGTGGCCGCGTAGCGCAAGACCTCCAGTTGAAGATTTGCCTCGTCTGCCTGCTTATCGTTCTTGTCTAATCCAATAAAAACCATCTTCTTTTCATACAGTCTTTGGAAGAACGCCTGTTCCAGCCACTCCTGTACATGAATGGTGTCTTTTCTCTTGCTCATGACGTACATCACATAGACCCCAAACTCATCTACGAAGTCAATCTCATGCAGGTTGCCTCTGGTATCTACTGGCGATGCGACGTACAGATGCCCTGTCAGGTTCTCCATGAACTGCTGCTTTGGCAGATTCAGGATGTTGCACAGGTCATTCAGACAGACATAACCCTTGAAATGCTTGTCACTGACTACCTTCACTTTGCCGAACTCCTTACTCTGGAGCAGACGGACTCTTACACTTGGTTGTTTTGAATTTGTCTTTTTCATTTTTGTTCTTTTTTGTGGGTTATTTGTTGATACTTATTTCTTCTGATTGAATACAAAGGAGATGCCTCCCTTATCGTCTCGTTTGAGTCGTGCCTTGAACGGCTTTCCGTCCTTACACTTGAATCCTGACAGCTCACGGGACTGACCTTTGATAATCAAGTCGGTCAGCTCACTGTTGGTCAGTTTCTTTCCCAGAATGGTACGGAAGATATGGAAGTTGCAGCCTTCATTGGAACAGTTGGCTACCTTATCGAAGAAGCGGATATGTCCCTGATGACACAAAGGACATTCTATCTCTGTCTGTTTGCCAGTCAGTATGGGCTTCAGACCAGAGTTCAGGAACTCATCGGTTACATGCTTGGTGTACTCGATGATGTCACTGTTGAACTCGTCAACGCTCATCTTTCCTCGCTCGATGTCAGCGAGCTTTGCCTCCCACTGTCCCGTCAGACTGGCATTGGCAATATCCATATCCTTGACAATCTTGTAGATTTCCATACCCTTGGCCGTTGGAACAAGCGACTTCTTTTCCCTGACAACATACTTACGGGCTACAAGTGTTTCGATGATACCGGCTCTGGTAGCAGGTGTACCGATGCCACTGTCCTTGATGGCCTCACGCTGTGCTTCGTTATCAATCTCCTTGCCACAGGTTTCCATCGCGGCCAATAATGTTCCTTCCGTATGCAGCGGTTTTGGCTTGGTCTGCCCTTGCTGCAGTTCTGCGCCGGTAAAGCAGACAGTTTCCCCTTGTCGCCATACAGGAATAACCGGCCTTTCCTTGTCATCAACACCATATACAGCCCGCCATCCCATCTGAGTAATGACAGAACTGGTTACGGAGAAGAGAAAACCTCCAGCATCAACGGTATAGGTATTCACCAGTTTGATGCAAGGTAGAGAAAAGGCTTCCACCATCCTGCCGAGTATCATGTCATAGATGACCTGTTCATCGAGCTTGATGTCCTTGGTCTTGGGATTTACTCCAGTCACCAAAAGAGCATGGTGATCTTCTATTTTTGAAGCATCCACACATCTGCGAGAAGGTTTTTCTATAGCATCGATGACAGAACGGAACTTGTCGAAGACTGGATTCTGGAGCAGTCCAGGAATTGTGTCATATACATCATCTGGAATATAGGCAGCATTCGTCCTTGGGTAGGTTATCAGCTGTTTCTCATAGAGACTCTGAGCGATGTTTAGTGTCTTGTCAGCAGTATAGCCATGCTTGGAGTTGGCAGCTTTCTGCAGACCTGTCAAGTCAAAGAGCAGGGGAGGCTGTTCTGTCATCTGCTTCTTCTCTGCCTTGATAACCTTTCCACTGCGAGCTTTGCTAGCCGTATTATAGGCTCGCTCTGCTTCTGCTTTCTCATCCCACTTACCGGCACTCGTCAACTTTACTCCATCGGTAGTGTCGAGAGTCACCTGCCAGAACGGAACGGACTTGAAGTTCTTGTTCTGCAGGTATCGCTCCACTATCATCACCAGTGTTGGTGTCTGTACCCTGCCAATGGAATAGAGTGACTTCCCTGTGATACTGCAAGCCTGTGTGGCATTCATACCTACGAGCCAGTCGGCTTCACTTCGTGCCTTGGCAGCGAGGAAGAGGTTATCATAGTTGCTGTCGGGCTGGAGGTTAGAAAATCCTTCTCGTATAGCGGCATCCGTCAGACTGTTGATCCAAAGACGCAGAACAGGCTTTTTGATACCGAGATAATTGTAAATATACCGAAAGATTGACTGACCCTCTCTGGCTGAGTCTGTCGCACATATAATGGTATCTGCCTGCTCAAAAAGGTGCTTGATGATTTTGAGCTGCTTCATCACACCAGGATCATTCTTATAGGTCTTACCCTCTTTCTTCTGCCGTGGAATCATAATAAACTCCTTGGGCAGCATGGGAAGGTTGCCCTTCGACCAGCTGTTATAACCGTAGTTCTCAGGCATCGCCAATTGTATCAGATGACCAAAGGCATAGGTCACCTGCCAGCCGTTACCCTCATAGAAGCCATCCCTCTTCTGGGTGGCTCCTACGATTCGGGCAATGCTCTGTGCAACGCTGGGTTTCTCTGCTAATACAACCTTTCGCATCTGCTACTTCTGATTAGTGGAACCTTTTTGTTTCTTGCTATTGCTGGTAACCTTTTTGCTTGACTGGCTACCTACAATCGGCAGGTCAAAGTATTTGATGACTGACTTGCAGTCCTTGTCGATGAAGAACCACCGCTGAGCCTTGTAGTAACATCCGTATTTGCTCTTGGCCGTATAGGATGTACGTACTTTCCATCCCGAAAAGGCTCCTTTTGGCGATTCGCCTAAGAGATTACCATAGAGATTTGCCGATACCTGCATCTCCATGTCAGCAATCGTCATGGCGTATGCATCGTTCATGTTCGGATCCATCATGTAGTTGGTGCGCTCCATCAGGCACTCGGTAGCATCCTTCACGCTCTTGAAAATGATACCCTTTTCCTTGGGCGTAAAGTAACGCAGACCGAAAGCAGAGTCAGGCTGTGATACCGATTCGATCTTCAGTGATGTAGGCTCTTCCAGTGTCTGTGAGAAATGCTCATTCACCAGAGACTGTATCTTACCCTCCCTGCTGGTGCAGGAAGTCATGGTGGCTACGCAGAGTATAGCCAGAGAAAATAACTTGATTGTCTTCATTGTCTTGTATTTTATGTTTATATGCTATAGTGTTATACCAATACGATCTTTCCATCCTGGAACTTCATCTGCTTGTCGAAGGGTCTGCCGTTCTCCCTATAGAAGCGCAGCACCTCGTCCACCTGTCCGTTCTCACAGAGCTGTCTCACATCCTCAGGAGTCACTATGTGACCGTCGAGGTTGCGCCATACGAAGAACTGGCACTTCACATCCTCATTGGTATAGTTGGAACAGTTATATGCCTTGGGCGACACATGAATGTCGCCGCCACAGACCGGACACTTACAGATGGTAGAGTTGAGAAAGACACCGCCGTCTTCCTTCAGACCAAGCAAGGAAGAGAATGGCTTTCCTCCCTTTGAGACGAATCCGTCGAGTACCTGCTTACGCCCAGCCAGAAAGTTCTCTGCCTCCTGTTCCGTAATCATGCGGTTACAGATGAAGTTGCCGATGTAGAAGTTACAGTGACTGTCACCCTCCTCGAAGAAATGCTCACAGGCATAGCCCTTGGCCGTCTTTTTCACGCGACCACCGCAGACAGGGCATCTTCCCTCCAGATAGTGCTCGTTGAATCCAAGTGCAACCTTTCCGTCCTTCAGGATGAGCTTGGCATGAAAGGGACGGCCAGCCTTGTTGTGCATCTCCATCTCGCTGGTCTCACCCTTCGTAAGGAGGTGCAGCACCATGTCCTCTGTAACCTCACCTACGTAGTTATTGTTCTTGAAGATGACGAAGTCACAGCCTTTCCATGTACCGTCGGGCTGTTTCTCGCTGTTGTTACATGACCATCCGAAGGGATGCTCGATGATGTGGCCCTTGCCGCACTTGGGGCACAGACCTAAATCCTTTGTGTTATCCATGATAAATGTGTTAAAGATGTAATTCTGTTATCCTACAATTCTATTGTCCTATAATGTTGTTATCCTGTAAAACTGTAATCTTATGATTCTGTTGTTCACTTGAAGAGGTCATCCCAGTCCCTGATGCAGGACTCAGCCATCCATTTGCCTTGCATGTAGTTCGCCCAGGTATCAGGATCGAGTCCTCGCCAAAGGTCTTCCCAAGACAGATACTGTATCTGCCAGGAGAGGATGTAGAGAGCGCTATTAATATCCTCTAATGATGAAACAATCTTCTCGCAGAGCCAGTAGCGTTCTGCGGCATTCAGGAGGTTTACCTTATTGCCGTCAACCGTCTTGGTCTTGACCAGTGACGTGCAGAGAGCAGAAAGACTGCCAATCTCGGTATATACACTCCGTATCTCATCAGAGACAGCAAGAGCAATAGCCGTTCCTTTCAGATGACCCTTGCAGGCCTTTCGGACTTCACTGATGTTCCTTGGTATCTCCACCGTGACCAGCTCGGTCGTGCGCTTTACCTGATAGAGGTTCTGCATCAGTCCTGACACATTGGCCATATAGTCGAGAACCTTTTTCTCGATGTCATGGAGCTGTTTGAGCTGCACCTCCTCAATACCAGTAGCAGCAAGAATCTTCTCCTGAGTTTTCTTACGGGCATCAAAGAGTGTTCCCAAGGTAACAGTCTGTGCTGCCACCGCTGCCGTCAGGGCAGGATCAGTTTGCTGGGCGTGGCCCGAAAGCGTTGCCATCAGCAGCAAACATGTTGTTGCATATCGTATTCCTATTCTCATAATGGTCTCTTTATTCTGTTCTCCCTTAAATTCTCGTCACGCTGGAACTTCGTCTTCTGGACGAGAGTATTTGCTGGCTTGTTCATTGTCACGTCGTTCCAGTCCTTGTAGCCTTTCGGCGCTTTCCAGACAGAGACATGGCGTGTGAGGTGAAACTCACCGGCCACCCTGTTAAGAGAAAGCTCGTCATTGGTGATCTTGACCGTCTTGATGCCTCGGTGCTCGATAATAGCCCCTTCGCCTGTACTCACAATGTTCAGCGTGACGCGGTTCAGAAGTGCCTCCATGCGTATGCCGTAGAGTATTCCCGCCTTGTCATTGTCAAAGCAATCCCAGTAACGGGCATGAGCATAGTAGTCGGTGACCTTACGGATCTGCATATTCGAGAAGGAACCGCCAGTAGAGACGAATACCGATGTCGGAAGGTCAATACGGGACTTATTCACCTGATAGAACGCCATGGCATCATAGCCACTCTCGAAGAAATAGACATTTCGGACGCTTTCGGTATTGCCATCAGAAAAGTCCGCTATCCATGCAGCCGTAGAGCTGTTTGTCCCCTCGACTTTCATCTTGAAGCCACTGTAGCCCCGCAATTCGCAGCCCTCAATGGTATCAGAGCCAGGCTGCCTGTATGGAAAGGCAAGGTTACGGTACTTGAACTCAGCCTTGGTATCGGTAATCCGAACGAGCCAGGGGAGGAACACCCTGACTGTTTCCTCATCGATGCTACGCTGCCGGAAGTACGACATCACAGAGTCAAAATGCTCCGCAGCCGGTTCGATGACGTAGCGTGAAGCATCAAAGATTTTGGAGGATGTACTCTTAGCGAGGTCATACTCACGCTTGAAAGTGTAGTCAGTTCCCGTGAACTTGTCTATGACAGCATCAATCATGTCATATTCCGTTTCACCGACCACGCCAAAGGCATTCAGATTCTCCTTAATCAGACTGATGACATCCCCGCCACTGCTTCCATTGCGATGAAAGTAGGTCTGGGAAGACTTGTCGTTTGGATGGCTGATGATGATGGAGTCGGTCTTGCGACCGACGCCATCACGCAGGCACATTTCAATGTACCGTCCCACACCAGCCCTTCTGTCCAGCTTATAGCCGAGGTAGGAGGCGATCTCGTCGATTCCCACCTTGGCCTTGAATGTCGTGTACTTGTCATTCATGTCAAACGATTGGATGATTCAATGCTCAATGATTTAATGCAGACAGCTACATCCCCATCGCCTTGCTTTGGGAACGGCTACGTGAGTCAGAGAGTTCCTTGCCATAGTACTTCTGCACCAGGGCTGCCTTGGTCGTGGTATGGTCGAAGAAGGCATTACGGTCTTCCTTCTGCAGAGGTTTTACGCCAAGCTGCTGACCATCCACCATCGCACGGACACCATAGTTACCGCTCTTCATGCGGAACACGGCAAAGTGGTCAATCTTCTTGCCGTCATCAGTCTCCAGTTTGTTGAACTGATCCAAAGGGATGGTCTTGGCAACGGCAGTTGTCTGCTTGACAGCCACTGGCTGCTCCTGAGACTTCTCCTGTTTCTTCCTGTCAGCAATACGGTCACGGGCCATATCCTCCAGATTATCGACGATAGCCACACGATGACCGTCACGAACAAGCTTGGGCAGATACTTGTCCAAAGAAGTGTTCTTGAAGTTGACATAGGAAACTCCCTTTTCACCTTCCTTGGCTTCAAAACCCTCTTTGACCACATGCTGTTCCTTTAAGCCAGTTGACTTGGCAACTTTCTTTGCATCCTCACCAAAGGCTTCATAAAAATCGCCCTTGCGCATCAGGAGGACAGCATCAGGATGCTTCTCCTTCAAATCATGCCAGACATGGGCAGCTTCCTTGGCAATTTCAGCCTTTTCCTCAGCCTTAGTCTGTGGCTTTTCCGCTTTTGACTCTTTGCAGTCATTCACTGCCTTGGTCTCTTTGACATCCTTGACAGTCTGCCCTTTCTCATCGAGCATCGGCTCCTTGGACTGGAGCGTGGTCATGCCCAGTTCCAGTCGCTGCTTGTCCACATGTTCGAGGATCATGCCTGAAGCCTTGCTGACATCGGCCATGACGCTGATGATGAACTTCGGTTCCTGCTTCAGCGTATCAATCCACGAGTCCACATACTTGGCATTGTTGTCGAGGATGCGCTTGTCAAAGCCCATGGAGTTGCCGACCATTGCAGCACTCAGCTCTGCGACCAGTTCCTCCTTGGCATACTTCTTGTCACCGAACCGACCTTCCATGTCACGTGAGAGTCGGCTGTCTATGCCTGTGGAGTGAGCCATCTCATGAACCAGGGAACTGTAGTACTCCATGCCGTCCTTATAGACCTCCTTGGGATCCTCATGGATATTGAACTGTGCCTTCAAAGGAATGGTAATCTCATCCTTAGACTTGCTGTAGAAAGCACCAGACCCCTCAATGGTGTTGATCTTGCAGACCCACGCCTGCTTTTCAATCATCGCGTCGAACTCCGGGGATATAAACATACCCTTGGTGTCCTTTATCTCAGGAGCCTTGAACTGTTCCTGCAGACGGGCATACTGTTCAGGCTTGACCTCCTTGAAGTTCGTCTGGTCAAGATTATAACAATAGTAGCCCATCATAATGGGTATCGACTTGCATTTCTCCTGCTCTGCTTTGGTCATGGCATCGTACTGCTCATCAGTGACCTTCTGGCCGTTCTCATCCCTGTGGGTGATGTTCCAATAGATGACAGGCATCGCTTTCTCACCCTTGTTGATGGTAGCGCCAGCCTCGTGGATCTGCTTGAAGGTCGCATAGACGGGCATGGCATAGCTGTTCATGGCCGTATGCAGCTGGAGGAAGAAGTCGTTATGACCAGAGTAGCGACGACCTGAAATGTTTTGGGGCAGTCCCTGCGTCTTGCCCCCACCGTCTATCCAGCCCTTTTCCCACTGCTGGCCTTTCATCTCCTCCAACCGGGAGACCATCATCTCACTGAACCGCTCGACGGCTTTCTCTGCCATTGTCTTATGCTCGACTTTGGCCTGTGGCTGACTCTGCTGCTCAGTGTTCTGTTGTTTTTCGTTGTTCTCGTTTTCCATGATATATCATTTTTGGTTGTACTCAAGCTTATGCTTAGTCCTTGAAGAGACATTCCTCGATATACGTCATGTATGCCTCTGCGGTGTCCTCGTTCATGTCGAGGTCGTTGGTGACGCACCACGCATAGTATTCCTGTTCAACCTCCGGCTGACGGCGGATGAACTCGCGCCATCCGATGATGCCCGCTTCACGGAGCTGTGTCAATTCCTCATATGATTCCATTGTGCTATCTGATTTTGTTGATTGTTACTGTACCCCAAATACCGAATACCCTTCAAAAGAGTGCCGTAGCCTCCCCAAAATGGCCAAAGGGGAGGCCAGGACACTTCTGCTTTTAATGGTATCGATTACTAAGGGTTATCCTGAAAACTTTATTCCTTTATTACTAACTAATTACCTGTCTGACTAATTACCTATCTATATGTTATTATGGTCTGATTTTGCGTTCGGATTTATGCTCCTCCTTTTTCTCTGGGCTTCGTTCGTCCTTGTATTTGTATTTGTCGAGCGTCTGTTTGTACTCCCATCTGTTCTCCTCAGTCTGCCAGAAGCCGACGGCACCGGGATTGGCGATGTCCCACGCAATCTGCTGCTTGCGCTTCCACTCCTGCATGTCACCCTCGATAGCCTTGAAGCCAGAGTTCTGACTGAGGTCAACACCTACGGTGACCTTGGTATCGCCGACCTCCAGTTCTATAGGCTTACCTTCCCGGATGGCCTGTCGCTGATTCTGACCAAGGGTGATGTCCTTGACATGCTCCAGCTCATCCATACGCTTGTTCAGCTCTATGGTGCGCTCATCGCGCATCATCAGACAGCGCGTGTCCTTATCCAGCTGAATGAACATCTGACGGCTGTACTGTCCGTCACGAACCTCCTTACGGATGGTTTCGCTTTGACGAAGCCGTTGCTGTTCCTGCTCATTGAGTCTAAGGTTGTTTACGATGTCACGGTGGACGGGGTAGGCCACCAGCACGACACGATTGTCTTCATCACGGGTAAGGCGTAGCTTCACGGGAAGTGCCTCCTTGCGTCCGCTTTTCAGCACAGGCCTGATCTCCATGACCTGGCTTATCTCCCCCTTCATGAGAGACGAAAGCATGTCGGCAGGCATCTTGCCTATATCCAGTCCCGCTTTCTCAAAGTCCTTCAGGGGAATCTCGTTGTTGGTGAACATTGATCTTTTCTCTTTCATGTACTTGTACTTCTTTTTGTTGATAGTTCTTTTGTATTGAACCTTTTTATGCGTACCTTTGCACCCGCTATCACTTATGGATGCTAGTATATCGCTTTCGGGGTGCAAAATTATAAACTCTCAAAAAGATATACGAAGCAATGAAAAAGAAATCAAGTTCGCTAGCGCTTCTGGCAGTATGCTTAACTGCCAATGCGCAGTTTTATACCGTTGAGAATAAGCATGTTAAGCAAGCTGTCAGTCAAAACGTGCAGGTTGAAAACCATCAGGGAAACGCCAAAGTTTCAGACTCGCTCAACTTGGAAACTAAACTGTCTGAAGAGTATTTTGAGCTGCCAGAGCACAAGGAAATAGCCATCGAGTATGACATTCCTCTGTTTGTTTCCGTCCGTGACAGTATGATGTATGAGCTGTTAGGCAGACGCAGGAATGTTGCCCTGCCTCTGGACTTTCTGAAAGTCACCTCCGACTATGGCTACCGTGCAGATCCATTTACCAAATGCTCACGCTGGCATTCAGGTCTAGATTTGCGTGCAAAGTATGCCCATGTATATGCCATGTTTCCTGGAGTCATTGAAAAGGTGGAACGTCGAAGTACAGGCTATGGTAACAACATTATCATCAACCATGGCAATCTGCGTGTACGCTATGCGCATCTGAGCTTTATTGTCGTTAAGGAAGGACAGGTAGTATCAGCTGGAACCATCGTTGGTATTTCAGGACGTAGTGGCCGTGCTACTGCTGAACACCTTCATCTGGAGATTTCCAAGTGGAGTCAGGATGAGCAAGGAGAATCTTGGCAGCGTGTTGACCCAGAGCCGTTCCTTTCGCACCTTAATAATTATATAGTGGCATTGCAGCAGAAGATGGATACTCTGCATTTTGATGTTCACCCCAGCCTGCCGCTCAATATCAATAACCTGTATAAGGTGATGGACAAGTATGGTATCAAGTTCCCCAAGATTGTCGCAGCCCAGAGTGTCCTGGAAAGCGGCTGGTACAGTTCAGAGCTGTGTTGCCGTTGGGGAAACATCTTTGGCCTTTTCGACAGCCGTAAAGGTGACTATTATCATTTCAACAGTTGGATGGAGTCGGTAGAGGCATATGGAAAGTACGTCCAGAGAAAATACAATCCACGTATTGACAAGGACTACTATGCCTTCCTGAAACGGATCAGGTATGCAGAAAACATGGAAAGCTATATTGCTAAAGTACGTGCCATAGTGAAGACGCTATAGCAAAAAAAAAAGCCTGACCCTTACGCAAGAGACAGGCTTGTCATTTCCTTTTATAGTGCATTGAAAATAGCCGTAACTACTTATTGCACTTGGTTAAAACCGCTGCAAAGTTACGATAAAATAATGAATTATGCAAATTTATTGCAATAGTTTAGAGTCGATGCTATCAATTAAATTGCTGGATTATCTCTAATTAACCATATATGTGGCGTTTACGCTATCATTTAGCCTATCAATTAGCCTGTCGTTTCGATTATCATTTCCGAATAAGAAAACATTGAAAGGCATAATGCTATATTACGTGCCATAGCGAACACATCATATTACAAAAATGCTGTTCCGTGTGCAATAATGAACAAATAATGTTTATTTTCGCAAATGAAATAGCAAGATTGTTCAGTTTCTCATCATCTTATCACATTGCATGGGTATTTCATGTGTTAATAGACAACTTTTGTCTAACTTCGCGTAGAAAATACCCAAATGTATTGCTTTTAGGCACAAAAATCCTTCTTCTCCTATTTGCTTATCTGAATCAACTTATCAGCTATTGCCTGTTCAATCCTGACAATAGTCGAGGTGGTAAAGTTATGCCTTCCTGTTAGCCACTTCGACACCTCAGAGTCCCGCTTGCCTAATCTACATGCAAGCTCATGTTGCGTGATGCCTTTCTTCTTCAATACGGCATCCAACCTCTCCGCTATACCATATGACAAATCGAACTCAGCCCTCTGTTCCTGTGGAATAGCGGAAAGGCACTGTCTGAAAAGTTCGTTTGTAACCATAGCTTATTTTTTATGTCACTAGGCTTAAGCGTTGCAAATTATAAAAAAGGTTATGCTTCGTCACTATCCACGTTATAGTGTTCAAAGAAATACGTCTGTTCCGAAACCAGCTTACTGGTCTCTTGGTACATAAACTTACATGTCAGGTCATAGATAGGCTTAGCTGTTGCCACATCCACAGCCTCCTTGAAATACAAGTTGTCACGATAGTAAGCCACCAATTCTTCATCATCCGTCTTGTCTGCAGCAAACAGAAACAAGTATTGGCATCCCACATGCTTCATGGCTTCTAATACCTCTTTGACAACAAATTCCCAAAACACCACGACTCCCAGTTTCTGACCCTCCACGCTCTCTTTCCAGAAATCTCTGGTGTTCTCGTTGGCACAGAAATGCACCAACTCTATACCACTGAAGGTCGAACCCACATGAGTCACATTCTCACCGATTTCCTTTTCCAAATCTTCCAATATGGTTCCGCCCTTCTTCGGAATTTGCTCAATCTCCTTTTTAGTAAGACCTTTGTGAGAACGCAGTTTTTCCCTGAACTTATTGACGATCAAAGCTTCTTCATCAGTCAACTGCTCTTTAGAAGAAATATCATCCAGATAGGTCATCAGCTTATTCAAAAGCTTCAGGCTATGGTCATCAATGAAGCTATCATAGAGCATACCACACTTTAAGGAGAAATAAAACAGTAACTGCCCCTCTTGGTTCTTCACCACGTAATAAGCTACCTTACCTGTCTCATCCTCTTGATATGCCTCATTCTGAAGAGTATCAGAGATAGAAGTATTCCGACTGTTGAAGAACTCATCCACAAGCCGGAAGTTCACATCATTACTGGAAAGCCTTTCACAATACAGACTGTCAATCTTAGCCCGTTGTTCCGGTGTTATCTTCATGCCACGACCTCCTTCTCCTCAATCTCCCTTAGCTTTCTCAGCATAAAACGTCGCATTTTAATACGTTCGGCATCTTTCTCTATATCATGAATATCAAGATAAGTGTCGCAACGTTCATCCCGACCTGCCGTACCCCTTGCGTGCTGCCAAGAGTAATCACTGTGTGAAAGGTTGCTTAGACTTAACGAAGATTTCGGGGCATATTGTTCAAAGACCTTATCAAACACCGGTTTATATTGATCGATTACATCATCAGTAGGTAAGTCATGGAGCGCATCAGCCTTATAAAGCTGTCTGATACTCACAACTACTGGGCCAAACTTCCATGCAGAGAAAGGCTCATCAAACATTGGCTTACCTGTCTGAATGATGCACTCCCTCTGAGTGAAATAAAGCAGCTTATGCAGCTTCATCTCATCAATCCGCTCACCGTATTCCTGTAAGTAGCGCTGGCAGATGTAGGATGCTATTTTAACCACACTTTCCATAACTTGAACTCTTCTGTTCTGCAAAATTAAGAATAATATTTCAATTTTGTATCATTTTCCACCTTATTTTAATGATTTCAAGCAATTATAATGCCATTTTTTGCACATTTAAACTACTTTTGCGCAAAAACACATTCTCTATTTGAAGAAATGCATGTTCTCTTGTGTATATTCCAAGTATTATTTGTACCTTTGAACCGAAAACGTGCTATTCAAATAAACTGAAGCTTCAACATGATGGCAAATAATAAAGAAATCGGCGACACTTTAAAAGAGCTTCGCTGCAGAATGGGGTATAGTCAGGAGCAAATCAGTTCCTGTCTTGGTATCAGTCTGTCAGCATATAGCCAATATGAGAGTGGTGACACCGTCGTTTCCCAGGATTCACTTGAGAAATTGGCTGATGTGTATGGCGTGGAGGAATACGACATTCTCACCTGTAACAAGCCACAACTGCAGACTGACATTGCATTCGCATTGACACAAAAGATTGGCAAGCTAAAAAATATTGGCCAGATTGCATCGTTCCATAAACTCGTTAGGAATTACCTTGATATGTGTGAAATTGAACAACGTCATTTTTGACTTTATCCATATCCCGCCCACTCTCCCAATCTTTGCGCGTATTATCGTTTGTTGTGGTGTTGCTATGCAGTTGTCTCTTTTCCAAGCAAACTGGTCGTCATCTGAGTCACTTCCTCATTGATCCTGCGAAAGTTTCTGGCAAGCATTACCTCTTTTTCGTGTTCGTTCCCGAAGCAGTATTTCTTTGGCAGTGGGATGTAGTGTTTCTTTTCTTCCTCGATATGCCGCATATCGAAGTTCGTTTTACAGAAAAACTTGGTTGTCTTGAACTCATCCGTCTCTTCCAGGTTCACCTTCTGCATGGCACTGGCCTCCGTCGGTGTGAAGTCACGAGCCGTCTGTCCGCAGATCCAACCTGTGGCCATATCCGCAATCTTAGCTGCAGGGACGAGATTGTCCATCTTCTCGTTGATGGAGGTGGAGATGCGCTCATCATTGATGCTGATGCTCTGCGTGGTCTGCTTGACCTTTCCGAAGATATCATTCTGCAGCCATTCCAGCGTCTCCTTGTTACGGGCAGAGCCGCTGAAGACATTACCGCAGGTGGTTATCACTTTCTGCATACCGTTCTTTCCGTAGTCTGCCTCCAGCTGTGGCAGTTCCTGGAATGCCATAGTCACGCTGACCTTGTTGCTTCGTGCCGTACCAATCAGACGGTCAATCTTATGGAAGTAAAGCGTCGGCAACTCATCGATGATGATGCTCACAGGCACGTTCTTACCCTGTCCGCTGTTTACACGCGTGGTCAGACGGTTCAGCACCAAGGCATTCAATGAGCCGATGACCTGCTCCTTCTCTGGGTCGTTGGCGATAATCAGGTAGGACGGATGCTGCGGGTCAGATACCTTCAAGTCAAAGTCATCACCTGAAAACACCCAGTAAGCCTCCTGAGATACCAGACGTGCAGCATTGACTCGCAATGTACCCACCATACCTTCCAGCTGATCCATGGCATTGTTGTCGTATGCCGACTTGAACGGAGCCATCAGCGACATGATGGTCTCGTCCTGCATCAGGATATTGAAGACATCATCGTAGGAGTGCTGGAGGAAACTCAGCACATGAGGCATGTCAGAGTACTCGCCAGTAAAAGTGTCCGGCTCAACCCGTTCACCGCAGTCATTCTCGTAGAACTCATCCTCGATGATAATCAGCTTACTCTCCCTATCAACATACGAAAAGTCTTTCAATGTAACAGGCATACCGTCTTCATCCACGCTCAGGTGTCTGCCGTCCTTATCGATGAAGTCCAATACGACATTTCCCTGTTCATCCACCGCAATATAGTCATTCCACATGACGATGCGGATCTCATACTTATGACCATCATAGATGATACAGTGGTGCAGCTTCTTGCCGTTCTTCCATGCTACAGGATGGAAAGTGATGAAGAAGTAGATGATAGCGGCCAGGAAGTTCTCGGCAGAATTGGTAAAGAACTTGTCCGAACCACCGCCTCCAGCCTGCCCACTTCCCTTGTTCAGGGCAGCAAGCAGAGTGGCCGCAGTCTCAGAGGCAGCACTCAGATCAGGAATGTACTTCTTCTGAATCGGGTTCACGCGGTTGGAATACTCCACGTCAGTGAAGTTGATGATGTTGAACTCCATGTTTTCAGGGATGTTCCCCAGCATCTTGTTCTTGTTGAAATGATAGAACGTCATCTCTGCAAGAGCAGGAAACTTGTAGTCGTAAACTACCATCGAAAAGCCCTTTGCTGAGTGCTGTCTGATAAAGGGTTCTATGACAGAAAACGACTTACCGGAACCAGGCGTTCCGACAACCCATGTGCCACGGAAGGGATTGGAGATATTACACCAGCCATTGTGCATACGCCCCTTGTAGTAATAGATCATCGGGATGTTCACGCTGTACTTGTTGTTCACCAACTGCTCACACTGCTGGAAACTCTCGTTCTCGAAGTTAAAACGGTCTTCGCCCAGCTTGCAGTTGAAATACTGAGCCATACCGTCAAGACCCTTATGAACGAGCATGATGCCGAGTACGGAAGTCATCAGATACAGGATGCGGTTGACAGAGTAGTAGCCCAAGACCGGTCCCCAATGTCCCGGTTGCAGGAAACAGCACAGGACAGACAGCAGAATACCTAATATGCACGGATATATCACCTTCTTATGCACATCGAAGTTTAGGCTTCTGCGTGCCGTCGTGCCGACACAGGTGATGATGACACAGATGAGTTCCAAAACCTTGCATATCACCACGGATCCGAACACCTCCAACTTGCCAAGGATAGCAATGAATCCCTGCATGATGGATGAGCCGATGCCAATGGGCATGTTTACGATGAGTTCCAGAATCAGGAAGATGTAGATACAACTCCTGAAAAGGTTGTATATCTGCTGCTGTTCGTGCGTTTCCTGTATCATAATGCTACGGATTACTTTCTTACTTCAATACCTGCAAATCATTAATCGTAAAAGAATCGTCAATCATCAAAACAATCTGCGTTCAGAACATCCTTGTAGTTGATGTTCAGCTCGATGGTTCTGCCCGAAATCTGGTTCTCGCTGACCTCAATTTTCAAGACCTTGGCCTCGGGGAAGGTGAGTTTCTTAATGACCAGCACATTGCGATAACGCTTCTTGAAGTGCTTATTCCAGGCGAGCATATACTCCGGTATCAGCTCGATACTCTGGTAGTTAGTGGCCTTCTTCTGCTTCTTGTCCTCCAGCTTTACACGAATTTCCGAAATATCGTATGGAATCTTGGTCTTGTTCTCCAACGAGAAGTCGATGAAGAAGTAATCGCCTGCCGAACAAATATGGTTCACCCATGCCTTCATCTTATCCTTCTTGCTGTGGATGTTCTTGACAGTTCGCTTGGCATTGGACATACGGATGGCATAGCGGCTCATCTCTGCAACGGACATCGATACATCAGGATTGATGTACTCCTGCGTGTCAGAGTAGGGGATGGTAAACCGGGTATGTACGATGCCAGGCAGTACGCTATACACCAGCTTGTACTGAGCGATATGACGCTCACCGATGACAGTCACCACGGCAGCCGTCTCACCATCAGTGAGGACGGTGTCAGGCTTGACACGGACGATGTTGTCATTCACCTGATTACCCACGACCTTATCCGTGGAAATATCCACCAGACGGATGGTCTCAGGCATAATCAGATGAGTGGTCACCTCCTTGTTGACATAGAGTGTTGTCAGAACCTTGTCCTGTGCAATTGCACTGCTTGTACTCATGGCTACGAGAGCCACTGCTGCTAAAATAAACTTTTTCATGTTGATTTGGTGTTATTGTTATTACTGTGTTACTATTGCTCGTTAATCAGATAAACGATGGTGTTATACTTAATCTTCGCACGATTCTTCTTGATGGCCTGCGAAACAGCACTCGATGTAGACTGATAGACGTTCTGAAGGGCTTGTAAGGCCAGTGCCTCGGCTGAGATACCGCTTCCACCACCAGAATCAAAGCTGATGTTGCTCTGCATGGCAGCACTTCCAGCATTCTTCATCATGTCACGGAAAGCCGACTCCGGCACATAGAATCCCTGCATACCATCAAGATCATAAACAGACAAGTGAATCTTCAGGAACTTGTCCTTGACCAGGATGCTTGTGATGTCAGCCATCACACGCTGCTGGCCGAAACCAGTCACAGTACCATAGAGATAAGTACCTTTCTTTAGCTTCACTCCCTTTACAATGACATCATCCAACAGTTTGAAACGCAATCTCGTTCCCTCATGTGCCTTGGTCGTTTTGTCAATCATGGCCTTGATGAGCGGGTCATCGAGCTTTTCCTCATCGGTTACGGTATTGAAGCTTTCGGCATTACCTGTCTCTGCCTTGGTGACTACGGCTACTGTGTCCTTCTTTGGCTGCTGGGCATAAACAGGATTGCCGTAAATGTCATAGCCGGTTATCTGACCGCCCGCATTCTGTGGGTATTGCTGGCTCTGGCCATTACTGGAAGAACTTCTTTCAGAGCTGTCCTCCGTAATATCGCGTGCCATTTTCCTGCTTCGCTCCTGAATCTGTCGCATCTCCTCTTCAAATCGCTCCATGTCACGTTGCTGCCCTCCGCTGGAATAGCTTCCTGTGTAATGGTCATCATAGGCGTTGACATGCTGTCTGGACTCACGCAGTTGCTGCTGGAGAGCCGCCATCTGCTGTTCCTCACGCTTCTTGGCCGCCTTCTCACGGTCGATTCTGTCCATCTCGTTCTCAGAGTACACGTTATCCTCCGCATCCTCGGCATCATTCTCTTCGAGTTCACTGATGGCCGTATAGCCATTGCCACGGACAAGGTTGTCCTCCATCTCTGCGTACTTGTTAAGCAGTCCGTTACTCTCCGGGTCTGGCATTGTCGTGTTGATACTGTCCGTCACCATACCCGTGTCAGTGGTCGTCCCTGCAAACATCTGACAGGAGAAGTAGGCTATCGCTACGATAGGTACGAACAGTACCAGCGGGAACCAGTACTTCCCCTGCTTGAAATCGATTTTCCTGAAATCTATCTTCATGGTTCTTTCTTGTTTGGTTATTTGTTCATTATCATTTTGAGTTCATCATATTTTTCGAGTGCCAGTACGGAATCACGATGCGTCTTTCCCGGCATGGCCATCAACGAGTCCACCTCATGCTTCAGTCTTACAGCCCTGTTACTCAAAGCAACGAAAGAGCTTTTCTCCACCTGCTTCATGTCGTGGATGCAATGTATCTGTGCAAACATCGGCTGTACCGCAGCAAAGTCCTGCATCGGGTCTGCTATCCCATTATTCGCCTTACTGTCAGCAAAGCACATTCCGAACCCTATAAGGTATATACAAAAGTTTACGGCCAGTGCTATTCCTGCAGCCTTGCGACGATGGGCATTTGCCCATGCGTTAGCCTTATTGATACGGTCACCAATCTGGTACTTCTTTCCTATACGGTAGCCCCAGATACGGGCCGTGCGCAGACGGTGTCTCTGCTTCTCCTTGTACTCAGGAGTCTGTTTGTTCTTGAATATACTCATAACTATCACCTCTACACTTTAATAAGACTTCAAATCCTTGTTCTCCAGTGTACGCCAGTTGGTAATAATCAGTCCGTGAGGATTGTTCTGCGTACGAGGCACATTCTGTAACCTTCCGACGGTGATGATGCTTCGCCTGATGCTGCTGGTACGCCGTTTGATCATCTGTGTGCCGTAGTAGGTAAAGCTCATCTCCTGCTCGTTCAGCTGAATGCTGTCACAGATAATCGTCTCGACGGCAGAGCTGGACAACAGTTGGGAATAGAATCCCGTTTCCTCGATGGCCTGTTTCTGACGCAAGGCACTCTCATCTGCGAGATACATGGCCTTTGAAAAGGTCCATTTTAGGTACTCGTCATCTGGAGAGAGATCAAAGAAATACTGGTGGAAGAGCTGAATATGAGCTTTCGCCTCAATACTAAACGTCATCTCGTTCTTGCTGCGTTCTGCCATGAACGGAATGGTTCCGTCAAGGACATACACCTGGCTTTGCTGTTCACGCACGAGACTCGTGCAGAAGTAGAAACATGCCGCACAGATTACGGTGCTGGCACCTAATGCCAGCATAACCGTAACCATGGCAAGCTTCGTCTTCTTCTCTAAACTTTCTATTAACATTGCTATATCGTTTTTAATTTTTTACTATTAACTTTTCACTTCTATTTGTACTGCTTATCTCTCAGGTGCGTTCCTGCGTTGAAGTCCATACCTCGTTCAAATCCACGTTTACCTCCTGAAACGGATCCAGAAGCACCACCTTTGATGGCGCTGGCCACAGTTCCGGAGAATCCGCTACCGTTGCTTGCACCTGCTATGGTTCCTTCCACACCGCCTTTGATGATACCACCAGTGGTATGTCTGGTGACACCGATGGTTCCACCGATGATACCGCCTACCGTTCCTCCAGCCGTTGCAGCAGCCGTGGTTGTCATTCCACTGACGGCAGATCCGATGCTGGAACTTGCACCGCCAGGAATAATCCATGAGGCAAGCTCAGGAACGAACTTGATGAGCATAGCACCTACAAGCAGTCCTACGACATACATACAGGTAGAGCCGATGCCCTGCATACCCAGACCGCCTATCTCTCCCCATGTATAGCTGGCACTGCCAAGCAGGGTGGTGTAGGCCGTCGTGTCCTGCAGGATGGTATATTTAAGGATCATGTCCGCATAGATGCTACACATGTATATTAATGGTGCCCACAGAGACAACGCTGCATATTTGGATATCCACTGGCTCCATGCACTTCCCCATGGCGGGACAATGGAGAGTGCAAAGGCTACAGGACAGAAAATCTTCAGCACGTTCATCATGAATGCCTGTCCAAGCAGCATTCCGAAGTAGATGACCTGATAGATAATCTCACCGATGTATCGGATGAGCATGTTGATCATCTCAGCAGTCTTTGTCTCAGTGATGACTGCAGCCTCTTTTGCCCATTCCTCTACGGCTTTGTCCATGTTCTTCACGGCGTATGCCACTTCTTCCCACCAATGAGAATCCTCAGAGAGCTTTGCTTCAGCCCTGCGCTTCCTGTCGAGTGAGTCGTTGTGTGCCCGTAGCTTGTCGAGATACTGGCTCTGTAGCTTTGCCTCGTGTTTCTCCAAGGCATCGATGCGCTTATGGCTGATGGTAGCCTGAGCCTTCATCGCGCGTCCCATCTGTTCACCAGGAGCAGCCACCGCATCAGCGATATTGTTGGCCCAGACGATACAGAGAGCAATTCCTGCGATACGCAGCAGCTTCATCACATCTATTCCCCTTCGTCCGAGCATCATCATCCAGCACTCGTAGCTGGTCACGCACATGGCGAGAATCAGTCCAAGAGCCTTGGCGAATCCTCCCCATGAGCCTAGGAACAGTGCATGCTGATGGATGTAGTCCAACACACTGGTCATCACAGGGTCAAGTGTCGGTAAACCCATGGTCAGGAACAGACTGCCAATGTTTAATAATAGTTCGTTCATCATTTTATCTTTTTAGTTTTACTTCGAGACTTCCACATACCGCATCAGGTCGATTGTACTCTGTGTTACCTTTTCCATGTCAGCCTTCAGCTTGATATAACATTCTTCCCGCTTGGCATTCTCCAGCTCATAGCCGTTACCGCTCTTATGCACATACTTCACCTGTTCCGTGATAAAGCGGTTCTGGTTCGAGAGACTGTTTACCAAAGAGATGACATTGGCATCGCCTTTGCTGTTAGCCAGACAGTAGGTCAGTCCTGCGGAGATCTTCTTCTGCATGTTGTCAAAGTCATCCTTGAAGAGCAGATATGCCCCGTCAATCCTGCGGTCAGCAGCAGCCAGCGTTTCCTGTTCCAGCTGATGTTTGAAATCCTTCTCCTGTGAGTCGGTCGATTCCTTTGTCCACACATCAGTAGTAGCGCCAAGCGTACGCTTTGGAATCAATGGCTTTGCATCAGATTTGTGTGGCTTCAGATGCAAGTAAAAACCAGACTTAAAGCCGTGCCACTCCCATTCCCATTCATGGTGGGCGTAGTTGTTGTGGAACAGCCAATAATAGAACTTCGGCTCGAATCCCAGTGGCCCAGTTTCCATCGACCGCCACTGCAGCCTTTTCTCTTCGTCATAGACCTGTGCCACACTCATTTGTGGTACAAGCATTATTCCCATTGTTATTGCAATCACTGTTCTTTTCATCCTTTTACCTTTTTACCCTTTACTTTTTTACCTTTAAACTGGCCACTCGTTAATCACAGTCTTTCCAATGTCTTCAAGTACCGATGAGTTCAGAATTTCCCAGATATGGTCTTCGTGTACATACCCACCCACCAACAGGTCGCACCACATATAGGCTTGCTGGATAACATCTCGCATACGGACGATACTCTCGTTGAGTGTCCAGATGATATTCATCCGCTCCTTGTTGGTAGCGCGAAAGAAGTTGGTTCCTGTGGCAGCCACGGCAAGGTACATCTTTCGGATATTCTTCAGTTCCTTATATACTTTGTTGTTAGCTTCCAACGTATACCATGCAACCATAGGCTTGCTGCCTGTATGTGCTGCTGCGAATTGTGTGAACTCAGAGTATTCCTTCGTCAGTTTGACAGTATTCGTCACACAACGGCTCATCTCAGCTGCAAGGGATAGGTATGCTAAGGCATCACCACTTTTCTTGTCAAGGGTAGACTTCACCTCGTCATATTTCTTGGCTACATCTTTCACCATAGCCTTAATACTGGCATTAGCGGCCAGCTGCTTGTTGCTGGCATCCTCGGCACTCATACACTCCTTGTGCTGATCAATAAGAGCCTCGATAGTCGGCAAGTCATGCGGCAAGATGCCTGCCCATCCTGTATATGGGAATACCACTCCCATCATCATTACTATCAGAAACTTTCTCATGCGAAGTTCTCCCATCCTCTAACGATTTCATCAAGTGTCCACTTAAATTGCATGGCAGAGCACCAAGAATCGGGGTCAAGCTCCATGAGCAAGTCCTCCAATCCGTTGTTGGTCTGACACATAAAGATGATGTAGTCAAGGTTGTTCCTGACTATCACCAAATCCTCCAATATGTCATTAGCCATACCCATTCGGTCAGCCCTGCTCATGAAGTTATACCCGTCATCCTTGCCGATACTGGCCCTTCCACCTCCTCCAGGTATCAGGGGATTGTTCTTCAATGGTGAAGATACATGCCCGTTATTCACGATGTTCACGAAACCGGCAATACACTGTTCTGTCTTCATGGTCAGATTGCTGATCTCATTCAGACACAGAGGCAGATTGATGCCAGGCTTTCTCGTAAGCCAGCTTACTGCTACAGGGATATTGGTTACGATATACAGGGCATTCTCTCCGATGAGTCTGTAGTACATGCTTTCCTGACCGAAGCCTCCCGTATTCTGCATCGACATCTTGTACAGTTCCCTGATGACATGGATGGCAGTGGTATACTCAGCAATACGCTCCTGTTTTTTCCGCTGTTCATCAAGTGTAAGGTTATGCGCTTCCTCCACACCAGCAGCGGCTGTGGTATTCGCACCGACCTGCATCACCGTCCTCCAGTCGTAGTTCCAATGCCAGTAGGCATTGGCAGGAGTAGTGACAAGCACTGCTGCTAATAGCAAAGCAGTCACTCTTATCCGTTTGTTCTTCATGCTGTTTTCTCCCATAACTCCATCACTTTTTGTTGTTTGTTGACTTCATTAGCGAACTTCAGGTACTTTCCTGCAAGTCCGGCTTTCTCCATATCCTGACAAAAATGTCGTATGCCTTCGACTGTATCACCGCCATAGTGTTTGATATAGATTTTCAGAGCCTCCTTCTCAGCACGCTCCGTAGTATAGGCCATATAACACTCAGGCGGTTCTTCCACACCATAGACATCTGAGCTTTGTCCTCGGCATATCCAGACCTCCTTGAAATAGTTTCGCCCCTCATGGTTGTCCAGACTGTTAATGGTAAAGATCTGCTGACGCTGTACATCGGTGATGCCGAGGATGGCAGCTATCTCATCATATCGGTCCTTGAACTTGCTCTGATCCAGGAGTATCTTAATATCAGAGTTGTTGATGATAGCCTCCTTGACAATCGGAGAGTCAATTACGTCATTCAGTTCCTGCGTTACCACACCTGCAATGCCATGGAACTTTCTCACAGTCTTATACAGGTATTTGATATACTCAGCCATCGTAGGGGAGGAGATGGCCTTCCATGCCTCTTCGATAATCAGAGCCTTACGTCCCTTCTTCAGACGCATCTTTTGCAGGAATACATCCATGATGATTAAAACCACGATAGGAAAGAGAACGGGGTCATCCTTAATCTTGTCTATCTCAAAAACAATGAATTTCTCATCGAAGAGGTTCAAGTCCATATCGTTATTCAGGATGGTTTCCAGTTTTCCTCCTTTGTGGAACGGTTCCAGGATAGCAGCAAACTCGTTGATCGGGAAAGATATACTCTTTTCCTCAATGATTTGCGGAATACGCTCGCAAGTATACTCGTAGAAGGTGTCAAAGTTTAGTCTTGTGACTTTGAGCTCACGCTTCTGTCGCTCCATACGGGCTATACGCTGGTCTATCTTCATTAGGTAGTGACCTTCTATCAGTTCCGGCATCAGACGCATTAGCTGGTTGTTGGCGTGTTCACGCTCACCAACACTTGCTCCCTGATCATTAGCTAAGTTCTGTAGCTTTTCTACGATACGCTGTACTTTGGCATGGTGAGCCTTCTCATCTTCAGTATAGGTCTGTTTGTCGGTGGATGCTGTGTCTTCAGCATCTTCACTGACCACATCCGAATCCTTCTCTATCTGTTCGATATACTCCCCATACTTACCATTACGCTTGTCAGCCAACAAAAGCTGTTTACGCAGTTCATCTTTCTCTTCGTTGGTATAGCCTGTGAAGGGATGGAAATAGGCATCATAGTACTCGTTCAGCACGGTATCGATAATGGTATCCTCCAGCTTCTCTGCAGGTTTGTTACCCTTGAAGATCTGGAAGATGAGCGACTTCAAAAAATTCTTCTTCTCTCCGAAGTTCTGCTGATATTCCACATCACTGACCTTGAAAGGATTCATCGAGATAGGATGCTCCTTGCTGTAAGAGATATACGTGCCGTGGAAATAGCCGCAGATACCCTCATACGAGTCACCCGTATCCACCATCACAACATCAGTGTCCTGCTCGATGAGCTGACGTACTACGGTATTCGTCGAAAAACTCTTTCCGCTTCCCGATGGTCCCAGACAGAAGAAGTTCGAGTTATTCGTCAGTTTCAACTCTCCCTCCTTGCCAGTAAAGTCAATGGCAACAGGCACACCCTGACGATCCGTATAGAAGACCTTCAGCGGTGTCACCTCGTCATGCTTCATGCGCTCCTTGTAAAAAAGACACAGGGCCGAGTCATGCAAAGTCAGGAACAGGTCGTAGTCCTTGTTGAATCGGTAGGCATTGCCTGGAAAGGAACACATGAACAGCTCCAACTGGTTATAGGCCGACTTCGAGGGAGAGATACCCACCTCAAAGAGCTTGGTCTCCAGATAGGAGGTGACCTTGGTCAAATCCTTCTGTTTGCACGACACGAGTACATTGAAGTTCGTCCATACCATCGTCTTCTGCTGTGTGGCGATGACCTCCAGCACCTCGTCGATGTCCGCCTTGGCCAGACGGTTACTCGGATCGGGCATCGAGGCATGGCGCTTCGACTTGCCGATAAGCCGCTGACGCTCCCTGCGCTGTGCCGGAATCTGAATCACCTGGTTATAGACCACGCAGTCCGTCAGAGGCACTGTGGAGAGGAACGACAGTAGGTCGGTGCTCACCGGATAGCCGTTGACAGCCTGCGTCTTGACGGGATGAATCAGTGTCGGCAGGTCTATGGTGTCGATATCCACGAGCGGATAGCACTTGACGGTACGGTCGCCGATTTTCAGATACTCGTCCGAGCATTTGAAGTTCGTCATGCCGAAAGGCCCCTTGCGGAAGTCAAAGGCCATGAAGCGGTGGAGGTACTCGTCAATCTCCTGCCTGTCAAGGCGATGGAAGGGCAGCCCCTTCTCCTCGAAGATGTTTTCCACTTTCTGCACCTTGGCCAGGAACTCCGCCCATTTCTTGGGGTCGTATGCGACAAAGGTGCTTCTCTTGGTATCCTGCGTGATAATGATAAAGGTACGGATCTCCGTATAGGGACGGCCTTCATAATAGCGAAAGTAGCTCTGTGAGAGGAACTCCATGTCAGGTGTGATGTCGTGGTGGTATGCCTGCCTACAAAATATGTCCTGCTTCTGCAGACAATAACCCTCGCCCAGCGTCTGGAGCACGTTGTCCCAGATATCCATGTAGGCATAGTACTGATCCGCATCGGTACACCACTGCTGTACAGGGTTCTCGATCTCGAATACAGACGACGGATTGCCGTTCTTGGAATAAAGAACGGTATGCGTGACCTTGCCTTTCGAGTCGGTGATATCCTCTATGCCTGTAAACAGGCTGTCAAAAACTTGTTTCTTGCTGCTCATTCTTGCATTTGTGGTTTCTGGTATTATACTATCGCTCGAAGAGACGGTTGTAAATAAATATTCCCTGATGCCGTCTCTTGGAGTGAAGTCCTTTTTTCTGCTTGATGTAGATGGCAAGCAGTCCGCTGCCACCGGTAGCAACCGCCACAATCAGGGCAGGAATGGTTCCGAAGAGCACATAGAAAAGTATGAACCCCAGGAACGCAGCCCCGAAAGTGGCGGCAGCTATCACGATGAACCTGCCACGGATTCCCATGAATTCAAGGGGCATCTGCAGCCCCTTGAACACGGGATATCCACTGTAGTTTACATCCATTCTCCGGTCGGTTTTTAATATCCGAAGAACTTAGGCAGGGCAGCGGCCATAGCCAGCAGAGCAGCGCATCCGCCAATGGTCATCATGATGGTCTTCTTTACATCTTGATCGCCATTTTGCAATTTGTAATAACAATTGAATGCACCGACAAGACTGACGATAGCAGCGAGGACATAGAGGAGGTTTCGCACAGGGTCGATGTACCCCTTGAAGGTTCCAACTGCCTGTGTAATGGCAGATGAGCCAGGATCAGCAAGAGCATAGCCCGTGCTACAGATGAACATCAGGGCCATAGCGGCCAGTCTCTTTGTCTTGCAAGAAATGAGGTTCCCCAAATTCTTTGCTGTCGAAATGACAGCATTCCAATTTTTCTGCATTTGTGTTTCATGGTGATTAAAAATAAATGTCCGAAAAATTCAAATAAGATATAAGTGTGTATTTATGGTTGCAGATATACTGCGAGTGTGTTCTGAAAAAGTGTTATCCTGTATCAGCACCTATTAGACTTTCTCTGGTGCATATTCCGTTGATAGTACATCAGCCAGGCAGGTGGTGTTTGGTGCCTCATGCTCTCGGTCCAGCGTGTCACATAGCTCATCGATGCTCATGCCTCCGTTGTAGCTGACCAGTTCCCCATTTTCAGGAGCAGCGTCAGCAGCCTTACTGACAGTAGGAATATCTGAGCGGTGTACCTCCGTCGGCTTGTACTTACCGACCTCGCCTGAGATGTCAACCTCTTCCTCAATTTCCAGTTCATCCTGGACAATGCTGCCCTTGGCAAAGAACAAATCGTGGATAATCTGGTATGCGTAGTACAGAACATAAGCGACGATAATCATCGTCAGTAGTGTCTTGAATGTCATATCTTCCCTTCTTTAATTATTATTTCCTTTACTTTGTTCATATCAACGGAATCTGCGTGTTGTTCATGGCTTGTTCCGTTTTCGGGTGCAAAGTTACTACAACTTCAGCAACAAGACAAGGAAGAAAATGAAAAATGCAGTTCGTTACAACTTCTTTTGAGACTCGATCAAAACTTATAAAGGATTATAACTATTTCGGTAACAGGGAAATACTAATCCAGATGTGTAGGTTTAAAGACTAGATAATAGTTGTTTTTAATGTACAGAAGTAGATCTACGGATATCAGATAAATTGCAGCTCCACGGAGGAGGATATAATCCTTTAAAGGACAAAAGTTCACTGATTTGTGAAGTTTTTGACAAAAAAGCTTGGTTGTTTCAGCTATTTATTGTATTTTTGCACCGATAAATTTCATTGAGTGGCATGAAGATATTGTTTCCAGAACGAATCGAGGAATTCTCGCGTAGGCATGCTGATGCCAAAGAGGCATTGGAGCGTTGGAGCAGTATATTGGCCGATGCCCAGTGGAAGAGTCATGCAGACTTGAAAGCCGATTTCCCATCGGCAGACTTTGTGGGCAACAACCGATATGTGTTCAATATCAAGGGTAACAACTATCGGACTGTCGTTCTGGTGGTGTTCTTTGCAGGGACGGTAGCCATCAGGTTTATCGGAACGCACGGTGAGTATGACAAGATTAAAGACATTAAAAATATATAGGCTATGACTATCAGGGACGAAAAAGAGTATAAGGATTATGAGGCCCGCGTGGAAAAACTGATCGAGCGTGGAACGGAGCTGGGCGACATGGAGTTGTTGAGTCAGGAGGAGAAGGCTGAGTTCACGATGCTGAGCGAAGCCCTTGATGAGTATGGCCGTGCCTATCATCCGCTGCCTGGCAGGATGAGCTCACTGCTTACTGATGCCATTCTGACTCAGGTGAAAGAGCGTGGACTGAAGCAAAAGGATGCTGCCCAGATGATTGGTATCAGTGCCACAACCTTCAGTGACCTGCTTCATGGTCGCAGGTCTATGAGTTTCGACATTGCCCGCAGTCTGTACAAAGTGCTGGGAGTGCCTGCAGAAGTGGTGCTCGCGTAAGATACTATCCTTTCCTGACAGAAGGGGAAAAGGGTGGGTCTTCACAGAAATGACGGTAACGCTTTAATTCATTAAGAACTTTAATAGCAGATGAGTCCACCAAGGACTCGTCTGTCATTTCCCACCATTGAGTTTGTCAAGCAAATCCTTAATGCAGTTTACTTCTGCCAGGTCTATATCCTTCAGCTCCTGCTCGCATTGCTTCAAGAGAGTTTCGCAACGGTCGATGATGCTTCCGTCTGTGATCTCGAAATTCTTGTTCAGACCGTCCTTGCCCACGATGATGGAGGTGGGGATGTCCACGCTCTCATCCATGAATGTCATCCTCATGATTACGCGCCATTTGTCCTCCGGCAACTTGTCCTGCGGGATGACCATGTAGCGTAGGCTGACAAGGCTGTCCTCCACCTCCTCCAGTGAGTCAACGAACACGGAACAGCCGAACTCTCCGTCAGGATCCACGAACGTGTTGCGCGTTCCTTCTTCCTCACGGCCTCCGAAGACATAGTCCAGAAGCCTGAAGTTGGCATCGTTGATCTCGTCAAAGCTCTGCCGCAGATACCTGTCCGTGACCCTGAACAAGTGAATACGATGGTTCAGCATCTCATGGACTACGTACTTGTTGATGCCGAGGTCGTTGGTGGCAATGGTGGCCATCGAGTGACGGGCAGCATAAAACGTCAGGTCTGGGACACCGATGATTTTTCCAATCTCTCTCAGACCGGTGCTCAGTGTGCCGTTGAATGTCCTGGTATTCTTGTATCTCCTGAAGAAGCGGAAAACCTTTCTCGGATCCAGCCGTCCAGCCTTGTATTTCTCAATCAGCGGCTTCAGACAGGGGTGGACCCTGATGACGATACGCCCCTTGTCTGCCCTGCGGTCTTTGACCTTGGCACGCTCATAGGTGATATTTCCCTCCTTGTCATATTCACATCCATACAGGTCTACAGCATTCGTACCCATCGTCATGAAGGAGATGAGGAAGGCATCACGCGCCAGGTTCCTGCGGGAGTTGTGCTGCTTCTCGTCGGGAACGGCAGCAATGTCCCGAATCTGCTGGACGGTCAACGCCCTGTGTCCTCTTGCGGGGAAGTAAGGCTTGTCCACCTTCCAGTGATCCACGTTGCGCCTGACGAACAGCGACGACGTGTCGTTGTCATTGTACATCTCCCTGATGTCGTTGAAGATGCGCCTGACAGCCCTGGGATACTTGTCCGCTGCGCAGGGACGGTCACTCAGGGAACGCTCGAAGTCCTTCAGCAGCTGTGCGGACATCCTGCTACAGGGAAAAGAGTCCTTTCCTACGAACTTCCTGAAGCCTTTCAGGGCAACCTTATAGTCGGCAATGCCCTTTTTCTTGCTCCTGTTCTCTATCCAGTGCTCAGCAAACCCGATAAAGTCGATGTCCACCTCACTCTGTGCTGTGATGAGCTTATAGACAGTATCGATGTCCAGCTCATATTCCCTGAGCTGTAGGTGCTCCAGGCGCTGGCGGTACAGACGACAGAGATCCATTGTGTCCCGGAGTACGCGCCCTTTCAGTTCATTATCCCTATCCCCCCTGATGTCCTTTGACGTGGCGTAGATGCTTGTGGGTATGACCCTCCTCTCGTAATGATGATGGAGGATGATGTCCACCTTCCACAGGTTATCCTTGTCCTTATGCTCAGGTGTGAGCGTATATCTGATCTTTGACATTGCAGTTCTTGACAATTATGTGTAAATGGATGCTATTATTATCTTTCAATCGAGGAATTCAATCATTGAGCGCTTCAAGCAGATCCGTGATGCTACTCAGTTCTGACAGGTCTATATCCTCCAACTTTTGCTCGCATTGCTTAAGAAGTGTCTCGCAACGGTCGATGATGCTTCCGTCCGTAATCTCGTAGTTCTTGTTCAGGCCGTCCTTGCCGACGATGATGGAGGTGGGAATGTCCACGCTTTCATCCAGGAAAGACATTCTCATAATTACACGCCACTTGTCCTCCGGCAGCTTGTCCTGCGGGATGACCATGTAGCGTAGGCTGACAAGGCTGTCCTCAACCGCCTCCAATGCATCCACGAACACGGAACAGCCGAACTCCCCGTCAGGATCCACGAACGTATTGCTCGTTCCTTCCTCCTCACGGCCTCCGAGGACGTAGTCCAGAAGTTTGAAGTTGGCCTTGTTGATCTCGTCAAAGTTCTTCCGCAGATACCTGTCCGTGACCCTGAAAAGGTGGATGTGGTGGTTCAGCATCTCGTGCACCACATATTTGTTGATGCCGAGGTCATTGGTGGCGATGGTGGCCATCGAGTGACGTGCTGCATAAAATGTCAGGTCCGGAATGCCGACATACTTGCCTACCTCCTTAAGCCCCCTGCTGAGCATGGTGTTGAAGACCTCACACGTGGAATAACGCTTGTGGAAGTTGAACACAAGACGTGTTTCCCAGGCCTTCTTGTTGGCATATTTCTCCAGATAGGGCATTAATAGTGGGTGTGGTTTGATGACGATACGGGCTTTGTCTGTCCTGCGGTCTTTGACCTTGGCACGTTCATAGGTTATATTGCCGTCCTCGTCATACTCACATCCGTACAGGTCGATGGCATTGGTGCCCATCGTCATGAAGGATATGAGGAAGGCATCGCGGGCCATGTTGCGCTGTGAGTTAATGCGCTTCTCGTCAGGAATGGCGGCAATGGCGCGTATCTGCTGGACAGTCAGTGCCCTCTGGCCTCTCGCAGGGAAGTATGGATTGTCAACCTTCCAGTTGTCCAGGTTGCGCCTGACGAACAGCGACGACGTGTCGTTGTCGTTGTAGATCTCCCTGATGTCGTTATAGATGTGCCTTATGTATCTTGGATATGCATTTGCCGAGCAAGGACGGTCGTTCAGGGAACGCTCGAACTCTTTCAGCAGCTGTGAGGACATCCTGCTGCAGGGAAAAGTGTCCTTTCCCACAAACCTCCTGAAGCTGGCCAGTGCTACCTTGTAGCAATGGATTGATTTCTTCTGACTGTTGTGCTCTATCCAGTGCTCAGCAAACCCGATAAAGTCGATGTCCACCTCACTGCTGGCCGTGATGAGCTTGTGGATGGTGTCGATGTCCAGCTCATATTCCCTGAGCTGCAAGTGCTCCAGCCTTTGGCGATACAGACGGCAGATGTCCATCGTGTCCCGGAGCACCCGGCCTTTCAGCTGCTTGTCCGGCCTGATGTCCTTTGTCGTGGCATATATGCTCGTTGGTATGACCCTTCTCTGGTAATGATGATGGAGGATGATGTCCACCTTCCACAGGTTATCCTTGCCCTTATGCTCAGGCGTGAGCGTATATCTGATCTTCGTCATGACAGCAATCTCTTTTCTGGTTATACTTATTGGTAATGACGACCGATGCCGTCAGCGGGCAAGCCTGCTGACAACATCTGCCATGTGGATGGGCATCGTGCTCTCGTTGAGGTCCGAGACCTTCCTGCGGCAGGACTCGACGAGGCCGTTGCAGCGCTCGATAACGGTAGGGCTGATGATGTTGTAGTCGCTGTTGAGGTCACGCTGCGATACCCTGACTGAAGTGCCGATCTCCTTGTACTCCCTGCCCAGCATGACACGGATGATGACGTTCCATGTGCGGTCTGCATGGATGTCCTGCGGGATAATGTAGTACTTGAACTTGATCCTGTCCTCATGCCCCGTACCATCAAGTGAGTCCGTGAGGAGACTGTCCACGTCACCGGCCTTCTTTCTCAGTACCGGCCCCAGTACAAGGTCGATGACCTTGAAGCTGGCCTCGTTGATGTTACGGAAGTCCTTCTTGATATACATGTCAGTGATGCGGTAGATGGGAACCTGATGGTTCAGCATCTCATGGACGGTCAGTTTGTCCACGGCAGCATCGTTCAATGCGATGGTGGCCATCGAGTGACGCAAGCAGTGGTAATTCAGCCCGAAATCAGCGGAAGGCAGATGAAAGCAGTTAGAGACATAAAACGGTAGAAATCAGTGATTTGAGAGAAATCCGCATTTTGCAAAAAGTGCAAGGGGAAGCGGCTGGAAGCAATAGTTCAGTTACCTATCCGTTAGCAGTCCAGTTACCTAAACAGGGTGTGCTAACGGCAGCGAATGAAAGATTGTTTTTGCGAGGCATATAGTCTCTTCCATCTGCGTTCACCTGCCACCAGAGGATACTTCAGAAAAAAGTAATTTTGCAACCAAAAAACGGTAAGCGTATGGAAGTATCCAAATTCAAGGTGTTGCTCTACCTCAAAAAGAGCGGATTGGACAAGCAGGGCAAGGCACCCATCATGGGGCGCATCACCCTCAATGACACTATGAGCCAGTTTTCCTGCAAGTTGTCTTGCAAGCCGGAACTGTGGAATCCCCGTGAAAGCCGACTGAACGGCAAGAGCAAGGAAGCTGTAGAGATGAATGAGCGCATTGAGAAGTTGCTCCTTGCCGTCAACTCGGCTTATGATTCTCTCGTTGCACGTCAGAACGAGTTTACCGCCACTGACGTTAAGGAAATGTTCCAAGGCAGCGTGAAGACGCAGATGACATTGATGGATGCGGTGAATAAGATGTGTGCCGATCTGGAAGCCCGCGTCGGTGTTGACCGCAAGAACGGAACTCTCGTCAAGTACAACTACATGCGTCAGCGTCTGCAGGAGTTCATCCAAGCAAAGTACAAGACCAATGACCTTGCTTTCGGACAGTTGACAGACCAGTTCATCTACGATTTCCAGGACTATGTGACTGATGAAGTGGGAAACAAGATTGACACAGCCAAACACTATCTGGCTCTTTTGAAAAAAGCCTGTCGGATGGCGTTCAAGGAAGGAAACACGGACAAGCAGTATTTTGCCCACTTCAAACTGCCCGTGAGGAAGTGTAACACGCCAAAGGCATTGAGCCGTGAGCAGTTCGAGGCAATACGCGACATGGAGATTGGCGAGAACCGTCCGCAACACCGCTATGCCCGTGACCTGTTCCTGTTCGCCTGCTATACAGGTGTGCCATACGGTGATGCCGTGACTATCACCCATGAGAACCTTGTACGTGACAAGAACGGTGACCTCTGGCTGAAGTACAAGCGTGTGAAGAATCAGATGCAGGCAGCGGTGAAACTGCTGCCGGAGGCTCTGGAACTGATAGAGAAGTATCATGATGACAACCGTGAGACTCTTTTCCCGCACATGGAGTGCCGTGCTTTGATGGAACACATGAGAGGCATCGGAATAAGACTTGGTATAAAGGGTTTGCGATACCACATGGGGCGTCATTCTTTCTCGACCCTTATAACTTTGGAAGAAGGCGTACCCATTGAGACCATCAGCCGCATGTTGGGACATACCAACATTGAGACAAC
>JAFSNR010000157.1 GCA_017443345.1 Prevotella sp.
CTATTGACGGCAGACGAACGAACAGCAGCGTTCGCTCATGCACAGCGATTGCAAGGTGACCTCACAACTCGCTCTTACCTGTTCGTCTATCTGCGCGACAAGGAATGGAACAAGACGGGCGTGCCGCAGGGTGGACTACAATAATAGTCCACAACATATTAGGGGTAATAATGACAATTCTGCCATTTTACCCCAATATGCCAAAGGCTGTCTGCCCTTGGAACCCGACCAGGAGTGACCCTCTCCTGGACCACCGCTCAGGGACTACAGCCCCCAAGACCCCCATATAATTAACGAAAAAAAAGGCTATGCAAATATGTGAGAAACAATACCAGTCGCTCAACATCTCCGCTTCTCCGTCCTTTGTCACAGCACAAGGCCGGGAAAATGAGCGACGTGGATGGACTAAGGAGACATACGATGCCAAGAACAGAGAGCCGGGAAATCGCTACGACTGGTCGCGACGACATCTCAACTTTGAAATAAAAAGAGGTAAGGAGATGGGCCGGATAAATGGAAAACCCATCTATGCCCGTCCCACCATCATTCCTCTCAGTACGCAGGAAAAGTCGTTAAAAGAGAGATACGATGAACGGCTGAAGGAACTGAAATTCAAGCCGTGGTCGCCTGATGCTCCTAACCAGCCGAACACCTGTGTCGACTTTGTGCTCAACGGTGACCATGACCGCATGACGGAGATTGCCTTCGGTAAACCAATGGATTTTGACTGGAGCGAAGATAACAGTTCCGTCACGTTGGTTGACGATCCAGACCATCAGGGTTTCAAACAAATTGAAACCTTGGCACTGGAGTATTATGAGTTCCTTTGTAAGAAGTTCGGCGAGGAGAATGTCCTCGGACTTGAATGTCATCTGGACGAGACCACCCCGCATTTCCATGCCTTGGTGGTTCCTGTAGCCGAGCGGATGCCTCAGGGAAGAAAGGGTGGTTATGACCTTGACCAAGATATTGAACCGGACGGGAAAGAACTTCCCCAACACATCAACACTCGCCAGTTTGAACGGCTCAGTAAGGATGATCAGCGTTTCTATAAGCCCACCGTGAAGAAGAAGGTTCCAATGGTCAGCTATGCACATTATTTTGGTAAGACCAAGTATCAGGCATACACTTCATATAAACAATGGCACACCATGCTCTATGAGGAGGTCAATAGCAAATGGGGATTGGCGCGAGGCGAAGACACATCTCTGATGACACCAGAGGAGAGGAAGAAGCATCGCAAGAAGAACAAACGCCAACTGGAGAAGGAAAGGCTGGAAGCTCTGAAAAAGACAGAGGAGGCCGAACAGAAATCAAAAACAGCAACTGAAAAGTACGCTGCAATTCAAGAAAAGCTCCAACAGGCAGGACGAACACAATCCTTGATCGAAGATGACATCCGGGAAGGACATAAGCAGGTGGCAAAGATGGTCACACAGGTAGAAAGTGCCCGCAAAGATCTGAATGATGCCAGACAAGAGAAGGACAAGGTTCAAAAGGAGAAAGAGTCTCTGGAACTAAGAGTCGAGGAGCTGGTCAATGCAGTTGGTGACCCCAAGGAAGTGGCTGACATGGTAAGTTTCGACAAAATGCTGTTTAACTATAATCCCAACAGTAAAGGAGCCATCATCGATAATCTAAGAGCAAAGGGTAAGTCGAATGTCACTATGATGGATGTTATTACAGCCGCCTTTGAGGAGATAGACAAGATCAAAGCTCGGAGGATAGGATTCTTCGACGACCCCAAAGAAGTCAGGAAGAAACGTGATGCTGACATCAAGTCTGTGATGACTGATATGCAGACCATTCTTCGCTGTTTTGCTTCCGTTCACAAGGACGAGTTGACACGCAGAAGCCGTGCCATTGTCAAGCAGGAGTTGCGTCAGAATGCTATAGCCATCAAGAAGATTCACCA
>JAFSNR010000158.1 GCA_017443345.1 Prevotella sp.
TAATACCAGAACAGGTTCTTCACCAGTACGGTATTGCTGCTCAATCGCTTTTATGCTTTCTAACGTCGTTGTATTCATAACCGCTGCAAAGATAGGGTTTTATTTCGATAAATCCAAACTTTTGGGAATCTTTTTGTAAAGATGCGAGGTTACTGCGACCTTCAAATATGTAAGTCTTTTGTTCCCTGCCTAGGGAAAACTTACGGAGTAACTAGGGCGTAAGTTTTTTACAAGTTTGTGACAATTGTGACAATTGAGACAGTCGTTTTTGCGCACTATGATCAGTCGAGACTCCAAGAAGTAAGAAGTATGATTGTTACTCTTAATAGAAATTATTGCTACAATTAATAGTAAATATTGCTACCATTAATAGTAGCAGTAAAACTTCATCTTCAACCTAGCGTGCAAAAAATGCACTGTCTTTTGTCACAATTGTCACACAGAGGGTTCGAGCCTGTCGTTCAGCGGGGGACTAAGCGGGCAGCCCTTGGGAAGCTGATCGTCAATCATTGGGAAGCTGATCGTCGACCGTAGCCGACCTCGTTATGAATCCAATTTTCCCACTTTCTTGGTTTCTGGGCAGTGCATTAAAAAATTGCGCCCCTGAAATCTATCAGGAGCGCAATGATCTATATAAATTAGTTACTTACTAATTCGGATTACTTCAGATAGTATGTACCGTCAGTGTACCTACCCCACTGGAGAGCCTCACCATCTAATGTTACAGTATACCAAGCATCCTTTGCTGATGTGAAAGTAGACGAGGTGGTGTAAATCAAATTGTTCAGCTTCTCAACTGTAAGTGCCTTTTCATTTACTGTGCATGCATCGAAAGCAATTACAATATTTTCTGGCTGGATGGTCTTCTCTGACGTGTAGTAGATAGTGAACCAACTGCTGTCCTTAATCTTAGCATTTACATCTGTTACAAAACCCCACTGATCTGCATAATATCTTGATGCACCATAATATCTGAAATACCAGTCATTAACATAAGCGGCTTTCTCGGCATCATCCTTGGGAGTAATCGTACCTGCAGCAATTTGTTTGGCAACTTCTTTCTCAGCAGCACTCTTAGTAGCAGCTGCAGTGGTATAGAGAGCTTCAATACCTATTGCCTTGTCGGTATTCCAAGTAATGTCTGCAGCACCATATATTGCCACCCAAGCTGTGATATATGCAGTAACAAGAGTTTCACCAGTTTTGTTAAGTGCCTTCCATCCTGTTGAAGCTGCGGCATCCTCATAAGCCTTCTTAGCAGCAGCAAGAGACTTCTTCATCTTAGCTTCATCAATAGACTCAGAGGTCTTGTCCACATAAGCATAAGTAGTTGTGAAGTTGAACGTACCATCAGCAGTCATCTTAATTGATGATGGAATAGAGCTATAATAACTCTGTGCTACATCTACACCATCCTTCTTTTTGTTTGCAGTTGATAGGTTGTCTGAATCATTATCTGTTACAGGAACATAAGTTTCTTTGGTAAGATCATACTGATACATTGCAACCATAGAGTTCTTGTTTACCTTATCTGCACCTGATACAGTAACCCATGCTTTTGTAGCGAAGTCTACATTACTGAATGCAATCTTATCTACGCCTTCATCAATCTTAGCTTGAACACCCTTCAGGAATTTTGTATTAGCAGCATTAGTGTGGAGCACTACATCAGTATTGAAAACTACATTCTCAAAAATGCTGAAATCTGATACCTTAGTAGCAGTTGCGCTTGTAATGTATACATTCTCCAAAGCAGAAATCTTAGAGAAATCATCAGCATCACCAGCAAAATTAACTGAACTTCTCTTAGTAGCATCGGTAATATCACCAAGACCCTTGATTGAAGCTATTTCAGACTTCTTGTCACCAAGTGTCAAAGTAACACCTTCATTAACAATGACGTTCTTAAGAGCAGTCTCAGAAGCACCAGTAACTTTAGCATTGGCAGTGAGAATCAATCCCTTTACATATACCTCCTCAGAACCAACCTGAGCACCCTTACCTTTTACGAGACCCTCATTAGCACTAATCAACTTAGCCTCAACATTGTCTGTGCCAGCAAGTGCACCAGTCATATCAATACCCTTTACTGTAACACCATCACCAACGGTCAGAGCCTTCTTGGCATTTGTGCTAGCAGTAGCTTTCAGAGTCTTAAGAGTAGAAGCGTCGCCCTTCAGAGTAACCTTAGAAGTTGTACAAGTCAGCACCATTTCGAATTCTGTTGCTGGGAGAGTAATATTAACCTCAGCACCAGCCAAGTTCTTTGTGTTTAGATTCAGAGCCTTCTTAGCCTCAGCGAAACCAGCGACAACGAGGTTAACAACACTACCATCAGTTGTGGTAACGAACTGAGGAATTGCGATTTCAGTACCATCCAGCTTGTAGTTTGCGAAATTCAGACCAATAGTTACCTCAGTCTTCTTCATCAAAGCTGCAGCAGCATCGGCGTTATTGGCCTTCCAATTTGCCCACAAGGTAGCAAGATCACCACCAGTAGCGTTTGTAATAGTGAAAGTCAAGTCAGCATCACCAGCAGTAGAAGTACCGGGCTTTACAGGCTTGGTTGTGTTGTACGGATCTGTAGGATCGACCACTGTGTCTTGCTTACATGAAGTCAAACCCATGGCTACGAGCAGAGCTAAGCCTGCAAGAGCTTTCCATGAAAATAGCTTTTTGTTCATAATGCTTTTAATTAAAATGATTAAATTACTTATACTTTAAATGTTTATTTTATACTTTCTTTACGCATTTTCGGTTTAAAAACCGCTGCAAAGATAGGTATTATTCATGTAACCTCCAAACTTTTAAGCAATTTTTTTTCATTTTCGTTGAAATTTTTGCCTTTTTAGGGGCAAACTTGCTATTTTTTCGAAGAATTCCACTCAAATTGACCATTCTCGCAGTTACTTACGTTTGTAAAATCAGTGCAAAATTAGATAAAAAATCTAAAACCTCCAAATTTTTTCCTAATTTTTTTAAGATTTAGCCTCATTTTTAAGATTTCAACCCCCTATATATATAATAAGGTGTAGATATAAACCACAGCAGCCGGTATGGCCAAGAGAGAAGAGTCGAAACGATCGAGCATGCCTCCGTGGCCTGGCAAGACGTTTCCGCTGTCCTTAATACCCAGGGTGCGCTTGAAGAGCGACTCTATCAGGTCGCCCCAGGTTCCAAACACGACAATCACCAGTCCGAGACCTGACCATTGGAGAGGTGAAAAGTTAAGAGTGAGAAGTGAAAAGTGATCTAGCATGGATGGGATGAAATAGGCGACGAGCATTACGAGGATGCCTCCGCCTATGCTGCCCTCCCAGCTCTTGCCTGGGGAGATACGGGGGAAGAGCTTGTGCTTGCCCAGCAAGGAACCACAGATGTAGGCGCCTGCATCGTTGATCCAGAGGAAGACGAACATGCAGAGGGGCAGCACAGGGTCGTAGACCACCTCGTTCTCAGGTGTCAGATGGAAGGCTAGCGCATTGAGCAGCGAGAAGGGCAGTGCGATGTAGAGCTGTGTCATCATCGTGTAGGCCCAGTCGTTGATAGGATCCTCGTGCTTCAGATAGAGCTCAGCCACCATCAGGTAGACGAGTGTGATGAGATAAGGGATGAAAACGGCAGATGGGGTCAATTCACTGCAGAATCCAGCCATTGCGAAGAACAGGTAGACACCTGCCACAGTGGTGATCATGCGATTGACGGTGACCTGAGGCCTGTCGTTGACAAGTCCTGAAAATTCCCAGATGGTCAGTCCTGTGACGAGAGCGAAGAGCAGGACCATCGTCTCTGCCCTCAGGAAACTGGCCACGATGACGGCCACGAAGATAATGGCTGTAATGGTTCTTACGATGAAATTATTCATTGGTCTCTTCCTCCTTTTCTTCTTTCTTGTCCTCCAAAGCGACCTGTCCTGCTGCCTTTTCTGCAGCCTCTGCCTCGAGTTCTCTGGCTCGCTCTTCAGCCATCCGCTCAGCATCAGCCTTCATCTGGGCCTCGAGCAGTTCCTCTGCACGGCTGGTCCAGGGACGCTTGCCGAAGATTTTCTCGACATCCTCAGCGAAGATGACCTCGCGATCGACGAGCAGCTGTGCCAGTTGGGCATGACCCTCTTTGTGCTCTGTCAGGATCTGCTTGGCACGCTCATACTGTTCGTTGATCATACGCAGCACCTCGTCGTCCATAATCTTGGCCGTCGTCTCAGAATAAGGTTTCTGGAACTGGTACTCCGCATTATTATAGTAGCACACGTTAGGCAGTTTGTCACTCATGCCTGCATAGGCAATCATGCCATAGGCCTGCTTTGTCACACGCTCGAGGTCGTTCATGGCGCCAGTAGAGATATGGCCCACGAAGAGTTCCTCGGCAGCACGACCTCCAAGCAGCGAGCACATCTCGTCGAGCATGGCCTCCTTCGTCTGGAGCACGCGCTCCTCAGGCAGATACCAGGCAGCACCCAGTGCCTGACCGCGAGGCACGATCGACACTTTCACCAGCGGATTGGCAAACTCCGTGAACCACGAGATAGTCGCATGACCAGCCTCATGGATGGCGATGGAGCGCTTCTCTGCCTGTGTCATCACCTTGGTCTTCTTCTCCAGACCTCCAATGATACGGTCTACGGCATCAAGGAAGTCCTGCTTCTTCACCGTCTGACTATTATGGCGTGCAGCGATCAGGGCTGCTTCATTACAAACGTTGGCGATATCGGCACCAGAGAAACCTGGGGTCTGACGAGCGAGGAAGTCGATATCGACGCTCTCATCTGTCTTCACAGGCTTCAGATGCACCTTGAACACCTCCTTGCGCTCATTGAGGTCAGGCAGGTCTACGTGGATCTGACGATCGAAACGACCTGCACGAAGCAAGGCAGAGTCGAGCATGTCAGCACGGTTCGTGGCTGCGAGGATGATCACACCTGAGTTCGTGCCAAAGCCGTCCATCTCTGTCAGCAGGGCATTCAGCGTATTCTCACGCTCATCGTTGCCTCCCATCGCTGGATTCTTCGAACGGGCACGTCCCACAGCGTCGATCTCGTCGATGAAGATGATACAGGGCGACTTCTGCTTGGCCTGTTGGAAAAGGTCGCGCACACGAGAGGCACCCACACCTACGAACATCTCGACGAAGTCGGAACCTGACATCGAGAAGAAGGGCACACCAGCCTCACCAGCCACAGCCTTGGCCAACAGCGTCTTACCTGTTCCTGGAGGACCTACGAGCAGGGCTCCCTTGGGAATCTTTCCTCCCAATTCCGTATATTTCTGAGGATTCTTCAGGAAGTCGACAATCTCCTGGATCTCTTGCTTGGCACCAGCCTGGCCTGCAACATCCTTGAACGTGATGCCCAGGTCGCCACCCTTCTCGTACATCTTCGCCTTCGACTTACCCACGCTGAAGACACCGCCTCCAGCGCCCATGCCTCCACCACCCATACGGCGCATGAAGAATATCCACAGCAGCACGATGATGAAGATGGGGAAGAGGTTGTAGAAGATCATGCTGAAGAAGTCGTTGTCCTTATGGTTCTCATAGACAAAGTCGCCAGTAAAGGTCTTCTCTTCCTTGGCCTTGTTGACAAACTCCTCGAGCTGGTCGATGGAGCCGAACTCCACCTCGACATAGGGATCCTTGCCCGTCTGCTGCGCGCCCTGGTGGAACACGTCGCGGATGTGCTCAGGCTTCACGTACATCTTGATGTTGCCCTGATTCTTGTTGACGACGATCTTCTGGGCATAGCCATGATCCACCATCTCCTTGAAATCGGAGTAGGATGCCGTCTTTGCGATGCTGCTGTTCGAGGGACCTCCACTCGAGAAGTAGAGCAGTCCTAATGCGAGGATGGCGAGGATGTAGATCCAGTTCATATTGAACTTGGGCATATTCATCTTCGGGCCATTATTCTTGTTGGGATTCTGATTATTATCCATTTACTTCAATCTTTAATTATCAATTTCTCATTTTCTCAATTTCTCATTTTCTCAATTTCTCATTTTCTCAATTTCTCATTTTCTCAATTTCTCATTTTCCATCAATCCAGGTCCGGAATCCTCGTCAGCTTGGCATCTTCCCAGAGATGCTCCAGGTCATAAAACTCTCTGACGTCAGGCAGGAAGATATGAACCAGCACATCGCTATAGTCCATCGCCACCCATTGCGCATTCTCGAGTCCCACCACGTGGGCAGGCTTCTCGTGCAGTTTCTCGCGTGCGAAGTCGCCCACCGACTCAGCGATGGCCTCAACCTGCGAAGGCGAGTTGCCCTGACAGATGATGAAATATTGGCAGATGGTGCCATCTATTTGTGTGAGGTCGGCAATCACAATGCCGTTCCCCTTTTTCTCTTGGATTCCCTCCGTTATGATTTTGACTAATGTCTTGTTTTGCTCCATTATATATATAATAAGGTGTACGAGGTGCAAAGGTACTCATAAAAGGGCAAAATGCCAAATATTTGAGGAAAAATTGCAGTTTTTTATAAATTTTCGCCCAAAAGTTTTGGCAGTTCGAGAAAAAGTAGTACCTTTGCACCGCGTTTTTGAGAAACGTGGTACCAAATTGGGGTATGGTGTAATGGTAACACTACAGATTCTGGTCCTGTCATTCTTGGTTCGAGTCCGAGTACCCCAACAAGAAAGCTTCCTTAACGGGAAGCTTTTTTAGTTTGTGCAGAGCATGCTGTTGCTTAGGATTTTTGCTGCCGCATTAACCGTCGATACGTTGATCTTGTATCGCTTGGCCAGCGACGTGTTTCTGTAACGTTTGCCTTTTCGGCCGCTGAGTTTCAACCTTAAATCTGCCATCAGCTTGGGATACTTCTTGTCGTAATCCTCCAGTTTCATCCTGTAACCCGTCTTTCGCCCCACTTTCCCACCTTCGGCCCTAAACTTGTCGTAGCCCGATTTCATGCGGAATCTGATGGCCTCGCGCTCCAATTTGGCACAGGTGCCCAGCGTGGCAATCATGATCATCAGGAACGGATGCTCCTGACCATCAGCGTTGAAGATGCTGAGTTGCTCCTTCTGGAAGTAGACGTTCGTCTTGTTTTCCTTACAGAAGATGATCGACTTCAAGATTTCATCGATGTTACGCCCCAGTCGCGACAGTTCGCTGCAGAGGATGGTACACTTGTGTTTCGTGGCATACTCCAGAGCGTCCATCAGGGCAGGGCGCTCGCTGTTCTTCTTGGCTCCAGAAATTTTCTCCGTGAAGATGCGCTCCACGATGTAACCATTAACGTTGGCATAGTTCTGAAGGTCAATTACCTGGCGATCCGTGTCCTGGATGGCCGTCGAAACTCTAGCATAGATAATACTCTTTTGGTAGATTATTGCATTCATAATGTAAATATATTTGGAATTCATACAAATATACGAATTTCTCTTGAATGCTTTTGTCACATAATCAGAAAAAGTAGGGCTGGAGTCGATGGATTTAATTTTTTTAATTAAAAGCATTATGAACAAAAAGCTATTTTCATGGAAAGCTCTTGCAGGCTTAGCTCTGCTCGTAGCCATGGGTTTGACTTCATGTAAGCAAGGTACAGAGGTTGATCCTAACGATCCGTACAACACCAAGACA
>JAFSNR010000159.1 GCA_017443345.1 Prevotella sp.
AGGGCATCGGCATAGCCACGAGCCGTTTTCAGGTAAGCATTATACTTACCCTCCCACTGTTTCATCTTCGTGAACTCTGCCGCGATGGTTCCCTGAAAAGCAGCGGTCTTCTGCATACCTTTCGTCTGACTGTTTATCGTGCTGTTCAGCAGGCTCGTTCCTTCGGCAATAGCGGCATATTGCAGCGGATTGGCCTCGCCAACCTGCCCAAAACTACTGGCAGGCACGCCCATCAGGACGGCCAATGCCAGTAGTCCGTGTCGATTATGAAAGAATAAAGATGGTATCATTCTTATTTAATAAAGATAAATTATCTACATGCCACGTCTGATACCCTCGTCAGGCCCAGGAACACCAAGGTTAGCTTCCTCTGAGCGGAAGTTGGCAGCAGCAACATCAGCCGGACTGACAACTCCTGCTTTATGATAGACGGGGCCGGTACGGGTCTCATAAATCTCAGGTCTCGGCTCATGGGGGACAGACAGCCCATCACGCATCACCTCACCTCCAACGACCAATGCGGCCAAAAGAGCTGCACCGAGGTTATGGCCTTCGCCTGGACGGGTCTTGATGTCCACCTCATTAAAGATCTTCGAGAAGAGCTGCATACGGTGATAGTCATCAACGGCGAGGAACTTGTCGTACTGCTTCTGGGTAATCTCGTGCGAAATAGTCTGACCATTGATGACAGCGGTCATCTTGTATTTGCCATTCGCTGTAGGGTCAACCTGAATATTACCCACCTCGACCTCACGGCCATGTGCTCTCTCGCGGTAAAAGCCCTTGCGCTCATTGAACTCCAAAAGGGCTGCACCGTCCACCCTGTTGGAAGTGGCATTTTGGATGTCCACTTCCTTTTGGTGGACGATGTTTTGCCCGTCGTGCGCAAGGTATAAGTCATCCTGATATAGACTCTCCCCATGTGCCGACTTGATTTCGACCTCGTTGAAAACCTTATCGAACATCTTCAGACGATGGGCATCGTCGAGTTCGAGGAACTTCTGATAGTCCTTGGCTGAAATGGAGTGGGCGAGGAGTCGGCCATTTACCTCTGCCTCCATGACGTATGTACCATTGAGCGTTTTATCAACTCGTATCTCGCCAACGACCATTTCACGGCCATTGGCGACTGGCTGGAACCAACCCTTGTTGCCCAAGATGGTCTGAATCTCCCTGCCATTGATGGCATTAGGGTCGCGTTCAATACGCTCAGACTCTCTGCGCTGTTCAGCTCTGGCTTCGGCGAGACGCTGCTGTTCTGCGATGCGGCGTTCCTGTTCGATGAATGGCGCTTCCACCTCCTGACGAACCTCCGGCTTCAGGTCGAGCGATACCAGTTCCTTGGTTTCGAGCATGTCCTTGGTGAGCTTCGTGTCGAAGTCCTTGCCGATGACCTCATTGATGATGGCCAGACGGGCATCAACTGAAACGCCGCCTTTTCCACTGACCTTGTTGGCCATGAGCTTTTGCAGTTCCTCCGGCTTCAGGTCATACTGGAGATCCACCTTTGAGAGATTCGACTGTATGGTGAGTGTCTTCTTGGCTTCGTCGATGACAATGCCATGCGACTTCAACACCTCCTGGAACTTGTCATTGCTGAAATATACATCAGAGGTGATGACAGAAGAGTAGGGGATGCCCTGACCTTGTGGACGGGGTGCTGCCTCCAATGGCTTTATCTTGGGTTCGATGGAAATCTGGTCCAGCACCTCGACGGGCGTTTCTTTCTGATGGCCTTTGAAGTAAAAGCCATAGCCACCGGAGAGCATTTCTCCTGGTTTCACTCTGTTGTCAGGTCGTTCCGTTACCATCGGGCCACCTCCCCAAGGACGATAGGCGTGGTCACCGATACGGCGAAGATGGAATCCTTCTGTTCGTGGAGCATAGCCTACGAAGTCGCCTGCCCAACCACGGCCCTGACGGCTGAAGGGAGCAAACCAAGGTGTTCGGCGGGCAGGTCTGGCATCGTAGCCATACTCCCCATGTCCGATACGATAGCCATGCAGTCCCATCGCCACACGACCGAAGGCATTGCTGGCAGAAACAAAGTTCTGCGGCATGTAGAAGTCATCCTTCACGATAGAGGCGAAAGTGTTATAGGCTTTCTTGTTCTCGTAGGTTGTTCCCCAGCCCATGAGGTTCTCCACCTGTTTCTCATTCAACTTGTAGGTCAAAACAGGAGAGTCGTGACCCAATACTATGAGTTCACGACCACCGTCCTTCGCCAAACTGATATGCGCCTGCATACCATTCTTGCGCAAAACCTCCTGAAGACCTGTCGAGAGATCCAACTCTCGCGGATTAGTATATTTCCGTATTGCCATAGACTACTTGAAATAAAGTACGACGCAGGTGTTACGATTGCCATTGAGCGGTTCGTAGCTGTCGATACCGCCACGATGTTTCTTCTGGATATGAGTCTCGTCAACGCCATGAGCCTTCAGCAGTCCTGCGATATAGTCGGCTCGCTCGACACTCAGGCGTTCGTTGATCTCAGGCGTACCCGTCTCGCTGTCGGCAGCCCCAATGATTCGGGCTTGAAGGCCATATTTCTTGATGACTTCTGACACCTCCTTGATGTTGATGAACTGTGCGTTCTCTGTCAACTCATGGGTTCCTATCTTAAAGAAGAAATAGATAGGTGCGCCAATGTACTTCTTGCCAGACTTCAGGATGTGCAGATACTTGTTTGCGGCGATGGCGGTTGAATCAGCAAGACTATCCGCGTTGATAGTATCGCTGATGCCATCCCAATCCTTGTTGGCCAAACGCTTGCGAAGAGAGTTAAGACCGCTATAGTTATTGCGCTCATGGGCAGCGGTGGACTGTACCGAAGGAACTGTTCCCTTGTTCTGGTTCTGCCATGAGTCGTAATACCTGTTCACCTGGTTCAAATCAACTTCATGGACGCGAGCTTTCTTCCATCCGACTTTACCGATGGTAACGCTCAGACCGATGCTGGCCTGCAGCAGATGGTCACCGAGTTTATCAGATGCTCCCTGCCCGTCGAAGTTCTGCCAGGTGGTCGTGGCTCCAAGTTCTCCAGACAGATGCAGGCGCTCCGACAGTCGGTAGCGACCAATGAGGCCATAGGAGATAGCGAATGGCTTCTGACCATTATAACTGTTATGAATCAGTCCACATCCGGCGTATGGGATGATGTCCCACTTCTGCATCCCGTCACTATGCGCTGTGAGGTTATACAAGAAGTCCACGTGCAGGTTCTGGTAATTACATGATACCATATTGGCATCCTTCAGTTGCAGGCCCTGAAAAGCCAGTCGGCCAGCCACATGAGGCGTGAACCACTTGCCCACCGACACATTCAGCAACGGTTTCTCACGGTCAAACAAATCACCATGTCCTACTGGCTTACCAATGAAAGCCGATACACCTCCCTTGGCTGAGAGGAACCAATTTGCTCCCCAATCATCGACGGGAGAATCTTGTGCTGCAGCTGTCCCTGCTACGAGACATGCCGCCATTAAAATCATTGTTTTCTTCATTTGCTTAATACCTTTTTAATTTTTTAGCCGCGAAAGTACAACATCTATTTCACTGCACAGACGCACAGAAATTATCATGCTTGAATTAACGTTTCAATTTTCGTCCAGCTGGTCTCATCATCATGCGGCCCATGATGCAACAACGCCTACGATACGCATACTCGTCCTCGTCTTCCTTGCGTCGCCAGCCACTTCCTGGGCCATTACCGCCGCCACCATGCTCCTGTGCATACTTTGTAGCACCATCTATCAATCCCGTGAAAATAGCGGTTGCGGCGGCGATAATTGCATTGCCTCTTTCGGCTATGTCTTCGATGAAAGAACCATCCATCAGTCCCTCAAACTCATTCCGCAGTCCAGGCGGCAGTTTCTTGGAGAAGTCGCACAACCTCTGGTGTTCCTTCTGAACCTCTTCGATGGCCTCGCTCCACATCATTGTAGTCATTTCACGCATGGCATCATCCTCCAGTGTCGGACTGTTCTTTTCGACCTGCTCATATAGCGAATCGTATGCCTTTTCAAGATTCTCTTTCATGCCTGTCAGTTCCTCTAACTGTGTCATGGCTGCATCGAGCTTTGTTTTCTTGTCATCCAACTTTGTCTGTATATCGTTGAGCTGGTTTTCTAACTTTTGTTTCTTCTCTTCAAGTTCATCGATGGGAATATGACCATTCTTGTATTCCTCTTCAAGACCACCAATCTCGGTGATGATTTTCTGCTTCTGTTCCCGAAGATTGATTATCATGGTGGTCAATCCCTTGTAGCGTTTCTCGGCTCTTTTGATTTCGGTTTCCAGATTGTCAAGTCTCCCTTGATTTGCCGTAATCTGTGTGGACTGTTCGGTCATCTTCTGTTCTTGCTCATTGAGGGTTACCTTGCCGGAATCAATCTGTTCCTCCAGCCACTGCATATATGACTTATGCTTGGCATTGGTTGTGGCGATGCTGTCACCACGTTCCAGTCCGTATTTGGCATTTACCTCGGCCAACTGGTCGTGCAGTTCCTTGAACTTACGTGAACCATCCTCCTTGTTACCTCCAAAGAACTTGTTGTAGGAAAACTTGTTCTTTTCTGTGATGGGTAGCAGTGTACAATGGATATGCGGTAGAGTCTCGTCGAGGTGAACGACAAATGCCGCAATGTTATCCTCACCGTATTTGTCGGCCATGAAGTGATACATGTCCTGTGCCCACTTCTCAATTCCTGGGCAGCGGGTGACCTGAGAATTGTCAGATCCACGTTTGAAATTC
>JAFSNR010000047.1 GCA_017443345.1 Prevotella sp.
GTGCCAGACTCTTCAATGTGCTCACTCAGCTTGTTCTTCAACGTGCCGAAAGCCTCACCGATGGAGCGAAGCACCTGATTGATGTTCTCGTCATCATCATTGGCTTGCATCTGTGCTACAAGAGCAGGGTCTGCGTCCGTCTTGCTACGGCCTTTCAGGTAGGTCTTGTTCTGTACGTCGTATATAAGCTCGCTCATATACAGCGTGATGGTAACATTCTTCTTTGCCATAATCTTGCTATCTTAATTATTGTTGTGGGATTACTCTCTTGGGTTTCTTTCGGTAGTACACCTTGCTCATTACTGAGTCCATCAGCATGTTTGCCTCGTTGGCATAGTCCTCGGCACCTTGTTTGTTGGCAAACCTGTACCACTTGCAGATGACTCCTGCCACGAAGAAGCTGAACAGGTTGCCTTTCAGGCTGTCGTTCAGACTGGTGTCGTACGATCCACTCAGACTTAGGCTTACCTCATAGTTCGCGTCAAGGTTCAGACCGTTGCTGATAGGCTGTTCGCTCACATGGGTAATAAGGTCTTTCAGCCTGTCTGTGGCTTCATTGCAGCACTCATTCCAGAAGCGTTCCAGCATCAGCATGTCCGCGTCAGTGGTCGCAATACGGTCAAAGGCCTTCTCGTCTGCGTCAGCCTCTTTCCTGCCTGTGAAGTTAGTGGTCTTCGCCACCTCTTCATATACCAGCTTCTTCTCTATTGTCAGCGTTACGTCTATCATCAGCGCAAAGATAATACTATCAGACCGTTACGGTCTTTTATCCGTTAACAAAACCTTGCCCATCCATCACGGACGGACAAGGAAGAAAAATACAAAAAACCTAAAACTATAAATATTACTACTAACCTAAAACAAAAATTTCGCTCCACGCTTGGAACTGTAATCTACTAAAACATATAACATTATTATAATACTCATTTCTTCTTTATGAATGCCGTAGCAAAGGCAAACAAGCCTATCACACCAAGCACCAAACCTATTCCCAGCCATTTCAGCTTGTCAAAAAGCGTGGGCTTTTTCTCGACCACGGTAGTTTTCGCATGCTCACGATAAAGGGAATCCGTCTTTTCCTGACGGAAGATAATGGCCTGTAGCATCGAGTCTGTCTTATAGAACATCTCCTGCCACATCTGGCTTTCCTTCGTGTCCGTCTTGTGCTCGATAATGCTCTCTGTCCTGATAGTGATAATTTCTTTGGCTGTATCTCCCTTCTCTCCGAGAAAGATGACGTGACTGGTGTCACGTACCTCGCTCTGCTTGAATGAATCCACTAGTGATGTCTGCTTCTCATAGATACTCTGCTGCCATTCCTTCGTGGAGTGCATCAATGAGTCCATCTTCTCCTGTATCCTTTCCATGTGACTGTAGTCGATGGTGCTCTCCGTGCTCTTCTTTGTGGCACAGGAGCATAACAGGAACAATGCAAGTATATATATCATCTGTTTCATAAGCCAAACTCCTTTTTAAATCTGCGATAAAGGTACAGACGGTTGGAAAGTCCGTTTGTTCCTCCGTTTACGCGTCGGGTTATCTTCTTTACTATCTCTTCGCCTGCACTGCCTCCATCGTCGCTGTCGGCAATGGTGTTCAGTCCGTTGGTGTGCCAGAACCACATGGATGCTACCTGGTTAAGTGGGTATAGTGCCACCTTCTCAGGATGCGTCATCACGTCCTCCGTGCACAGATCAGACTTGTTGAAGTTGCGGTAGTTGGTGGTGCCAGTGAGTTGGATATATCCGCGTCCCTTGTACTTTTGTCCGTCGCCATCCTTCTCAGGTGTGTTGCCAAGCCTTGCAGCAAGGCTGCCCGTGTCGTAGGCTGCGCCACTGGCTATCTCTTCCACATAGCGCAGGTTGCCACTCTCATGGAAGCACTGGCTAAGGTAATGGACTACCCTCTTCGTGGTGTCTATTCCAAAGTGGACAGCAAACATATTGAAGCTGGCTACGAACTCGTCAAGTCTTGCCTTATACAGTCCTGGCACAGCTCTCAACAGTTGCGCTTGATTGATTACCATACTCTCCTAATTATCGTCCTTATCCAATACTTCACGATGTCCTTCTCCTGCAGACTCCTTAAGTCTGTTCTGCAACAGTGACATTACAGTATCCTTGTCTAACACGGAAGCTATCACTGCTGCTGCATCGTCCATGCGCTTGCGTTGTTTCTTTTCGGCTTTCTCCCTGACGCTCCATGCCTCCACGATACACAGCACGATACCGAAGAACACGGCAGCCAATGGAACGTAGTATGCAGAGTCCATGAACATAGCCCAGGCGAAATGCAGCATGGTATCCATACAAATGCCTATGAGCACTATTCCTTCATAGATTAGTATCTTTGTGAACGACCTTGATGCTGCATAGCTCGTATGGTCGTCACCTCTCAGTTTGGCTTTGCGCCATCCGCTGAGGAAATCTATACCGATGGCAACGAGCACTGAAAACATGACGATGACCGCCAGCATATACATGATGCCCATTCCCTCGAAAATCAACTCTTTCATAGTTTTCCTTTCTTCTTTAAGGTAAGCAGGGCTGCTACACCCTGCCTACCAGTGGTTATTACTCTGCGCTGGTGTTCTCTGGCTGTGGGTATAGTGCCTCATAGGGCGACCAGTCAAAATTGTTCTTCTCTGCCCAGCCATCCTGCAGACACTGAAGCACATGCTTTGTGATGTCGTCGCTGAAGGCCTGCAGCTCTTCTGCCTTTGAGAAACTCTCGCTGACAGGTATACCATCCTCCTGTTCTCCGATCTTGTAGACAACAGGGAAGGTCAATGCAGACGCGGATGCTGCCAGCTTGGTCATGTTCTCCTGGTTCTCCTTCGACAACCATGTGTTGACGGTTATTCCCTTATCGGTGCCGTGCTTCACGGTGTACTCAAAACCGTTCAAGATATTCTCCTGCGTACGGCTGTTGATGTGGTCCTCGATAGCCTTCTTGACCTCTGCAAGACCTACGTTGGGGTACTGCTTCTTAGGCAGGTAGATTTCAAACCACATGGCATTCTGCTCGTCCACTACTGTCATGCCATAGCATACTACGACGCGCGTTCCCTCTTCTCGAACTGGAGAATAGTCGCTGATGAGTCCAAATACTTTCTTCATAATCGTTTAATTTTAATGTTTTATAAAATAAATGTTTCGCTGTTATCTTAGTCATATCGGCATCGAAGACACCGATTTTCAGGTATTCCTCTTTCATGAACAGCCTGCGTCTGATGTTGTACGAGGCTGTATGCTGGAAGATACCAAGGTAGGAGTTGACACTGCGCAATATCTTCTGTGGCTTTGAGAAGTCCAGCAAGGCAATCTTCTTCTCTATGCGCTGCAGGGTGTTGCGCGACACGTACGTCCTGTAATGTCTGATATAACTGCCCAGGAACTCGATACCATGATGTACCTCGCTTATCTGGAGCTTTCCCATATGCAGCTCCAGCCCAAGCTCCGCTTTCAGATATGCCTGTATCCTTGGAACAAGTGAAAGAAGCCACTCCTTGTCGTGCGACACGATGATGGCATCGTCCACATACCTCCCGTAGTACCTGCATTTCAGTTCGCGTTTCATGAACTGGTCGAAGGGGTTTAGATATACGTTCGAGAATAGCTGCGACGTAAGGTTGCCAATAGGCAGTCCAAGCCCATCCTCCAAGTGCAGCATGCTCTTCGCTGGGTCCAGTCCTTCCCAGTTCTCCTTGTCGCCTACGATGATACAGTTCTCGCGAGGGTCCAGCATCACGATCACTTCCGTAAGCCATGTCAGAAAGTCCATGTCCAGCACGTCGCTCCACGTCTTCCCGTCCTGCCATCTGTGCGTAGCCATCTTGCGCAAGCTGCCTGTAGCTATCTCCAACAGGCGTTTCCTTACAATGTGCATGAAGTATCCGCGAATATCCAGGTGCATAGCATAGCACTTGCGTTGCCAGTTGCGACTCTCCTTTCTGCAGAAGTCCGTCACCCGTCCAATGCCGTAGTGTGTTCCCCTGCCCTTGATGCAGCTGTAGGAGTCCTGTATGAAGGTGCGTTCGTAGAGTCCGTGCGTATAGTTGAAGTACAGATGATGCACTATCCTGTCCCTGAACATGGCTGCAAATATCTCCCGCTTCTTCGGGTAGTCCACAATGAAACACTTTGACCGCTGGGGTTGGTAGCGCCTCGCTAACAAGTCGTCGCACAGTGACTCCATGTTTTCTTTCAGATTCTTCTCCCATAGGCGCACATAGCTCCGTTTTGCCTTGTGTTTCCTCGCATCGTAGTAAGCTACGTAAAGGTCGCGTAGCAACTTCTTTCTCGTCAGCAGCATGTCTGTTGCTTGATAATATATTTAAAAGGATGCTCAGAATTGAGTGCTGAACAGGCCGAACCGCGAAGCCGTTGCACCGATTGTTGTTGTTCTGCGGATTCACACCGCCACTGTTGAAGTTCAAGTTCCGACCATTCGTAGCGGAGTTAAGCGAACTTGACCAGTAGTTACCGTTCGAGCCACGGTTGTTCCATGACTGGCCATTACCGTTGCCTGAGCAAGGGAAAAAGCTTTTTCGGTTATCGCCTTGTACGACCATCCGAAGGGGTTGCGCAGGGCAAGACCGTCGGATGTCTTTCCTTTTTCCCACATCCAGATGATGCAGGACGGATAACCTATGAACTTCTTTCTGAACCATCCTTGTTGATTACTATTTAAAACAATTCTGCTACCTGCTTGCGTAGCTGGCGCAAGAAATCCCATGCCTCAATAGGCGACTTGCTCTCCAGTGGGAACGATAGTATCTTACCCATCACGTCAGAGATGCGCATCACCCTGGGCGCTGCCTCAGCCACTTCGCGCTCTTCACGTCTGCCTTTCTTGTCGGCATTCAGTGGCAGTGTGTCCTTCCATGCATCCACCTGACTTCGCAGGTCTTCGTAGGTAGCATCACCAAAGTCAGCAGTACTGGTAACGTCTATCTGTGTGTCCGTTACTGCCTTGAACTCCACATCGTCAGGAACGAACTTCCCCAATGACGTTACGGGGAAACCCACAAACGCATGGATGTATCCGTCCTTCAACCGCTTGGCAGTAGGTGTCAGCGGTTCCCTGCTGATGGGAAAGTTCATCATCAGCCATGCGCTCCAGTCGTTGGCATGGTAGAAGTTACCCTCTCTCACAAGATGGATGACACCAAACTGTGCAGGGTCTTTCCTGTTTTCTTCAATTCCTCTTATCTCTGTTATCGTCATAATATCCTTGTTTTGTGTGTTGCTGTGCTACGGCAACCGTTTATTACTCTTTTCCCTCCCACTGCGGAGTCCGTGCCTGGTGCGTCTGATGACGCTTGGGGCACGAACCCCGAATGATTGGGTTTTGTTTTCTTTCCTTCTTTCTTTGTTGGTTTGGTTTTGAAAGAAGTTACTGAACAGGCCGAACCGCGAAGCCGTGGCACCGACTGTGGCCGTCCTGCGGACTCACACCGCCACTGCCGAAGCCCAAGTGCCGACCATTCGTAGCGGAGTGAAGCGAACTTGACCAGTAGTATCCGCGCGAGCCACGGCCGTCCCATGACTGGCCACTACCGCGGCCTGAGCAAGGGAAAAAGAGTCTGTTAGCGTTTACGGTGGACTCCAGATAGAGTCCTTTAACATCATTCACCGTCACGCGCTTATCAGCCTGTGTCGTGTCTACCTCGTCGCCATTGGCATCTATGTACTTGATGTTGGCGAACAGCTCAGCAAATTCCTCAGTGGTAGGCATGCGCCATGGAGCGTCAAGGTTCACGCGGGCTGCATCAAACGACGGTGAGATATGGCCTGTAAGCGCTGCACCTGGAGTGCTCGCATAAGGACCGTCGTTTCCTGTTCCCCAGTTGTAATCGAATGCTGACGTACTGATTGGGTTGTGACCGTCCACATTACCCCATGAGAAGAAGGTACACTCATACTGATGCTCACTGGCTGCAAATCCATCTGCCTGTGTAATGTCGATGTTCTTCTTAGCCCAGAGAAGTCCAGAGGGTAGTCCCATATCCACATACAGGTCGCTCGGAGAAGAACTGGTCTCCAGTCCGAAGATGTTTACGATATTCCAGTTTGTTCCGTCATATACAAGCTGCACGATGGTACGTGCCTTTACCACCTTAGGTTGCAATGCTGCTCCCATAATCTTGATTGGCTTAGCTCCTGTAGAGCTGACGTTAAGAGTAGCATCAGCAACATTGATGGCTGACGTGAAGTACACAAAGATAACACCATACTTTATCAGAATGAAGTTGTCGATAGTCACCACTTTGGCAGCTGTCGCGGCTGTCGTGGAGCAAGTTCCGTAACCACCTCCAGCATTCGCCATGTCTTGCAACAGTTTGCGGGCTGGGTACTTTCCTGCTGGTGTTCCGTCGGGATTGCAGTACATGACTTCCTGCGTAGCGCTGGGTGCGCCACTTGTCAGGGCTGCCATCATAGCCTTCATTGAATTCAATTGTGAAATGTCATTCATAATCTCTGTTTTTTAGTTGTTTGACTTATTGTTATGATTCGTTTGACTGAGCCTCAGCTTGGGCGACGGTTTGTGTGACGAAGGTCTTAGGCATCATCCAGGCTACTGCCTGCAAAAGCTCGCTTACCGAATACTCTACACCATTGTAGGTGTATTTGTCTGTGGGTTGCACAGCACTGTCCGCCTTGCTCCTGATTTCCGACAGGTCGCTGATGGTGTCCTGCTTGCCCTGGATGGCAGAGGCAATATCACCCAATATACCCTCCAGTGTCGAGGTGTCTGCAATGTTGTTCATGAAGGCTACTATCTCATTGAACTTGTTGATAGCACCATCATCATTGCTCTCCATCATGGCTTGCAGTGCCTCATGACCGTCCTCAACCTTGAATTCAGCCTTTGGCAATCCATAAACCTTGATACCACGCAAAATCTTCTCGCCTCTCTCGTTCTCGTCGTAGATGAACGTAAAGATACCGCATCTCTTTTTATCCATACTTTTATCCATTTATTTGTTAATACTATATATGTTACGAACCGTTGAACATTACCCAGTAGGTAGTTGTCATTTTTACAAACATAATGGGTTGAGTCTGTATGCCCACACTAGTGTATGGACCGAAGTAATCCCCATAACCGACAATGGCTTCCGTCGAAGCATCTGCGACTTGTATCGTTATATCATGTGCTGTTCCACGTGCGAATACCTGATGTCCTATGGGTGCATCGGCAGGAAGAGTAAACGTGTATGGGTCGCTGCTTGTGAATGCTGTAAAGACCGTTGCTTTCGGCTGCTTCTTACCTATCTCAGTATTCATTGATGAGAAAGGATTTTCCTTGTTCGTTACGTTTAAATCGTTCACGCGCAGCACACCGTACTTGTCTGCATACACCCTGTCATCAGCTGCACTCGGCAATGCACCGTTATTGTGGAAGTTCAACTGACGTGGCAAACGTATTCTTCCATTTAACACAATATCTGTCTGGGTGTTTGGATTGCCATCGGTAACAATGGTAACATTCTTATCACGACCATCCAGTTCTATGCCACCAAAGACTCTGAGAACATAGTTCAAGGTGTCGTTTCCAATTATCAGCAGTCCGTCTCTGGTTATCTTGCATCCAGTAAACATGCCCGCATTTTGGTCTTGTACTACGTTGCCAAGCCAGGACTGTCCTATCTCAAAAGCTCCTATCGTTCCGTCTGTGGCATTGATGGTTCCTGATACATAGGCTGCTTGCATATACACTCTTCCTGTTAGTAGGTCTACAGCAAATCCAGGAATGAAGTTATGACCTGTTACCGTACTCCCGTTGACTGTTCGCGTCACATTATCAATATCATCATTGGCATGTGCAGCCTCAAACCACATATAGCCTGGCAACCCTTGGTATGTCTCATTATCTGCATATAGAGTGCCGTTGATGGTACCACATGCCGAATACAGCCAGTCACCACTAACAACACCTGAGCCAAGCTTTGCAAAGTCGGCAAATAGGTAGCGAGTGCGGATTAGATTATAAACATTTAGGCCTCTTTCCCAAACGCTTGGAACTGAGTCGGAAGGTGGAATGTGTGCACCTGTTGTTTGGTCTACGTTTGAACTTGCTACAAGTAACCAAAGTTCTGTTGTTCCTGCTCCAGTGTCCACTTCCACGGCCACGGTTTGGCTATCGTTGCTAGTGTATATAATATCGTCTCTATACTGTCCTGCGATATAGCACATCTTACCTGTCTTTCCAGTGATGCTCTGTCCTTCAGTAACTCTGGTAATCTTGCATACTTGCTGACGAGTACCGTAGGTAGGGTGTGTGAAGGTAATGGTAATGCTGTTGGTAGCATTAAGTCCGTAACCCTGATAGAGATTTACTTTTACTCTAGCGTTTGATGTCAGCGGATTCAATACTTGTGTGTCTATATCACCGTCCGTTGTAGCAACCGTGATGGTACATGCGCTTAACACGTCCGTCTGTCCGTAAGTGGCTTTCAAACCGATAAAGACCTCCACGTTGTTCTTTATCTCGAATGTCCTGTCGGTCTCTATTACAATGCTGTACGTATCCAGCGAGCACACAAAGCTGCTTTCTCCGTCCTTCCCGTACTTCGCCCATAGCGACATCTTGTAGTCGTACGTGCCGTTGATATTCCTTCCCTGGAACTTAGGCCATGATCGTCTGCCGTCAGCTCCAGCATCAGCCATTCTTCGGATGGCTACCCATTCATAAGGCCACGTCTCACTGGTGCCCAGCGCATCGTCAGTAGTCTGTGAAGCCTCAGCTTCAATAGCCTGCTGGTTGGTAATGGTAGGTCTGAACTCACTGGCTTCATATCCCGTCTGCGTGGTGTCCATCACTGGAGCTATCTCCTTCTTGGTACGCAAGAACACGTATTCCACACCGTCACCATCAATACCGTTGCGTCCCCAATGGCTCCACAGGATGGGTGCATCGTTAGCTTCTCCTCCCGTTATACCTTTCCATGCACTCCAGGTGCGCTGTCCTGTTCCTGCAGGCTTCGTACGATAACAGGCATATTCATAGATATTCGTGCTGTCAACACCTAAGGGATGGTTTGACCATCCATCAGGAACATACCCGTCAACATTCTGGCTGACGGAAGGAAGCGTGCTGAGGGTAGTTGGCGATAGCTTGTATATCCACTCCCTGTCTGCAGCATCCTCTCCTGCCGACCCTGTTGCGCCACTGATCTGTACTGGGGTGCTCCATGTGTTGCGAGTTATTGTGCCGTCCTGTTCAATATGCTTCACACTCTGAGACATATACAGATGCCATCCGTCAGCTGGACGGTTCGGTGCTGTCTTGCTCCAAAAATCAACAGGATAGGCATTGTTGTTGTTAGGTACTATAGGCTCATCACGGCTGGTGTCGGTGGGAGCTGTAACGCTCTCACCTTCCTTGTACCAGCGGTAGCATGCTATAGGGGTGCTGCCGTTCTGTCCGTCATTGCCGTTCTGTCCGTCAATGGTTCCTGTAACCAGTATGCCTCCAGATGCCTTCATGTATTATCTTAGAATTCTGATGACTGTGCATGTATTATCACTGGGCGGTTTACCCTATCGCCACTTGCATTTGTCAACACCACATCGCTGTAGCTGATAGAGCAATAGGTCTGCCCTGGCTCCGAAGGAATGCCAGGAAGGTCGCTTATGGCGTCGCCTGTATTTGCGTCATCGGCATTGAACGTCCATGTGACGGATGCTGCCGAAGAGCCTGCAGGGAAGCTGTCGCCCTTTTCGGTCTGAAGTTTCGGAAAGATGTACTTTGTCTGACCTGTGCGCAGATTAAGACGTGGTTCAACACCTGTATATGATGTAGCATTGGTTCCTGATGTATCATCGGCAATCACCCATTTTACAGAATAGGGGTCGCTAAGGTCGTAGATAGCAGACGTGTTGCTGCACAGCTCGTTGTTGTTTGCATCAAGAACACGGCAACGTATCGTCATCAGGCTGTCTACAGCTGACGGACCAATAGTAATCAAGTCGCCTGACACAAGGCTCTGCCCGATGGTAATACCCTCCGTCTGATTGGTAAGAAGTATCTCTGTAGGTCCTGTGATGTCATAGAACTTAAACTGCATACCTGTCATGCTGGCTACGCTGACGGGAGAACCGTTGTAATACAGACGGGCTATGCGCTGTGTGGGCTGTATTACATTATTGTTGTCCGTCATGATGAACTTGGCAACAGTGACGGGAACAAGCAGCTCTACTGAGTAGCCTGCGTTGGCATCGCTGATCTCGCGGATGGACAGGTTCGTACCGATACCGTTAAATGCTATCTGACCTCCACCAGACACCACTGTTCCATCAAATGTGATACGGTCATCGTCAGGATTGTAAAGAGCATCAGCAGGGTTGCCTATCATCATTACGCTCTGGAGCTTGTGCCCTTTATAGGTAATGGTATAGTCGCTGTCCGTTCCCAGTTTCTTAAGCATTCCAGGAGCACCGCCTTGGCTGTCAGACTCTCCGTTTTCATTCCATCCGATAAGGTTTCCGTTGTAATATACGTTGGTGATATTGACAGTGTGCGTAACGTCCTGTCCTGTGCTGGTATCGTATGCACGGATGAAGATGCGGGGCAGGGAATTCACGGACTGGGCATCTGATGTCCTGTTAGTCCAGATACTTGCCCAGTCGGGAAGACATTTTGCCTCATCAAAGAACTGTGTCAGCGAGGTGGGCGTTGCATCACCTTCAACCACTGCAATGTCGTAGACGATGGTAGTACCATCTATGATGCCTCCTACGACGAGGCCTGCATTAACTCTTCCCATGGTTTACTCTCCTTTCTTTAAAACCGTGCGAGCCTTAAGCTTCGCAAGCTCGTTTGATGTGAATACTATGGTGGCACTTTCCAGTGTCCCCAGTAATTTAGCCTCCCGTCCGCTGACAATGCAACGTCCGTCTGGCATCTTCTCGAAATGACGAGTTTGGAACTGCTCTGGCAGTTTTTCCTTTTTAATGATTACGTACATATTATATACTTATTAATTATTCGTAAACGGGAGAAATGACAATTTTTTCGTCCTGAGTGACAACATCATTACCAGACTTCACAATCGCATGGTGGCTGTAACACAGCACATCAGCGAATGTAACAAAACCGTCTAGATAATCAAAGCCATAGTTAGCTGGCACAAAGAGAAGGTTTGGACCCCAGCCCATGTCGTATGTCGTTCCTGTCTTTAGGTCCTGCGTCCACCAATGAACGAGGAACAGACAGCGTTTGTTATCAGGAACATCAACACCGTTATAGCGGATATTCATATCGTAGGCACACAGGCTCATCATGTCGGGCTTCTGACTGGCACCCATCCGCTGAACAGGGTCGGCATTCCATGTGTCGTTGATAGTCATCGTAAACTGCATCTCATAGAAGGGCGCATTTTCATATACTAGAGGGCTGCTCCAGGGGTCTCCCTCGTCGCGTCTGCAGCCATAGCAGCGCAGACGAAGCTCTCCACAAATCATTCGTGCATCGAGGGAAAGTGTCTTGGTCTGCTCGCCAGTGATGTTCATCACTAGCTTCTCATCGGCTGTAAACGGTCTCCATCCAAGAGCTGTCGTGTTGTCGGCTATCAACCACAGATAGCATGCTTTGGCATCAGCGATATTTCCCTCCGAGCCATAGAGCTGCGCGCTGACTGTGCGCATCCATGGAATATCTATTATCTGCTGGCCTGCTGGCACTGTGTCAGGTAATGAAAGCGGATCGAGAAGGACCTCGTCACCTGAGTCTCCTTTTATCATTACCTCGTCATTGTTATAGGCTTCCGTGCTGAACTCCACATGACGTAGGACGCGCATTGTCAAGGCTGTACGGGTATCAACGAACTTCAAGACGGCAAATACGGTCATAGTGGACATCTGTGGCACGTTCTTGTGCACTATCAGACAGTTGGCAGGAACACCGCTGCACCACTCACTGTTTGAACCGTCGCTTATCAGATAGTCAACACTGCGCCAGGCTGCCTCATGGGTCATCTCTCCTGTCTCAGGGTCGTAGGTGTCGGTATCGTCAAGGACTTCCTGCGAAGGATTGACAATGCGTCCTGTTGAATAGTCTCCATCGACGGGAGTCTGGTTGTACCATTCAATGCCTGACAAGGCTACTTCACCATTCACAACTCCTGCTGGGTCTTTCACGAAGACGTAGCCTCCCAGGATACAGGGTATCCACTTACGGTCATCCTCGTAGCTCTTCTGGGCTGTATAGAACATCTGTTTGAGACTGCCTCCAAGGATGGTTATCTCAGCGGATATGCTCAGGGCATCGAAGACCTGCTGGCTTGTATTAGTCCTACTTCTTTTCATATATCTGTTTTCTTTATGTTAAAATACATAGTCGGCTGGCATCTCTACGGATTCTCCGTCAATGCCGAATCTTACTTCACATCGTATCAGAACCATCCTGTAGTCTATCATCCATCCGCTGCCCATGTCGCCACGGTTCAGCTTAATCTTGTTGACTCCAACCACGGTAGGAGTCCAGGAAAGGTCCTCACTCTGTTGTGTAAACTCTTCCGTCAATGGATTGTAGCCTGAATAGCGTTTCCAAACGATGGTGTAGTCGGAAAGCTGCGTCACTTCCTCTGTCACTTCTTCATCGCCATGCCATACGTGCATTGTCAGGATGGTGCCAACATCACCGTTTCGGAAGGTCTTGCCGTTGCTGGTTGTCAGCTCTCCATAATACATGGTCTGACCGCCTATGAGTCGCCAGTCACTGCAGTTCCATACAGGCTCCTGAGTGGTAGCCTCAACAAGGCTTTCCCAAAGTTTGCTTCCGTTCCATGTCCTACTGGTCTCCCTGTCAAGATGCCATTCAACCATCATCTTGTCGTACAGGTCGTTGTCGCTAAGGTTCGCATATGCAGAGCTGAGCCTGTATGTCAGCCAGGTATTCTTCGTAAGGTGCTCGAAATGGTATGGCTCTTCCATTTGTGCGCCCTGCGTATAGGCTCCTGCCCATCCTGTTATCAGGGCATCGTCCAGTGTTCCGTCGGCAACATACTCGCCACTGGGTCCAGTATATACCACTGTCGGGTGCAGCGTCCACGCTCCCCTGTCCTCCTTTACGATACGGGCAGGATAGTGGATGTGGTGCATGTGCTCATAGAACAGCGTATTGATATACAATGACGGCATCGACTTGTCACGTGTCGATGGCAGTACGCTCAGATCGGGAAGGATGCCCAGGCACAGCGAGTAGTTGTCCTCTCTGATAATGGGCTGGTCTACGTTCCAGAAGAAAGTCAGTCGCTTGTCAGTCGTTGACAGCACCCATGCCTGCTGACGGCCTTTCTGACTCTCCATGATATGTTCGTCCACAAGACCTGTTGACGGGTCTACTCCGTCTGCCACGTTGCCGTGACGTGTCACGTTCATCTGCGTGTCGTAGCCATCAGGGTAACTCGCCCTCTCCTGCAATAGCACGGGAATATAGTCAGTGGTGATGGCATGCCCCTTGGGGGTGAAGTTCGTACCACCTGGCACTATAGCACCACCTCCGTCACGTCCTACATAAGGCACTACGGTAAGTGTGTTGTTCTCGAAGTTCACGTCAACGACTCTGAACCAACAGGTATAGAAGCTGCCATGACTCAGCAGGTCGTTGACCTTCGCGTAGATGATGTCACCGTAATAGAATGGCGTGAGGTCGTTGTCGTGCGTCTTGTGCATCCAGAACACCAGCTGTCTACTGTCTGCCGTAACGTCCACGTGCTCCACAGTACCACCTTCCGTAAACGAGTAGTCGCTTTCCATCAGCTGCAAGCGGTTGATGACAAGCTCCATCACTCTGAGGAAGCCACGGATATTCATACCGTCGGCCTCTATCAGTCCTTCTGCCGCATCCATGAAGATGCCGTAGCCGTCCATGAAGCCCTTTCGTGCTTCCCTGCCCTGTGCGTCTTTGCTCTTGATGGTGCCAGTAAAGAGCATGTCTCTGATGCTCAACAACTCTTCCACCGTCAGTGAGCCTCTTACCATGCCTCTGACTATCAGGTTCACAAAGTCGCCTGTACCGTCAGGACTGATGGATGCTCCATTGTCCGTTCCGTCACCGCTTGCCTTGCGCTTAAAGCTTCCGAAGAATGCTGTCATCAGCGACACAAGGCCTTTCGCAAAGGTTATCTTTCCCCTGGCAATGTCATCACGTATCTTGGAAAGGTATTTGTTGACGGTCTGCTCGTCAATATCTTCCTCATCGATGATGATGTCTGCCAAC
>JAFSNR010000160.1 GCA_017443345.1 Prevotella sp.
GTAGGACTCAGCTACTCAAAAGTGCCAGGAACCTACGTTCTCGAAGAAGGAGAGAAGATAGCCTGCTATATCGCGCTCGGCTATGGTGAAACTCAGGGTGTAGGCCATAAGGTCAAGACCGTTGAACAAGTCAGTAATGCCAGCGACGTGACTCCATCGTGGTTCAAGAAGGGTGTAGAAGCAGCTCTGCTCGCGCCAACGGCCGTAAACCAGCAGAAATTCTCCTTTGAATTGGCCGGCAGAAAGAACGGTCGCCCCCAAGTGATTGCTAAGAAAGGATTTTCAATGATAGGCTATGCTCAGCTGGACCTGGGCATCGTCAAGTATCATTTCGAGGTAGGCGCAGGTAAAGAGAACTTCGAGTGGGCATGAAGAAAATATAAAATAACAGACTTATGAAGAAATTAATGACTATCTGCCTGTTGGCAACTGCAAGTGTGCTGAGCATATCGGCACAGGGTATTTACGACATCAAGGTAAAGGATGTTGTTGATCAGGAAGTTTCACTCTCTGACTATAAAGGCAAGGTACTGCTGATAGTAAATACCGCTACCCGCTGTGGATTTACCCCGCAGTACAAAGAACTGGAGACACTCTACGAGAAGTACCATGCCGAAGGCTTGGAGATCCTCGACTTCCCCTGCAACCAGTTTGGTGAGCAGGCTCCCGGTACAATTCAGGAGATTCACCAGTTCTGCACGGCTAACTTCGACATCCAGTTTTCGCAATTCGACAAGATCGACGTAAACGGGGCTAATGAGTCACCGCTATACACCTATCTGAAATCGCAGAAGGGGTTCTCAGGTTTCGACCTCAATGACAAGACGGGAAAGTTCATGGACGAGATGCTCCGTAAGCAGGATGCCGACTACAACAAGAAGTCAGACATCAAGTGGAACTTCACCAAGTTCCTTGTCTCTCGCGATGGCCGCGTGGTGAAGCGATACGAGCCGACGGATAAGATAAGTGACATCGAGGCCGACGTCACCAGAGAACTGAATCCCGTACTTAGCAGCATCATGACACGTACCAGCATACGTAAATACACCGATCAGCCTGTATCAAAGGCCGACATTGAGACGCTTCTGCGTGCAGGTATGGCGGCTCCCACCGCTGTCAACAGACAGCCCTGGCATTTCGTTGCTGTGACCGACAAAGCGAAACTGAAGGAGTTGGCAGGAAGCCGTGGCCGTATGATAGAGCAATGCGCTGTGGCTATCGTGGTTTGCGGTAATATGGACAAGGCCATGCAAGGCAAAGGTCAGGCCTATTGGATTCAGGACTGCTCTGCCGCAACAGAGAACATCCTGCTGGCAGCCCATGCCCTCGGACTTGGTGCTGTATGGACGGGTGTCTATCCCATGGACGATCGTGTGGCTAATGTCTCAAAGGCTGTCAAACTGCCAGAGACCATCGTTCCACTCTGCGTCATCGCTATTGGCCATCCTGCAGAGAGTCCCACACCAAAGGATAAGTGGAAGCCAGAGAACGTATCGTATAACGAGTTTGGCGGAAAGGCAGAGTAACATCTAAATAGAGTCAAAGCCCCGACCTGCATTGTGAAGTGCAAGCCGGGGCTCTTTTTATTTGCTAATCCGTTACCACTTCCTTGAAATGGGCTTGGCCCCATTCGATTAGAGCCATGATGGCTGGCATGAGCGACTTGCCGGTGTCGGTCAGAGAGTACTCTACGCGAGGAGGTACTTCTGGATAGACCTCGCGATGTACGAGATGGCTCTGCTCCAGATTCTTCAGCGTCTGCGAGAGCATCTTCTGGGAGCAGTCTGTCATCAGGCGGCGTATCTCGTTGAAACGTAAGATGCCTGTCTCGCTGGCATTAAGAGAATAGAGCACCAACATTGACCACTTGTCGCCAAAGCGACTAATCACATTCCTGATTGGACAAGCCAAATACTCTGCTTTAATATCTGCCATAACTGCTTTTTGGCCACAAAAGTAACCAATAGTTACCGAATTACCAAATTATACTAAGTTAATCAAAGTTAAAGTCGTTTTCTGAAAACCCAGATAACATCACAATTCCTACTTTTTGGTAACTATGGCACCAAAAAGTGCCTTCTTGCACGGTTCGCAGAATTGATGTAATTTTGCACCCAGTTAAGAACAAAACATGTATAACAAATAAAAA
>JAFSNR010000161.1 GCA_017443345.1 Prevotella sp.
CATCCATTGACTGTTCGCGAATCCACTGGAGCGACTTGCGCTGCATCTCCTTGTCGAGCGACACACCGCTGGTAATCATCTCCTTCCACGACTTCGTGGCATAACCGCCATCCGAGAACAGCAGCACGTAGCGTCCATCCTCGCGGGTAATCTTCACGGCACATAGTCCGTCGCAGTGGCCAGGGATGTTTATCATCTTGATGCTGCTGTCGCCGAAGAGGTCGAATGACTTCTGGACAGGACCTTCGGTGCCGTTCCACTCGATGGTCTGCAGGTCAACGCCCTCCCACCACTTCTTCTTGTAACGGATAAAACCGTTCTTGCGGGCACAGTCCAGTTCCTCCTGAGCCACGATGATGTGCTTGGCATCCTTCACGGCACGCAGACCGTTGGCATGGTCGCAATCCAGATGCGTCAGCAGCACGTAGTCGAGGTCGGCAGGTTTGATGCCCATCGTGGCCAACTGCTCATCAACGGCCTCACCGAGAGGTATCTGTCCCTGGTTCACATTATATAATACTCGCGAGCCGAGGCTCTTGATCTGAGCCGCCTTGTCATAGACGCCTTCGGGTGACATATCGCGGTGCCAGCCCGTGTCAACAAGTATCAGCCCCTTAGGGTGTTCAATCAGATAGACCGATACGGGCAGCCATATCCAGTCTTCCTTCGGAGTGGTCATGCCCGATGCTTTCAACAGATTACAGTTGTCGCCGCCAAACGGCAGATAAGGTGATACGCGGACTTCGCCGGTGTGCAGTACATGTACTTTCATCATAATAATTAAGACTTACAAATTATATCTGGGTGCAAAGATAATGCATTTTACCGTACCTTCGGTGTTCTAAACCCCACACAAAGTGGAGGATTCTCTACTTTTAGGCAAATATTCTCCATTAAAAGGTGAAAAGGGACACTGAAATTGGGAATTTTCTACTACCTTTGCAGGCAGATTGCTACGATATGCGACATTTGGACTTTGACGAACTCTGGAAGAACCACCTGTTTGACTATAAGGATGGCGACCTGCTGGTGATTGACGACATCACACGGCTGAACCTGTCGGACTATGAGGACACGGCACCCGATTTTGTCATCGCTCTGTTCTGCGCTGAGGGACGCATGATGCTGACCATCGAGGATAGGGAATATCACATCGGCGAGGGCTGTCTGTTTGTCTATCTGCCCGGGCAGACCATGAACAGTATCATGCTCAGCCAGAACGCCAAGATAAAAGTCATAGCCTTTGCCAGGCGGGCCATCGACCGCTCGCTTTATCTCAACAAATATGTGTGGCAGCAGGCGGAATATATCCGCAAGAATCCCATATTCCAACTTGATGAGCGCGAACGGCTGATAACAGGCCACTACTATAGTCTGATGATGCTGAAGACGCAGGGCTCAGAAGGCTCGTTCCATCACGACGTGGTGAGGATGCTTTTCCAGACGCTGATGATGGAGTTTATGATGCTGGTAGAAAGAAAAAGGGAAACATTGCCTGAAACAGATTCTGTGCAGGACAGCAAAGATGCTATCGTGCGCCAATCGACACTTATCTACCGCCGTTTCATGAGCCTGCTGGCCGAGTCGGCAGGTCGTGTGCGCAGTGTGTCTGCCTTTGCCAATATGCTGAACGTCACGCCGAAATACCTCTCGAAGTGTGTGAAGGAAGAGTCGGGCCGTGCACCGCTCGACCTCATCCACGAGAACACCATCACCACCATCCGCCAGCAACTGCGCTATAGCAACAAGACGGTCAAGGAAATCTGCACTGAGCTCGACTTTCCAACCCTGTCCTTCTTCGGCAAGTTTGTCAGGGAACACCTGGGCATGTCTCCCACCGAATATCGGCAGCGGAATCTTAAAGACGGATGACGGTCTAAAGCTCCAGTATACTGCTCAGGGCTGTCGTGGCGTTTGTTTTTTTGTTAAAATGTGCCACAAAAGTAGTAATAAATGCCCTAAAGTCACTATATTTGCACAAAGTTATAACAAAAGTTGGAATATGAGAAAAGCAGTAATACTCTTAATTACCCTGTTTACCGTTTTATCATCGCAAGCACAGGATGTACAAAGTTTCGTCAGCCGTCAGCTGCAAACTTATCCGAAATCCCGATTGCTTGACCTCTACAAGTCGTGCTTCCAGGATTTCATGGGAGCAGAGCATCTTGTGGTAGACCATCAGAGGATAAAAGCATATCTCGATGAAGAACTGAACTCGGTGACGCTTGACGATCTTATGCCCTGGATATATGAGCCTTGTGGTATAGATAGCAGCTACTATCGCGTCAGTATCCGTGCTGTCAAGGAAGGCTTGATTAGCGAGGATATGCTGCTGGATGCTTTTATCTGTAGTGCCAATTCCTCCAATCGCCCGTCAGTGGATGAATGGAACGAACGCTGGCACAAGATGATTGGTACGATTGACGGGATGCAGCTGAACCTGCCCCAATACAACAAGGACAGGCAATTTATCGACAGTGTCCTTTCTGTAGGTAAATATGCCATCAGTCACTCTCCAGAATATCGTGAAGCCTACCGGCCTCACTACAGGATTGTAGAGCGTAGTATCTTTGAACAAGAGATTCTTCCGTTGATAGAGCAGAAGACAATGATAGTAAG
>JAFSNR010000162.1 GCA_017443345.1 Prevotella sp.
GGTTCTGCGTCAATTTGGGTGATAATTCCAGTCCCATTTCAGTCCGCTGTAGAGCACTTTTGCCCTGAGCACATCGGCTTTCGCTCTGTTGAACATACTTCTCTTGATGGCCTTGGTTTTGTTGACCACTCCCTCCAGCAGTCCGTTGTTGTAATAGGTGGTGCAAGCCAGCTCTACTGCCTTTCTGTCGTTTCTGATGTATTCGGCAAAGCCTCTTATCTCTCTGGCCTGGCATCTCTGCGCCTCTTCAAGCCATTCGTCCATGCTTGGGGCATCGTCCTCGTCATGGAGCATCTTGCGGAAACGTATGCAGACCTGCATGATCTGCTCCACCTCGGGATGGGTGTCTTTTAGCTTCAGCAGTTTTTTCGATTCGGTATCTCCCGTGACGATATAACTCCAGATAGTACTGCCCTTTACCTTTACCGACTTTTTCCGTTCCCCCAATGCCCTGTTGTGCATACGGACTTCCTCACGCAACGGCCTGTACTTGGCGAGGATACTGTGCATACACCTTGAGACAAGCCGTGAGGATATCCTGCCATCCATCCTGCTATGTATGGTTGTCGGCGTGATACATCCGGAGGCGACAATCCCGGCCATGTCTCTTGCTGATTCCATAGCCTGCTTCTGGTCACGAGTCAGCAGTCTCCTCAGATCCGCATTCAGTGCCCAGTACACCTTCTGCGACTTGACTTGCAGTATCCTGGCTGTTTCCGCAATGCTTTTTCCCTCGTCCTTCAGATGGCGGCACTTGTAATACAGTATCACTTTGTCACGGTGCTTCGCATTGCCCATATGGCAGATGTCGTCGACTATCATCCTGTATGCCTCGTCTTCTGCGGGATAGGGACACAGCATCTTCTGCTTCTTCTGCCCGAGCATCTGGCGGATGGGCTCCACGGCATCCCTTTTCAGGGCCTGCATCAGGTGGAAGCGGTCGGATACCTGTATGATAAATTCAGAAGCGGCGCTGATGATGGAGGCATACGACTGGCTGCCGTCGCGGGTGACGACCTTGATCTCCGGATGAGCCTTCAGCCAGTCGGTGATCTCCTGCCCGTAGCGGGAGTCAAAGACAGCCAATGGCATACGTGTGTAATGGTCGACAATGACACACATATACTCGTGCCCCTTCCGCTTGGCAAAGTCGTCCATCCCCACGTATCCGCTGGTGCATACTTCCGGATTGATGCTGCCCATCAGACGGAGGGTGCGTATGAGAGACGACTGGCTGATTTGGATATACTGCATGGCAAGTGTCTCACAGGCCTTACGTGCCGTCTGTCCCAGGGCCTCATGACGGATGCGCTTCTCTACCTCATAAGTATGCCGCCCGTACGGATGGGTCATAGCAAGAGGCTCAGAGAAGATGGTGTGACCACACTTACTGTTGTTGCAGACGAAGTGACGCACATCCAGTATCAGCAGCGTACGGCTACCAAGCAACTCCGTACATTGTATCTTGCGTAGCCTATGGCTATGGACTGTCGTAGAACGTCTTCCGCAACATGGGCATACGGCACTACTACCTGTAGTATGTGCTGTCAGCGTTATAAGGGATTCATTACTCGTCATACCATCAAGAGATATGTGCCAGGCATGACATTTTTCACTCACGTGTGATTTTATCTGGCCAATTACTTGCGTAAGTCCAGATTTATTCGTACCTTTGCGCCCTGCAGATGGGCGATTTTTCTTTTTTGAATTCACATACAAAGATACGAAAAAATACGCACATCTGCAACTTTATTGTGTTAACTAATGTGTTGATTATCAATAAGTTAGTTAAACTTTGCAATGAATGATTTTCACCCAAATTGAC
>JAFSNR010000163.1 GCA_017443345.1 Prevotella sp.
GGCGAGGCTCTGGAAGCTGATGAACGCATCCGTGAACACGGCTACGATTACACATCAGGCAATCCCGCTGTTTATTGTGGGACATACCGTAAATACAATGAGGGCAGCATTGATGGCGCCTGGCTGGATCTGGCCTCATTCAAAGACTACGACGAGTTCATGGAGGTGTGCCGACTGTTGCACCGCGATGAAGAGGATCCAGAACTGATGTTCCAGGACTATGAGAACTTCCCGCGTGATTGGTACTCGGAGAGCTGCATGGATGAAGAGACATTCGATAAAATCAAGAAGTACGCCGAAATGGACGAATCACGGCAAGAAGCTTTCGATGACTACATGGATACTCGCAGTGATGATGACTTCGATAGTTTTGAGGAAGCCTACTGCGGCGAGTGGGACAGCGAGGAGGACTTCGCTGAACAGCTCCTGAATGACTGCTACAATATCGATAAAATGATGGGAAGCTTGTCAAGTTACTTTGATTATAAGGCTTACGCCCGTGATCTCTTCATGACTGACTATACGATGGGTGAGCACGGCCATGTATTCAGAGCACTCTGAGTACGTGGCTGTGCCGCTTGTGCAAGTGTCATCCGCTCCGGTGTTGGGGCGGATGGCTAATTTTCTATCAAATATTTCCGTAAATTATAACAAACAAAAAAGCCTCCCGAAGGAGGCAGTAAGCGGGGTCCATTGTTTTTCAAATGGCTAACCCCGTGATTTTGGTGCAAAAGTACAATCTTTTATTTAAAAACAAGCATAAACATGAACATAAATCATCATCTTCGTTAAAAATTAGCTATTCAAAGTCTGAAGCCCTATCAGAATACCCAATAAATTTAGAAATAATCTTTGCCCACCCCAGTCCCCATCGGATCGTGCTGTCAGTGCCGCCACCGCACATCGTCACGGACGGAGGTGGTATTTGTTTACGGCCTCGCAAGGGGCAGCACACACCGTAGGCAAGTACCACCTCTGTCTGTGACGTCCAACGCAAAGGCACGACGGCAGGACCGATGCCTGATAAAAGCCCAAGGGCTACTTATCCCTCGGCACATCTCCGAAGTATAGAAAATTCTGTACTTGAAGAAGAGCCTCGGGACTGGTATTCACGAAAGCCTTGCATTGCTGTGGGCTGACAGGCAGCGCACGGCAAAACAAGGCACTCGTCACCTCGCAGCGGTATAAATGCCGCACCATCAAAGCCATTCCTGGCACATCAACATCATTGGGCTGAAGCCTAATGACATGATAAGCCGAATGGCTCATTCTCAGTTCTGCAGCACATCTTCTGGGATGTGGATTTTCCAGCCTCATTGCCGGGCATCGCAATCGTCCACGCAAATGGCATGGGCGGAAAATCCACGTCCCGAAGATAAGCTGCTATAGAACAATACCCACGAAAGCCTTGTCATGCTGTGGCTGACAAGCAGCACACGGCAGGGCAAGGCACTCGTCAACTCCCAGCGGCATAAATGCCGCACCCTCAATGAGGCAAGGCCTCACTTAATAAAAGCATACAAGTGTGCCTCCAAAGCCCCCGTCCAATACGCACACCAATACCAAGGCAGGTCGGCGTTCTTAACGGCATAGCCTAAACGCTGACTTACCTTGGCATCCGTGTGGTATTCGGAAGGGGAGAGAGGAAAGAATTTAGATAGTGGCGATAAGGCACTTCAGGATGAAAAGCCTTATCGTTGCATCGTGAAAAGGGACGGCGAAGCCTGGAGCCAGGCCACTCGCTGCCACCTTTTCCCGCTGCAATCCTCCTTTCAGTCGGCCCCAATGTCTCTTTACCGCTCAATGGGTATTGAGCCGTGAGACACTGTAAATGTAAGTGGCTGACAGCCACACACATCTTTCTCGCGCATGAAAGCCACCACCGCGCTTCGCGGCTCGAAGATGACACAAGCACAAGCGGCAGAGGCGCGAGGGTTCAAAAGTCGCATTGAGACCATCAAAGGGGCGTTTTCGGATGTCGTGCGGGGCTGTCGTGGCGGCTGTCGGGTATGTGTGAGAGGGTGAAAGTGGGGAATTGCTGTGAGACCATTGGGGCGGTTATGACGAATTGTAACCATAAAGGCGGCTTTCGGGGTGGCGGTGGTCAGTGTGTGAGCGCGTGAGAGTTCGGGAGGCTATTGTGAGACCATTTAGGCGGTTATGATGATATGAGACCCTAAAGGCGGCTTTCGGTGTGGCGGTGGTCAGCGTGTGAGCGTGTGGGAGGTCGGGAGGTGATTGTGAGACCATCGGGGCGGTTATGATGATATGAGACCCTAAAGGCTGATTTCGGGGTGCTGTGGTCAGCGTGGGAGCGCGTGGGAGGTCGGGAGGTGATTGTGAGACCATCGGGCGGTTATGATGATATGAGACCCTAAAGGCGGCTTTCGGGGTGGCGGTGGTCTGCGTGTGAGCGTGTGGGAGGTCGGGAGGTCATTGTGAGACCATCGGGGCGGTTATGACGATATGAGACCATAAAGGCGATTTTCGGGGTGGCAGTGGTCAACGAGTGAGCGCGTGAGAGGTCGGGAGGTTATTGTGAGACCATCGGGGCGGTTATGGTGATATGAGACCTTAAAGGCGGCTTTCGGGGTGGCGGCGGTCTGCGTGTGAGCGTGTAGGAGGTCGGGAGGTTATTGTGAGACCATCGGGGCGAGTCCAACGATGTGAGACCAAGGGCGGCAAGTTTGAAAGTGGCGGCAACGATGAGACCAACGAGCCGGGCCAACGCAGTGAGACCAAGAGAGGCGTGTTCCCAAAGAGACCGCCTACATATTCCGCAAAGGTCAAGGAGGGCGAGAGGGAGGGGCGAAGGCAGGGCGGTCGGGGGCTGCATAGCGCGAAGTCAGGGGAAATTCTTTCCCCCGACACCCCCATGTGGCTGATTTACAGCCATATCGGAATTTCAACTCTGGAAAATTGTGGAGTTTGCGTAAGTCGCTGAAAATCATGTAAATCATATTTTTTGACCATTTCCCAGGTGTTGAAGAGTTGTTGATTCGAGTACCTCGAAAGTGTCTTTTCACAGAGGTAGGCAAAGTATTTACTTTGCAGCGGTTTTAGGCCCGCCACCCACCCTTGAACAAGTAACAACCTCACAAAATAGCCACACATTTATGTCTGAACTTAACACAAACGCAACAGTCACCCTCACTGTCAATGGCCGACAGGCACAGGAGATGCTGGATAACCTCAAACAGAAGGCTACCCAGTTGGAAGCGGCCATAGACAAAGCTCGGCGCAGCGGGGACAAGGCCACGCTGAAACGGCTACAGAAAGAGCTTAACCAGACCAATGCTCAGATTAAGCAGATACAATCCGCCACTGCTACGGCAGAGGACGTCATGCGCCGCCTTGACAGGGCCACGCCAAAGCAACTGAACCAGACGCTTTCTTTACTTCGCCGTCAATTGAATGGTATTGAAAGAGGGTCTGAGGCATGGACGGCTCAGGTGGCCAAGATCAAGGCGGTGAAAGCGGAACTTGACCGCGTGAATGCAGAGTTCCGGCAGTCCGAAACACTGCTTCAACGCATCAACCGTGGTATCAATGAATGGGGTGCCACGATTGCTGGTGCCACTGCTGCTGTCACCGGGCTTATCATGGCCGGACGCTCGGCAGTCAACGCCTACGCGGAATGGGAACAGGAGATGGCCAACGTCAGCAAGTTCACTTCCCTTTCCATGGATCAGGTTCGGGAACTGAATGCTGAGATGGCAAAGATGAATACCAGGACCTCTATTATTGAGCTGAACAAATATGCGGAGGATGCAGGTAAGCTGGGTATGAAGTCCATCGAGGACATCATGGGCTATGTCCGTGGTGCCGACCAGATCAATGTGGCCCTGTCTGACATCGGTGACGGGGCTACACTTGTCCTCTCGAAGTTGAGTAGCATCTTCGGTATCAAGGACCAACTCGGCACGGAACAGGCGCTGTTGGCCATCGGTTCCACGATAACGGAGCTGTCCCAGAACTGTACGGCTGGAAGTGAGTATCTGGCTAACTTCGCACGACGTATGGGTGGTGTGGGTAAGGCAGCAGACATGACACTGCCGCAGCTGATCGCCATCGGTGCCGTCCTGGATGCCAACGGACAGGCAGCTGAGATGTCGGCAACGGCAGTGTCTAAGCTGATCATGGATGCCTACAAGGAGAGTGACAAGTTTGCCAAGGCTTTGAACCTGAATGCAGAGCAGTTCAAGAAGGTAATGGCTGAAGATGCTAACGCTGGCTTCATCATGATTCTTGAACGATTCAAGGAAATTGGCAACATGGACGCACTGGCTCCAGTCTTCAAGGACATGGGTGAAAACGGAGCACGTGCCTCACAGGTTATGGCTACACTGGCCAATAACATTGACATGGTGAAGTGGGAGCAGGAAGAGGCACAGAAGGCCTTCGACAAGGCGACCAAGGTCACACAGATGTACGACATTCAGAACAACACGGCACAGGCGGGCATAGAGAAAGCCCGCAAGCGTGTGGCGGCACTGGCTGCAGAACTCGGTGAGAAACTGCTGCCAATCATGCGCCATGTCTATACATCATCTTCGCTGACATTGCGGTTCCTCAGTACGGCGGTTTCCTTCTTCATTGAGCACCGCAAGGCTATTCTTACGGCAACGGCTGCTATCGTGGCCTACAATGTGGCGGTCAATCTTTCGGCCATCCGTCTTAAGGCTTTAAATGCCTGGACGGTTGTGACAACCACTGCCACCAAGGGATATAAGGCTGTCGTAGATCTGCTGACTGTAGCAAAACTGCGACTGCAACTGGCAGGGGCAAGACTGACAGGCAACATGGCCAAGGAGAGCAGCCTGCTTGTTGACCTACAGAATAAGGGGAAGCAGTTGCGTACAGTCTATGGACTGATGGCCGCTGCCGTAGTGGCCGCTATCATCGCCATCGTCCAGAGCCTGAGGGAGCAGCGCAAGGAACAGCAACTGCTTCAGGACATCGAGAAGGAGGCACGGATGAATTCTGCCGAGGAAATCAAGAGGATTGACATTCTGAAACGAACCATCGAGGATGAGACGGTTTCCATTGAGAACCGCCGCAAGGCTATCGAGGAACTTCAGCAGATTATTCCTGACTATCACGCAAGCCTCAGTGATGAGGGCAAGCTGATAGGGCATAATGCCGAGGTGCTTGGCATTTATGTGGAGCAGCTGAAGAACAAGGCCAAGATTGACGCGGCATTGGCAAAGCTGCCGGAGGCAACGGAGAGGCGGAAGAAGTTGCAGAACGAGGCCAGCGACAGGATGGTGAATGCCATGTTCTATGAGAGCGAGGGCATGAATGCCGATGAAGCAGCTGGTAAGGCAGGGGCTTCACCGTCTGCTTATCGGGCATGGAAGGCCCAGCTGGAAGCGGCTGACAGGGAGGAGAAGGAGCTGAACCGCATCATCGATGACCTCACGGCACGGAACATGGAACTTGCAGACGAGGCAAGGGCCAAGTCCGAGAGCAGCGGGAATGGTGGCGGTTCCGGCAACAGAGGTGGTGGAGGTGATGGCACTGATGACAAGCAGAAGGGCGACAAGTTCAAGGCTGAAAAGGAATGGCGCGAGAGACAACAGGCAGAGATACGTATCAACTACGCCCGTGGAGAAGCTGATTATGAGCAATACCAGAAACGCCTCGAAGAGATAGAGGTGGAGTATGGGCAGAAGATTCTTGCCCGTACTGACCTAACAGAACAGGAGCGTATCACTGCCGAAGCCGACTACTACGAGGCGGTTGCAGCACAGACGAAGGCAGGGCTTGAACGCACCCGCGAGGCAGAGGATGCAGCCTACGAGGAACAGAAGATGGCTATCCAGCAGCGGTACATCGATGGCATGAGTACCACGGAGGCTTATCAGGAAGCCTTGCGGATGTTAGAGCTGGACCATGCCCGCAAGGTCGTAGCCATCTACAAGGAAGGAACAAAGGAGCGTTTGGCCGCAGAACAGGCATACCAGGAGAAACTGCTTGCTGACACGCAGCGCAGACGCAAGGAGTATGAGCAGAAGGAAAAGGAGCACCAACAGAAGCTGAAGAAAATCAAGGATGAATATTTCGGGCTGAATGCAGCCGAGAGACAGCAAGCTCTTTCCCAGGATCTCGCATTACTGAGACAGGTATATCAGAATGAAATAACCTTGGCAGGTAACAATGCAAAAGAGAAGCTTCGCATTGAAGAGGCATATCAGAAGGCCAAGGCCGCACTCATCCGCAAGTATGGCGGGGAGGAGCTGAATGGGATGCAGGCTTCAACACAAGCTGTAGTGGAGTGGCTGGACTCGGACGGAGGAAAGGCCATACTTGAAAGCTTTGATACCATCGTGTCCGGCATGAGCAGCATCTTCAGCGGACTGTCTGACATCATTCAGGCCGAAGTGGAGATTCAGACTGCGGCCATCACAAGCCGCTACGATGCTGAGATTTCCTTCGCCGAGGGTAATACATACAAAGTGAAACGTCTTGAACGCGAGAAGGAACAGGAGATAGCACGTATCAAGAACGAGGCAAACCGCAAGATGTTCGCCATGCAGGTGATTCAGGCTGTCGCACAGACGGCAACAGCGGCCATCAACGCCTACAGTAGTGCTGCATCCGTTCCATACGTGGGCTATATCCTGGCACCTATTGCAGCGGCAATGGCCGTGGCGGCAGGTGCTATCCAGATTGCAGCTATCAAGAAGCAGCAACAGGCATCGGAGGCACAGGGATATGCTGAGGGCGGCTATACGCCAAAGGGTCCGAAAGAGCTGGAAGTGGGCGTAGTCCATGCAGGGGAATGGGTGGCTTCACAGGCGTTGGTAAACTCACCCGCAGCACGTCCGATGATTGAGGCGTTAGACTATGCGCAGAGAACCAATACAATAGGTACACTGCGCAGTGAAGATGTCTCGCGCTCAATCACAGCGCCTACAGTCCTGGCGAAACAGGCAACAGACGGGACGCTGGTGGCCGCATTGACATCGAATAGTGCAGCGATGGCTAACTATTCTTCTGTCATGAGGCAATTGGAAAAGCGCCTTGAAGAGCCGTTTGTGACTGTCAACACGGTAGAGGGTGACAGGGGAATCAAGAGAGCACAGGATGAATATGACAACCTCATGCGGAATAAGACACCGCGCTCACAGAGATGATACATAGAGAGACAATTAATTAATAGTTCGCGCACACGCGCACGTAAAAGATTTAAGGTATGACAATACTGATTGACGACAAGGAAGCCATCCTGAAGAAGGGAAGCAGCTTCGATTATATCTCAGAGAACAGACTGTTCACGGGCAGTGATTCCTATACGCTGACAATGACATTTCCATTGGCTGACTGCCCGCAGAACCGCGCCATCTTCGGCAATATTGACCGCAAGGATGTGGTCAAGGAGAAGGTGGTGTATGACTGTGTGATTACTCATGGCTCATTGTACCGCAGTGGAGTGGTGACAATTACGGAAATCAATGAGAAGGAGGTGAAGACGCAGTTCCTGGAAGGGCGTTCAGCGCAGAACTTTGAAAGTACCTTTGATAACACGTACATCAATGAGTTCAATTGGGGCCAGTATTATGACGGGCTGGCGAAGAACGTGCCACCTGCTAATATGTGGACGATATACAATGACTCTAGTCCAAATTCCGTAGCACTGCCTTGGGTAAACTCTTATTCAGGCAACATCCAGAATGAAGCGCGTTATGATAGCGGCCACGGTAACTATACGTGGGTGTATCGTCGGGGCAACGGAGAGAATAAGATGAAGCTCTCACAGCAGCCGTATCTCATCTATGCCGTGGAGGAGATTCTGTTGGAGCAGGGCTATACGGCTGACCTGAGAGAGTGGAGGCAGTCGTATCACCGCTACATCCTGATCTGTAACACGCTGCCTGCCGCATGGGACATTCCATCGTTTGCCCGGGCGATGCCGCATTGGTCAATAACTGAGTTGCTGCATCAGATAGAGCTTCTGCTGAATGCTGAGTTTGACATTGACCATAAGCGGAAGAAGGTGACGTTCCACTATACGGCTTCCGTGCTGCATGAGCTATATGATGAGGTCATCGATACGGTCATTGATGAGTATAAGGTGGATATATCCTCGGAGGCAAACGATAAGTTTCTGCCAGCCAAGAAGCGGCAGTTTGCAGACTGCGACCACAACGCCTGGAAGTATTATTCTTCGCCGTGGGTGCTCAATACGCTGTGGGATAAGATAAGGACATACGACACCATGAGCAGTTTCCTTGGTACTTGCAGAGATCTACAGACGGTCATCATGCAGTACAATGACAGCCAGGAGCAACAGGAAAACATGGTGCTCATCCATCAGATTCACTATGTGCGCTCTGTAGATACATACTTCGCTTTCCGCAATACAAAGATGGTCACGAGGGAGGGCGTGACCGTGGTTGATGGTGATGTTCAACCGAGTGGAACATACTGGGTATATTCTCGCTCATACGCTCCGGTTCCCATCAACATCTTTGGCGACCGCAGCATCAGAGGTGGTGAGGACGAAGGAAAGATTCAGGAGATTAAGATGGTTCCGGCATGGCTGGACGAGACGGACGCGGAGCATGGCTTCATGCTCTTCCTCCAGATGAACAACTACGATGAGACAGCGGAGGACAACCTTGGAGCCAACGATTCTTCAAGGCTGGTGAATCCGCTGCCGTTGGCTATCATCGCACAAGGGGAGCAGCAGGGAGTCAAGGAATATTACGATAAGATATACCTTGCTTATTGGAACGGGCAGATACCACAGAACGAAGTGCCGATGCCGTGGGTCGATACGATTATGATAGATGCCAACTGGCATTATAAGCAATATCCGTCATCCCTGCGTTTCGATGGGCGGGATGCCATCAACTATCCGGCATACAACGTGGACTTGAAGAAGAAATATACATTCTCCTTCCTGTCTGACCACGTACCTAATCCACGCGCCATCTTCCATATTGACGGCTTCCGTTACATCTGTGAAAAAATAACCGCGACATTCACGGAAAATGGAATGTCGCGGAAGATGAAAGGGGTGTTCTACAAGCTCATTTGAATATCCCTTTGAGAGAGTTTGCGTGACGGACAATTGTTGATTTCAGGATCTTTGCATATATCTGAGTGGTTTGGATATTCTTGTGTCCAAGCATCCTTGCCACATTCTCAATAGGAACGTCATGTGCCAAAACAATAGTTGCAAATGAATGACGGGCAATGTGAGAAGTCAGATTCTTGTTTAGTTTCAAACGACTCTCAATGAGGTGTAGATAATCGTTCATTTTCTGATTGCTCAATCTCGGAAGATGATAATTGTACCGTTTCAAAACTTCCATTGCTGGCGGAAAGATGGGGGTAAAGAAATTGCTGCCGGTCTTGATTCTGCTGCCATCAATGTAATACATATCCCCCATCTGTTCTGTCATTGTCTCAAAGTCAAAATTCTGAGCATCACAGTATGCAAGCCCTGTATAAGCAGAGAAAATGAAAAGGTCGCGGGCCTTGGCTTCCTTTGATGGCAAGTCCAAGGATTGCATTTTCTTCAATTCTTTCTCAGTCAATGGTTTGCGCTCACGATGATGTCCGTGGGGATAAGTAAAAAGATTGTACGGATTACGATCTATCCATCCTCTCTCATAAACTTCTGCAACATAATGGCGCACCCTTTTATGATAGCCAGCAATGGTGACATCACAACGTGTACCATCTTCTCGTAGCCAGGCATCATAAGCACGGATATTTTCAGCTGTCAAATCTTGGAATTTCCTAATTTTCCCAAACTCAACGAGAGAATCTAAAGTGACAATCCTGACTTTCCGGGTGCTTTCCTCAATACGATCAGACATAATGGAATCATGCATAAAATCAATGAAATTACCATTAAACGGGATAGCCGTTTCTTTCTTTGTCAGATGTTCCTTTGGTGTTATACCAAGATGTGCATTAAGGTTGGCTGTCGTCATTTCTTCACCGAGCATGTGCATAGCTTCCAGCACATTGACATACTTTTGTAAATGCTCTTGAACGTCCTCCCTCGCAGTATAGGTAGCACGCTCCTCTGGGGTGGTAGCACGAGTAGCACCAAGGGAAATGTACTTCCTACAATCTCTTGATACACAGAGCTGAATCTCTACGGTCACAAGGCCGTCTTTCGTTGGTTTCTTTTTGCGGTCAAAGACCAGTTTAACTGATTTCTCGAACATAGCGGTTCGTGGGTTTAAGGTTTGGGCCTTAAAGGTACTCGAACGAACTCGCCTGAAATTGGTAGCACCACGGAAATTGTGGGTAGCACCAAAAGTAGCACCAAAATGCAGATTTCAGTCCGTTGTAGTCCTTCTCAGTCCAAAAGGTTGAACTTGTGAAGTTTCTCACGAACCAGGAAGAAAGAGTCAGATAACAATGATTATTTGGAGTCTTTTTTGCCGCTTTGAAA
>JAFSNR010000164.1 GCA_017443345.1 Prevotella sp.
ACAGGCTTCCCGTGTTGAGAGTAATAAGATACGACGTGAAAGTATCTACCACAGAAGTAGTGGTGGTGGCAGAGGAAGCGGTGTCGGAGAATACACTACGATAGAAACCAAGAAAGGCAAGGAGAAGATAAAGCAGAGGTATAAGGGTATCGTTGGCGAAGATAAGAGAAAGCAACAGTCAACTAGCCCTACCGCACCACTATTACAAAAGCGTAAATCAAAAACACAACTGTAATCATTATGGCAAACATTAGACGTACCAGCGACGGAGTATATAATTCACTCAAAAAGATTTCAGAAGAAGAAGGGGTAGATTTCGGTCTGGATGGAATGAGTCTTGAAGATTTCAAGAAGAAATACTTTTCCAGTCCTGCCAATACAGAGAATTTATACAATCGTCTCACGGAAATCTCTGGAGAAGAAGGCATAGACTTTGGGCAAGGAAGCCGTGAAGAATGGATGTCTTCGTTTGACCATAAGACCCAAACAGGCGAGACCTTGCAGGAGTCGATAAGACAGCGTGCCATGCCTACAGCTCCAAATGTGCAGCAGCCCAATCAATCCCAGCAGACGGAAGGATACAAGCCAACGGCAGAAGAGAAAGCTAGTTTCAACAGGACTTTGTCAGCAGGGAAACATACTATTGATAGTTCCTTGCAGCATTTTGACCGCAAGGCAGACAACCTCAGACAACAGCAAGGACTCCATGTGCCACCACGAATCAACGTGGGAGAGACCAACAACCTGCAGGAGCGTGAAGAGTTGAACCCTGAGACTGGCAAGGTGGAGAAGACATACACCACTACCAGAGGGAATGAATATACCAGCAAGTTTGCAGCCGAGCAGGAGCAACAGCAGATAGACGCAGAAGCACGTAGCGAGCGTTATCAACGTGAGCATCCGAAAGAAGCCCTGTTGTCACGTATTGACGGACAGGAGAAGCAGATAGAGGAACAGCTTGGAAAGCAGGAAGTAGACTGGGTGGATGCCGACGGACGCATACATTATAAAGGTGGTCGTGGCGGTGATGAGGCTGTAGAGAACCTTAAGATGGCACAGCAAGACCTCAGACAAGCCCGTACACGTATCGAGCGTAGCCAGCAGCTGGAAGCCAGCAGTGATTTCCTTGGCGGTGTCGGTCTGCCATTCACAAAGGACTGGTTTAATAACTGGAAGAACTTTGGCTATGGTATCTGGGACACACTGAAAGACCCTTCACTTTACGACTTCGGACTATCAGACCTACAGAAAGCAGGTACTTATGCACGTATGAAGCGTAAGATGGAGAGTGGCGAAGAGCTGACAGATCAGGAGACGGCACTTGCCCTTGCTGGTATGTCACTTGCCCGCAGCCAGGAGATAGCAGAAGTACCGCATGGCTATACAGCAGGTGTTACCACAATGGAGATGGCTCCCTTCATGTTACAGATGGCAGCCAACCCAGCAGGCGGTGTAGGTAAAGCATTTGCGAAGAAAGCCATCAAACAGTTTGGAAAGAACGGCATCAAGGCCGTCAGTGCAAGAATAGGTGCAAGAGTACTGGGTAATGCAGCAGAAGCAGCAGCCCTGAGCAATACCCTACAGGCTCCAGCCACCATTGCCAATATCATGCAGCGCTATACTGGCGACTCCTTTGAGTATGGAGAGGATGGTAAGTTGAAGATAGGCCACTATGATACAGACGAGAACGGCAACAGCGTATTCGTAGAAGGTGGTAAAGGTCTTGCACGTTCCGTTTGGGAAGGAGAGGCTTCCAGCATCATTGAGAACTTCACGGAGCTTGGCTTTGGTGGTAACATCAACAAGTTCTTAGGCAAGGTTGCTGCAAGTGGCATGGGCAGACGCATGGGTCTTGGCTATATCAGCGACCTTGTAGGGAAGGTAGGCGCTACACCTTTTGCCAAGAATATGAAGCGCATGATGGAGAAGACCCACTGGGACGGACTCCTGGAAGAGCCTTTAGAGGAAGAATACGGTATCATCCTCAACTCCCTGTTGACAGGCGACAACAAGATAAGCGACCTTTGGGACAGTGACACACAGGCAGACATCTTTGCTGGCACGATGTGGTTCGGTGGTTTCATGGCTGGCATGAATACCGCAGCCTATCCGATATACAAACGCAATATCAAGAAGCAGCTCCAGCAGGCAGACAACAACGGAAGCATGGCTTTTGGCGACGAATGGGAAGTTATGAAGGCTGGTATTGAAGAGATGGACGATAAGGACGTTGCCGACTATCTCTACAGCATCAAGGACAACGAAGCATTCAGCAACGACCAGAAAGCAGCGCTGTTTGCCTATGCCAGCCGACTGAAACAAAACCAAGGTGCCAATGTTGCAGATATGCTGATGCGCATGGAAGGTGGACTCAGCCAGGAGAATGTTGCCATACGTGATGCTTATGCGAGAGGCGAAGAGCTTACAGAGCCTCAGGACATGAACGATGCTAAGAATACCTATGAGTTCCAGCGTGAGAGACTGAGTGAGATTGCCGACGATAACTATATAACGCACTTCGAGGAAGACCCCGTCGGAACTATGCAGCTTATCTACGACAATGAGGAATGGACTCCAGAAGAAAAACAGACAGCATTGGACTTCGTGAATGCCAAGATGACCTATCAAGGCATGCTCGACAGGGTAAATGATGACATTGAGAACCAGATAGAGGTAAGCAATGCCACCATTGACCGCAGACGCAACCCCAGCGACCAGCAGATACACCCTGCAACACTGGTTGATGACCAGCAGGTATATATAATAGGTGGTGACCTTGTGATGACGGATGACGGAACGGCAATCAACCGACAGGCCAGCAAGCTTATCAATGGCGACAATATGATACTGACTGTCAATGCTACCACTGGCAAGGTTGAGGCACACAGCGTAGAGGACTTCCTGACGGTTGATGAGCCTATCGACGCAGAGCAGATGAAGGAGGAAGCCAGGCAGAACATCATTGCCACCATGTCACAGGAAGCCGACAATAAGATAGACGGCATCCTGCAGTTTGTTCCAGGAGAAGAGTATACTGTTGCCGACGATCAGGGCGCGCAGCATAGCATACAGGTTGTTGCAGACCAAGGCGACGGCACTGTTGCCGTATATATGGATGGCAACATGCAGCCTACCGTCATGGATAAGCAGACCATCCAGCAGATGGCAGACAGCTATAATATCGGCAGGACACAGCAGCAGATGGCTGCAAGAGTCGAGGCACAAGCACAGCCAGCATCAGTCAATGAGGTGTACGATATAGAAGATACCGTGACGTTACAGGACGGACAGGGTGGAACCATTGAAGGACAGGTAGTGACTCTTCCTAATGCCGTAGATGGTGTTTATGTTGTGCAGACCAATAACGGCAAGGCGCTCCAGCTGACAGCCGATGAGCTGAACAGCCGTATCATCAGTCATAATGGTGTAGACATTCAACGTGCAGAACAGGGTGCAGACTTGAATAATGCTGGTGGCGAGGCAGGTTCAGAGCAGACCAGCGCAAACGAACCACCAGCGAGTGCCCTTTCCCGTATTCCCGTCAGGATGGATGGCGACAAGCCAGTAACCGACAGGAAGGGAAGACCAGTGCGTGAATGGCACAAGGCTAGTGTGGAAGATGCTGCAGCAGCCCTTGTGGAAACGACAGGCGGTGACATGCTGATGGCTAGAGACACAGCCAAGGACCTGATAGACCAGGCAAATGCCAAGCTGGAGAAGATACGCAAGCAGAAGCCCAAGGGCGAAGACCCGCTGGAGATTGCAGAGAGTCGCATGGAAATCAAGCGACAGGAGCAGGAACAGCAGGCTATCATCAAGCAATGGAAGGATGTTAACCAGCATATCCAGCAACAGATGGAGGCTGAGTCACAGCGCAAGATTGCCGAGCGTGAAGCAGCCAAGAGTGAGGAACAGCGCCAGCGTGAGGCTGAGGAAGCCCGTATCCGTAAGGAGCAGCAGGACGAACAGGACCG
>JAFSNR010000165.1 GCA_017443345.1 Prevotella sp.
ATACGCTTCACGGTTCACCACAAACCACAACTATATACGGGAATTCTGCGCCCATATTGGGGGCAGCTCCTATAATAGTTGTTGCTCTTTCGTTCGTGGTGGTGATTGTGAAGCTATAGAGCAATATGTCTTTTGCACTCTGTGCTGAATGCTGGTACAAATATATGAAAAAATAATCGAATAATGAAAGAAAAAGAGAAAAAATTGCTTTTATATGGATTTCAGCGTTCTTTCCTTTGGTGGTTTGCCTGAATGTTTGTATCTTTGCAAACAGAACTAAAGATGTATTTTAAGTCCACCTTATGTGTATCTCATGACTACCTCATATGCCCCTTAAGAACAACTCATATTCACCTCATGGACAACCTATAGGCAACTTACATTTGTCTTCTATTGTTGTTCAGTTGTTGTCCGCTTGTTGTCCAGTTGTTATCCAGTGTTTGACTGAACAACAAACGAAGAAGAAACTAATATGAACCAGACAAGAACTAGTGTTTCACTTAAGATCTATAGGTGCAGGATTGGAGGTGTGTTGGAGCAAGACCGAAGAAGAATATCAGAAGAATTAGTGCAGAACATAATAAGAAACAGAAAGGAAACTGAATTATGAGTAAGAAAAGTACTTCAAAGGGATTGATGCTAATAGGTAGCCTCCGCAAGGCAGGAGTGACGACCTACATGAAGCAGGGAAAGATGATTACCCGCGTTTCGAACTCTAATGAGAGGCGTAGTAACACGCTGCCTCAGTTCGTTCAGCGACAAAAGATGCGCCACACCATAGCACTATGGAAGATGCTGAAATGGTGTGAGACGATGTTTACCGAACGCGCCACTGCATATCAAAACTTCGCATCGCTGGCCAATCGCCTGCCAGTGGTTTTTGTACCAAACAACGGACTGATGAGCGGTGCATCATTTCTCATGCCTGGCATTCCTGTTAGTGACGGCAAACTACCAGCAATCAACGAACAATTGGGCGAAATGGACGGTGTCCCTGCCCTGATAACAGACCTCAAGGGGGAAGCATGGGCTCCCCAGACAAAGCTCTTGCTCTACACTGCCGAGCAGCACATCGACTGCGACATGCCTCAGGCGCGGTTCTGCGTACGCGAGGTTGCGTGGGAGGAAATGTCCTTTGTAGATGGACACTACGTGCTGAAGGGCGAAGAATTTGCCGATGACATGAAAGGCTGGTCTCTGGTGCTGGTGAAGGGTGAACGCTGTTCACCGCAGACCATCGTGACCCGTTGCACACTGTACCTACAGTACACAACGAGGGAAGCTCTGGAAAAGGCTGCTGACAGCTATGGTGGCCTGACTGACCCTGGTTTCCTTTCGCCACAATAAAAGGAGCATTGAGAAGTATACCATTCGTCACAGAATCGTACCATTCGTCACAAATTGGGGATAAGTCGCAACTTTAGCATATCTCTGCTTCGTCCAACTGGCATATGATTCAAAATTGCAGAGATATGAAAAAGTTAAGTTTGAAAATGATGGCCTGTATGGCTGGAATGATGATGGCGGATGTGACGGCTTCCGCACAGACGAACGACAGTATTTCTATAGACACGACCTTGTGGTATAACCAGACGCAGCAGTTGGGCGAAGTGGTAGTGAAGAGCCGTCTGCCGAGGACCAAACTGAAGGGGAACTCGATGGTGACGAGGATTAAGGGCTCGGTACTTGCACAGTCAGGAACGGCACAGGAGATGCTGGCGAAGGTTCCCGGTATGACGGCCAAAGGCGAAGAACTCGAAGTGCTTGGCAAGGGTACGCCTGTCATCTATATCAATGGCCGCAAGATGCACGACAAGGAAGAACTGAAACGACTGCGTTCGGAAGAGATTGCAAGCGTAGAGGTAATTACCAATCCTGGTGCACAATACGAAGCTACGATATCATCAGTCGTGAGGATCAAAACCATCCGCAGAGAGGGCGACGGTTTTGGTTTCGACTTGAATACTGGTCTGAATCAGGATCTGAGGGATAAGGGTGTTTTGAACATCGCTCAGAATTCACATTCGAGGAATCATTTTAAGAACAATGGGATTGACTATAACCTGGGGTTCAATTGGCAGATAGCCGAAAACCACTCTGTTGGTTTCAGAGTCCAACGCAACGACCGCTTCAACGCCACTACAGACCTGATGTTGGAGACAGACGTAGAGCATCGCTATCTTGATACTCAGGAGCGGCAGAAGGAGCATAGTTCATCCACACAGGACGAGCATCGTCATACCTTATATAATTGGGAAGGCAATGCATATTACAATGGTAAGGTAGGTAAAATGGGTATTGACCTGAACATGGATTTCCTGACAGACAAGACTAACGTGGATAATCATATCAATGAACTCGTTAATCATGCTGACCGCCATGCGATGGAGCAGGACAATAGCACTACTGTATCTCTGTGGGCTACCAAGCTGGTGCTGACCTATCCCGTCGTAAAGGAGACCTACACGAAGCCCATCTTCTTCATCGACCTGAACAATACCTTCCGTCTGCCACACCGCTGGCAACTGGAGGCCAACATGAACAGACGTGATACAGCGTAGTGTTCAGACCATACACATGGACTGTGGCGGTTATCAGATGACAGAGAACGCTGTGCGCAGCAACCACCGCCTGAACATCTCGCTGCGCTACACCTTCAACGCCTCTAAGAGCAAGTATAAGGGTACTGGTGCCGGACAGGCAGAGCGTCAGCGAATGTAGAAATGCGCCATTCATCACATCAGACAATATCTTTGTGAAATCTGAAGAAACTGCCAGAGATGCTCGCCTATTGAAGAGTCAAGAACAGGTGCAAAGGTGTGAAAACATCTTGCAAATCTCCTCCAAATACGTTTGGTCAGTCTCGTCGAAAGTCGATAGTTCCTTGCTGTCAATGTCGAGTACGGCTACGACCGCTCCGTCCTTGGAGAATACTGGCACGACAATCTCTGAGCGCGATAGACTGCTACAGGCGATATGCCCGGGGAACTGTTCCACGTCGGGAACGATGATGGTTCGTCCCTCTTTCCATGCCGTACCGCAGACGCCCTTTCCAAAGCCGATGTGCATACAAGCTACTGGCCCTTGGAATGGACCCAATACCAGCTCTCCGTTCAATACACGGTAGAACCCTGTCCACCAGAATCCCATTGCTTCGTGAATGGCAGCACACACGTTGGCCATCACCGCTATACTATCCGTTTCGCCCTCTATCAGCGCACGGATCTGTTCTGTGAGTAGTTGATATTTTTCTATCTTAGTCATTGCTTGGCTGTCAGTCGTTTGATAAACAATATTAATTTTTGGTGCAAATATAGTAATAATTCAGTTATTATCACTATCTTTGCAAATAAAAATGCGAAAACAGACTGCAACCGAGTACTATAATAGCTAGCTATCAATGAAAAATAAGATCATGCGTGTCGGCATCATCGGCACAGGATGGATTGCCGAAAAGGCTGCTATCACATTAAACGGACTCTCAGAGTGTGAAGCATACGCTGTAGGTTCACGCACATTAGAGAAGGCAGAGGCTTTTGCCTGCAAGTGGAACATCGTCAAGGCCTATGGCTCGTATAGCGAGTTGATAGCCGACCCCGATGTAGACCTGATTTATGTAGGTACGCCGCACTCCCATCATTTCGACGTGACACGGGAGGCGCTGCTTGCAGGTAAACCATGTCTGGTGGAGAAGGCGTTTATGGCAAATGCCCGACAGACTGAGGAGATACTCGCCATAGCCCATGAGCGACGGGTATTCCTGGCAGAGGCTATCTGGACGCGGTATCAGCCTGCGGTAAAGATAGTCCGCAACATGATCAGCAGCGGACGCATTGGCACTCCACGCCTCGTCACTGCCACCTTAGGCTATTCGATGGGCGACAAGCCCCGCATTATGCGACCCGACCTCTGTGGCGGTGCACTGCTCGACCTTGGAGTCTATGTGTTGAACTTCGCAAGAATGTTCTTTCCTGAGAATATTATCAGCATAGAGAGTCAATGCGTGAAGAGCCAGACCGGAATGGACTTGACGAACGCCATCACGTTGGTACTCGAAGACGGTGTACTGTGTAACCTTCAGTCGAGCGCGGCCTGTGTGGGCGACAACATCGGCGTCATTGCCGGTACTGAGGGTAATCTGATTATCGACAACGTCAACAATCCACAGACCATCACCGTAAATGGTCCTGACCGCACCTACATCGAGACCATCCGGGTACCACAGCAGATTACGGGCTACGAATACCAATTCTTAGCTTGTCGTGAGGCCCTGATGGAAGGACTCTTGGAACCTCGTGAGATGCCTCACGAAGAAACGCTATACATCATGCAACTCATGGACGGTCTGCGCCAAAAATGGGGCGTACGCTATCCAATGGATGACAATACAGGCTTCAACGCGAATGCACAGACCGAGCTCAAGGACAACTTTCTGAGTATCAGCAAGGATAAATAATCTCACAAGCAGGCGTTATGTACGATCAGATTCGAGAAGATACGCTTTTTATTATCTTATATTCGGTAGTGACAGCTATGGCCATGATGGCAAGTTGTTATCTGCTGTTCCGTCGGGCCAACGCCATCGCCCCCGACGTTACACCGCCAGCACGCCTGCGTCGCTGGGCTGCAGCACTCTTTGCGGCCATCACCTTCAACCACTTGTGGTATATGCCGATGTTCTTTCTCACTTCAAGCGAGGATATTACGATGATCGACCTTTGGGGCGGATTGCTTGACTGCATGATCGTTTTTCCTTTGACGATAGTCGTTATGTTCGCCATGTTGCAAGATCGCCGTCGGCCGTTGTGGCCTGTTGCCGTGATGTTTGCACCACTCGTTGTAGGAAGTGCGATGTGTGTTGCCACCCGAAGTTATAACTTTTTGCCGCTTTTATATCTGTATTCCCTTCTGATGTGCATTGGCCTGATTATATATACGATTCACGCGACGAGGCAATACGGTCGCTGGCTACGCGACAACTATGCCGACCTGGAGCATAAGGAGGTGTGGCAGAGTTTCGTGGTACTGGCCCTCATACTACTGGTGTTCGCTGTCTATGTGTTTGTAGGCGAAGGCCCTGCATACCAATACGCCATGCAGGTGATGGTTGTCGTACTGATCTATTATCTCTTGTGGCGCGTAGAAACGCTGAGCGACCTGAGTCTCCTCCAGCCAATACAGCCTCTTGAAGAGGTACTGACCAATGTGGAGATTCTGGACGACAACAGCCTTTCACAAGCCAATTACGACTACATTGGAGTCTTGCTAAAGCAATATTGCATAGACACGCAGCTTTACTTGCAGCATGACCTGAGCCTTTCCCAACTTGCCAAAGCCATTGGAACTAACCGACTCTATCTCAGTCAGTATTTCTCCAGCATGGACATGAATTATAATGCATATATAAACGATCTGCGCATTAACCATTTTATCAGTCTCTATCGCGATGCCGTTGTTGCGCAGTGTCCCGTCACCGCCCAACAGTTGGCCTTGGAGAGTGGTTTCCGCCATTACCGCACCTTTAGCAATGCTTTCAAACGCAAGATGGGGTATACGGTAACTTCCTGGATGAAGGCTGCTCAGCGCGAAGAGCAGCCTCGCCCAGAGGGTAGCAGAAGCCCTAACTTGGAATAATCAGCAAAAAAAATAGAAAAATCAGCAAAAATCACGGTTCAAGACATGAACCGTGATTCTTTTTTATGGGGAAATAGCTAACTTTGCAGACAAATTAGTATAACACCTAAAATAATTTAAAATGACAACAGAAATGGGCTAATCGAAAGTAACAGAATTATCAATAACTTAAAGTAATTACAAGATGAAACAGACACTTATTCTCGGCAACATCATCACGATGGATGAAAAGCGGCCCTTTGCCAAGGCAGCATTAGTGAAGAACGGCGTATTTGCCTATATCGGCAGCGCAGATGAAGCGAAAAATCTCGCTGGTGAGGACGCGCAGGTGCTCGACTATGGCGACAACTACATCTATCCCGGATTCCTCGAGTCACACTGTCACGGCCATCTGGCCGGTGACCGCTTTATCGGACAAGCTAATCTGATGGAGGGAGGAACCTTGACTGACTACAACAGATACCGCGAGATTATCAAGAAATTTATAGCAAAAAATCCTCAGCGCCAGTTCTACTTGGCTGCTGGATGGGTGGAGAACGAGGAACATGTCACTAAGGCCTATCTCGATGAGATTTGCGATGACAAGCCACTGTTCCTGCACACAGGCGGCGGACACTCCATGCTGCTCAACACCAAGGCACTGCAGTGGGCTGGCATAGATGCAGAATACGCCAAGAAATTCGGTTATGATCTGGTACATGTAGATGAGAATGGCGAGCCCGACGGCTATATCTGTGAAGGTCCTGTGTTCGAAATCGTCCCCAAGCTTCCCGTTACTCTTGAGGATGCCAAGGACTTCCTGCTCGCCTGGCAGGACTTTGCTCTCAGCAGCGGTTTTACTGCCGTCTGTGATGCCGGTGCCGAGGTGATCTGTCATCATTCTCCCAGGGCATACTATGAGCTGGAGCAGGAAGGCAAGCTGAGGATGCGCACCTACGCCTATATGTATGTGACCGATAATTCCGACCCGAAGGCTGAGATTGCCCGCATAGCTGCACAACGTGCTGAGATGAGCGGTGAGTATTTCCATATCATCGGTGCCAAGGCATTCCTCGATGGTGTGACCGAGGCTCACACGGGTTGGCAGAACCAGGATTATCTGGACACGCCCGGCTATCATGGCAATGAGCGCTACAACGACCACGACAAGATGGTACAGCTCATCGTCGAGGCCGATAAGGAGGGTATGGCTGTTCATGTTCACTCCGAGGGTGGCGGTGCGACTCACTTCATGCTGGGTTGTATCGAGGATGCAGAGAAAATAACCGGCAACAAGGATCAACGCAACGTGCTGGCCCACCTGCACTTCGTGACCGACGAGGATGTGCGTCGTATGGCTGCAACCGGTTCCGTTCCGGCTGTCGCACCATTGTGGACGCCTGAGATTACCGGAGGTCCTTACGATCAGGAAGTGTCCTACGTCGGTAAAGAGTTGGCAGAACAGGCCTATCCCATCAAGTCATTCTATGATGCAGGAGCCAACGTAGTCTTCCATTCCGACTATCCCGTCTCTCCGATGATGAATGTCAAATACAGTATCTACACGGCTGAAAAGCGCACGTATCCGCAGGCTTTGTATGGCGATTTATGCAAGCCACGTAATACAAAGGAGGCCATCACCCGCGAGCAGTCGCTGCGCGCCATGACCATCAACGTGGCCCGTCAGTGGCATCAGGAGCACCGCATGGGTTCCATCGAGTTCGGCAAGATTGCCAACATGACCGTGTTCGACTGCGACTTCCTGCACGACGACATCGAGAAGGTGGCCCAGGCCAACATCATTGCCACCATCGTCGATGGCGAAGTAGTCTTTAAGGCGTGATCATTAAAGAGTATTACCAATAAAAGGGGCGGTTCTTCTGTTATAACGAAAGAACCGCCCCTTTATATACAAAGATAAGATGATTTTCTGAATTCAGCAAATTTTGAGGCGAAAAAGTGTCTATATGCCCCAAATTTAGGACTTATGAGACAGATAAATGCCTGAAGAAAAAATCTGATTAACCGCAGTGGAAATACTGAGTTACCAGTTTCATAATCTCCTTCGGATTGTTTTCGATATCCTTGCGGAGGGTAAGGTCATTGTAGGCACGCAGCTGGGCGATGATACCATCAATCATGGCAGGTGAGAACACACCGTGCTCCTCGAAGACCTGGCGTTGACGGTCGAGACAGTCGGCACTGGCTGTGCAAGAGTCGGGCAGTTGTGCCAGCGTAGCCAGACAATCGGCATTCTCGGCAGCGTGGATATTCACATTCACGTAGGTTTTCTCGGCCACCTCCAAGGCGTTACGCATCTCGAAACCGTGACGACAAGCCACGCAGAGACCAGCCAGGAGCTGATAGAGGTCGGCACTGCCATCGGGCGAGCGCATCTCGACGGTCTGTTTCTCAGAGGTGCGAGGTGAGGGACTGGAGGTGAGAGAGGTGTCTTGTGGGTTCGCCAAGGCAGCCATATTGACATTGGCAGCCCAGCCGAGGGGTACGCGGACGAGTACGGAACGGTTACGGTCGCCCCAGCAGACGTTCGTAGGAGCCTCCTGATGGGGTACCAGACGGAAGTAACTGGTCGGATTCTTATTGCCGAAGGCGGTGATGGCTGGAGCCAGGTCCATCATGCCGGCTATCATCTTGCGGGCACTTTCTGAGAGTACACCGTCGGCGAGCATCTGGCTGCGGCCGTCCTTCACCATACGCATGTGGATGTGGAGACCTGAGCCAGCCTTGCCAGTGGTGATCTTGGGGGCGAAGGTGACATCGTAGCCCAGTTCATAGGCCAGGTTGCGGATGATCCACTTGGCCAGCATCAACTGATCGGCAGCCTGCTCAACAGGTACTGGCAGGAACTCAATCTCGTTCTGCTCGTAGTTCTTGCCATTGAGGCAGAAGTTACCCACCTCTGAATGGCCGTATTTGATCTGTCCACCAGCCTGCGAGATGTACTGCATGCAGCGGGTACGGAACTCATTAGCCTTGGCGTAAGGAGCTGACTCGTGGTAGCCGCGCTGGTCTTGAGCTGGGAAGGTCTCCTCTTCGTCGCTGATGACGTAATATTCCAACTCACCCATGGCCTGGAACTCCATGCCTGTCACCTCGGTAAAGGCCACAGCAGCCTTGTGGAGTGTGTGTTCTGGCGATGACTCCAACGGATTGCCGTCTTTGTCGAAATACGAGCAGAGCAGCGACACCGTGGGAATCTCAGCAAATGGATCGAGGAAGGCCGTGCGGAAACGTGGCAGCACGTAGAGGTCGCTGGAGCCTGCCTGGATAAACGAGAAGAGACTGGAGCCGTCTACACGCTCGCCACAGGTGAGGATGGTGTCGAGGTAAGCCAGATCGTTGATCACGAAGTTCAGGGTCTTCAATTTTCCATCGCCGCCAGGATACATGAAGTTCACCATGCGGATGTCGTTTTTCACGATGTAGTTGATGATGTCGGCCTTCGTAAATTCAGCCGACGGTTTCTCAAGGAACGCCACGATAGGATTCGCGTTCAGGATCAAGTGTTCGTTGTTCATTGTCTTTTATTGTTTGAAGTTTGCAGTTATTTGGCCGTAAAGTTACAAATAATATCCCAAACACAACGAACTTCCCCACTTCTTTTATACGAATTTAAGATTTATCACCACGTCGCCATGCCATACGAGATGTTTCTTCTGTTCGTAGCCAGAGGGACAAGTCGTAGCCAGAGGGACAAGCATCTGGGTATGAGGATCTACACTCAGGTGCCAGTTCCTCTGACTATTGCAGTGTCTGAATCTGCTGTGCCAGCGTCATCGCTTGTTTGGTATATCTCATGTCTATATACAAAAAATGTCCCGCTGGGTACGCTGTTCTTATGGGAAGCGGGCGGGATTTGTCGGTGCAAAGATAATCATTATTTCCGAATCTTCCAAGTTTTTTGAGGCTTTTCTTCCAATTTTCGACCAAAAAGTGGTTTCACAAGCCTTGTGAAAGGCTATTTTATATTCTTTTTTGGTATAAAGCGATAGATATTCATAAAAATTTCGTATCTTTGCATCGTTTTCTGAACAATGCCGAAGCCCAAGGGTGGAGGCTGCGGGATGAGGACCTATA
>JAFSNR010000048.1 GCA_017443345.1 Prevotella sp.
CCTTTAGTTTTGCAGTCGGAAACTAAGAGTACACGAACTCTTAATATCTCTTAATGCTGGTGAGATAGAATGCCCACAAGAGAAGACCTATGAGGCGTGTTATTCCAGCAGAGAGACAATGCAGAGAGAACCATTCCGGGTTACTAGGCTCGTACTTTAAATCGTAATAGTCTCTGCATCAGAGTTGCTTCTTGGTTTCCATCTTTGAAGATTGCAAAACTAAGAAGATATGAGAAAAGAAGAAGTTGAATGCATTGGAGTAGATGTCTCGAAAAAGACACTGGATGTTGCGCTGTACCGTGGCAAGGTTGACTGGAACGGCGGACACATCAAGGTAGACAACAGCGGTTCCGGCTACAGGGAACTGAAGAAGTGGTTGCGCCTGAAGAATGCAGAGAAGAGTCGGCTGCGCATCTGCATGGAAGCCACGGGGCTTTACACCCATGACTTCCGCTCCTGGCTGGAGCAGGAGGGTATCACCTACTACGTGGTGGATCCGAAGCGTATGCACCACTTTGCACCTCCCCAGAGCATAAAGGGCATCAGGCAGACGAAGACGGACAAGGCCGACGCCTTCCGCATTGCCATATACTGCTCGCTGTTCCATGACAGCATGGAGCCGTCAAGGCTACCGTCAGCAGCCTATTTCAAGCTGAAGCGGCTCCTTGCCGAGCGCAGGCAGTACGTGAAGCAGTCCGTGCTGTACAAGCAGCAATTAAGTGACATCTCCATATATGACACCGTAAGCTCCCGCATGCGGAAGGAGAAGGAAGTGGGGAACCTGCAGGATAATATCAAGCAGACAGACAAAGAGATAAAGTCCGTCATAGATACAGACCCTGCAATCAAGCAGAACTATGACCTGCTGACCAGCATCGTCGGCGTCGGCATCGTGGTTGCCGTCACGACCATTGTGCTGACGGAGAACTTCACGACCTTTACCAATCCAAGGAAGTATGCCAGCTACATTGCAATTGCCCCATTCCCGCATGAGTCAGGCACAAGCGTCCGGGGAGCGACGAGAGTGTCAAAGCAGGGGTTCCGGCAGGCCAAGGCCGACCTGTCCATCAGTGTGCTGAATGCTATCACGCACGATGCGGAACTCAGGGAATACTGGCTGCGCAAGAAGGCCGAAGGGAAGCACACAGGCGTGATACTCAATGCCATCAAGTTTAAGATAGTGCTGCGTATGTTCGCAGTCGTAAAGAGGGGCAAGCCATATGTCAACACGAAAGGATACAAAGGGTAGCCGTAAGAGACAGGGACCTATAAACACACTCAGCAATACGGGGCTATTGTGTGTTTCAGGCTGCCTCTTCCCGGCTGCTATATGAGGACAAGAAAGGACAGGGAACTATTCTCTCTCATAGCTTTGAAGGACTAGTGAGAGACTTAGCCTGTCCCTGATTACCAGGGATGGGTGAAACTGAATAAAAGGTTATTGGATGTGAGGTGAACTAATCGGTTCAACAGATAAAATCCAAGTTTAGATTTAGAACCTCTATCTTTATCGCGCAGTTTTCGCTACCTTTGCACCTAATTGTGCGAAAAGAGGCAAAGCCGGGAGGGGACAGTGAACCATCCTTGACTTAGACAGAAGCTCTTTCTGCGATTTGGTCTGCCCCTCCTTCAGACGCTGGCATGGCAATTTAGAAATATAGGTCGCCCCGAGCGGTCGAGGTCCTTTTAAAGGATGTAGCCTTAAAACCAGTCATCTTCGGCTTGTACCTCGCTTAAACGCGCTGCAAAGATATGAAGAAAAATTGGTTTGTAGGCATTGATGTCTCAAAAAAGTGGCTCGACGTGGCCATTTTCGTTGAAAACAGCGACTTGAAGGGGTATGTCCATACCCAGGTGACTAACGACAAGCAGGGCTACCGTGAGCTGCTCAGATGGCTCAAGGAGCACGATGTGGATGCTTCCACATGCATGTATGGAATGGAGCATACAGGTTTCTATTCTGACGGCCTGCAGCATTTCCTTGACAAGAAGGGCTACAGGTACACGATGCTGGAACCGGCAGTCATTAAGCACTATCCCATCCAGCCACGCGAGAAGAACGACCGCCTGGATGCCGCCAAGATTGCCGACTATCTCTTCCGCTTCAGGGACACCGTCAAGCTGAGTCGCGTGCCGGACAAGACGATGGAGAAACTGCGCGAACTGCATAAGGAACGTAAGTTCTATGTCGAGGACAGGGTGTGCTACCTGAACCGCAGGCAGGTCGTAGGCAAGGAAGAGGCAAAGCGTCTGGACAGGATGATCGCCATGCTCGACAGGCAGATCGGCTCCATAGAGGAGAAGATACGCGACATCATCCAGAAGGACGAGTCGCTCATGGAGAACTATCTCTATCTCGACTCCATCAAGGGCATCGGCTTCGTCAATGCCGTCAATGCCATCGTCATCACCCAGAACTTCACCGCGTTTAAGACGGCAAGGGACTATGCTTCGTACCTTGGTGTCGCCCCTCACACGAAGACATCGGGCACTACTGTGAGGTGGAAGCCAAAGCCGCGCAAGCACTGCGACCTGACGGCGAAAGCCGACATATCGCAGGCGGCCAAGATTGCCGTCGTACACGATGTCGAACTCAAACGGTTTTACGAAAGGAAATGTAACGGGAAGGATGATGCGGATACCGTCCGCAAGGCTATGAACGCTGTAAAGTTTAAGCTCGTCTTGAGGATGTTTGCCGTGGTCAGGCAGAAACACACCTACAAGCAGCTTACGACGATATAACGCTTTTTACATACTGCCACCAGTGAACTACGGCAGACGCGTGCCGATCTGCCCCGAGAGTCTGGAGGCGAGTATATGCGGTTGCTCCAGGTAGAAATCTAGTAAAGAGCCAGTAAAGGTGACAGATGAACCGCGCACCAATTGTAACGAAAACGAGGTCTTCCGTTACGGCATAATTAGTGGATTTTGTCAACAAAGAAGAAAAAAGAGCGTCCTTTAAACTTTATTAACGGGCATTCTCTTGGTTTTATCTTAGAAATC
>JAFSNR010000166.1 GCA_017443345.1 Prevotella sp.
ACGGCAGCCATGAAGTCCTCGGTATTGATGTCGGGCGATGCCGTGCGACGGGGCTCACCGCTGCTCTCGCCTGTATATGACGGGTCGAAGGCCAGCGTCACGAAACCACGCTCCGCCATCCGCATGGCATAAAGTCCGCTCGACTGCTCCTTGGTGGCTCCAAACGGGCCAGAGACTGCGATGGCAGGAAGGCCTCTCCCCCCGCCCTCCCCCATAGGGAGGGAGCTTTTTGGCTCGTAGAGGTCGGCTGCAAGCGCCAGGCCATACTGTGTTTCAAACGTCACCTTGCGGTGGTTCACTTTCTCGCTCAGGGGGAAGACCTTGTCCCACTCCTGCGTCAATTCAAGTTTACTCATATTATCGTCTGTTTTAGTTTGTTGGCTGTCTGTACAGCTCATGAATGCTATGCCCATGAATGCTGCTAATAACAATGTATTTCTCATTTTATATACTTTTTACCCTTTTGAATTACAATCCCTTTATGACCAGCCTGTGCCAATGTGCCAGTAAGCGTATATGCCCTCGACTTGCTAGCTTCAGCTTTAATCTGACTAATTCCCGTTGGCTTAGAGATGGAGAGTGTCACGCTGACATTTCCTCCACCAGCATTCACCCACGTCTTGATTTCTGCCTGCGTCATATTATCGAGCTTGCCGATACGGGTGAAGTTCCATGAGTTCGTGTCATAGTAGATGCAGAGGTTCGAGCCTTGATAGAGAATCAGGTCGCCAGGAACAGTGGTAATCTGCGTGTTGTTCTGAGGGAATGAATATCCCAATGGCCCAACTTTCTCGAAGTCTCCGTAGTCATGTGCCTCGTAGGTGATATCGCCCTGTTGAAGTTGCGCTACCAAAGCCTCTGTTGAGGAATTGCTAACAAGTGTAGCAGCCTTTGTCACGCCACCGATGGTGAGATAGAGCTTCTGTGTCATAGTTCCTTCTTTTTTCGTTTGAGCCAATGTCTCTCCTTCCTTGGTGCAGCACGTCAGCAGCATCGCTGCAAGTAATAAAATGATATTTTTCATCTGCTTTTCTATTTAAGTCTTTCGAAAATCTTGCTCATCGTTTCGTGGATTCCCGACTTTTCGTCGCCTACCCGTGGCCTTTCCCCTTCGAGTGCAGACACAAACTCAGGGGTAATGATGTGTGAGTGAACATCAATCACATTCTGCCCCTGCATCATTGTAGCCATCGTCAATGCAATTATTGATAGTACTTTTGGCTTCATAATTATTCTCTAATCTCTAATCTCATTATCTTTACGGGGCGGTTATCCAACCAAGGCCGCAGTATAATCCTGGCAGTCTGCATCATTTATCCTTCTTTCAATGGATTCATTCTCTAAACTTACCTTTAGCCCACAGCTTCCAATACTTCCAACCGCCTGTTGACCAGAGGGCGATGAAGATGAGGACAGGCTGGAAGAACAGGCGGATGAGACGCAGCGTGTCTGTGTTCAGACCGAACGCATCGATGTGGTTCACATACTGGTTGATATTGCCAGGGAAGATGGCCACATAGAAGAGAGCCAGCAGCGCACCTGCGATAGCCCTTTTCTTCGCTGCAAGGAAGATGATGCTAAGGCCAAAGGAAATTTCAACCACGCCCGATGCCAGTACCACAAAGTCTGTGAAGCCAGGGCTGAACTGCAACCACGTAGGTACCTGTGCCACGAACTCCTGACGGTTGAACGTCAGATGACTTGTGCCAGCGCAAGCCATAAATGCTCCTAAGAGCAGGCGAAAAAGCAGTTTTACGTACTTCATATTGTTAATCGTTTATGTAATTCTTTGTCATCATATCATAGTGTAGCGCCTCCAGCTCTTCGAGCGTGAGGTTGCTCACTGCCGCTTCAATTTTCCGTATCAGTTCTTCCCTGCGGCTTTCAGAAGAGCCAAATTTCTTATAGAAATCCATTGACAATACTTGTTGAAGTTTTACCAATCAAAAGTTAATTGCAAATCTCTTTGAACGCCTTCAGGCACGATGGGGCTTGTGATGGTCAAGCCTAACAGGCGGACAGTTCGTCCGTCCATATCGACCTCATCCAACAGCTGTGTAGCAATATGCAGGATCTCATCTATATCCTCGATGGCTGTTGTGCCAGTGTGGCTGTGCGTTGTTTGGCGGAAATCGTTATACTTGACTTTGAGCACGAGGGAGCGTCCCTTGAAGTGATTCTTCTCCAGGCGACGAACCAATTCCGTAGCGAGTGGTGTAAGCTGAAAAGTCATCTCCTCATGGGTTGTGAGGTCTTCGGCGAAAGTGCGTTCACATCCCACCGACTTACGCACCCATTCTGTGACAATGGGACGATTGTCGATGCCTCGGGCAAAATCATAGAACACACGTCCCATCTTGCCAAACTCGCGTGTCAGCGTCGTAAGCGACAAGGCGCGTAGCTGTTTGCCATTCGATACCCCTAAGGTGTGCATCCTTTCCGCCGTCTTCTCGCCCACGCCCCAGAAACGTTCCACCTTGAGGTCGTCGATGAAGGCGATGGCTCTGTCGGGATGAACGATGCACAGGCCGTTGGGTTTGCGATAATCACTGGCCACCTTGGCCAGGAACTTGCAGTAGCTGACCCCAGCCGAAGCCGTAAGTCCCGTCGTTTCCAAGATACGTTGCTTGATCTCCTTGGCAATATCCATCGCCAGGGGAATGGATTTCTTGTTTGTCGTCACATCCAGGTAGGCTTCATCCAGGCTCAGCGGTTCGATGAGGTCGGTATAGTCGCGGAAGATGGCGTGGATCTGTGCCGAGACCTCCTTGTAGCGGCTGTAATGACCCTCCACAACGATGAGGTTAGGACAGAGCCGATGTGCGGTAGCCACAGCCATTGCCAAGTGTACGCCATATTTGCGTGCCTCATAGTTTGCCGTTGCCACCACACCTCGCGGACCGTCGTGCCCCACGACTACAGGATGCCCTTTGAGCGCAGGATTATCGTGTTCCTCGACCGAGACGAAGAACGCATCCATGTCAATATGTATAATCTTGCGCGTGGTCATCTGTTTCCTTTCTCTGTTTAATAGTTGACCGCCGTTATTTAAGAATGAGTTGTTTGCTGCCTTGTTTGATGACAACGCCGTGATGTGATGAGGTAGCCTTGATGCCTGAGAGTGCGTAGGCTTGGGTGTTCTCAGTCGTAAGTGGCTTCGTCTGAGCCTGTGGAACGTTGATAGCTGTGGGTATGCCTGTGGTGAAGTGGTATGTGCCCGATCCGACCTCCACGGTGGCTAGATGGTTGGCGTATGTCACCTGATTCACGCCTTCTGTGGCTGTCGTTACGGTTTGCGTACCTTCGATAAGGTACTGTCCATCGGGTACATCCACGATGATCGTGGCCTGCGTGCCTGCGGGCACGGTGAACTGATAGTCGATGGCTTCACCTGTTCTCTTCCATTCCACTCCTATCTGACCGTATGCACAGGCGGTCTTCACCGCGAGCTGCTGCAGGTCGGCGGGGATGTAGGGCTTCAGGATGATGTGGTCGAAGGCTGTGCCGTTGTTCTGGATGCCGGCAAGACAGGTGAAGAACCACTCCTCGATGTGGTCCATCATGCAATGGTTCTGCGACTCTATGCCCACGTCCCAGTATTCAGGCGTGGTGGTGTAACCCTCTCTGACCCAGTAGCCATAGCTGGGGCAGTCGGTCTGGTTGGCCATCTGCCACACGATGTCGTTGTAGCCGTACTGAGCCAGGCTCATGAACACGCATTTCAGGGCTATCTCACCCGTCTTGATCTTGTAGCCGTCGCGTCGGACAGCTTCTGCCAGCACGGCAGCCACCTTCGGCTCGTCGCCTTCGGGCACCAGACCGTAGTAGAGCGGTTGTGCCTGCTCGCTCTGTCTGCCTCCACCGCCTGCTACGCTGGTATAAACTCCCGTCTCAGCATTGTAGAACTTTGCATTAAAGGCACGCTTCACAGCTGCGGCCAGCGTCCTGTAAGTTGAGGCATCGGAGGTATTGCCCAGCTCTTCGGCCATCTCGGCCATCGCCTTCAGGATGTAATAATAGGTGGTGGTCTCGGTGAACTCCGTAGGCACCAGCGGGTTCACACCAGCCGTCTGCTGTCCCCAGTCGCTCAGCACGCTGTAGGAGTTGTTGATGAGGTTGCCCGTGGTGTTGTTGCGGAAGTGCTGCACGAGTCTCTTCATCCGTGTGTAGTAGGTCTCCATGAGGCTCTTGTCGCCATAGTATTTCCAGCCCCGGTAAGGCACCAGAATGGCAGCACCGCCCCAGTTGGTGTCGTCGCCATAGACATTCATGTAGAAGGGGCAGACGGACGGCACCCAGCCATTGGCCTGTTGGGCATCGAAGCAGTCCATGACCACCTTCTTGTAGAAGTTCTCCATGCCGAAGTTCATGTTCAGCGACACGTACATCTCGTTGGGTACGTCCAGCCAGCCAAGTTTCTCGCGATGGGGACAGTCGGTGATGCTGTTGTAGAGCTGCGAGGCAATGGCGTCGCGACAGATGACGTGGATGTCGTTGATGAGCTGGTTGCTGGTCTCTACGGAGCCGATCAAGTCGAGGTCCGAACGTATGCGCATGGCTGTGAAATCGCCGGGGCTGGGCTCCTCGTCCAATCCTATGATCTGCAGATAGCGGAACCCGTGGTACATGAATTCCGGTCCCCATTGCTCGCCGTCCTTGTCGCCCGCGAAGGTATAAACGTCGTAGGTGTCCGACGGGCCTGTATAGAAATTCTCCATCATGACGCTGCCGTCGGGGTTGATGTTCTCGCCGCTGCGCAGGCTGATCTGCTGTCCGGCTCTGCCTTTCAGACGGAAGCGGTATGTGCCGGCGAAGTTGCGACCGAAGTCAATCATCCGCAGGGTGTATCCTCCACTCTGTATGGTCTTGACGCTGACGGCTTTCCATTCTTCCACGACCTGCAACGGCTCATACATGCGGCTCTTCAGACGTCCGCTGCCGCTCACGCCGCTGTGGGGACTGCTGAAGGCGGGCTTGTCGAGGATTTCACAATTTGACCATTTCACCATTTCACCATTGCTGCGGGTCTGATCTGAATCGTCAAATTGTAAATTGTCCAATCGTCCAATTCTGAGCCTCGCATCATAGTCCTCGCCGCCCCACCAGTTGCTGCCCAAGGTGGGACTGCCAGTGGTGCGCCAGCTGTCGTCTGTGATGATGGTCTGGGAAGTGCCGTCGGAGTAGTCGATATGGAGTTCTGCGATGAGGGCTGTCTTGCCGTTGTTACGAACCTCACCCTTCGAGAACCGTCCCTCCAGATAGTCAATGTCATAGATGCCGCCAGCCACTTGGGCCACGAGGCTGTTGTTGCCGCTGTGTAGCAGACTGGTCACGTCGTAGGTGGAGTAGAGTAGGGTCTTCTCATACTCGCTCTCGCCTGGTTCCAGCACAGCCGAGGTCACCGCCTCGCCGTTGAGATTCATGGTGAACACGCCCAAGGCCGAGGCATAGATGCGGGCACGCTTTACACTCTTTCCGCTTTCCAGAGTGAAGGTCTTGGCGAAATAGGGCAGACTCTCTTTGGCCGGGGCACTCTGGCTGTAGGCCACGTCGTAGCTCCTGTTGTCCGATGATGTCTGGATGGTGAATGCGGCAGGGAAGTTGGCTGCGATGTTGTTGGGTTGGCCTGTGGCATGGTCATCCTGCCGGGGATAGAGCAAGATGCGGTCAACGGTCTGAACGCTCTTCAGGTCGGCGGTCAGGACGACGGGTGTGCTGGGGTTCTGGGTTGTAGTCCAGCCCAGGGTGCCGCTCGTTTTGCCGTCGTTGACGTAGGCCAGCGACCATCCGTAGTTGGGGAGTTCCCAGTTGTCGGCACTCTTGCCCACGGTGAAGCGCGCGTTGCGGGCAAGGTTGTTGTCGCCGCTATAGATCTCTACCTCGCTCAATTGTACGAAGGAATAACCGGCATCGCCATTTGCACGCAACCCCAACTCGGACACATTCAGGCGGATATAGCGGCATGTGATGGGCGCCTCAAAGGCGATGACCAATGGTTGAAGTGTCTGATAAGAGATGGCGGGTGCTGCATGAATCCATTTCGCGCTCCATTCGTTGGCGGACAGGAAGGCGGTCTCGAAGACGGCAGAGCTTTCGGCCTCATGGCCCTTGTTGTCCGTCACGGTCACGGTCCATGTGTAGGCACTACGGCTCTGCAGCGGCTGACCATCGTATTTGATGCCGAATTGTGCGGCACTCTCCACGTTGCCAGACTCCCATACCGTGCTGCCCGTGGCGTCAGCCACCGTGATCTGATAGCTCTTTTGTTGGCAACCATTCTCATCACTCTGTAGCATCCAGCTGAAATGTGGTTGTGCTACATCTATTCCCAACGGGTTACGCAGGCCCTCCACTTTCATCTCAACCAAAGACAATGAAGCTTTGGATGTCAGCCCAAATAGCATGAGGGCTAAAAGACTAATAAACTTCTTCATATTCGTATTCGTTTAGTATTTTTCTTTTCTTTTTTAACTTTCGTTTGATACAACGTAATCGCGTCCCGCATGATATCATCATGGTCGAATGCCAACGCAGGTAGCGGTTACTGCCGGTCTTGGATATTTGTATGTATAAGCCATTCAATACTTGTTGAAGTTATACTTCTTTCTCAGTTCCTCCTGCTTCTCCCCTATCCTACTGCGCACGTAGCTTGCAGTTCTCACAGGGGCTCGGAAGTTCGTCTTTTGTCCATTTGTGAGGGCAAAATTATAGAAAAATGTTTTATCTTTTAGGCTTGTGTGCGAGAAAAAACGTTAATTGGAGGTAAATTTGCGAGCACAGCATCTTCCGCTGCAAACCATTCAAGCCTTTGAATCATCAGATGAAGCGCGAAGTGGCTTTCATCATTTACTCTCAGCTCCTTCTATTGCCCTCAGTTTGGCCATTTCTGCTCTAAAATATTGATGAGCATTGAAGAACTCGTTTAGCTCTAAGCAAAGATATCTTTCGGGATTTGGAATGTCTGTTGTAAAGTACGCCACTGATTTGCTATGCACATCCATCGTTTTCGTTTCCTCGTCAATGGAAAAAAACGTCGATACGCAGCCTTTCCAATTGGCTTCGTTGATGGCCTTTCGCAAGCGTACCACCTCATCAATGTCATCCAACGCCACGCCTTCCCATTCATAGTCATAGATAACAATGTAGGGTTCCTCATCATTGGATCGCACCATGAAGCATTCGCCTTGATAACGGAAATAAAGGAGGTCGTTGTCCTCATTACTTAATTCATAAGGACAACCAAGCTTCGCCAGCGTATCGAGAAATAACTCTCTCGTACTTTTCTTCTTTTTCATACTCCTTCAATCTGGTTTAATTCGGTTCGATGTTTTTCACCAAGGTTTCAAATATTAATCTCTAGCTATTCGTTATTGCAAATCCACTCCGCTATATCCTTAAACACAGGACCAAGCATTCCGCCTGCAGTGACTGGAATATGTCGTTTGTTCATGCTGAGGACGATACTGTATTTTGGGTTGTCTGCCGGAAAATATCCACAAGCATTCATGTGGTATTCCTCAACATCCACTTGCGCTATGCCAACAGAGATAGCCACTATTGTTTTGGGTGTCGCAGCGCGCTTGCCCAAGCCTACTTCTGATGTCGTTTCTACCAATGCGCGCTGAATAGATAGTATGTTCTCTGGTTTTGCTATTTGTTCATTGATAACTTCTGTTTGTCCAGTTCTCAATGTTGGCTTCATCATTTTTCCTCCATTGGCAATCGCATTGTAGAACGCCAGTAACTGAATAGGCGCAACCAGTCGCTCGTATCCAATTGCATGGTAGATGATCCTTGATGCCACCCAATTACTGTCATTTGGTGAACTCTGCAGTACGGGTTCAAAGTCTGAGATTCCATCCATGTTCTCGGGTTGTCCGAAACGCATTTGATCGAGTTGACTGAACAAGGTCTGCTCTTTATCCTTATATACATTCCATATCACCTTTGATATCCCCACATTCGAACAGAACATCAGGACCTCGTCCATCCTGATTTTCCTATCATAACCACCTTTTCTCCAGTTGTGGTCTTTCATGAACCGTCCGTCTAACAACCAGACACCATTTCCAACATCTACGGAGTCGTTCATTTGAACCTCACCTGTTTCCAATGCAGCCAACATCATCACGGGCATCATTGACGAACCCACTTCCTGCTGCACTGCATAGTTCTCACATGCCGCGTAGGTTCCATTAGTTTCTCTTTCACGTCCCACCATTGCACGGATTTCACCAGTACCTACTTCCATGACGATTGCTTGACCTTGCAAGGCTTCGACCTCTTGCATCTTTTGAACCAGGAATGAATCCACAACCTCCTGCAAAGTCAAGTCAATCGTGCTACCCAATTCTCCGGCAGCTCCAACCTTTGTTGAGCGGTCGGTGCATCCCAAGCATAATCCTAGGATGCAAATGAATATCAAATGATATGTTTTCATAAATCTGTCATTCCTATGGCTTAAAAATTAGATAGCTGCAATTCTTAGCGCTCCTCCCCGTTTCATAGTCCCATTCGTTGGAATGAATAGAGAAGAAATTGGGAGAGTCAGGTAAGCAGATAACATCGGATACGCCCAACGCTGCAATAGCTTTGGCGAAATCGTCAACTGATACTTCTTTTTCACTTTCGATGATATAGACATAATCATCTTCCTTTGCCAATGCTCTGCGAACAGCCTTGTCTTTGGCCTCACTTTTGTGAATCACCCCCTCTATCACCAAGGGAGTCTGCCGGAAGTAGGCACCGCCTTTTGCTATACAAAAGTCGCGTGTGTCATCATCTTCATCCACTTTCCCGATGGCAATCTGGCCATTTACAATTGCGCAGTAACCCTCGCCATTCTGCGAAGTACTCTTCCCCTCCTCCTGCACTTGAATAGCCATCAAAGGCTTTCCATTCAACGTATCCGAAAGGGCTGTCATGTCAAGGGTTAATGTTGCTGTCATATTGGAAGGCTGGATGATACGAAGTGGAACATCCATGACTCCTTCTTCATATAACACGTTTATCCTTGGCTCATTTTGCACACGACCGCTCCGAGTTTCTGCAACAGCCTCAGTCGGATCCTCTTTTGCAGAGGTTTTCTCATTGATCAGAGACCAAATGTAGAAACATGCAATGATGGCAACGATGCTGATGATGCACGTAACACATATCTTCACCCATCGGTTTTCCCTAGGCTTGTTTATACCCAAAACCTGTATCTCGTCTTCCTTCATATTCTTTCCTCCTTTCATATCCGTTCCTCCTTTCTTTCAGATTCTAAAAACGCTTTTAGCTGCTTCAGGGCCTCACGTGATGCCCTGAGGTTAAACGCCTGGTTCAGTTCTTTGTCAGACAGAATCAGCAACTGCTTGTTAGGGTTAATCGTGAATATATAAGACCGATTCACAATCAGTTGCTTGCCGATACGAATGAAGATCCTCGCATCCTCACCCAGCTGATCTTCTATCAGCTCCTGACAGTGGGCGAGATTCATCGTGAAAAACATCTCGCTCTTGTCATAGAGCACCATCGTAGAGTAGTTGCCGTCAGAAGTGAAATACACGACCCTTTCCGGCTTCACCCTCACGAGTTCGTTCGCGTTTGATATGACTATTGGCTTTGTCATCAATGCTTAATGTTTTTTGATTTCTGGCGCAAAGATAGATCTTTTTCTTTGGAATGACAGTCAAATGGTAAGCGGTATTGTATGAAGTATTCGAATTGATGTATGAAACAGCATTGGGCAACTTCCTGAAGTTGACAGCTGACTGTCTAGTTCTCATAAAAAGGCAATTCGCCCAGATATTTGTCAAAGTCGCTTTGGAACAGACGGTCTTGAACAATGCGATATTTCTCGAACTCTGTCTCTGCATGTTCTTTTGCTTCTTCGGCAGACACGCTCCCTGCAGTCTGAAGTACCTCATTGCCACCAGCCGCTAAGATGGTGTCAATCTGTTTAGCCCAATCTTCCATTGTCATCGGTATATGACGCTTGGCCATTCGCTCGGCTATTTCGAGAACACCGTTTACCAGTTGCCCCATATCAGCCAGTTCCATCTCTTTCAGATAATTCTTGGCTATCGATACATCCGTTTTAACAATCTTGCCGTCAGGTGCGTTCTCCCAGGTTGTCAGTCCCATGTGCTCCAGTTCAGCATCAGCACGTTCAACTATCAACTCAGCGGATGTTCTGCCATGCACGGCATAATGCATCTTATTCTGCATCATCTTGAAGAAAAGTCTTGTCGTTGGTGCATCGCGATTGTAATCAATTGCTGTGGCGTAGATATCCGTCAGTTTCTGATAGAAACGTCGCTCAGACAGACGAATCTCTCGGATCTCTGCTAACAGGTGCTCAAAGTAGTCTTCATCCAAGAACGTGCCGTTCTCCATGCGTTTTCTATCCAGCACATAGCCACGAATAGCATATTCGCGAAGCACGCTTGTGGCCCATTGACGAAACTGAGTAGCCCGGATGCTGTTGACACGATACCCCACACTGATAATCGCGTCGAGATTATAGAACTGGAGAGTACGATTTACATCTCTGTTACCCTCACGTCGAACTACCGAAATTTTCTCGGTAGTTGCCTCCTTTTTTAGTTCATCCGTATCATAGATGTTTTGCAAATGCACGCTTATGTTGTCAGAGGTACAGTCGAACAACATACCCATCGCTTTCTGAGTACACCACACGGTCTTGTCCTTATAGTACACCTCCACACCCTGTTCCTTCCCTTCAATCTGGAAAATAAGGAACTCAGCCGTACTATTTCTTATTTCTCTTCGTTTTACCATATCTCATATCGTTTGCAAAGTGAATACTATGGTGGGAATTAATGGTGTATTCATATTTGACTTCATTCGTTCTATTTGCTGTAACTCAAATCTCTTAGAAGCTGTACATGATAACATTCATATCCCAATGCTCTTGACAACTCATGATCATAGACAACATTTATTGCTTTATATCTTTTGGTCTTACCATCTTTGTGATAATAGTTTCCAATTTCCGGTTTTACAGAAACAAACTTATCTCCTAAGAAATTCCCTATCCCCATGATATGGTTATCCCCTCTAAAACGAGGTTTGAACTCTGACAGATCTTCTGCAATATAAAATTGACACCAAACCATTTAAACTCCCTTTATGCGACTACGTGTAATTCCTTATATGTCTAAGTTTTAATATGCTGATAGTGGTTCTTATGCTTTTTGCATCTGATGCTAAATGAAATAACATTTCATCTCTTGCTAACTTAGTCCCATCCAGGCCATGATTCACAGTTTGAACCACCTTCACCACATTCTCTCCAAAAAGTTCTGTTCATCTCATCTACCTCATCTTGCCAACTATCTCCAGAATCTCTCCAACTATTCTCTTCTTGATATCTTTTCTCCGCTTCTTCTGCCTCTTTTATCAATTTGCGCAATTTTTCATCTCCTTCATCTGTTCTTAGAAGGGAAAAACGCTGTTTCCCTTCAACTTCCACCAAAGGAAAATCATTAGGAGCAAGATCCTTTATTCCTCTATTTACATTGACCATGAACCCAACGGATCTGCCATTAGCTGTTGTAAGCATATAACGATTCCATTCTTGATATCTTGGTACAAACCGATATACTGATGTAAAAAATTCATTAAAAACAATAAAGGAACTTTGATTTTGATATTGATTATGACCATACTTTTTGTGAAGGATGTTTAAACAATATCTTGTGATATGAGTTGGCAAATTACTATCTTGGAGTCCACTTACGCAAAATTTGGGCTCTTTTATTATTCCTTCTTCATTATAAGAGGATTCCAGCTTTAATAATATTAAGCAATTGTCTTCATCCAAAAATCTTATGTTATTTAAGGCAGATTGCGAACTATATTTTTGACGTTCCTCTTTAGAAATGCTGTTTACATCTTCAAAATCGCTAGTTATTAATCGTATATGCTTTTCGAAGTGTGCTCTTAGCCAATAAACGCAATTGTCCGAGAACTTCTTCATATCCTGATTTGAATATGAAGCTTTAAGATATGGTCTAATTATTGAATAAAGACTAGTAGGTAACTCATCTTGAGGTATAAAGCTATAAGCGGCTTTAACCTTTAAGTAATCGAGTAAAGGTTTCCAGCCTTCTGGCTTTACATATGTTGGATTTACAAAATATACATTCATATTCTTATTGATTTTTAATTTAACACGTAACCTTTAAACTACAAAGGATAATTATCTATTCTTGTCATCATTTTCAACAACACCTCTTATGCCCTCAAACAATGCATTATGGGCGAGTTCACCTTCTAACAACACTTTTTCTTTCGTATACTTAGGATACTTCATCATTATTCGAGGCACTTGATCTTTTAAATTATCTAACAAGGCACCTCTAGAGCGCCATGCTCTATATACATCAGATAGTAATGACAAATCATAGAAGTCATCAGTAAGATGACCATTATAATAGTTGATATCTTTAAACGAAGTAGTTAATTCACACTGATATGCCCATCCTTTCATATCTTTTAGAAATATATATGCACGGTATCGATTTCCTTTTGTACGTTCTTGTAATGGCAAAGAGGAATTATTTGCCACCATCGAACTAAAGTAGTAACAAAGCAATGAGGCATTATCTTGTTTCAAGCATGTAAAAATGTCAAACATTGCACACATTGCTACTGATATATCAGTTATCGATCCTGGAACGTACTTCCAATCATTTTTCTCAAAAACAGATGCTATCTCAGACAAAGTGTTCTCAAAGAGAAACTTATCCCAATATCTAAACCAATCAGGGTGGTTATATCTATATGAATCCCAATCTTTGATTTTATTAAATAACACCATATAACTTTCAAAGCCTAAGAAATGAATCGATTCTGTCATTTCTTTATATTTGTTTAATAACCTATTAACCATGTCTTAATCGTATTATTATTTATCCATCATAAGTTATTACCTGATATAATCTTTCTTATTTCTTTGAAAAGCGAACGATATTGCTCTCTCCATTTCCAATTTCTTTTTGACGAAATCCAAGCCACATATTTCTTCTTTTTGCTTTTTGATTATTTCTTTTAGTTCGTAATTGTCTGCAATAAGTTGGACTTCTCCCATTGACGAGCATTTTCTTACTGTCTGGTAAAAATCCCACAATCGTTGAAAAGGCTCGTCCCAAGGATTCTCCCAAGGACCCTGATGCTCTGAAAACCAATTTTGATTATCTTTACTAAGGCTCAATATTTGGTTCGAAAACTGTCCCCAAGAAGTAATCTCTATATGCCATCCGTTATGTAAATAGCCATTATGGACATTTCCCTTTTCATCAATGTATTTTATCACATACCATCTGTAATAGTTTGAAACAGCCAAATCGCTATGAGTAAGTATTATTAAACACTCTTCTCCTTTATTGAGAACATTTGGTCTTGTTGAGGTCTGAATACTACCATCTTCCATGATAGCAACATAAAGTTGATAATTAACATAATCACAGTCTTTTTTATTGTCATATTCTGCTTTGAATTCAGAAACGACTTCCTTTGCAATATCAACGAAACTAAATTCTTTTTCCATATTTGTAAAGTTATTAGTCTTTCTATTTCCTAAACACTAACCAAGGAATAATATCTTTCCATTTCTCATGTGGATAATCGTCTGGCTTTCCTACGTCATGTTTAACTTCATCTTTATCGCGATAGAATACATAATCAGCTCCACCAGTTATGTAGATAGCATCAATAAAACCATATTCGCGGAGGGCGTCAGCGAAATCCCAAAGGGTTTCTTTGTGGCGGGTAGCGATATAATAGAGTTGGTTCCCAACACGCCCTATGGCGCGACGTTCTACTTTGCCATGCAGATAGAAACGGGTGGGGATGGTGCCATCGCTGACGAGGATGAACTGGCGGAAGAAGGAGCCGCCGCAATCCTGAACGAAGTCTTTGACCTTTTCGCTCCTGGAGATGCCGATGACGCTGTTGTCGCCCAACATGGCCATATAACCCAAACGGTGGTTGTCACTCTGACGTTCTTTGGAACCGTTTTTGATATTCGTCATTTGCTGCCTTTCTTTGTCTTCAGAACTTTCCACTCGCCACCATGATCTTCTCCTATGCGTTCAATTACACCCATAGCTCGAAGTTCGGTGATGTCTCGCCATATAGTTTTTAGATGGACATCCAATTTCTCAGCCATTGACTCCAGGCTTATCTGAGCATTTTTCGCTATGAGACCAATTATTGCTTGCCGACGCTTGTTCTTCTTTTCAATGGCACGTTTGCCCTCTTTAGGTACTAATGAGACGTCAAGCTCTTCATCTGTAAGCTCTGGGACATTTTCCTGTGACATATTCGTATTATCATGGACATTTTCTCCTCTTATCTTGGACATTTTAGAAGGATCTTGGACATTTTGTACTTCTGTCAGTGACATTTTCACCACCTCAGTGACATTTCCTTGGACATTTTTGCCACCATCTTGGACATTTTTGCCACCATCTTGGACATTTTCGTCCTGATAGGTAATGGAGAAGAGGAACTGAGAGCCGCTGTTGATCTCGATTTTGTAGTTGGGATAGTAAAGCGGTGCATAGCGCAGGATGTTGCGGGTGCCGGAGCCTAAATCTTCTGCCCAGTTCAGTTCGTGGAACACACGCACCAGCAGTGGGTTCTTGGTGTAGTTGCTCAGTTGCTGGATAGTCAGTTCGCCCTCAGGAATCTCTGGAAGCAGACGCGTGGGGTTCTTTGTCACCACACGGTCTTTGAACACGTGGAAGAAGCAGGCATAGCCACTACTGAAATCTGTATGCACACAAATATTTCCTACAATCTCACGGAACAAGTCCCAACGCAGATTCTGGCGTTGCATGGTATTGGCAGGGAGGTAGAACTTGTCGGGCAGATAGCGCTCCACGAAGGCTCCCAACTGATCATAAACCTGTATAAGGTTCTTGCGAATGGTGCGGCGGTCATCATAGCGGCTGGGAAACTGACTCATGTCGTTGTACTGAGCGTAGGTGCACATATGGAATACGGCTTCGAAGCGGTAACGAGGCATCAGTTCCGTGATGGCATCTTCTGTGCCGAAAAGGATAAGTGCAGCGTATTTCAACTGTAGCTTATCTCCAGCCTGCTTGGCTAAATGTGCACTGAGCAACATCTCTTCATTTGTCATCTGCAACCAGGCGTGAGAGGGCTGTATCGTTGCCAGGATGTTGCGGCAATACTGAAAGGTCTTGGCATCCAGCTGTTCCATCGTCAGGCCATCCACGATGCGTTCTTCAAACAGGTGCGGATTCTTTCTTTCGAAGATGGACAACAGCAGTTCAGGCTGGTCGGTCACATCGATGTCAGCATCATCGTTCCGGTCCCAATAGCGGCCCTTGAAACGATAGACATATTGACCGCAGGAGATGTCGAGTTGCATCACCGTCTTGCCCTCTACCTCCATGATGCGAGGCGTGAAATAGGGGCAGGGAAGAAAAAGTTCAGGATTATTGATGCAGTTGACGATGTCGGCTTTCAACTTCTCCGCTTTGTCTGGATTCACGCCGATGACGGTTCCGTCATTCTGTACGCCGACAAGGATCTGTCCGCCGGTATGGTTCAGGAAAGAACACACCGATTCATAAAGAGATTCCGATATCTCCTCCGTACAGGTCTTGTACTCTGTTTGAGTATCTTCGCCCTTGCGTGTCAGTGCTATAAATTTATCTATTGCTGTCATAATGTTCTAGTTGTTGTCTGAAATAGATTCACAAAATGTCAATGAGAGCAACCTCTTTCCTTTTTCGAAGTTCCTCATAGATGCATTGTGCAAACATCGCTCTTGAACTTTGTCCCCCAAAGATATTTTTAGTCATATGCTAAATCACTCGAATTATTGATTGTTGTCTGCATAAATTATCTTTTTCTAAACACCAACCACGGAATAATCCCCTTCCATTTCTCATGTGGATAGTCTGCGGGATTACCGACGTCATGGGCATAGACCTAATACATCTTGCGGGAGCATTACCTGCGCATTTTCACCATTCCTTGGTGGTTGCTTCAGGAACAGGACGATGTGTACGGTATGGTTTTTCTTGATGAATGGCAGATAGCGGGCTGTCTCTTCTAAGTGGGCTTTCAGTCGGGCGGCATCTTCCTCGCCAGTCCACTTGCACTCGCCAATGAGGATGTGCTTTTTGTCGAACGACTCTGCAAGAACATCTATCTCTGTCATCTTACCCTCTTTCTCATAGCCTGGAGGGAAAATCTTGCCCCACCAGCGGGAAGCCATCTTATAGGCAATGCCATCAATCATGTTGCCACTGACATAGTGGCGACAGAGATGCTCCCAGCAGTCACCAGCATAGCCAGGGAACTGCTCGTTGACAATCTGCATTATGGTGTCTATGCGTCCGAATTCCAGCAGAGAGCGATAGGGCGCCACAAAACGGAAATAGAACTCTGTCAGAGGATCGTCGATTCTGTAGATTCCTTTCTTGCTCGTTTTCTCATTCTCTCCGAAAGGTATCTCCCTGCGAATGAAACCCAGTTCCCTCAGCTTGGACAGAGGTTCTGTGATGCTGGTGGCCTCCTTGCCAACCCTCGCGGCTATCTCGGAACTGCGGTGCACGCCATTGCCAATCAACGAGAGTAGTGTGGTTGTCTGTATCGTCTCGCGGAGATCATCGCGCAGCAACCTCTGTGGTTCGTCGGCCAGGATGCCTTGTGTGTCAAGGAGCATTTTCCGGATGGCCGTTTCCCTATCGACATACTCACGCCTTAGTTCCCAGTAACGGGGGATGCCACCCCATATAGCATATTCCTCGACGGCACTCACGGCATCGCACCCTAAGGCCTCGGCTATAAAGCCCGGTGGAATCGGCTGCAGCTTGATGATCTCATCAGCCAGTCCATAAAGGGGTTCTTTCTTGTCGAGCACCAGCCCCTGCATCAGTTGCTGGGACGAGCCGCAGATAATCAGGTCAAACTTAAACGTCTTTCCATTCAGTAACTTTTGGAGAACAGATTTCAAGGAAGGGCAGCTCTTCACCAGATAGGGGAACTCGTCGAGACAAATTTTCACGCGGCGAGTCAACTGCCTGTTCAGAGCCTCAAACAGGACCTCCCAGTCAGGATAGGTCACTTTGTCGAAGCCCTCAACGGTGAGGCTAACGGACCTTGAAAACAGGAATCGCTGATGCGACTCAGATGTCTGGTCGCACAGAAAATACACATCCCCACGGTCAGCGTCCAGCACTTTTTTGATAAGTGTTGACTTCCCTATGCGCCGACGTCCATAGACGACAACGAACTGCGGATTCTTGCGGCCAAAGGCTTCGTTCAGCCGCTCTATATCGGCCTTTCTGTCTAAGAAATTCATACCTATTATTAATTATCTGCGACAAAGATAATCCTTTTCAAAGATATCTCCAAATATTTTGCACTCTTTTTCTCTTCTGAGCTATTTTCTATGCACCGACCACGGAATAATACCGGGGTTGTTTGATTAATATTTAACTCGTCCGAATTTTAACGGGACACTTTTCTATTTCGGTGCAAAGCGCATGATATTCGTTGATGAAAATGCTGTCTTTCTGTCCTAGCCAATTATTCAAAGAAACCGAAGGCTGCTATCTGTCGCAGCATCTGGACGATGTATTCGCTGGAGGTGTCGCTCCAATGGAAACCGAGACGGTGCAGGACAGAACAGGTGTAACGGTTGTCGCGTTCGATGACAGCAGCTTTCTTTCCGTGAGTCACATCCTGATAGGCCAGCATAGCCGAGAGCAGTTTTGCCTTCTCGGGATCCTGGCCGGCAAGTTCAATGGCCTGCTGGAACTCATCAGTTTCCACAAAGCGCATCTCACGCCCTACTTTATCCATGAGGAGAAGCACATCGCCCAGAAGTTCGGTGTGGTTGTTGAAGGGTTGGAACACATTACATTCCTTAGGCGTAGAAGCAAGGAGCACCACAGCCTTGGCCGTTTCATTGATTGGCGACATCTCGGTATGCTCGTCATAGCTGTCATAGGGACAGCAGCCCAGCGTATGGAACACCTTCAGTCGTCCCATGTAACTGTTGCTGTTGAAGTTGGCCTGGAACTCACCGTCATAGCTGCGCGGTGCCAGATTACCGACACGCATTACCTTACCACTCAGACCATGATGGGCAACGGCATCGAGCACCAGACGCTCTGCCAAGAACTTGGAGTGGATGTAACGGTTGTCGAGGAACTGGCCGAACCAGAGCTTACGCTCGTCCAACATTGGCACCTGTTCTCCGTCGTTGCGGACAATCCAGACTTCACCTACGGAGGTTGTGGAAATATGTACCAGCCGGGCGCCAGTCTTCAGACAGAATTCCACGCAGCGCTGAGCACCGCCGATATTCACGTCCTCAATGTCCGTTCCCTTGGAGAAGTGCTTCACGTTGGCAGCACAGTTGAACACGGTGTCTATTGATTTACGATTTGACGATTTACAATTTACGATTTCTGTGAAATCCTGGGTCACGTCGCCATTCACCACAAAGATGCGGCTACCGAAGAGTTCCTTAAATGACCGCTCAAAATAGTAGAACATCAAGTTCTTAAGTCGGTGCTCAGCGGAAGCCTGGTCTTTGCCTCGCACAACACACGTGATGGTTGTGGCATCGCTATCGATGAGTTCACGCAGCACGTGGATACCCAGATAGCCCGTGGCGCCTGCCAGGAGGACATGACCCAGTTGCTGACGCTCGCCTTTGAGGAACGTCTCGATATTGTTGTGCTGCAAGATGGCATCGATGCCCGAATAATCGAAGTTCTCAATCTCGGTGTCAACCTCATTTTCCGGGGCTGCCCCACCCACAAACTGTGCCAGCAGTCGTGGCGAGGGATGATCGAATACATCACCGTATGCCACATGATGTCCGGCCTTATCGGCCTCAATAATCACCTTGGTCACCATGAGCGATGTGCCGCCCATCTCAAAGAAATTGTCAGTAGCGCCCACCTTGTCAAGCGACAAGACTCCAGCGAAGATATCACAGAACAACGTCTCTACATCCCCTACAGGAGCCACATAATCGTGTTCCTCGACCTGTATCTGCGGTGCGGGCAGGGCGCGACGGTTCACCTTCTGGTTCTGGTTCAGTGGAATGCTGGGAATCTGCATCGTGGCAGCAGGCACCATATAAGGCGGCTTGCGGTCGCGGATGAAGGCATTCAGTGCCTGGATATCAATCTGCTGGTCGCTCACCACGTATGCCGCAATGAACTTACCGCCATTGGGATAATCGAAAGCCTGCACGGTGGCATCGCCAATGCCCGGGAACTCGCGAATGACGGATTCTACCTCCTTGAGCTCGATGCGGAAGCCACGAATCTTCACCTGCCCGTCGCGACGTCCCACAAACTGGATGTTACCGTCAGACAGATAGCGCACTACATCGCCTGTGCGATAGCATCGCTTCCCGTTCCATTGTATATAGGTGTCGGCTGTCTTCTCCGGCAGGTTCAGGTAGCCGCGGCTCACTTGAGGACCGGAAACCAGCATCTCACCGGCGGCTCCCAATGGCAGGCGGTTCATGTCCTTATCCACAATGAAGAGTTGCAGGTTGTCCAGCGGTTTGCCGATAGGTGCATTCTGCTCGAACTCCTTCAAGGCGTAGGTGGTAGTGAAGATGGTACACTCCGTAGGACCGTAGCCATTATGCAGCTGATAGGCAGTCGGCGGCGTGAGCGGCAGAATCTTTTCACCACCGACCGAGAGGTGTCGCAGCGAGTGGTTGTCGCAGTTCATGGCAAACTGGCAGCCCACCTGTGTGGTCATGAACGAGTGCGTCACGCCCTCCTCGTTGAAATAGGCATTCAAGTCAGGAAGGTTCAGACGGATGTCATCGCCCACAATCACAACGGCAGCACCCGATGTCAGTGCCGGATACATATCCATCATGCAGGCATCGAAGCCGTAGCTGGCGTAGGCTGCCACCTTGTCGCCTGGTTTCAGACCATAGTAACGCTGGAACCAATGGCAGAAAGCCACGAGGTTGCGGTGCTCCAGCTGACAGCCCTTCGGATTGCCCGTAGAGCCGGAGGTATAGAGCAGGATGAAGAGATCTTCGGGTTTTATTTCGACATTTCGACATTTCGACATTTCGATATTTCGAAGATCTTTTGTCAAGAGCACAGGGCCTTGGTACTCACTTACTTTCTCCAGCAGTGCCTCCTCGGCTATCAGCAATTTGGCGTCGGCATCCTGCATCATGAAATTCAGACGCTCTGTCGGGTAGCTGGGATCCAGCGGCTGATAAGCACAGCCGGCCTTCAGTACACCCAAGGATGCCAGCACCATCCACTCGCTACGGCCGATGAGGATGGACACGACAGGTTCGGAGTTGAGAGTTCTTGAAGGGTCAAGCGTCGCAGAGCGCCGAGCGGAGAGTTGAGAGTTGAGAGTTGACTGGATTAAGGCGGCTATGGCATCGGTCCTTTCATCCACCTCTTTATAGGTGAGTCGCACGTCATGATAGACAACAGCCAGATTATCGGGCGTCTCTGCCACCTGACGGCGGAACAGCGAAATGATGGTCTGCGTGTTGTCGTAATCTACTGCTGTCTCGTTGAAAGAATCCAGCAGGGAGATGCCGGCGTTATCGGTCAACGAGATGCTGCGCAGCGGTTTGTCGGCAGCGGCAGCAAAAGCACTCACGGCATTGCTCACGCTCTGTGCCAAACTCTGCATCATCGCCTCGCTGTACTGGCCGTTGTCGTATTCGATGGCCACGCTGGGAACATCCTCTACTTCGGTGATATAGAAGGCAATCTTGAACTTAGGCACATTCAGCTCCATCGTCTCGTCAGCCAGTACCTTCTTTCCACCTACACGGTAATCGCTCAGCACACCAATCTGGTAGGCGAACATGATGTCAGCCTTGAGACCGAAGTCAGCGGCGACACGTGCAAAGGGATAGTTCTCGTGGGCAAGGGTCTGCTCAAAGGTATCGGCACTCTCATGCAGGAACTCTTGTACACTCTGGTTATCTATCTTGGAAGAGAGCGCAAGGGTGTTCACGAACATACCCATCGTATTGGCCACCTTCAGGTTGTTGCGGCCGTTGGAGATGGTAGTGATGCACACCTGGTCGTTACCGGAGAAACGGGCAAGACTATAGAAGACGGCACTCAGCAGTACGGCAGAAGGCTTCACGCCCTGCTGCTTGGCCAGCTGCTCAGCATCGTCCCACACGATGGGAGCCCATACACGGCCGTTCTCGCCCTGCGGACGAGGATTGGTAAGGTCTGGTGCAAGTTCTGTCACTTCCTCCACTTCGCCCAAACGCTGCTTGAAGAACTCGGCAGCCTCGGCAAAGGCCTTACTCTGTTCAGCGGCCTTTTGCTCGGCAACGAACTGATGATAGCTACACATTTCAGGCTCAATCTCCTTACCATCCATGAGGTCACAGATTTCGTGTATGAACAAGTCGTAGGAATAACCGTCACACACCAGGTGATGGATATCGCTATATAGATAAAGCGCTTTTTCCGTACGGATGGTGGCTAAGCGGAAGAGGCGGTCTTTGCCAAGGTTGAACGGACGTACGAAGCCGTGGCGGAAGGCGAGTGCTTCCTCTTCGCTCATGGTATAGTCTTCTACTTCTACCGGTGTCTCTCTGTCGCCCATCACCTGAACGACGCCAGTCTCGTTGGTCGTAAACTGTACGAAGAGTGCCGGATGGTTCTCCACAGCCTGCACCGCAGCCTTCTTCAGTGCTTCTACATCGGTTTCTGCAGGGAAGGTCAGGCATACGGGGGTGTTATACAGCGTGGAGGTAGGATTCTTCATGCAGTCGAAATACACGCCAGTCTGCGCATAGGCGAGCGGAGCAGACATCGGAAGGCTTGTAGTACTAGTAGCACTAGTTGTACTAGTAACACTAGCAGCTCCTCCTGAGAGGAATGCTTCCAAAATAGCATTCTCTATCGTCTGGATATTGGCACCCTTAGTGAGAAGTTGGGCATCCAGCTGTACGCCGAAACGCTTGTAAATCTGAGTCGCCAACTTGATAGCCAAGATGGAGGTGAGGCCAACATAACGGAGGTCTGTAGTGATGCCGAAGGAGTCAGTATTCAATACTTCTGTCACTATCTCCTTCAACTGTTGCTCAAGGATATTAAGCGGCGCAGCAGATTCTGTCTCTGTTTCTTCGGCAGCACCGAAGACTGGCTCCGGCAGCGCACGGCGGTTCACCTTTTGGTTCTGGTTCAGCGGAATGGCATCAATCTGCATCGTGGCAGCAGGCACCATATAGGGTGGCTTCTGATCCATGATGAAGCTGTTCATCGCCTTGACGTCAATCTGTTCATCGGACACAATGTATGCCGCAATGTATTTTCCGCCGGTGGGATAGTCAAAGGCCTGCACCGTGGCGTCCTTGATGCCCGGAAACTGACGGATGACGGCTTCTACTTCCTTCAGCTCGATGCGGAAGCCGCGAATCTTCACCTGACCATCCTTACGGCCCACGAATTCGATGTCGCCGTTTTCACGGTAGCGCACGATGTCACCCGTACGATACACGCGTTTCCCGTTCCACCCCACGAAGGCGGCAGCAGTCTTCTCTGGCTGATTCAAGTAACCTATTCCCACCTGTGGACCGGCAATAATCAGCTCACCGGAAGCCCCCCAAGGCACCTGTTTTCCGAAACGGTTTACGATATGGAGTTCTACATGATCATTTGGCTTGCCAATGGGAATATTTGGCTCGTTCTTATCTACATAGTGGCTGCATACATAGCAGGTGGTTTCCGTTGGACCGTATGCATTGAGCAGGGCGTAGGAAGGCGGATTCAGGCTCATGAGCTTCTCACCGCCCGTTCCAAGATATTCGAGTCCGGGAATATTGGGATAGTTGATAGCCATCTGCGTAGCCATCTGCGTGGTCATAAAGCAGTGGGTGATGCCTTCCTTGCAGATGTATTCATAGAGAGCCTCCAGATTGAACCGTATGTCATCTTGTATAATATAAATAGTAGCACCAGCCCATACGCAGGCCCACAGGTCGTGTTGGTAGGCATCAAAGCCGTAACCGGCATAGGTGGCATAACGCGAACCGGCTTTCAGACCGGTATGCTTAACGTGGAAGTCGGTGAAGATGCGGAAGTTCTCTTCACTCAGTATCACGCCCTTTGGTGTACCCGTGGTGCCACTGGTGTAAAGCAGTACCAAGGCATCTTTTCCGTCATAGGCAGAGGCATCCTTTTTCATGAACTCCAGTCGTTCCTCAGGATAACTGCTGTCCAATGGCAGCTGGGTGAGTCCGGCCTTGGCAATGGCCAGCGGCGCCAGCACCATCTTCTCGTCGCGTGGGACGCTGAAGCCCACTACGCGTTCGCCGCAGCGGACAGTATAGGCCGGGTCGATGGTATCCGTCAGCTTATCCACCTCTGCGAAGGTGAGCCGTGTGTCGCCGGCCACCACGAAGATATCATTGGGACGCTCTGCAACATGCTGCTTGAAGCGCTCTATCAGCGTCGGCAGGCCCTCAGCTCCTTTCGGCGTGGGATTCAGCTTGTTGAGCCATGCCTTCTGCTCAGGGGTGCTATATTCCAGCTCACGGATCTGCTGGGCGGTTGTCATCGAATGAAGGATGGCGCCGTAGCTTGCAGCCAACTGTTCGATGAAGGCATCCGAGTAGTCACCACTGCTGTAGCCTAACTTGAGCGCATAGCCCTCTGCTTCCTCAAAGAGCTCTGCACAGAGCTTCCAGCCGGGTATCGGCTGACGCAGGTCGCTATGCATCGTTCTCTTGTCGTTTACTTGTACTGAGCCTGTCGAAGTATCGTTAAGGTCAAGGTTCATGTCGATGACCTCGCCCAGACGCTTTCCCTGGTAGGCAAACAATACCTGGTTGCTCAGTCCCAGGTCGAGCAGGGCGTCGGCATAGGAATAACACTGATAGCGCTTCAGCTGTTCTTTCTGCTCTGTCAGCATGGTGAAGAGTTCACCCAGAGGCATGTCGCCCTTCGTCTGCACAAAGACGGGCTGAGTATGTATCATCATCGTGATCGTGTTCTCGGTGCGCTGGTCGGTGCGTCCCGAGTGTATCGTGCAGTAGGATGCCTTGTCCTCTGCGCTATAGGTGGCCAGCAGCTGTGCCCAGGCTGCCTGCATGACAATGCTCTCCTTTGTAGCCCAGCGCTCCGTGATGGTTCTTACTTCCTCTTTCGTCACGTTCAGCGGGAAGCATACGACGCGCGGCGTGGGGGGCGCCGTAGCATCCAGTGTCATCTCTGGCATGGGCAGCGAGTCGGTCTCCGCCGCATCGCAGAAGGTGCGGGCATACCATTCCTTGGCTTCGTCCATCAGGGCCTTGTCGGCACGCTGTTGCTCTTCCGCCTCGGCAATGGCGGCTCCGTCCATCTGCTCGCCAAGGGCCTTCTCACCCTTGTAACAGCGTTCTATCTCATGCACGAACACCATGATGGAATAGCCATCTGCTATCAGGTGGTGGAAGTCCAGATAGAAATAGCACTCGCCCTTTGCTGTCTGGTAAAGCTCACAGCGATAAAGACGTTCGTCTGTCACCTCCATCGTACGGGCAAAAGTAGTCTTCACCTCGTCGATAGCACCAATCTGGCACAGGGGTACACACTGCTCCATCGCAGGGAAGCTACCACTCTCCATCTGCGGTTGGCCGTCGTTATCCATGACGACGTGCGAGGCCAGATAGGGATGTGCACAGAGCGCATCCCAGACCGCCTGTTGCAACCGCTTCATATCGGTGCCTTGGGGAAGGGTAAACAGGAAGGGTATCTGATAGTTCTTGACGTTACCGTCTGCAGCCATGCTGGCGTAGTACACACCAAGCTGACTCTTGCTGAATGAAGATATCATATATTAAAGATTTTTAGTTCATGGTAGGAGTTATATGATATGAATGGAGTCGAGGAAAATGATAAGAATGGCTATGGGCACGAGCCAACGCAGTACCACCAGATACAAGAATGACCACACACGTGAACCCTGATACCTCGCTTTGGGAACGAACCATCCTGAGAACAAGGCCGTTCCCAGTGCACCGACTGGTATCAGGATGTTGGTGGATAAGGCATTAGAGGAAATAAACAGGTTCTGCCCCATTACAGTGAGCCAGTCGGCATGGCCCGTCATCGACAGGATGCACAGCATATTGGCAACCACCAGTATCAATGCTGTCACGATAGCGCTCTGATGACGACTCAGCGGTCTCTTTGTCGTCGAAGTGGCTTCACAGATAAAAGCAATCACCACCTCCATCAGGGAGATGGTAGATGTAAGGGCTGCAACACACATTAGGCCAAAGAACGTCACGCTGGTCAGCACCGGACTGAACATATGCTGGAAGACGGCCGGCAACGTGACGAATGTCAGTTCGGGGCCTTCAGAGGGGCTGAAACCGTAGGCGAATACTGCGGGGAAGATGATCATACCCGACAGTAATGACACAATGATGACGAGCACAATCATCTGTAGCGACGTGGAAGCGACATCCTGATCCTTAGGCATATAGCCGCCATACGTGATGAGAATACCCATGCCTACGGATAAGGTGAAGAAGCTGAGTCCCATCGCCTGCAAGATGACCTTCGAAGTGATTTTCGAGAAGTCTGGCATAAACAAATACCGTAATCCGTCAGTGCCGCCGTCCAAGGAAAGCATGTGGGCGACCATGACGATTAAGAACAGGAACAAGATGGGCATGAGAATCTTGCTCAGGCGCTCTATACCCTTGTTGACATCGAACCACAATACCGATGCCGTCAGCACAATGGCAATGATGGCATAGATGGCCATCTGCAGCGCATTACCCTCAAACGCACTGAAATGGGCTCTCAGCGCTGCGGCATCCATTCCTGCAAAGGTGTTCGTAGCTGCCTCAACCAAGTAGTAGAAGCACCATCCCGAGACTAGGAAATAGAAACTCATAATGACAATCACAGACACCAGAAACACCCATGAGAGCCACTGCCACCGGTTGGTGCCGGTCAATGCACGGAATGCACCGTATGCGCTCCTGCCTGACAGCTTGCCAATCAGGAACTCGTTCATCACCAAGGGCAATCCGAACACCAGCGAACAGACAATATACAGGATGATGAACGCCCCGCCGCCATTTTCTCCCACAACGTATGGGAACTTCCAAATACTGCCCAGTCCTACGGCACTGCCTGCTGCCGCCAGCAGCACCCCTATTTTCGATGAGAAAGACTTCTCCATAATAATCTCTTGGCTTTTAGTGATGGTGCGCTTCGCTTATTCGAACTCGAAGAGGCTGATGAATCCCGTCAGTTTGAAAACATTCTTGATGTCGTCGTTAACACCCTTCATCACCACCTTGCTGCCACTGGCCTTGGCTCCTTTCAGGATGCTCAGCAGAATACGCAGACCGCTGGATGCAATATATTCCAGCTTCGTGCAGTCTATAATGACATCCTTGCCTTCGCTTTGGTACAGCGGCTTCAGCACCTCCTCGACCTCGATAGCCGCAGCGGTATCCATTTCTCCTTCTAACGTAGCAACATACTTGCCGTCGATTTCTTCAATTGTTGTTTTCATAATCAATTTTTATTTAAAGTTTTTATTAATGTCAATATATTCTTTCCGTCTTCACGTTCGTAGTTGATAGAGTCCATGAGTTCACGGACCAGAAGGATACCAAGACCGCCGATCTGCCGGTCTTCAACAGAAAGCGTGGTGTCGGTCTTGTCCTGCTTTGTGGGATCAAAGGGAACGCCTGCGTCAATAATCTGGAAGCGCAGGATATGGCCGTCAGACATCATCTTAATCGTGATGTCGCCGTCAGTGCCTACCGGATAGGCATAGTCTATCACATTCACCACGGCCTCCTCGACAGCAAGCCGCAACTGGCGGACCAGCGATGCATCGATGTCCAGCTTCGCGAGGGCCGATTTTATGAAACTGCTGAAGCGTGTCACTTCGTGGACATCATTCTTTAGCACGAGCGTTTCCGCCAGCGTGCTTTCAAACTGCTTGGGCGTATATCGGATCGCCAGCATCGTCAAGTCGTCGCTCTGCTCGGCATCCTTCACGAAACCATTGACAGACTGGGTTATCTTCTCCAAAATCTCCTTGGGACCGTTATCGGCGCAGGTGTTGAGCATTGCCTGTACGCGCTCCAACCCAAACAGTTTGTGCTCCACATTCTTCGCCTCCGTCAGTCCGTCGGTATAGAGGAATATGGTGCTGTCTGGCTGTATAGATATCTCCTGAACGGTATATTTCGTATCCTCGAACACACCGACGGGCAAATGGGGATTTACGGACAGTGCGGTAGCAAATTCTTCATTCTTCATTCTTAATTCTTCATTCATAATGAATGGCGCATCATGCCCCGCATCGCAATAGCGCAGACGTCCTGTGGGCAGATCAAGCACACCGACAAACATCGTGATAAACATATTCGTGTCGTTGCCCTGACAGGAGACCTCGTTGATAGCTTCCATGATATGGGCTGGATTGCTATCGTGGGCAGAAGCCGAACGGAACAGCCCATGCGTGACTGCCATCAGCATGGCCGAAGGCGCACCCTTGCCACTGACATCGCCAATGCAGAAGAACAGTTTCTCATCTCGTATAAAGTAATCATAGAGATCACCGCCCACCTCACGGGCAGGAACCAGCGAACCCCAGACGTCCACATCATCACGGTGCAGATGATGTTCGGGCAGCATACTCTGCTGTATCTGACTGGCCACACGCAGCTCCCCGCCTATGCGTTCTTTCTCGGCATTGATCCTCCGCAGACGCTCCAGATTGCGGGAACTGCGCCAGACGATGAACCCAACAATAAGCAGCCCTATCATCACCGGCAGCAGCAAGAAGAAGCGAATCCTGCGCAGTTTGCCGAACACGTCATTGTCGTCCAGGATATTGATAAGCACCCAGTCGGTCTTTCCGCCTATGGGGGCATAGAACACATGTTTCTTGCCACCATCTTCGTCCTCCGCCGTGAAGTAGCCTTCCTTGTCGCTATCGGTTTTCAATATCCTGGCTGTCTCCTTGAACATCGGGCTGTCCTCACCTCCCAGCAGATTGTAGCTGCCTGTAGTTATAAACCGCTGGGTTGATTTATAGACCTTGTCCTCGTTGACGACATCGTCCAGCCAGCCGATCGAAATGTCGGCAATGACAACAGCCACTGTCCTCCCGTCGTCATCGTGTACCGGCACGCTGTAGGTGGTCACCTCAACCCGCGAGCCGTCAACATCCATGTATGGCTCGCTCCAGATACAACTGTCTGTAGCCATCGGTACGGTGTAGAACTCCGACTTGGTGTAATCATGGTTGGCTGACCCCACTTGCTTGCTTTCTATGCTGCCGTCAGCCTTGCGCAGTGTAACGGGTTCAAACCATCGTCCCTTCTCGGGATAATAGTTGGGAACGAAGGCGATGGCGCTTCCCGTGATTACGGGATTATCCTTCACCAACATTTCCGTGATCTCAAACATCCAGTCGGCTTCTTCCAGGTCTCGGCCCACCACCCACGACATATTATCGAGTGTCACCTCAATCTTGGCCAGTTTGTTTTGTATGCAGAGGTTGAGGGCATTCATTTCGCGTTGGATGATACGCTCCACATTCTGCTGTATAATGTCCTGAGCAGAGTAGTACAAGATGCCCGTCGTCACCTCCAGCAGCAATGCCGCCGCAACGATGACAGCGAGACTGGTGTTGCTCCGGATGAACATCCTAAAATGCCCCCACCAACCTTTATCGGCAGATTCTTTTTTATTCATGTCACTTAGAGTTCTGTATCATTCAATACTTGTTGAAGTTATACTTCTTTCTCGGTTCCTCCTGCCATCCATCTCTATTCTTCCTGCTCATAATAGTACGAGTAGTCGATTCCTTTCATGAAGATCTCGCGGTCATCAATCTTGTCGGTCATTGCCCCTTGGAGCAGAGCCTTGATGGCAGCAGAATCCGTAGTGCTTCTTCGCATGGCGGCCAGATATTCTTTCTTATCAATCTGGCTCCAGTCCACGCATAGCTTCAGGCGTTTCTTGAAAATCAAGTCCAGCCAAAGGCGCGTGCTTCGACCGTTGCCCTCCATGAAAGGATGGGCCACATTCATTTCCACATACTTGTTCACTATTTCATCGAACGTTGTTTCAGGCATCGTCTCTATCTGCTTCAGGTTCTGCATCAGATACTCTGCCCGGCAGAATAGCGTGCCGTCTTTCCAAATCGTCTTGGTTCGTATTTGTCCCGCAAAGTCGTAGAGGCCGCCAAACAAGTATGCATGAATTTGTTTCAGACACTCAATCGTCCCGGGGGTCATGCTATCAAGCAGCCCACTCTCTATGAGTGTATAGGCCTTTTTCTTGCTTTGTCCGTCGATGCTGTTGTCGCTATAGGTGAACCACTCCAGGAACTTACGGGCGCGGTTGTTCGGATAGTTCTTCGCCAATGTCTGCACGCAGTCTGCATCCAACGCATCGGCAAAGCGTTGCTTGCCGTCGGGGGCTTGAAATTTGAAGTCGTGAGTAACGCTCACGAGTTGAACGCCCTCCGTGGTCAACTTCTTCTTCAGCCAGCGCCAATAGTTACCTGCCTTGATGTAGTCATCTTCATCGTTAATGGCCCGCACGACGTCCGTAGCCGAGAACCACCACTTGCTGTGTTCCTCGTCCCACACCGCCCGCACCTCGCGGTCATTGAAAAATCGTATCGATTTCTTAGTCATATCTCGTCTTACTTTTCTCTATAACGTTTTTATCTCGTTCCTTATTGTCACATCAGCCATCATCCCTCATACATCAGTCATCATTAACCTTGAACCATTAACCATGAACCATAAATATTAGTATGGAAAACTCGGAAATGATATATCATTGTGTTGTTAATCCGTCGTAGCCATCTTTTTTGTTTTCGTTTACTATTCCTCTTTAATCACTTCCCAATGGCCACCTTTATCAGGACCTACACGGCGGATGATGCCGTCTGCTTGCAGCTTCTTAAGATGCTTGGATACGGCGCTGCGGTTGATGCCGAGGGTTGCGGCCATCTGGGTAGAGGTGACCTTGGCGTTCCGATTAATCACGTCCAAGATAGCATCGCGAGTTTTCTGTCCACCTTTTCTGTCCACTTCTATGGTTTTCTGTCCACCTTGCCTACGGCGAATTCCGTCACGACTCGGCCATTCAAGCAAGCTTAATGGCTCTCGCTGCTCCGTCATTTCTTCTGAGGTCGAGCGAATGAATTGTTCAATATCATGTTGCAGGTGCTGACAATGAAGGCGGACCATACAATCGAGGAAGATGTTGAGGTCTTCGCTCTCGCGGGTGTCTATCAATGCCTGGATGTATTCGGCCTTGTCTTCCTTGAGTACCTTGGTCGGCAGCACATCGAACTCCCATTGCAGCAGGTTCATCAGCAGACGGCAGGTGCGTCCGTTGCCGTCTGCCCAGGGATGGATGGCCACCAGTTCGAAGTGTGCCCAGAAACTGAGGTCATAGACAGCTGCTACATCAGCGGAATCGATGGCTTTTCGACGCTTGTTAAGCTCCTCGCAAAACGCGGCCAGACGTGCAGGCACTTCCTGATACGACATATAAGACCTGCCACCCATGCCAGCCGTGACATTCAACTTGCGCAACTCTCCCTTGGTAGCAGAAAAATCGCCGCCTAACGCGTGATACTCGCAACCCGTGCGAGCCATCACCTTCGACGCCAAAAGAACGAGCCAATCGACGGTGATAGGATCATGCCGACGAATCCACTCGCGACCGTAGTCATAAGCCACCTTCAGATCGAGGTTCATCTGCTGCTCCAGCATGGTACGCTTGCTGCTGGTGATACCTTCGTCGAACAGCAGTTGCGCCTCCACCTCCGTAACCGTACTGCCCTCTATGGCCGTAGAGTGGGTAATGATGGAGTAGAGATAGAACTTGTCGAAGTCTATCTGGTCGGATATGCCCAATGCCTTGTGTTGCTGGAGCAATCGCAGTAGTCTGTCTTTATTCTCTTGCGTCATACCTTTTCGTTTAAATATGGCCTCGGAAGTTCGTCTTTTGACCATTTGTGAGGGCAAAATTATAGAAAATTGTTTTATATTTTAGGTTCGTGCGCGAGAAAAAACGTTAATTGGAGGTAAATTTGCGATACCTGGTCTTATTGCCAGTACCCTCGCGCACGAGGCGGCCATCGGCGACGAGGCGTGAGAGGAGGTCGCTGAGGCGATGGTTGGAGAGCGTGTGGTCGAGCGCGGCAGCGAGGTCGCGGCGTGTGATGTACGGACCTGTGGCAAAGAGCGTTGCCAGGGCTGCTTCGACCGACGCGTCATCCACATAGGGTCGCACGGGAAGGGGTGTCTGCTCCACCTCCAGACGACCCAGATCCTGGAGCAGCTCCTCGTCCGGTGTGAAGCGGATGCCATCGACATGCACGCCGCTGCCCACATATTTGCCGTCCCGCACCTCCACCTTGCCGCCGAGCGACAGCGTGAAGGTACCCAGGGAAGGCAGGTGGATGGGGGTGCCGTTGCTCATCATATCTATCAGCGCATCGCGCATCGCATAGAGACAGCCCACCATCGTGCCGGGCGTGATGAACTGCCCCTGACGGTGATAGTGGTCCATGAACTCTTCTGGGCTTCCGCTCTTGAGACGCGGCACCAGCTCCTGCTCGCCCGATGGCGACGTGTGGTTGGCTACTGTATAATGTATCTTACTAAACATGGTTCTAATATGGTTCGTGAATGATTATATGATTTTTCATACACTTTTACACGTTTTCAGTATAAATTGTTGTTATTGGTTGTGTTACATCGGAATATTTGGTGTATTTTTAGTGTATTTTAGCGTGTAAAAGTGTAAATCAGAGATTATTCTTAGATGATCGGCATAGATTTGCGTCGCAGATGATAGACAAAAGTCTTATTTGTGCGCTTCTTGTTCAGCCTTTCTTCGTTCACATTGTGCTCAAGATGGGCATACACCTGCTTGATATCCTCCCTGGAGAACTTGCGACCAGTATGGCGCTGGAGGTACTCCACGATCTCGCTGCGCGTCAGCTCTACCGTACTCTGGTCGCCACGCAACTTGGGCGTCGCCAGCATCTCGAAGCAGTCGCCGAAGCGTTCGACGGCATAGCTGCGGACACGGAAATGGCGGTTGTTGTTCTCGATGGCCTCGCGCTCCTCGTCGGTGAAGTAGCAGCGCCCATAGACATCGTCGTCCGCGAAGCGGCTGGGATAGTCGCGACGCGCATTGATCTCATCGACGGCCTGCGCATAGAGCTGGAAATGGTCGAGGCGCGCGGGCAGCACGATCTTGTCCTCCACCCGCACGCAGATGAAGCGGCGCGAGCCGGTCTCATCCACCAGTACCTCCGTGGGGTTGCACGTGGCGATGAACGACGCCAGACGCTGACGCACCTGCATATTCGTCCGCCACATTTGTTTCGTGCGCACGTCGGCCAACTGCAGCAGGTTCTTCAGCGGCCCGCGCTGCGAGTCGCCGCGATACTGGTCGAACTCATCGATGTTGATGAGCAGCGTCTGCCCCATCTGACGGATCAGCTGCTCGCGCTTCGACAGGTCGATATGGTCCAGATAGCCCCACATCAGTTCGTCGGGCAGCAGCGAGCGGCAGAACGTGCTCTTGCCCGTACCCTGAGGGCCGCACAGCAGGGGCGCTACGGCATTGCCGTGCTCGCGATGGATGCCCATCCACTGTTGCACCACACCCAGGAACCACACATGGAATGCCTTCTCCCACAGGGGGTTGTCCTTCGCCACGGCGCGCGCCACCTCTGTGATGCGGTCGCGACCGTCCCACTGGCCTTCCACGTCGTCCAGGAATTCGCGCAGCGGGTTGCGCCGAGGGATGCGGTCGCTCATCAGGAACGTCCTGACCACGTTGGGCGATGCCACCACGCCGGCCTCCAGTGCCTCCAGGATCATCCCCGCCTGCTTCGTCTCATCCAGCACCTGCCAGCGGCCGCGGGTCGTGCGGGGACGGTAATAGACGCCGCCGTCGATGTCGTTGTGGTACATCTCGTAGTTGGTCACCAGCAGCGCCTGCATCTCCCTCACGCCCTTGGCCTTCTTATCCTGAGTGCCTGTGACAGGTGCATGTTCGGCATAGTAGTCGTTGACGAAGTTGCCCCACGCCAGCGCCCGCTCTTCAGGTTCGCCATCCACGATGCGCATTCGCGTCTCCGCCAGAGGGATCTGCAGCTCGAAGCATTGTGCCGTCAGCGCCTGCATGAAGGCTTCGCGCTCAATCGAGGGGTCGCGATGCTCTTCGCGGAAGCGCGCCAGCACCAGCCGTCGCGCCATCATAAAGCGCTCATAGTAATAAAGATAGTGCGGGCCGTCGGCAGGAGGCACGGCGCTGGGCGTCTCCATAGTACCAATAGTAGCATCGGTGGGCGACACGCGCATCGCCGTGGCATTGCTGTTCCACGCCACCTCCGTGTCGATGCTCAGACGGAAGCTCGCCGACATGGAGAACTCCGGGTCCTCTTTCAACGGACGGCCCAGGATGCCACTGTACGTAGCCAGCACCTGACGGTAGGCCGCGCGATGCAGCGCCTCCACCTCGTCCCAGTTGCGCGACAGCCGTCCATCGCTGGGCCAGTAGCGCACCAGCACCTTCAGGCTCATGCCGCTCGCCCCCACGAAGGCGCCCAACGTCATCGGCAGCGACATCGCGCGCTGCTTCAGGCGCTTCACCTCGTCTGCCGAATACACATCGGGCACATTCAGCAGCACGATGCCGTTGAACACGGTGGCGTTCACCCGACCACTTTTGTTGTGACGCAGGCACGAGGGCACGACCCACGCCACCTTATCCATTTCCCTGGGCTCGTCATAAATGCCGCGCGACTTAGGCAGACTTTCTCGCAACGCCTCCACCGCCTGCCGATGTTTGCCGTCGTGCAGCAGCCCCAGCAGCCCCTCGGGCGTCAGCTCCTTGCGCGACACCCGGTCCTTACCGTACAGCCTCTCCAGCGTGAACCTCATGTTCTCCACCTTCGGTTCCCGCCTCTTGAGCCGCACCTTCTTGTTTATGTTCTGTTCTGTTTCCATATTTTCTATACTTTTTATTAATGATTTTTCATGTCATATTGATGCTGCAAAGATAGCACATTTTATTGAATTCTGCAAATTTTTCGCGCAGTTTTTCATCAAATATTAGCCTATTTTCGCCCATTTTTCAGCCATTTTCTTCATGTTATACACTTTTACACCTATAAATACACGCAAAATACACCATTATTATACACGCTATTGTATTAGTTATCAGTCGTATAGCATCGCAAAAGTGTAAACGTGTATGAAATATCACATAGTTTTACACGAGATGCGCGACAAACCAACATCTCACTCACCACACACCATCACCCCCACCCCACCCTATCGCCTCAGCCATCTCTTCCTATCTCATCCGTCAACTCTCCCTATCGTCTCTGCCACCTCCCCCTATTGCATCCGCCAACACACCACGCTGCATCTGCCAACACGACCTATTGCATCCGTCGTTCGGTCGCGACCTAACGACGACAAGCACGGCATCTTTCCCCTCCAAGCCATTGCTCATTCTCGTCCCCTTACGTGCAAAAATCCACGATTCTTTTGGCCGATAACGAAATAATCGTTACTTTTGCAACGTAAAACAATAAAAAGCATCAATATTATGACAAATAGCGCAACAATGCAGGGCGTTTATGTAAACGTTCCTATCGTAGATTGGTCGCTGTTCCGTGAACTCATCCGTAAGTTCGGATGGCAGGTAGAAACGCGTGAACAGCTATTGGACCGTTTCGTCTCTTCCCGTCCAGCTACGCCAGCTATTAGCGAAGACGAAATCATGGATGAGGTAAAAGCC
>JAFSNR010000049.1 GCA_017443345.1 Prevotella sp.
AATGGAACTTGCAGCTCCAGGCATCAAGAAAGAATATTGCCGCGTAGCCATCAATGACGAGGGCAACCTCACCATCGCCATTGAGAACAAACAGGAATACAAGCATGAGGACAAGCACCATCACTATCTGCGCCGCGAGTTCAGCTACTCTAACTACGAGCAGAACTACGTGCTGCCAGACGATGTGGTGAAAGACCAGATTTCTGCTAAGGTTGAGGACGGCATCCTGACCATCACCATGCCGAAGACCGAGCCGCAGCAGAAAGTCACCAAAGCCATCGAGGTCTCGTAAGGCTTCAATTTCTGATGAACCGCATAGAAAGGGAGCAGCATCCGAACGAAGGGTACTGCTCCTTTTTCTATGTTACCTGATGCTATTTACCACCACCCGAACTGGCTGCGGCCTGTGTCGAGACGGCTGATGGCCTGCATATCATCCTCCGACAGATTGAAACCGAAGATGTCAAAGTTCTCCTGTATCCGTTCCTTGTGGGTGGTCTTGGGAATGACATCGACGCCGCTCTGCAACAGCCAGCGGAGGCCAATCTGTGCGATGCTCTTGCCGTGGTTGTCGGCTATCTGTCTCAACACTGGGTCACGGAAGAAACCGTTCTGACCACAGGCCAGAGGCGACCATGACTCGTGCCAAGTGCCATGCTCCTGCAGCAGTTTGTGCATTGATGTTTGTTGGCGATAGACATGTGTCTCTATCTGGTTGACGGCTGGGATGACCCTGCAATTCCCTATCAGCTTCATGTAATTGTCCTCCAGAAAGTTTGCCACACCGATGGAGCGTAGCAGTCCCATCTTCTGGGCATCCTCCATTGCCTGATACTGGCTGATGAAGTCGCCCGACGGCTCGTGAATCAGGAAGAGGTCTATATATTCCAGCCCAATCTCTCGCAGGGAGTTCTCTATGGAGCGCATCGTATCGCCGTAGCCCCGTGCGCCCCATAGTTTGGTGGTGACAAAGACCTCCTGACGCGGTAATCCCGATGCCTTGACAGCCAAGCCCACCTCATGCTCGTTGCCGTAGCATTGAGCCGTATCGATGTGCCGATAGCCAATCTCCAAAGCCTGTTCCACACATTGCTGCGTGATACGGCGAGGCATCTGATAGGTGCCGAAGCCTATCATCGGCATCACGTGTCCGTCGTTCAGCCTTACAAACTTCTCCATCTTATTCGTAGCGTACTTCCCAATCCTTCCGCTCCTGATACATCTGCCAGTATTTCTCGGCAATGTTGGCAGGGGCAAAGTGTTCGTTGCCACCAACGATGCCGCACACCATCACCGTGCCCACGAAGATGCCACGGGGAGCCAGTTCGTTGTGCATGGCAAGGGCAAGTCCGCGCAAGGCTCCCTTGTCCATAGCAAGACACAGATAGCCGGGGAATGGACTCAGACAGGCTACACCGCCCGTCAGCAGGATGGCACCCTTCTTCGCTGCAAACTCGTCTGTCACCACCGCCTTGATGCACGAATAGGCTCCCACCACGTCTGCCGTGAAGTGGCGGATGATGTCCTGCTCTGTGCCACGACAGCCAGCAACGCAGTGCTGATGGCCGCCATACCTGAGTTGAATGCAGTCACATGCTCCGCCTCTGTCAGTGCCTTCACACGCTGCTCAAACTGAGTCACTGTGGGGTTAGCAATACGAGCATAGTCGGGAGCCTTGATGCGGTTGCAGAAGGCATCGCTCATCGTCTGCGCATCCATGAACTCAAACGACACATTATTATATATAGGTACTGCCAACGACCCGTATACATCGGGACGAACGTATGGCGTGTGGAGGGCTATCGTCTGTTTCTTCATTTTTTAATTGTTTGCTTGGTGCAAAGGTACGGCAATTAGAAACATCCTCCAAACTGAACACAAACTATGGAAAAGTTTTCTATTTTACATTAAATATGTATGTTCATTTTCTAAATACAGCTATAATGATCAGCCCATTTAGAATATAATTCTGTAAAAGAAAAAGTAACAAATGGATAGGATGATCTGTGACTAATTCTTCAGTAAAAAGAGAAATGTTTTTTTATTTATCAAAGATGCATGAAATACTTCTAATCAAAATAGTTTAGGTTTACGTTTACTCATGTATATAAAGCTCCTCTAAACTTTAAGAATAAACCTTCATTCTCATGATTTGGGTTTACTATACCCTATTATATATAAGCATATCTAAACTTAAACCTAAACTTATGGCATTGAATCCTTTCGTCTTTGCCTGACGAGATAGAACGTCCAACTAAGGTTCAGATAAAGATTACGAATCTCGACAAGAAGCAAATACAGTTGTATCAAAAGATAATACGATAACAGATGTGCTATATGAACTGTCAACAAATTAGATTTCACTTTATTTCGGTTGAAGACTCATACGGTATTCGCTGGGCGACTGGCCGAGGTGCTTGGTACAATAGCGACTGAAATAGGAAAGAGTTGTGAAATTCATAAGTTCTGCTATCTGGGTGAGGGACAGGCGTTCATCATTCAGATAGTCTTTCAATATAGGTACGGTGTGTCGGTCGATGTATGAGGTTACACTGTGTCCTGTCACGCGCTTAATGGTGGCAGAAAGATATTTGGGTGACACATTCAGCCGTTTGGCATAGTAGCTCACGTCACGCTCGGTTCGGCTGATGCCAGTGGAAAGTAATGTCATCAGCTGTTTCACGATGTAGGCTGTGCGGTCGGTATGGGTGTCTGTTGCATCACGTTGGGCATGGGCCTCGAAGATGTCGTACATCATCGTCAGGCAGAGACTGCCCATCAGTTGGCGATAGAACTGCAAATGGCAGTCGTCCATGCGGTCACGAAGACGGTGGAAGTCATCAAGCAGATGTCGTGCCTGCTCATCTGAGAGTTTGATGACAGGGTCTTGGTTCAGCGAGATACTGCCTCCGATGCTGTAGTTGTTCGATGGCAGCAGGTTCTGCAGGAACTTATAGTCGGCAGCAAACCACTCCACCTGCAAATCGGCATGTGCCGCAAGGTTCTTCACTCTATCGGGCATCGGTATTACAACGAGGTCGTTTTTGACAATGTGGTAGCAATGCTCGTTAAACACAAAACTTGCCTCACCTGCCGTGCAAAGCAGGTGCATGCAAGTGTCGCTCAGTTCCTTGGCATTCATGCCGTAGAAGTCGGTGGAATATTGAAAATCTGCTTTCATGACTGACAAAATTGCGATTAAGCGAGCGCAGAAAGCTTGCTTTTTGCCGAGCATGAGCAAGTTCGCGCAGTTTTACTGCGCAAAATTACACATTATTTTTTATATACAAAAGAACGATTTGAGTAAAAAGTGAAAATCGTGACGCGATTTGTGAAACAAAAGTATCAGGAAATCGTCGTACCTTTGCAGCGTGAAACTTAAAAAGAATAAATAATATGGATATTTTCAAGCAGTTAAGTTCAGGAGCCGATGTCGATATGGCAAAGCCCGAGTATGCAGAGGCCATCAAAGAGATGGGTCGCTGCAGTCAGATTTGTTTCCGAATAAATACCACCGAGCCAGACATGGAAACTATTCGTCCGTTAGAGGAAGCTCTATTTGACGGCGGACTTGATACTACAAGCTACATCATGCCACCTATGCAGATAGACTTTGGTTGTCAGATGAAGATTGGCAAAGGTGTATTCATTAACCACTCGCTAACGTGCATGGCGGCTGGAGGTATTACCATCGAAGACGGTGTGATGATTGGCCCTAACGTACGCATTGTCACAGACAACCACGATTTCCAAAACCGTATGGTGCTGCGATGCAAGCCTGTACACATCGGACGTAATGCTTGGATTGGCGTGGGTGCCATCATATTGCCGGGCGTAACCATTGGCGAGAATGCCGTTGTGGCTGCTGGTGCGGTTGTTACCAAGGATGTAGCACCTAATGCCATTGTAGGTGGCAATCCTGCAAAATTCATTAAAAGCCTCACCCCCAACCCCTCTCCAAAGGGCGAGGGGAGTGAATAGACAAATCGCAAAACAAATCGTAAATTGTAAATTGTTAAATAGTAAATAATCATGATGATTTTCGACAGAAATGAGAAGAAGCAAGTAGTGGCACTCTTGGGTGCCGGTAGTATGGGAACAGCCATTGTGCGCCGTATTGGTGCAGGTAAGAAGATCCTGCTGGGTGACATCAGCACCCAGGCTCTGGAGCGCGTGAGCGACGATTTCCGTCGTAGCGGCTATGACGTAGATACCTGCATGGTGAACGCGCTGGAACGCGAGAGCATCGAGGCTTTTGCCAAGAAGGCAGCGGAGCTCGGCCCCGTGATGTATTTCATCGACACGGCTGGTGCATCGCCCAACCAGGCCTCGCCGGAGCATATCGTCGCGCTCGATATGGTGGGCACGGGCTATGCCGTGGATGCTTTCGGGCAGGTGATGGCCGAGGGTGGTGCAGGACTCATCATCTCGAGTCAGGCCGCCTACATGTACCCCATCTCCAACGAGGATGAACTGCAGATTGTGAATGCCAGCACAGAGCAACTTGCAGCGCTGCCCATCGTCAAGAATGTGGCCATGCAGAACAGCGGCCTGGCCTACATGATTGCCAAACGTGTGAACCACCTGCAGGCGCAGCGTGCCGCAGCCACCACTTGGCGTGAGCGCCGTGCCCGTATCAACACCATTTCGCCAGGCATCATCGTAACCCCACTGGCCTACGATGAGTTCAATGCCAACGGCGAAGGCTACCAGCGCATGATTGATGCCTCTGCCGCCCAACGTGTGGCAACAAGTGACGAGATTGCCGATGCTGCAGCCTTCCTGCTGGGTGAACATGCCAAGTTCATCACCGGCACCGACCTACTCATCGACGGTGGAGTCATCGCCAGCATCCGTACTGGAGAATATAAGTTAGGATAAAACAAACATCAATATGAATATCAAAAGTATTATCACAGCCGCCATAGCATTGCTGATTTCCACAGCATGCAGCGGTGGCGCAAAACAGGAGAAAGTTATGGCAAAGGACGGAAAGACATTGGTAGTGTTCTTCTCGCACGCAGGAGACAACTACGCAGTAGGAAACATTGAGGTGGGCAACACAAAGATTGTGGCCGACTACATCACGGAGTTGACGGGTGCCGACCAGTTTGAGATTGTCACACATAAATATGACGGTATGGCCTATACGCCACTCATCAACCTGGCGAAGGAAGAGGCCAAGAACGGTGAACTGCCGGAGTATGAAGGCGACGTGGATCTTAGTCCATACGACACCGTGTTTATCGGTGGCCCCGTATGGTGGGGCACTTATCCTCAAGTAATGTTTACCTTCTTCAAGAAGCATGCTAACGACCTGAAGGGTAAGACCGTCATTCCCTTCACCACTCACGAAGGCTCAGGACTGGCCCACTGCGTAGAGGACGTGAAGGAGGCCTTCCCTGGAGCCAACGTACAGAAGGGTTTCAGCATCTATGGCCATGAGGTTCGCACAGAGAAGAAAAAGGTCGAGAAGTGGGTAAGAAGCCTCACCCCCACCCCCTCTCCGAATGGCGAGGGGAGTAAATAGCCAAATCATTAAATCAATTGTAAATGGTAAATCGTCAAATAGTAAATAACATGGTGGAATACATAAAACTTTCAAATGGTGTTAAGATGCCGACATTGGGCTACGGTGTGTTTCTCGTAAGCCCTGAAGAGTGTGAGCGTTGCGTGAGTGATGCATTAAGTGTAGGCTATCGCCTGATTGATACGGCACAGGCCTACCAGAATGAGGAGGGCGTTGGCAATGCCTGGCGCAAGAGTGGCATCAAGCGCGAAGATTTGTTCCTTGTAACAAAGGTCTGGATATCCAATGCTGGTGAAGAACAGGCTGCTAAGAGCATCGATGAGAGTCTGCGCAAGTTGCAGACGGAGTATATCGACCTGCTGCTCATCCATCAGGCCTATGGCGACGTATTCGGTACGTGGCGGGCTATGGAGAAGGCCTATCGTGCAGGCAAGGTGCGCGCCATCGGCGTGAGCAACTTCCAGGCAGGCCGTTTCTTCGACTTCGCCCACTATGTAGAGCTGAAGCCGATGGTGAACCAGTTGCAGTGCAACACGCTCATCCAGCAGACAGACATCGAACCGATTCAT
>JAFSNR010000167.1 GCA_017443345.1 Prevotella sp.
GATAGCTACACCCTCACGTACATCATCGGCACCATAGCACTTAACCTTCAGACGGTTAGGATTGTTTCCGTAAGGAACCTCCTTAACAACGTTCAGGTCACCAGTGAAGTAATCGAACTTGGTCTGTACGTATGTGAAACCGTTGATACGGCTGATGATCTGAGCAGCGTCCTTACCAAGACCGTTCAGGATAACGCGCAGAGGCTTCTGACGAACCTTGTTTGCCATCTCAGCAATCTTGATAGCACCCTCAGCAGCAGCGAAACTCTCGTGACCAGCAAGGAATGCGAAGCACTCGGTCTCCTCGCGGAGCAGACGAGCAGCCAGGTTACCGTGACCGATACCTACCTTACGATCGTCAGCAACTGATCCGGGGATACAGAAGCTCTGCAGACCGATACCGATAGCCTCGGCAGCCTCAGCAGCTGTCTTTACACCCTTCTTGATAGCGATAGCAGCACCACAAACGTATGCCCACTTAGCATTCTCGAAACAGATAAGCTGTGTGTCCTCACACATCTGATATGGATCGATACCTGCCTTTTCACAAATCTCATTGGCCTCCTCGATAGAGTTGATGCCATTCTCTTTCAGAGCAGCAAGAACCTGGTTGATACGGCGCTCCTGACTCTCAAACTGTACTTTTCTAATCATAGTCGTATCCTCCTCTTATTCTTTACGTGGGTCAATAGCCTTAACTGCACCCTGCTCTTCGGTTGTGCGACCGTAAGAGCCAGTGAACTTCTTCAAAGCCTCGTTGGCATCCATGCCATTCTTAACAGCCTCCATCATCTTGCCAAGGTGTACATACTCGTAACCGCAAACCTCGTTGTTAGCATCGAGATACTGCTTTGTGATGTAACCCTCAGTCAGCTCGAGGTAACGTGTGCCCTTAGCAACGGTACCATAGAGTGTACCAGTCTGTGAACGCAGACCCTTACCAAGGTCCTCAAGACCAGCACCGATAGCCAGACCACCCTCAGAGAAAGCACTCTGTGTACGTCCGTAAACAATCTGCAGGAAAAGCTCGCGCATAGCTGTGTTGATAGCATCGCAAACGAGGTCGGTGTTCAGAGCCTCGAGGATGGTCTTACCAGGAAGAATCTCAGAAGCCATAGCAGCTGAGTGAGTCATACCGGTGCATCCGATGGTTTCTACGAGAGCCTCCTGGATGATACCGTCCTTCACGTTCAGGCTCAGCTTACATGCACCCTGCTGAGGAGCACACCAACCGATACCGTGGGTGTAACCAGAGATCTCCTTGATTTCTTTCACTGCAACCCACTTGCCCTCCTCGGGAATTGGTGCAGGTCCATGATAAGCGCCTTTGCAAACGCTACACATGTTCTCAACTTCTTTTGAATAAATCATTGATAATAAAACATTTAAATGTTAAACAACTAAATCAGTCCTATTTTAGCCTACAAATTTAATCTTTTTCCGCGATTAAAACAAGTATGGCCCTTAGCATTTAAATATTATTAACTCTTACAAATGAATGCCCACACCGAGCATCAGGTTATTCGGGTTGTGGAAGTCATAGAGGCTATAGCCAATATGGAGGTACACCCGCCTCATGAGGGCTATCTTCAGCGCCAGGATCTCGTAGAATCCCTTCAGTCCGCCACTGCCTGTATTGACGAGGTTATGCCCTATTCCGAAGTCGATGGTGAAATAGGGCATGACGAACTCCACGCGCCCTGAGAGTCCGAGAATGACACCTTTGTCGTAAGAAGTATCCAGCGAACCACCCACGTTCAGCCAGTGGTTCACGTGATAAAGGGGCGTCAGCTGGAGACCTGCGACCCCGTAGGTGCCAGGCATGGCATACGAGCCGCTGTCAGTCTCCTCGGCCCTGGCCTTCCACGCGCCCCAGGCAGTCAGGTCCCACTGCCAGTAGCGCTCAGAGGGCGGTGGTGCGGTGGAGGGCTTCAGTCGGGTAGCCTGACGATTGAAATACCAGGCCACACTGGCACGTGCTCCAGCCACGTTGAGTCCTGCATTGGGGATGGTGGTATTGCCATTGCTGTAGTGTACGAATGAGGCACCGAGGTTCAGGTCGCACTGGCGCGAGAGCATCCAGCGCAGATAGACTTCAGCATCGATATAGGCCGTCAGTTTCGAGCCGATCACGTGGTTTTCAGGATGGTCCTTCTCGTCATAGGACTTCCAGCCGTAGGTCAGTCCGAAGTTCCACTCGTAGTTCAGCGAAAGCCTGCTGGAGAGCGTCGCGATGGTAGCCCCCTGGAAGATATAGGCCGAGACGGGGTTACCCAATTGCGGATTAAAGTGGTGATAGGCCAGTCCTGCACCCTGGTATACACCTTTATATATAAGAGCCTCCTGAGAACCCTCGGGAGGCTGGAAGGCGTACTTCAGGTGCGCCACAAACGAACGGTTCATCATACGGACCTCGGTATTGTTCCCTCTCAGGAACTCGTTCGTATGAAGGATGACGCCAGGCACGACCTCTGCTTCGAGACGGTGCACCCTGACGCTGTCGCCAGAGGCAGCTGTGGCAGCAACGGCCCAGGCCATCGCTGCCACAAACAACTTACTTCTCACTTTCGGGAGCCTGCCCGATCAGATCCATGAACTCGTCGAGCTTCGGCGTGATGATGATCTGTGTACGGCGGTTGCGCTGCTTGCCCACCTCCGTGTCGTTGCTGGCTACGGGGTTATACTCGCCACGACCACCTGCTGTCAGGCGCTTGGGGTCTACACCGTAGTCGTTCTGCAGGGCCTGAACCACTGACGAGGCGCGCAGTGTCGAGAGGTCCCAGTTGTTACGGATATTGGTCTTCTTGATGGGCACATTATCAGTGTTACCCTCAATCAGCACGTCGTAATCCTTGTAATCCTTGATGATCTTGGCGATCTTCGACAGCGTCTGGGCTGCACGACTGTTGATCTCGTACGAACCACTCTTATAGAGCATGTTGTCAGCCAGCGAGATGTAGACCACGCCCTTCAGCACCTGTACGTCGACCTCCTTCAGCTCGTCCTGCGAGAGCGAGCGCGTCAGGTTGTTCGTCAGTACCATGTTCAGCGAGTCGCTCTTCGACTTCACCTCCACCAGGTGACGGATGTACTGGTTCGACTCATTGATCTGGTCCACGAGCTTCTCGATCGAAATATTGTTCTGCGAAGCATTCGTCAGACTCTTGTCGAGCGACTCCTGTAGCTTGGCATACTTGGCCTCAGCAGCTGCAAGAGCCTGCTGCATGCCGCGCTGCTGCTCCTCAAGACTGCTGATGCGGGCATTCTTCGCTGCCAGGTCCTCACGGGCATCCTGCAGCTTCTCCGTCAGCGATTTATTCTCCGTCTGACAGTTCGTCAGATCCTTCTTACTGGCACAGCTGGTCATCATCAGACCAACGGCGAGTGCCATCAAAAATACATTCTTTTTCATACTCATTTTTGTTCTAAAAAGACTTTAACGATGCAAAATTACGCAACTAACTGAAAAAACCAAGAAAAAATGGCGGTTATTAGATTTATTTTAATTAAATTTGCAGTCAAAAACCAAAATAAGGATGAAAAATATCAAATTATTACTCATGTGTCTTCTGAGTATCATGACGTTCGGCGTCAATGCCCAGATGTTATCTAAAGGGGTCACCAAGATGCTGGCCGAGAATCGGAATGCCAAAATCAGCAACGTGCTTTACGACCTTAGTTTCAACATTCCTGCCGACATCAACCAGAAGGTGACAGGCAAGAACATCATCACTTTCGAACTGCAAGAGAAAGCCGATGTGATCCTCGATTTCCAAGGCGGTTTCGACGGTACTTTCTATTACTATACTGGTAAGAAAGGTAAGCGTCGCCAGGCACTCGCCACCTACCAGAACGAGCACATCGTCATCCCTGCGAAGTACCTCGAGGCCGGAAAGAACAAGATTGAGCTCAGCTTCACCAGTCTCGACAAGGCGCTCAATCGCCAGAAGGACTATATGTACACCCTCTTCGTGCCCGATCACGCACGATCCGTGTTCCCATGCTTCGACCAGCCCGACCTGAGAGCCCGTTTCCTGACGAATCTCAGCCTGCCCAACGGCTGGAAGTCCATGACCAGCGATGGCTGCTGCCCGCTGCCAACCTACCTCTACTCCTTCGTGGCAGGTAACTTCTTCGAGAAGACCACTACCCGCGACGGCCGTGAGATGCGCGCCCTCTATCGCGAGACCGATCCCGAGAAGGTCGCTCAGCTCGACAAGGTGTTCGACGAGGCTGCCGCAGCCCTGAAGTGGCTCGAAGGCTATACAGGCATCGCCAATCCCTTTGCCGACAAGTATGGCATCGTGCTCATCCCCGGCTACCAGTTCGGTGGCATGGAGCACCCAGGCGCCATCCAGCTCAACGCCCGCAGGATCTTCCTTGAGAAGAACGCCACCCAGGAAGAGCTGCTGGCACGCACCGAACTCATCGCCCACGAGACAGCCCACCTCTGGTTTGGCGACCTCGTAGCCCCCAAGTGGTTCGAGGATGTCTGGGCCAAGGAAGTGTTTGCCAACTTCATGGCCTCTAAGATTACCCGTCGCCAATATAATAAGGTAGACCACGCCCTCAACTTCATCAAGACCTATCAGGCCAAGGCCATCGCCCTCGACCGTACCACGGGCACCCACCCCATCGCCCAGCAGCTCGACAACCTAAACCACGCCAGTCTGCTCTACGATGATATCGTCTACGACAAGGCCCCCGTCATGATGCGCATGCTCGAGAAGATGATGGAGCCTCAGGTCATGCAGCGCGGTCTGCAGAAGTACCTCTCAGAGCACGCCTACGGCAATGCCTCCTGGGATGATCTGATCACCACCCTCGACAAGGAAGCCCCTGCCCTCGGCATCCGTCAGTTCAGCGACGTCTGGGTGAAGCAGAAAGGTATGCCCCATATCCACGTAGGCTATCGCGACGGCAAGGTGACCATCACCCAGACCGATCCCTTCGGACGTGGCCTCGTATGGCGCCAGAAGTTCAAGGTACAGCTCATCTACGAACTGGGACGCAGCCGCGTGCTCGACGTCGAGATGGACCAGCCCCAGAAGACCTTCACCGTCGCCTTCAAGCCCGACTATATCCTGCCCAACTACGACGGTCAGGGCTATGGCCGCTTCTCGCTCGACGAGGAGTTCGCCAAGAAGCTCCCCATGCGACTGCTCACCACCCGCGACGACCTCGCACGCTACGCCCTGCTGCTCACCGTCCACGACAACTACCTGATGGGCAAGATTGCACCCTCGCACTTCGGAGAGCTCTACCGCATGATGATGCGCGAGAAGAACCCGCTGATCATGTCCACAGCCGTCGACCACATGCATAAGATTGCCTTCGACATGACCATGTCCCAGCGCAAGACCCTCGAGCTCTGTATGCTCGACCTCCTCGGCGAGAACCGCACGAAGGAGTGCACCCAGTATATCATCCGCAAACTCGCTAATAATGCCGTGTCGCCTGAGGTTCTCGACAGGATCTACACCATCTGGAAGCTCCACAACGACCCCGCCTTCAACGAGCACGACTATATGAACATGGCCTATCGCCTCGCCATGACGCGCCCGGATCAGCGTCAGGACATCTTCGCCACCCAGCGCGGACGTCTGTCCACTGATGAGCTCCGTGCCGAGTTCGACTATGTCAGCCGCGCCTGTGAGCCCACAGCCGAGGGACGCACCAAGCTGTTCAATGAGCTCCTGAAGCCCGAGAACCGCCAGCATGAGCCCTGGGCCATCCATGCCCTCGACATCCTGAGTGCCGACATCTACGAGCCTCAGAACTGCAACCTCATCGCCCCAAGCTTCAAGTCACTGGAGTACATCCAGGAGACCAGCGACATCTTCTTCCCCGAGAAGTGGGTCAAGGCCGTCCTCACCCATCACAAGAGTGCAGAGGCCAAGCAGGAGGTAGAGAAGTTCCTCCAGGCCAACCCCAACTTCCCCGACAACCTGAAGAACAAGATTCTCGCCGCCTCATGGGTCATGATGGCCCAGGAGCCCTACGTCGAGAAAGCCAAGGCCAGCGTCGTGAAGGCCAAAAAGCGCTAACGCAACTAACTTTCAGGGGCCTCAGCCCCCAATAACCTATCCCCGTCCAATTATGGGCGGGGATAACTTTTGTTCTAACTCATTGGGTCCGGTGAGTCAAGAAGCAGTCTCAGATAAAAAAGATGGGTAAATATTTGGATTTCGCAAAAAAATGTTGTATCTTTGCAACTGAGTTCTTTGACAATGGCAATCACGTGGTGTTGGTGACAGTAGTGACACTATTTTTCTAAAAAGTCCCGCGCGTACCGCGCACGCCTACGCGTAGATAACAATGTTCACACACGGTACGCGCGAAAAAATCACATATTATACTGTCACATGTGTCACTATGTCCATTGTATCAAACAACAAAATACCTTCTTTCAGTCGTTCAGATACCTTCTACAACCTGTTCAGATGCCTTCTACGACTCGTTCAGATAATCCTTTAGGGGGTATAGGAGATATCAGAACGACCTGTACAAGATACTTAAACGACCGAAAGGAGATATTCGAACGACCGAAAGGAGATACGTAGCTCGGCATGTTCGACCTACGTACACCAATGGTCCTACCTACACTCTCACAAGAGACACTGCGTGAGCACTATGAGATTGAACGGAAAATCAAAATAGGGATTTCCCTAAACATCTTTAGGAAAAATCCGTTTGACTAATGTAATATAATAGTTAATTTTGCAACATAATTGCTGGCAAAAGTCACAATTCTGAGCAGATTTAGTTCAAAAAAGGCTGAAAAAACTCACTTTCCTTGGCTAATTGGGATAAAATGCCTAATTTTGTCTCGGAATTAACCCGAAAAGGGTTGCGTTCTATAACATCGCGGGTAAAAAATAGAAGCGTTATGCTTGTCTGATCATTGTAAAGCCTGAGAAACTTAACAATTATAGCACAGACGACAGCGTAATTAGCTTCCACGTTTTGCGTGGACTGCTATTACTGTATCTTGTGCTATTGGGATTTCTCAGGCCCCATCAATGAAGATGCGGAATAAGTTCACGCTTCTTTTGTGCCTGATAACAAAAGAATAACTTAAAACGTAACATTTATGAGAAAACTACTATCGGTAATGATGGCTATTGCATTCTACGGAATGTGCTATGCTCAATCTAGTAACAATCAAGCTGGCAATATATTGTCAGCACAGGAAGCCAAGTATGTATTGGAAATCTTCTGCCAATACCACTACAGTTCATGCTTTGGAGGAAAAGCCTATATTCCAGGCACTATGATTATCAAGAGTGTTGGTGTAGACCAGAATACTGGTGGCACTTATGTAAGTGGCATTCATTCTTATCAGGGTCAATATGTCCCACTGAGAGGACGTAAGACGCACAACGATGTGCAGTTCAACGCAACCATTGTTCGTCAACGAAACGGTGACTACGTAATCTTTAACAAGTGGTATGAGCCTGACATGATGAATCGCAAAGGGGGTTGGGAAACAGGTCAGAAGCTGATACAATATAAGCAATAGGTAACGATAAAATAACAGGATTATGAAAAAGATAGTTTTAACAATTATAACCACAGTATTTTATGCCGTTGGTCTGTTCGCACAGTCAACAATAGGTACAAACTATGACAAGGCCAAATTTGCGCCAGCAATGAGATGGACGTGTCCAGAAATAGAAAAGTATCAAGGTCTTCTTTATTCATTACGGAATGAGGACTATAAGATATATGCAGATAATGTTAAGGAAAAGATTGAACTTGTCACATTTAAGGAATCATCTTCAGACAAATTTCAGGTTACTCAAGCCATCCTGAATATTGAAAATCCATTGTTTGAAACAGAGAACCTTCTCAGTCATATTTCATCATGGATAAAAAGCAAGTATAAGGATTGGGGAAAGAACATAAAAATCAAGAAAGAGGATGGCTGTCTTGTTTCTTCTGCTTCAATCAACATAGCCAACCATTCACGTTTTATGCACCTGAACAAAGTCTATATTACTCCATCTCTCATTATTCAGCAAGTTGAGAAGGGCAAACTCTTTATAACATTCATGAACCTAATTTACGAGAATATTGAGTACATCGGTAGCGACAATAAGCCAACCACCTATACTGCAAAAGTGTCAGAAGTTTACCCTTTTTCGTCGAAAGGAGGGTACAAAATCACATATGCAAAGGCCTATGTTAGTACGTATCAATATTTCTGGAGTTTTATAGCCGACCTTTGCAACGAGCTCAACACCAATTTTACAAAAGACCCGAAAATGCTTATAAAGTTGCATTATGAGTATTCGAAGGATTCGCTCATATTGAAATATGGTCAGCCAGCAAAGGTTATTACGGGGCTATCGAACACTCTTGACATTAATAACGAAATGTACATCTTCGAACAGGTTGGGAAAGTTGTTTTCATGGGTAAGACAATAGACTTTGAAGACATCATGAGCTGTGAGATTGTCGATGACCCACAGTTCGTCCCCGGCCGAACTACAACAGGCGGCGGTGGCATAGCTTTCTTCGGTATCATCTTGGGAGGTGCAGAGACAACCAGAACTGCAGATAAAACCATTCACAACTATGTTGTTGACATCAAGATTGACAATCTCAGTACCCCTTTTATCCGTATCGCCACTGGCCAGAGTGAATACAAAGCTACTGAAATCGCCTCTGTCTTCGAATATATTCTTCGTCATCAACAAAGTAATAAGACAACAGGTTCTAAAAAAGCGAAAGTCACAAGGAGAACAAAACGATAACATTAGTATAAACAAAATAACAATAAAAATGAAAAAGTATTTTATCAGCTTCATTATGATGCTTGCTACATGCAGCACATTCGCACAGGTAACAGTGTCAGAGCCAGAGTTCATTAACAGTTACAACATTCTTACAAGTGATTCCACCATCGCCGTACTCCCTAAAGAGAGTGGGGAGATAAAAAAACATCAGAACAAAATAAGCAAGTGGAGCAAAATAGCAGGAAATGCATCTATGCTTGGCGGAGCAGCAGGAATGATTGGGCTCAGTACCGCTGGTTCAGCAAGTGGAGCACTCACAGGATTAAGAGTAATGGGAACAGCGGCAGGAGTTGGCTCTGCAGCCAATGCCGTAAATGGTCTTGCCGGGGCAGCAGGTATGGACATTGTTTTCAGTGGTAAAAATTCAACCTATCAGATAGAGGGTGGAAAGGACGTGCGCCTGCTAATTAAGGGAGAGAACAACGAGCAAGATCCTATGGAATACAAACCAATTAATTAAACAATTATGAAAAAGAATATTAGCACAAAAATGATGTTGGCCATGATGGCCGTAATATGTATGTGTGTCACAGCTTGTGGCGGTAATGATGACGAGGATTCTCCTGGCGGTGGTGGCAGCACTACAGTAGGCGTTCACCGTATCGACGTTCAGATTGATGGTAAGACAAACTCCAACTGGGTTTCCGCATTCACCTTCTATGGTTTGAAGCCGGACGGTACTTTTACGGGACTCTACGAAAATGGTAAGGCACTGCCTATTGATCCCCAGTTTAATACCTGGTCGACGGAGGAAATCAGGGACTTCAGTATCGGTACGGACAAAAACGCCGTAGCGATTGTCGGAGGCATAGTCCTTGGAGCACCCGGTGGATCAAAGGCCACAGAGGATGTCATTATCACGATGGTTGGCTATGTTAATAATAATCGCGTCTACACAAGGGTGTTTACACTCCCTGCTGGTAAGAGTGCCATCGGTATTTCCTTCTCAACGGATGAAGGCGGTAAGAGCGGATATTCTATAGACGGTAATGTAACGCAATGATCATCGGACTTTAAAAGTGAATCCACGGGGACAGTTCAGCGGGTTAACTCACGAGACCTGTCCCCATGAGTTAAACAGATGAATCAAAAATCTGACGCAAAGATATGTGGTTTTTGAGCTGATAACAAATTACAGCCCCATTTTGTGTTGCAAAGACATAAAAAAATGACTATCACAAGTACATTTTACTCTAATCATTTTGTCTATTCAGAAAAATTACCTATATTTGCAAACGAAACAGTAATTGATTATGACTAAGGATACAATGATACAGCTGATCGCCGATTATTTCAAGACCCAACCCGTCTTGAAGGCATACCTCTTTGGCTCCTTCTCTCGAGGCGAAGAGACAGACTCCAGTGATATCGATATCCTCATTGTCTTGGACGATAATCAACATGTTGGGCTGAAGTTCTTTGGTATGTATGAGGATCTGAAAGACTTGTTGGGCCGTAATGTTGATCTCGTTACAGATCGCTCGCTTGCCCCCTTTGCCCGTCAGAGTGTCGATCGTGATAAAATCTTGATTTATGAGAGAGCCGCTTAGGGATAAAGAACGATTGGCGCACATGCTAGCAGCAACTGAGCGTGTGATTCGCTATACGTCGAATAAGACCTTCCATGATCTGAAAGCTGACGACATGATGTATTATGCGGTCGTTAAGAATATTGAGATTATTGGCGAGGCTGCAAATCTTCTTACGCCTGATTTTATTTCCTCTCATCCAGCAACGCCTTGGAAACAGGTCAGGGGAATGCGGAATTATATTGTTCATGAGTATTTTCAGATTGATGATGTAGTAGTCTGGGACGTCGCCACTAAGGACGTTCCCATCCTGCGCTCGCAGATTATCGAATATATTACGGAATTCGAATAAGCTATTCGTGGTGACAGCAATCTATGTGCCTCAACAGTTGTTTTTCTTTTTGAGAAAATAGTCTTAAGTTACTTTCGTTAGATTTTTTCCTTACTTGAGTAAACAAATAGCCATTACTGGTTTTTGTTCTTCTCTTAACATCCTTTAATGCAACTCTTTACCGATACAAAATTTTTAGTTAAGAAAACAAATTTTTTCAGTTAAGTGTTTTCGAATTTTTAGTTAAGAGAATTTAATTTTCTAGTTAAGCGTTTTTTCCCTCAGTGTTAAGGTTCGCCGCGTTGCGTGTTAAGAGTTTTGCTTTTACTTGTTAATAACGGATTTCGTGAGTGTTAAGAGCGAACTTCGTTCTTATTCTTAAATACCCAGAGGGCTGTCCCCATGAGTTAATGCCGAAGAGGGCGCTACAGGTTACGACTGGGCCAACAAGGCCATCGCCCTCGCCAGCAAGCCCACCGAGCTGTGCATTTCCCTCTCCCTGAAGGCCATGATTGCCATCAGCCGCAGAAGAAGATAAATCCCCACCAGCAGTGATAGTGGGTAAACCGTAAACTCAAAATGTAAGGTGTAAGGTCTTCGACCCATTGAGTCGATGAGTCCGCATTTTGCGGAGTCATCCTCTTCTACATGCTTTGACAAGGTGTCTACATGGTTCGGATATCTCCGAACACCTCAACCTTACACCTTACACCTTACATTTCGATTTTTCATTAATCAAGGTGGAGGTGAAGGTGGAGAGAGAAAGAAAGTATATTATATTTATA
>JAFSNR010000050.1 GCA_017443345.1 Prevotella sp.
ATGCCACAAGAAGAGCGAGGGTTGCCAGCACTGCTATGTGTTTCGGCGCGATGCAGAGTTTGAGAAGGACTCCAATGTCGTGACCAAGACCTCCAGCTTCAACCTTCCCATCCGTCGTGACCGAAGTGGAAACTGGAAAGTGCCGTCTGGTACGCTGATGTGGACGTGTTTCACGTCAGACTTCTTCATCGAGGAAGCCGACCAGTGGCGCGAGGATGCCTGGCTGATGATTCACAGACGCAGTGACCTTCATTTCTTTATGATCACGAAACGACCGGAGCGGATTCTCCAATGCCTGCCGGAGGATTGGGGTGTCGGTTATGAAAATGTCACCATCTGCTGTACGATGGAAAACCAGCGACGAGTGGATGAGCGGATGCCACTATACATGAATCTACCAATAAAACACAAGACTATCATTTGTGAGCCATTGCTTGGCCCGATAGACTTCCATGGATGGCTTGCCCCTTCGGCTTACGCCGCTTCCCCGATTAACGGGGACGCTCAAAGGTGTGAACAGGTAACGGTAGGTGGCGAATCAGGTTCTGAAGCCCGTGTCTGTGATTATGCCTGGGTACTCGGCATCCGTGAGCAATGCATTGCTGCTAACGTGCCTTTCTACTTCAAGCAGACGGGTGCCCATTTCCGCAAGGATGGCCGTATCTACAATATCCCAAGAAACCAGCAGATGAAGCAGGCACATCGGGCTGCAATTGACTACAACACTAAACGCATAGAGCTATCTGACAATGCTTAGAGACTTCATTGCCATCGACTTCGAGACGGCCAATCAGGAGCCGTCAAGTGTCTGTTCTGTGGGAGTAGTCATGGTGCGAGACGGGCAGATAGTGGACTCGTTCTACAGTCTGATCCAGCCAGAACCGAACTACTATAACTATTGGTGCCAGCGGGTACATGGTCTCTCGGAAAGTGATACCGAGGATGCCCCTGTGTTTTCCAGAGTTTGGCAGCAGTTGGAGGAACGAATTGTCGAAGTGTATTTCAGTAATCAAGAGCTTGATGATGTGAGATACCAAATTGCCACTATCCCATTCGTGGCTCATAATGCACGTTTCGATGAAGGTTGTCTGAAAGCCGTGTTCAAGGTTTATCAGATGGACTATCCTGACTACCGTTTCTACGATACCCTGACAGCATCCCGCCGACAGTTCGGCCAGTCACTGCCCAACCATCAGCTGCATACCGTAGCAGCAGCCTGTGGCTACAACCTCGAAAACCATCACCATGCTTTGGCCGATGCCGAGGCCTGTGCAGCGATAGCATTATATATTTTGTGAGGGCTTGCAACTTTTCACTACGTTCAAACGTCTAACAAATAGAAACTATTTAAGAGAACGATTATGATACTATCGACAACCCCACAGATTGAAGGTCACACCATCCGCGAGTATAAGGGTATTGTGACAGGTGAAACCATTATCGGTGCCAACATGTTCAAAGACCTCTTTGCTGGCATCCGCGACATCGTAGGCGGTCGAGCTGGCGCATACGAGAAGGTGCTTTCCGAAGCCAAGGACACCTCCATGCAGGAGATGATGCAGCGTGCCCAGGCTCTTGGAGCCAATGCCATTGTAGGCATCGACATCGACTATGAAACAGTCGGTGCTAATGGCTCAATGCTCATGGTAGCCACCAGCGGAACGGCTGTTGTCATCTAAATCAGATCAATGAAGACGTTAGGAAACATCATCTGGGTC
>JAFSNR010000025.1 GCA_017443345.1 Prevotella sp.
CAAACCAAAGTTACTGGTACTGTATTCTCGCAGGAAGACGGTCAGCCGATCATCGGTGCAGCCGTTAAGGTCGTAGGAACAAGTACTGGTATGTTGACTGACGTAAATGGTAAATTCACTTTGACTCTGCCTCAGGGAAAGGACCAGCTTGAGGTGACTTATCTGGGTTTTGAGGGTAAGACCGTAAAGGCCAAGAACAACATGCGTATCTTCCTGAAGGCTGACGCCCAGATGGTGGATGAGGTGATCGTTGTGGCTTATGGTACGTCAAAGAAATCTTCGTTCACCGGCTCTGCTGCCGCCATCGGCAGTGATAAGCTGGAGTCGCGTCCTGTAGCTAACGTCACGAAGGCACTCGACGGACAGGTGGCTGGTGTGACCGTTACCTCTGGTGGTGGCCAGCCTGGTAGCGATGCTACGATTATGATCCGTGGCTTCGGTTCTATCAATGCCAGCAACAAGCCGCTGTATGTCGTTGACGGTATGCCTTACGATGGTGACCTGAACGCTATCAGCGCACAGGATATCGAGTCGATGACCGTACTGAAGGATGCTTCTGCATCTGCCCTTTACGGTTCGCGTGCTGCCAACGGTGTGGTTATCATCACCACGAAGAAGGGTAAGGAAGGTCGCCCGACCATCACATTCCACAACACAGTGGGTTGGTCATGGCGTGCACTGCCCCGTTATGAGACACTGAGTCAGCAGGACTATGTACAGATTACCTACGAGGGACTGCGCAATAACCAGCAGTATGGTAATGGCCTGTCGTATGCAGATGCTTCTGCAGCAGCCATTGCACAGTTGGGTCAGACACTCGGTGGTGAGCTTTACAACCCATTCAAGAACTACACTTGGGACGAGCTGATCGATCCCACGACAGGAAAGGTACGTTCAGACGCTCAGTCAGCATGGGATGAGAACTGGCTCGACGGCGTATACAACAAGGGCGCTCTCCGTCACGATCATCAGCTGTCGCTGACTGGTGGTACTGACAAGACCAACTACATGATTTCACTGGGTTACGTGAATGAGAAGGGTATCCTCGTGAACACAGGCTTCGAGCGTTATAACGCCCGTACAAACGTAGACTCTCAGATTACCCACTGGTTCAAGGCCGGACTGAGCACATCTCTGTCACACTCAATGAGTGACTACATGGAGGAGAACGAGACCAGTGCCACCGCTACCTCCAACCCCTGGTACACTTCTCAGTTCATGGCTCCTATCTATCAGCTCTATCAGAAGGATCTGGCTGGTAATAACGTGCTCGACGCCAATGGTAACCTCCTTCCTGACTATGGTGAGGACGGACGTCCTACAGCAACAGACTTCAACCCACTGGGTGACCTGACGAACGATAAGAACTACAACACCACGAACAACGCTGGTATCCGTACCTATGTGACCTTCGGTTCTGACGATAAGAAGATGGGCTGGGCACAGGGTCTGAAACTGACGCTGAACTTCGGTGGTGACTACCGCTCAATGAACCGTACGAAGAAGTACAACAAGTATCATGGTAACCAGAAGAACGCAGGTGGTCTGCTTCAGAAGTTCAACCAGCGCACTCAGAGCTACACCTTCAACCAGCAGCTCTCCTGGAACCGCAAGTTCGGTGAGCATACGGTTGGTGTACTGGCTGCTCATGAGTACTATGAGTACAAGTTTGACTATCTGGAGGCTGGCAAGACCAATATCGTTGACGGTATCGACGAGTTGAAGCCTGCTTCAAGTATCTATGCAGCTGACTCATGGTCAGTAGAGCACGACATCGAGTCGTGGCTGGGTCGTGTAAACTATAACTACAACGACAAGTACTATTTCGACGCTTCTATCCGTCGTGACGGTTCTTCACGTTTCTACAAGGACAACCGCTGGGGTACATTCTGGTCGGTTGGTGCCAACTGGCGTATCACAGCCGAGAAGTTCATGAAGCCCGTTACATGGATCAACAACCTGTCGCTGAAGGCTTCTTACGGTGAGAACGGTAACGAGGGTCTGCTCGACTATGACTACAGCTATTATCAGATTGGCTATCAGAACTACTATGCCTGGCAGAACCTCTACACCCTGGAGTATCCTAACGGCACACAGATTGGTGGTTTCGTGGCTACTCTGGAGAACAAGGATCTGTCGTGGGAGAAGAACGGTATGTTGAACATCGGTCTTGAGGGTGCACTCCTCGACAGCCGTATTCGCTTCAGCATTGAGTACTTCAACAAGAAAACCACCGACATGCTTCTGAACTACCCGATGGCTCTTTCTACTGGTTTCACAGGCTACTCTGCCAACGTAGGTAGCATGCGCAACACAGGTTGGGAGTTCATGTTAAGCGGTACCCTGTTGAAGACCAAGGATATCGTCTGGAACCTCACCTGGATGGGTACTGTCCAGAAGAACAAGGTGCTCAAGCTGACTGAGGAGTCGAACGAGATCATCAACGGTTCGCAGATCATCAAGGAGGGTTACGACCTGCATACTTTCTATATGGCAAAGTCGGCTGGTGTCGATCCTGCTACAGGTGCCCAGCTCTACTATGCTTACGAGAAGGACGAGGAGGGCAACATGAAGCCCGGTACAGAGTATATTACAACCAGCTACTCTGTGGCTAACTCTTCGAAGTACTTCGTTGGTCATCGTACACCTGACCTCTATGGTAGCATCTCTACCGACCTGCAGCTCTTCAACTGCGTCGACCTGAGCATCCTGACCACTTACTCAATCGGTGGCAAGATCTATGACTCTATGTACTATAGCTCAATGACTAATATGTACGCCTACAACCAGTGGAACAAGAATATCCTCCGCCGTTGGCAGCAGCCAGGCGACGTGACCGATATTCCACGTATCGAGATTGGTGGCAACCGTGCCCTGACAGATAACTATCTGGTGAACGCATCATATTTCGCCATCAAGAACATCACATTGGGTTACACGCTGCCTTCTCATCTGGCACGTAAGGCCGCTATGAGCAGAGTACGTCTCTATGCTACGTTCGACAACGTGGCTCTCTTCACGCATCTTAAGGGTATGGATCCGCAGTACAACCTCACTGGTGGTACTAACTACCGCTATGCTCCTAATAAGACGTTCTCATTAGGTCTTGACATTAACTTCTAAACAGGATATGACGATGAAAAGTTTTAAATATATTTTGATTGGTTTCGCTGCACTGACTCTGACGACCTCATGTTCTAAGGATCAGCTGGAGACATCGCCGACAACATCTGTCTCAGGTACAACGATGACCCAGAGCAATGATGCAGCCATGATTTCGCTGAACGGTCTCTACCGCTCAATGTATACCTCCGGATGGTCTACCACTGGTAATACGCACCAGTGCTTCGGTCTCTCTGCCTACGCGCTGATGGCCGACGTGATGGGTGACGACTGTATTATGGCAAAGCAGGGTCAGGGTTGGTTCTGGTTCGATGCCATCTATAACGTGAAGGGCCGTTATGCCCAGAGCACATGGCGTTCTTACGACCTCTGGTATGCCTACTTCACCTATATTGCTAACGTGAACTACCTGATTGCTATGGATAAGGATCTCGATCCTTCGGATATCGACAAGATGTATGTGCTGGGTCAGGCTTACTCTATCCGTGCTTACAGCTATTTCATGCTGGCACAGTGCTTCTCACGTACTTACAAAGGACATGAGAGCGAGCCTTGCGTACCTATCTATACAGAGCCTACATCGGCAGACACCAAGGGTCAGCCCCGTGCTACCGTTCAGCAGGTTTACGACTTGATTGTGGCCGATATCAACAAGGGTGTAGACTATCTGGAGAAGAGCCGTCAGACTTCTTTGAACGTTGACAAGAGCTATGTGACCTATCCTGTAGCCCTCGGTATTCAGGCACGTATCGCCCTGACGATGGAGGACTGGTCAACAGCTGCCAAGGCTGCTGAGGCTGCCATCGCCCTCGGTGAGTACAAAATTCAGCCCATTGAGGCTGGTAAGTTCGCTATCAATCAGTCGAACTTCATCAATACCGTCTCTTCAGCCAACGTGATGTGGGGTGCCCATATCATTCCTGACCAGGCTGGTATGTATGCTTCTCTCTATGCTCACATGGACGTTGACGCTGCTCTCTATGCTGGCTACAGTCGTGCTAACAAGCAGATCAATAAGGATACCTATAACCTCATGGGTGAGGGTGACTCACGCCGTGCATGGTGGGATCCCGAGGATGTGAACAACGGTGCTGGTGGCTATCAGCAGCATAAGTTCCACTTCAGCTCACTCTCTACCTGGGAGGGCGACTATGTATGGATGCGTATCGAGGAGATGTATCTGGCTGCTGCCGAGGCAGAGTGTATGCTGGGTAACGATGCCAAGGCTCAGGAGCTCCTGAACACCATGGTTAAGACCCGTGACGCTGCCTTTAACTGTACAGCAACAGGTAAGGAACTTGGCAAGCTGACATCTGATCGTACAGGTTCTCTGCGTGAGGCTATTATCGACCAGCGTCGTATTGAACTCTGGGGTGAGTATGGTCGCGTGTTCGATATCCGCCGTTTGAAGCAGGGTTTCAGACGTACAACAGATCAGGGCTGGCCTGACAATGCCAATATTCTGCTGACCAACCGTCCTTCTGATAATCCTGAGAACTGGATGTGGGTTCTGACGATTCCGCAGTCTGAGTTTGATGGCAATGAGAACATGGACGATAAGGATCAGAATAATGTTGAGGATGAGTAATCACCAATTAAATGTTGTAAAAGTATGAAGATCAATAAATATTTCTTAGGATTGGCCGTCATCCTGCTGGGAACACTCACTTCCTGCGAGACTGACGTGAAGGGAGATGTCATGTATTCTCCTATGGGACAGAATATCTCGTTCGAGACTGCAACCCCCAGTACCGTTACTACCTCTCAGACTTCGCTGACGATTCCCGTGCGCATCATCCGCTCACTGACCAGTGGCAGTTACACTGCAAACTTCACTGCCGAGGCCAGCGACGAGGGCATCTTCAGCAGCCCCACCTCTGTAACTTTTAATGAGGGACAGGGTGTTGTGGAGATTGAGGTTACTGCCAGCAACCTCGAGAAGGGTAAGGACTATACTTACACGCTGACGCTGAGTCCTACTGACGTGGCCACGGCTGATACTATCACCAAGAAGCAGATTGTTTCGACCACGATAAGTATCCATTCAGACTATACCTGGGTAGCAGCAGGAACCTGTTCTTTCACTGATTTCACCTTTGCTGACGATGAGGAGAATGGAGAGACTGCAACTAAGGTTCCTGTTGAAAATGCCTCTGGCACCAACATCTACCGTATTATCAATCCCTGGGTAGCGGTCTATAATGACAAGTCTGCTGCTGGCAATCTCCAGTTCACACTTGAAAGCGACGGTACTATCAGTTTTGCCGAGGGAACATTGGCAACTATATCTGGCTATGACATCTACTGGAATACCAGTAAATATGGTGACTATTGCGTGATAGAGAAGTCTGGCAACAAGTACACTGTCAGTCATCTCCTTGTCAAAGGATCAAATATGTACACGGGAGCATTTGCCTTTGAGTATGCCCGTTAAATAAGTACGCAGGGGGCTAACCCCATGTGTAAGACCGCTAAAAATACATAAAAATCGCCTGAAGTGAACGCACTTTGGGCGATTTTGTTTATTTTTGTGTCGTTATTTCGTAAGCTGTGATTAAGAGAAATCATTTCAAGGCGTTGTGTTTGACAGTCTGTATGCTGGTGGTGTATGGATTGACAGGATGCGTTGCTGATGAGGTAGGAGGCGTTTATCTCGTCTCACAGGAGACTGAGGCGATGTATCCTGTGCCCAATCATTTTATGGAGATTCTCTTTCAAGCTGGTGGTGACTGGACTGCCTCAACTTCGACAGACTGGCTAGAGGTGACGCCGGATCATGGTTCTGGTGGCAGGAATTCTGTCACTTTGAGGACCGCAGCTGCCAACAGGACCAAGGCAGAGCGCTCTGCGGTGCTGATCATCAAATCGGGTGGTAAGCAGGAATCGTTGACTATCCGCCAGAGTGGTGACTATGCCATCTTTGACGAAAATGAATATATCGTGGATGCGGCAGGCGGTCCATTGACGTTGACCTTTACTTCGAATATGGACAGGAGCAACTTGTACGTAAGCTATCAGAAGCTGGGCTGGATTTCGTGGTCGGAGCCTCTTGGTGAGACTCGCACGGACTGGTATGGCCGTCTGAAGGAACTGACCATCTCGCCCAATCCCTCAGAAGAAGAACGTCAGGCCATCTTCGTACTCAGTACATATAGCCGACGTAAGGAATTGATGGGGTTGGATACGGCTTGGGTAAGACAATTGGGCGTCTCAGCGCCTTGACTTGAAGAAATCCTGCATTAATTGTCTGCATTCTTCTTCGAGCACACCTCCTGTGACGGTGGCTTTGGGATGCATGGCCTTTGGGGCGTATTCGTGGAATCCCCGCTTTTCATCGGCTGCACCATAGACTATGCGGGGAATCTGTGCCCATCCGATGGCTCCTGCACACATCGTACAGGGTTCGACTGTGATATAGAGCGTGCAATCCGTCAGGTATTTCCCTCCTAAAGTGTTTGCTGCTGAGGTAATTGCCTGCATTTCTGCGTGGGCAGTCACATCGCAGAGTGTTTCCGTCAGATTGTGTGCACGAGAAATGACACGATCCTTACAAACCACAACGGCACCGATGGGAATTTCGCCTGCTTCATAAGCCAAATGGGCTTCGTCAAGGGCCATGCGCATGTAGCGCTCATCTTTTTTTTGCTGTTCTTCGCTAATCATGTTGCAAAGTTACGAAAAAAATCGTATCTTTGCAAGCAGATTATGAATTTTAAGATTATTCATATTGACGAGACGGACTCTACCAATCGCTGGCTACGTGACAGGGATGTTTCTTCTGTTGCATCAGTCGATGTAACAAAAGAAGAACAGTCCCTCTGTGTCATTGCCGACTATCAGACAGCGGGTAAAGGCTGTGGCACGAACTCATGGGAGAGCGAACGAGGGAAGAACCTGACGTTCTCGTTGCTGATACATCCTCAGGATATTCCTGCCAACCGCCAGTTTCATATTACGGAGGTGGTTTCGGTAGCCTTATGTCAGACATTGGAGTCCTATATATATAATAAGGTGGAAGTCAAGTGGCCGAACGATATCTATGTAGGCGACCGTAAGATCTGCGGAATGCTGATTGAAAACCGTTTGCAGGGCAGTGTCATCAAGGACAGTATCATCGGCATTGGCCTGAATGTGAACCAACGGGAGTTCATGAGTGATGCCCCCAATCCTGTCTCACTATGGCAATTGCTGGGGCATGAGGTGGACAGAGATGAGCTCTTGCAGAGGTTCCTGAGTTGCTTGAAGGAAGTTTCCTTGGGAGAAAACACTGGTTTCTCCTATAGAAAACGCTTGTTTCGCAGGGGGGAAACAGCCGTTTATGCCACAGGAACAGATCGGTTTAAGGCAGAACTTGTAGATGTAGAGCCTGACGGGCACCTTGTGTTGGTGGACGAAAGGGGGCAAAGACGAACCTTCGCATTTAAAGAAGTACAATTCATCATTTAAATAACTAAAGATTATGGCAAGATTTAAGAGAATTCTTTTGAAGTTGTCGGGTGAGAGCCTGATGGGTAAGCAGGGTTACGGTATTGACCCAGAGCGTCTGAGCGACTATGCCAGTCAGATCAAGGAAGTGGCTGAGATGGGCGTGCAGATCGGTATTGTGATAGGTGGTGGTAACATCTTCCGTGGGCTTTCTGGCAGTCAGAAGGGTTTCGATCGTGTAAAGGGCGATCAGATGGGTATGTGTGCTACTGTCATCAACTCACTGGCACTGAGTAGTGCACTGGGGGCTGTTGGTGTGAAGAATAAGGTGATGACGGCTATCCGTATGGAGCCTATTGGTGAACTCTACACGAAGTGGAAGGCTATCGATGCTTTGGAGGAGGGTTATGTATGTATCTTCTCAGCAGGAACGGGTTCTCCTTATTTCACGACAGATACGGGTTCTTCACTGAGAGGTATTGAGATCGAGGCCGACGTGATGCTGAAGGGTACTCGTGTGGATGGTGTCTACACGGCAGACCCTGAGAAGGATCCTACGGCTACGAAGTTCCATGACATCACCTATCAGGAGGTGTTGGCACGTGGACTGAAGGTGATGGATCTGACTGCCATCTGCATGTGCAACGACAATCATCTGCCTATCTATGTCTTCAACATGGATATCGTGGGTAATCTGAAGAAAGTAATAGCTGGCGAGCAGATTGGTACGCTCGTACACAGTTAGTCTGTTGGTGGCAAGTCCGTTAGTGGACTTCCTCGAACTCAACGTATTCTCCGTCGTCGTGGGTGAAGATCTTCTTGTCTTCGTTGCGGTCGTCGATAATCGTTACACCACCGTCTGTAGTTGTCCTGCGGGCGGTGGTTTCTTCTTGGCTAGTATTACTAGTGTTACTAGAACTACTAGTATTACTAGTATTTCTAGTTTGACTAGAGCTGTACTGTGACTGCTGGCGACGGTTGTTCTGCTTCTTGGTGCTGCTCTTGAAGTAGTCTTCACCAAAAGGATTCTTTTCCTTCTGCTCCTTCCGCTTCATGTTGCGATAGTATCTATCTTCTGCTTCTTCTCTCAGTTTCCTGACGTTCTTATACATAAAGTTGACCACTACCATCACGATAATAGCGAGAAGGATAAGTCCGAAAATAATAATGGCAAAAAAGATTTGCATATCAAAGGGTTTTAGTTTGTTTTGCTAGTAACGACTGATAATATCACATACCACGCGATGATGGCTGCGAAGCCGCTGACTCCTAAGAGTAGCAGCAGAGGAATACAGGATAGTATGAATATGTACTTGATTTGATTGTCTTTCCATCCCCAGTGCTTGAACTTCAGAGCGAACATAGGAATCTCGGCAATCAAAAGGTAACTGCTGATAAAGGTGCCGACGAGTATGATCCATTCCAGACCTTCAAAGGAGATGCCATGTTGCTGCAGACCTACGATGAGCGAACCCCAGAAGAGTGCATTGGCGGGGGTGGGGAGTCCGATGAATCCCAAAGCCTGTCGTTCGTCAAGATTGAACTTTGCCAGTCGGAGGGCAGAGAAGGCTGCCATGACGAAAGCCAGGAATGGCAGAATGAAGATATGTATATGGAAAGTGCAGAGATAGCCGAAGATAATCGCAGAAGGTGCAAAACCAAATGTGATGTCATCAGCCAGGGAGTCGAGTTCTTTTCCGATAGGGGAGGAAACACCCAGAAGTCGTGCTGTCATACCATCGAAGAAATCGAAGACAGCACCAATGATGATGAACAGCAAAGCCAACTCGAAGTCGCCCTGGAAAGCGAAATAGGTAGCGATACAACCAGAAATGAGGTTGCAGCAGGTAATCGTGTTGGGGATATGCTTCTTCATAAGCAATGGAATATTATGCCAGTTTGGCGATTACCGTCTGGTCTCCTGTAGTGGGTTGCCCCATGGTGACACATGCCTTAGCTGTCAACGGCAAATAGACATCAACGCGAGATCCCAGTTTGATGAATCCTAGGTGCTCATCAATATAGCATTCTTCATCCTCCTTGGCATAGGTTACAATACGACGAGCCATCGCACCAGCAATCTGACGTACCAGTACATCTGTCCCATCAGGAGTTGTAATCATGATGTCGGCATGTTCGTTTTCCTCACTGGCTTTGGGCAACCAGGCCTTATGGTAGTTTCCGTCCTGATGGTGAACGAACTTCACCTTGCCATCTACGGGGAACCAGTTGGCATGAACGTTCAGTGGACTCATGAATATGGAGATCATCAGGCGCTTATCATGGAAATACTCGTTTTCCTCAGCTTCCTCAATAACAACGATCTTTCCATCAGCGGGAGCCACTACAAGCTTCTCGGTATCTCCGTTGAAATAACGGATTGGACAACGATAGAAATTGAGGGCCATCAACCAGGCTGCTCCGAAAATGATGATAAAAATCCAAAAAGGTATAGGTGTACTGAGGTAGTACCAAAGAGCATAAGAAATACCACAAATGGCCAATGCGCTGATAAACAGCTCATTGGTGCCTTCTCTATGGATTCTTATTTTCTTCAGTTTCTTTATCTTTTCTCCCATGGGTAATAACGAATATTCTGTAATTTGGGTGCAAAGGTACAAATTTTTTACGTAAGTTACAAACTTTTCACGTTTTTCTTTTGGTATTTCGAAGAAATAGACGTATCTTTGGACTCGAAAAATGAAAAGAATCAGATAAAACAATGGAAGATTTCGTACATTTGCATGTACATACATACTACTCGATTCTGGATGGTCAGTCGAGCATCAAGAAGCTTGTGAATAAAGCCATTGACGATGGCATGAAGGGTATGGCTATTACCGATCATGGAGACATGTTCGGTATTAAGGAATTTCACGACATCTGCATGGGTGTTAACAAACAGCGCAAGAAGGACGGACTTGATCCTTTCAAGCCCATCTTTGGTTGTGAGATGTATGTGGCCCGTCGTGGAGATATGAATCTGCGTGAGACGAAAGAAGACCTTGGAGGCTACCACCTCATCGTACTGGCCAAGAACTACGAGGGTTATAAGAATCTCATCAAGCTCGTCAGCCGTTCGTGGACGGATGGTTTTTATAACCGTCCTCGTACTGACCATAAGGAATTGGAAAAGTATCATGAAGGTTTGATCATCTGCTCTGCTTGTATTGCAGGTGAGGTACCAGCCAAGATCCTACGTGGAGATATTGCTGGTGCCCGTCAGTCCATCGAGTGGCATAAGCGGATTTGGGGCGATGACTACTATCTGGAATTACAACGTCATGAGGTCACAGATCCCACGATTCGTGCCAATCGTGAGACCTTCCCTTTACAGCAGCAGGCTAATAAGGTGTTGATCGAACTGGCTAAGGAATATGGTGTCAAGCTCGTTTGTACCAATGACGCACATTTCGTGGACAAAGAGAATGCTGAGGCGCATGACCATCTGCTTTGCCTGGCAACCTCCAAGGATCTTGATGACCCCACGCGCATGCTTTATTCGAAGCAGGAATGGTTTAAGACCCGTCAGGAGATGAACGACATTTTCAGCGATGTGCCTGAGGCTCTGAGTAATACACTGGAGATTCTGGATAAGGTGGAGGTATACAGTCTCGACAATGATCCTATCATGCCGTTCTTCCCCATTCCAGAGTCATTCGGAACAGAAGAGGAGTGGCGTAAGAAGTTCACCGAACAGCAGCTCTATGACGAGTTTACCTGTGACGAGAACGGTGAGAACCAACTTCCCAAGGAGGATGGCGAGAAAAAGATCAAGAAGTTGGGTGGCTACGACAAGATCTATCGCATCAAGTTCGAAGCTGACTATCTGGCGAAACTTGCCTACGAAGGTGCCAAGCGACGTTATGGCGATCCGATTCCTAATGATGTGGTTGAGCGTGTGAAGTTCGAGCTCCATATCATGAAGACCATGGGATTCCCAGGCTACTTCTTGATTGTGCAGGACTTCATAAACTCTGCACGTGACGAACTCGACGTGATGGTAGGCCCTGGTCGTGGTTCGGCAGCAGGTAGTGTGGTGGCCTATTGTCTGGGTATCACCAAGATAGATCCGTTGAAATACGACCTGCTGTTTGAGCGTTTCCTGAATCCTGACCGTATCTCATTGCCTGATATCGATACCGACTTTGATGATGATGGTCGTGGTCGTGTCTTGAAGTGGGTCATGGATAAGTATGGTCATGAGAATTGTGCCCATATTATTACCTATGCCACGATGGCCACGAAGAACTCCATCAAGGACGTTGCTCGAGTGGAGAAATTGCCGTTGGCAGAATCGAATGCCTTGTGTAAGGCTATTCCTGACCGTCTGCCCGATGGCATGAAGATGAATCTGCCCAATGCCATCAAGTGTACCAGGGAACTTCAGGAGGCCGAGACTTCGAGCAATCCGCAGTTGGCCAATACCATCAAGTATGCGAAGATGCTTGAGGGAACGGTTCGTGGTACAGGTATTCACGCCTGTGGATTCATCATCTGTCGCGACCCGATCAGTGATCATGTGCCCGTATCGACTGCTGATGACCCTGATTTCAAAGGTACGAAGACTAATTGTACGCAGTACGACGGCCATGTGATAGAGTCTACAGGACTTATCAAGATGGACTTCCTTGGCCTGAAGACGCTTTCCGAGTTGAAGGAGGCTTGTGCGAATATCAAACGTACGAGGGGCATTGACGTAGACTTGGATACGATTCCTATCGATGACCCCAAGACATACGAACTCTATCAGAAGGGACAGACCATCGGAACGTTCCAGTTCGAGTCGGCTGGTATGCAGAAGTATCTGCGTGAGCTCCATCCCACGGTGTTCGAGGATCTGATTGCCATGAATGCCCTCTATCGTCCAGGCCCTATGGATTATATTCCCTCGTTCATCGCCCGTAAGAATGGCCGTGAGGAGATCAAGTATGATATCCCTTGCATGGAGAAATACCTGAAGGATACCTATGGCATTACCGTTTATCAGGAGCAGGTGATGTTGCTGTCGCGTCAGTTGGCTGACTTCACACGAGGTGAGAGTGATGCCCTCCGTAAGGCGATGGGTAAGAAGAAGAAGGATATTGTTGATGCGATGAAGCCCAAGTTCATTGAGGGTGGAAAGAAGAATGGCCATAATCCCGAGATCCTTGAGAAGATCTGGGCTGACTGGGAGAAGTTTGCCTCCTACGCTTTCAATAAGTCGCATGCCGCCTGCTATTCGTGGGTGGCTTACCAGACGGCCTACCTCAAAGCCAACTATCCCGCAGAGTTCATGGCTGCCATTATGAGCCGTCGTCGTGACCAGATCACGGAAATCACCAAACTGATGGACGAGTGTAAGCAGATGGGAATCGCCACACTGGGTCCGGATGTCAACGAGAGTTATGAGAAATTCGGTGTGAACCATCATGGTGAAATCCGTTTCGGACTGGGTGCCATTAAGGGTATGGGCGACTCTGCTGCACAGGCTATTATTGCAGAACGTGAGAAGAACGGACCTTATAAGACCATCTTTGACTTTGCTGAGCGTGTGAGTATGAGTAATGTCAACCGTAAGGCTTTTGAGTCTTTGGCACTGAGTGGTGGGTTCGACAGTTTCGGTATCCGTCGTGAGGACTTCTTTGCAGAGAACAACAAGGGTGAGATGTTCATTGATCTTCTGGTGCGTTATGGACAAACCTATCAACAAGAAAAGTCACAAGCTCAGAACTCGCTCTTTGGAGACTTCGATGCTGTAGAGATTGCTACGCCGACGATACCCAAGACGGATATCCGTTGGAGTGATATCGAACGTTTAAATAAGGAGCGTGAACTGGTGGGCATCTATCTGTCTGCTCATCCGCTCGATGAATATAAGATGATTCTTGACAATCTCTGTAATGCAAAGTGTGCCGATTTGGCAGATGTCCAGAGTCTGTCAGGTCGTGAGGATATCATCCTTGGCGGAATTGTGACGGCTGTGCGACAGAAATTCACTAAGAAAGGCGAGCCCTGTGGTTTCGTGACGGTTGAGGATTTCGATGGCAGTGGTGAGATACCGTTCTTCGGACGTGACTGGGGACAGTGGAGTGGCATGTTTACTGAGGGCGCTTCCGTCTATGTGACAGCCAAACTGCAACCCCGTTTCATGAACAGCAGTCAGATGGAGCTGAAGGTGCAGAATGTGGAATATCTGCAGACAATCAAGGAGAAGGCCATCGATCGTATCACGATTGAAATGGTGACAGATCTGCTGGATGAGAAGATTGTGGCAGACTTGACAGAGATTATCAACGAGAGTCCTGGCTCCACTAAACTCTTCTTCCAGCTGCGTGATTCCTCAGGCGGTAACCATGTGCTGCTGAGAAGCAAGTCTGCTGGTGTTGATGTCCGTCATGCGCTGATTGATTTCATCGAGCACCACGAGATGCTGTCGTATAAGATCAATTAGTGGCATGGTATTTGCAGAATGAGATTTTGAGACATAGTATTCATTTTTAAAAGATTAAGACAATGGAAGTAACAATCACAAATGAGAATTTTGCGAGTTTGAAAGGTGGTAATCTGCCTTTAGTAGTGGATTTTTGGGCAACATGGTGTGGCCCCTGCCGTATGGTGGCTCCCATTATTGCTGAGTTGGCTGAGAAGTATGACGGCAAGATCGTAGTCGGCAAGTGCGATGTCGAGGAGAATGAGGATCTGGCTGCAGAGTTCGGTATCCGTAATATCCCTACGATCTTGTTCTTCAAGAACGGTGAGGTTGTCGACAAACTGATCGGTGCCCAGGCAAAACCCAAGTTCGAGGAGAAATTCGACGCACTTCTGTGATCTATGGCAAATCAAAACGGAGGAAATGGCGGAGGTATGTCATTCGAAGATGAACTCCGCTTAGACGAGGAAGAGAATCTGCGTGAAGTTGAATTCATCCGTTCTCAACTGCCTGTTGATTTCAAAAAGATCTATAGCAAGTCTGACATTCTCTGGATCATGGATGCCATCGTGGACTATTATTATACCAGTGGCATCTTGGAGAGCAATGATGACGAGATCGACATCGACATGGAGGCTGTAGCTGACTATGTCTGCAAGAAGGCCGTAAGCGAAGGTGTCAGCAAGTCATTTAATCCTGAGGAAGTGTTCTTTATCGTTCAGGCTGACTTGGATTTCCAGGAACAGAATCTATAAGACAGTTTAATCCCCGCTGATGGCGGGGATTATTGTTTTCAGAAATTGATGGTTCGTGAACCATCAGCTTGCTCTGTAATTGTCACCTTGACGGCATCTTCCGGCAGCACTTCCTCAATCAGTTCCGGCCATTCGATGAAACAGAGAGCACCACTATAGAAATAGTCTTCATATCCCATGTCATACACTTCCTCCAGCTTTTTGATGCGATAGAAGTCAAAGTGAAATACTGATGAGTGAGGAGCGAGGAGTGGGGAGTGAGCAGTATACTCATTGATGATGGCAAAGGTGGGTGAGGTGATGACATCCTCTACTCCCAGTTCTTCACAAACGGCCTTGATGAAGGTGGTCTTGCCTGCTCCCATCTTTCCATAGAAGGCAAAGACCTTGCTGTCGCCTATTCCGTTAACAAAGCACTTGGCTGCTTCACGGATATTCTCTAAGTTCTCAATTCTGATTTCCATATCTTTTTTTACCTTTTTACTTTTTACCTTTTCTTCCCCGTCAGCGTGATTAGTGGTATGAGCATCTCCTCCATCGAGATACCTCCATGCTGGAAGGTGTCACGATAGTAGGATACGTAATAGTTGTAATTGTTGGGATAGGCGAAGAACGAATCACCTGTTGCGAAGACATAGCTGGTTGACAGGTTGGGGGAGGGGAGCTGTGCCCTCTGAGGTTCCTTCACCACGAAAAGGCTCTTATCGTCGTGAGCCAGATTCTTTCCCAGTTTGTAACGCAGGTTGGTGTTGGTGTTACGATCGCCAAGAATCTTCACTGGCTGTGTACAACGGATACTGCCGTGATCTGTTGTCACAATCACCTTATAATCAGTCTGAGCCAGTTGCTTGAAGAAGTCTGATATGACTGAATGACGGAACCAGGAGAGGGTGATGCTGCGATAGGCACTCTCGTTGTTGGCGAGCTCCCTTACCATCTTCGACTCAGTACGGGCATGACTGAGCATGTCGATAAAGTTGAACACCACGACATTCAGGTCATTCTTCTCCAACGAATTGAACTGTTGCAGCAGCTTGTCTGCATCAGTTTGGTTGTTGACTTTATGATAGGAGAACGTGTTCTTGCGTCGGTAACGTTCCATCTGTGTCCTGATAAGTGGCTCTTCATTCAGGTTCTTGCCCTCTTCTTCGTCTTCATCTACCCAGAGATCAGGGAACATCTCAGCAATCTTATTGGGCATCAAGCCGCTGAAGATGGCATTGCGGGCATATTGGGTGGCTGTTGGCAGGATGCTGTAATAAAGATCCTCTTCCATTTCAAACTGCTCACTGAGTTCCGGGGCAAGCACGCGCCACTGGTCATAACGGAAATTATCGAGCACTACCAGGAATACCTTCTTGCCTTCGTTGAGTAATGGGAAGACCTTACTCTTAAAGACCTGTGGTGACATCAGGGGGGAGGAACTCGTTGAGGCTATCCAGTCCAGATAGTTCTTCTTGATATACTTGGCAAAGCCGTTGTTGGCCTCTTCCTTCTGCATCTTGAGCATCTCAGTCATGCTGCTGTCAGTGGCACTCAGTTCCAGTTCCCAGTGCACCAGACGTTTGTAGACGTTGATCCAGTCATTCCAGTCCTTGCAGTCCATAATCTGCATGGCTATCTGCTGGAAGTTGCGCTGATACTGGCTCTGGGTGACTTCTGTCTCGATCGCTTTGCGGTGGATGTTCTTTTTCAGGGTCAGCAGAATCTGATTAGGATTGACGGGCTTGATAAGGTAGTCGGCAATTTTCTGTCCGATGGCCTGTTCCATGATGTTTTCCTCTTCGCTTTTGGTCACCATTACGGCTGGCAGCGAAGGTTGTAACTCCTTCAATTTCTGAAGGGTCTCCAAGCCGCTGAGTCCTGGCATCTGCTCATCGAGGAACACAAGGTCGAAATTGCGCTCCTTACACAGATCGATGGCGTCAGTGCCGTTGCTCACGGTTACCACCTCATAGCCTTTCTTCTCGAGAAACAGGATGTGCGCCCTTAGCTGCTCGATTTCATCATCTACCCAAAGTAATAGTCCGTTGCTCATATCATTACCAAAAATCGTCTCCAAAATCAAAATCCTTGACCTCTACCTTTCGCTGTCCAGCATTCGGCAAGAAGAAGTCTTCGTCATCATCTTTCTCCTCCTCTTCTGTTCCCTGTTCCTCTGCCGGACTGCCTATTTCCTCAATGTCAGGCTGCTCAATGTCCTCAGGGATGATCAGCAGCTTCTCTGTGCTCACCTTCATGGGCACGAAGGTCTTTTCGTAGAATTGCTGATAGTCATCGTAGCTGAACTGCGTACCAATGAGTGCGAGATTGGCTTCACTGATAACAAGACTCTGACAGGGTTTCAGCCGCTCGGCGAGACTTTCGTTCTGATAGAGCTGGCGGGCATATTGCATCGCCTCGTCATAGCTCAGGAAACCGCTGGTGATCATCCTGTGCAGTCCGTGATCCTCATCGATCTGTAGCTCAAAGTTACGAACCAGGAAGTTGGTGAAATTATATCTGGCCATCTCGAAGAGCAGCTGATTCTCGTTCACGGAGTCAGGCTCATAGACGAGCATGAAGAGGAACTGCTGGTTACGTTCGGCACTGAGCGTGTCACTGACGGTCGAATCCCTGGTCAGCTTGATATCGCGCATGGTCCACACATCACCTATGTCGAACTTGCCTCCATGAAGCCGGCGACCTTCCTGCACACCCTTGATAATCATACCTGCCAACGGACTGACCTCACTCTCAGGATATTTCTCAACGACCTCCTTCAGGCGTTCCATACATCCATCACCATCACCTTCATTCAGAAGACTGAGACCGTCGATGAAGATGAACTTCGCACGATGGACGCCTGACGGGAAACGGCTGCCGGAAATGTTGGCATTGGTCTTGACGATATCATGACGATCCGTTTTGAAGGCTTCGTAGGTGGCTGCATAGAGCGAATCCTCCAGGTGCTCACCAAACTTCGCATTCTCCATGTAGTAGGGATCTGTCAGCAGGGTTGTCCATTCACTCTCAGGGTGATTGGCTTTCAGCTGACTGATACAGTAGTCGGCCATCTCCATCCTGCCTTGTCGTGCATAGAGCAGATAGAGGTGATACCAGGCTTCGTCGCCATGTTCATAGTCAGGATAGTTGTCTGTCAGTCTGCGCAGGTATCTTTCACCCAGTTTCAGGTTGTCCATCTTGTCCTTCAGGATGATGCCTGCCTGGAGCAGGGCTTCCTTGATTATCTGGTGGCAGACTGCTTTCTGTTCGTCAGAAAAGGGTATCTGTGCCAGGTAGAACTCACGCTCATGTGGATCTGCAGCTGCTGCGATAGCTGTGCTGTCGACGGCTTCTGGATTGTTCTCAGGATTGTCCGGATTCTCAAGAACCTCATCTTCCTCTTGAGTCTCGGTCTCTTCAGCGTTCTCCAAGGCGACCATCGTCTGGTTGCTGCGCTGCCAGTTGTCTGCATTCTCACGCTTACCCCATTGACGCTGGAAAGTAGCCTTTCCCTGACTAACGGCTGTCGGGTTATAGAAGTACCATTGTCCGTTACCGGCTGCTGGTATCGTGGGGGCTTTTGGCGTATTTGGTCTGATGTCTGTATCGCCAATGTCCTGATTCCTTTGCATTGCCTCAGCCTCTTCGTCGAGCATGGCTTCCCGTTCTTCTTTCTCCTTTTGTTTCAGGGCCTCGATCACTCTGTCGATGGCTGCATTCCGCTCAGCCTCAGGCATGTCGGCCAGTGCCAGAAGAGAGTCTTGAAGTTCAATGGCGCTGGTGTGAGGTACGAGCTCATCGAGCACCTTCGAGCGCAGGGAAAGTTCTTCGTAGTCTGGTCGGTCCTTGTCGAGCAGTCCGATAGCCTCACCATAGCAGCGTTGGGCGTCGGCAAAGCGTTCCTTCTGCCAATAGATGTTTCCCAGTGTCAGCAGGAGCACACCCTTCTCGATGCCATTGCGGACTGAGAGACGGTTGCCTTTTTCGTAGGCTGCGATGGCTTCAGCCGTATCTCGCTGTAGCAGGTAAGTGTTGCCAATGGCATAATATACCTGGTCCAGATATTCCTGGTTGTTATCCGATTTGGCCATCCGTTTCAGTTTGCCGATGACTTGGTGGCTGCTTGTACTGGGCATTACCTCTGTCTGGGCGATGCGGGCATTAAACTCCATTTCGTAAGGCGGGTGACAACCAATGACCTTGCTAAAGGCCTTGTAGGCTTCATCGCGATGTCCCAAATGGCGTTGTATCTGTCCCATCAGGTACCATTCTCTGGCACGTTGAATCTTACGACGTTCGTGCTTGATGACCTTTCTTAAATAAGGTATAGCCTTCTCGTAATCTTTGGTGTGTATGTAATAGTTGGCATAGGTGTAGTCCCAGTCTTTCACAGCCCTGAAGTCCATCGAGTCACGACTCATATTACGAATCACGTCCTCTGCGTCGTATTTCCAGTCCAACTCCGTGTAGCACTTTGCCAGCCAAGCTCTTGCCAGTCCGTTCATCAGAGGTTGGGTCTGGTAGAGGCGGCTCATATAGCTGAAGGTGGCAGCAGCCTCGTCGAACTCGCCTTTCTGAAACTGCGACTTGCCCAACAGCAGCCAGGCTTTCCAAATGAAGGGATTGTATTCCCTGCGCCCCAGCCATTCACGGTCCTTGGCAGTCTTCCGCTTCGACTTTTTCCATTCTGGTTTGGCCTTGATGCTGTGCAGCCTGATGGCTTTCTCACTCTTCTCGATAGCTCTGTCGTACTGGCCCTTGCCGATGTCGCGACTTTGTTTGTTGCCCACCATGTAGAGAGGGAGCATCTCTGTGTAGTTGTCCTTGTTGCCTTTCTCTTTCTCCAGATTTCCTTCGATAAAGGCCTGCGATCCGTTGAAATACACATTATAGCGTGTATTGAATGAGTGCCACCACCTCGTTCCTGCTGTATTCTTCTTCGTTGAGCAGGAGATGGAAAGGAAAATCGAGGTAGTCAAAAGGAGTAGGGAGAGAGGAAGAGTGGATTTCCTTTCTTTCTTTTTCTTCTCTTCCATCAGACAATGAATCTTGCAGTTCCCTTCCTCGGCTTCTGTACAGGTAGAACAATCGTGTCCCTGCTTGATGGTGTCGTCATCCTTGTCAAACAGGTTTGCTACTGCGGCCACGATGCCCAGTACCACAATCATCCCTATGCAGACAACTACAAAACTCATTATTCGCTTCTCACATCGATCTTAAACCCAGCCTGCTGCAGGTCGTTCCAAAAGTGAGGATACGACTTGGTGACTACTTGTGGATGGTTGATGATCAGACCATCCTGCATGCAGGCATAAGGCGCAAAGGCCAGTGCCATCCGATGGTCCTCGTAGGTGTCGATGCCGTTGGATAGGTCTGGCTCGCAACGCTCGCCGTCCCAATAGAGTTCACAACCGTCTACGTCGTGCAGTACATAGCCCAGTTTCCGCATTTCAGTCTTCAAGGCTTCAATGCGGTCTGTCTCCTTGATCTTCAGGGTGGAGAGTCCTGTGAAACGGAATGGGATGTTCTTGGCAGCACACACCACCACAAAGGTCTGGGCCAGGTCAGGTGAATTGATGAAATCATACTCCAGTCGAGGCACACAGCGACCGTTCTTCCTGATGGTAATGGTCTGGGGTACGCCTTGTTTCTTGGTTTCGAACGTGGTCTTCACACCCAGCAGGCTGAAGATGTAGCGCACAACGGAGTCGCCCTGCTTGGAGCCGTCCATCAGTCCTGTCAATTTGATTTCTGAGTCAGGGCTTTCGTTCAGCGCCATGATCTCATACCAATAGCTGGCACCGCTCCAGTCGTTCTCGATGAAGTAGTTGCGACCAGTATAGGGTTTCGCTTTCACCTCGATAGTGTCAGCTGCTGTCCACTCGGCATCTGCCCCAAACTCGCGCATGGTCCACAGTGTCAGGTCGATATAGGGCCGTGAGATAACGTCGCCTGTCAAGTGCAGCGTCAAACCCTCTTTCAGCATCGGACCAATCATCAGCAACGCTGAGATGTACTGCGAACTCACGTTGCCTGGAATCTCCAGCAGTCCCCCCACGAGCGACTTGCCTGTAATGCGGAGGGGGGGATAGCCAGCCTCACCCACATAACTGATGTCAGCACCCAAGGTGCGCAGGGCATCAACCAAGATGCCGATGGGGCGATGCTTCATGCGCTCCGTACCTGTGATCGTGTGCGTACCTCTCATGACACTCAGGTAGGCTGTCATAAAGCGCATGGCTGTTCCTGCTGCCTTGATATCAATCTCCTTGGGCATGTATCGCATGGCTTCGATGATGACCTCCGTATCATCGCAGTCGCTCAGGTTCTGGGGCAGATTCCTGCCACCGCTGAGGGCGTAGATAACGAGAGCTCTGTTTGAGATGCTTTTCGATGCAGGCAGTCCGACGGTGCAGTTCAGCACCTTTGGCGCCGTAAGTCTATATTGTTCCATTTCTATGTAGCGTATTATTAGCATGCAAAGATACGGATTTTATTTTAAATACATCATAGAATTAAGCTAAAAAAGGGAAAAAGATGAAAAAGTTGCTCAAAAATTTGGTTAGTTCGCAAAAACTATGTACCTTTGCACCCGCATTCGACAAAATAAGGTCGGTGCTAAGCGAAAAGTGTTCGGGATTTAGCGCAGTTGGTAGCGCACACGTCTGGGGGGCGCGAGGTCGCTGGTTCGAGTCCAGTAATCCCGACAAACGCAAGGGTTAGCAGTCTGATTATCGGACTGCTAACTTTTTTTATCCGATTACTTCGGAAATGAATTCCGCACCCTACGGAATTCAATTCCGCTCCTTACGGAACAAGATTCCGCTCTCGACGGAATTTTGCCGAGCCCCATGTCAGCATTTCCCTTGATGGCATAGTCAAATATGAACTAAGATTTCCTCCGATAAAGATAAGCTACGGCAGCACCAGATAGATTATGCCAAACGCTGAAGATGGCTCCAGGGATAGAGGCTAACGGATATGCTGCAAAATGGATTGTTGCCAGACTGCTTGCCAGTCCTGAGTTCTGCATGCCAACCTCAATGGATATGGCTCTCATTTTGGCCTCTGAGAGTCCAAGAAGCCGTCCAATCAGATAGCCAAGACTCAGTCCACAGATATTATGAAGCATGACTACCAGAACAATAACGAGTCCACCAGCCAACAGTTTGTCGGCATTTGCGGCGATGATGATGGCTACGATGAAGGCAATAGCGATGGAGGAGAATGCCGGGAGGTAATCAGTTGCTTTCTCCGTGAACTTAGGCCACATCCATTTGACCACCAATCCGATAATGATAGGCAGTATTACCACCCAGAGAATACTGAGAAACATACTGACTACATCTACATTCACGCTCTTACCAGCCAATGCCCATGTCAGCAAAGGGGTTAGGAGAGGGGCAAACAGGGTTGAAACTCCTGTCATTCCAACAGAGAGAGCCAGGTCGCCCTTAGCCAGATAGGTTATCACGTTGGAAGCTGTTCCTCCAGGACAACAGCCTACCAGCACTACGCCAAGCGCCAATGCTTCGTCGAGCTGAAACAGCCGGGTCAATCCCCAGGCGAGTAGCGGCATGACGGTGAACTGCGCCAGACAGCCGATAATGACATCCTTCGGACGGCTGAATACTATCTTGAAGTCTTGGAGGTTCAATGTGAGTCCCATGCCGAACATGACTACCCCAAGCAGGTAGTTGATGACTGTAGGACGTATTTGTTGCAGTAAGTTAGGGAATGCCAATGCCAACAATGCTGCTGCAAGCACCAGCAATCCCATGTATTCAGATATGTAATGACAGAGTTTCTTCATCTTAATTTGTTTGTTATTAGCATCCGATTCAGTTTCTCCCAGAAACCAGCTGGGGTTGTTACGACAGACGCAGAAAGTTCATCGCAGGGCGTGTTGTTAGAGAAGCTCGTGAAAGACGCTCGCTCCTCCGCTTGCGAACGATTATTAAGGTAATTGCGAAATGTCGCGCCCTGCTGTGACGTCTTCCACGAACAGACGATACTCATGCGCTGCTTCCACAGGCAGGGGCTCGCGGCGAGGTCGTCAAGTACCTTTATCTTATAGTCCCTATCACCCAGATTCGAGGGCAATAGCAACCAATGCCCAAGAATCTTGTGTGCCGACAAATCCACCAAGTCCCAATTGTTCGCCTGCTCTGCATACTGGAGGTACATCGTCACTATCTCGTCGCGCTGCTTGATGGCCTCAGCATCATTCTTGCCTTGCAAGCGACCTGAGGTCGAGCGCTCCAATCGCTTTGTCGCCAGTTTCTCAAACTTTGCCACAAGAATCAGAAATCCGCAAAGCCTCACCTCATGCCAGCGGTTCATCAGCAGCTCCGGCACCTCTTCCAAGGGAAAGTCTGGCCCCGCCATCTTGACCACCTCTCGTGTCTGCGGCACCTTCAGCCCAAGGAACTCGTCTCCCTCGCCATACTCTCCCGACCCGGTCTTGAAGAACCGCATCAGATTCTCTCGCTGCATATCATCACGCAGCGACTCCATGTGCTTGATAACCTCCTGTGCTTTCGTCTTATTTTTCACTTTTCACTCTTCACTTTTCACTTCGAAAGTCTGCTTTCGACGACCTCCCAATCGATAATCTGCCAAAGGGCTGCGAGGTGGTCTGGACGACGGTTCTGATAATCGAGATAATAGGCATGTTCCCACACATCGAAGGTCAACAGCGGCTTCAGGCCTTTCTGAATGGGATTGGCCGCATTCGCCTCCTGTGTAATCACTAGCTTCCCATCCTTGTCAGCTGACAGCCATACCCAGCCTGAGCCAAAGAGCGTAGCGCCCTTCTTCTGGAACTCCTCTTTGAAAGCCTCAAAGGAACCAAAGTCGCGAGCGATGGCCTCAGCCAGTTTGCCAACAGGCTTGTTATCAGTCTTGGGCGTACAAAACTGCCCGAAATACAGATTGTGATTCAGAATCTGCCCTGCATTATTCAGCGTTCCGCCCTCCGCTTTCAGTACAATCTCCTCTAATGGCAGTCCTGCCAAAGGGTTCCCCTCCAGCAATCCATTCAAGTTATTCACATACCCAGCCAAATGCTTCCCGTGATGGAATGCAATCGTCTCTTTGCTAATCACTGGCTCCAAGGCCTCCGCTGCATATGGCAGCACCATCAATTCAAACTTTCCCATATTCATTTGCTTTTAGTTATTCATAATTCTTCACTTTCTACTGGTATCCAAAGAAACCGTTGCATATCCACATGTCCGTTGCTCTTAAAGGTTACGCCCTCAGCCTCTAACAGCACTCGCTGCCTGCTCCATCCAGGGGCCGGGCGTCCCTCCTTGTTCACAACGCGATGACAGGGCAAGTGCTCCGATTCGGGCGAATACCTTAGCGTCCGTCCCACCATTCTCGAATGACTGGGCCATCCCGCTAATGCAGCAATATGCCCATATGTCGTCACCCGCCCCCGAGGAATCTGACTGACGATATTCAGCACATCTTCGCCAAACATCCTCGCCTGCTCCATCGTCATCCTATCGGGATAGTCCTTCATATTCTTCATTCCACACGTAATGTTACCCCACTAACTTCCGTATCTGATTGTCAGTCGCTTGCGGTAGTATTTTCTTCAGATGTGCCGTCAGGCGAGCGTATGATTCCTCTGGGGAATAAGGTGACAGACACGCATCCCGTCCGAACAGGGTTTCTGGCGTAGTCAGCAGCGACCAGCCCCAGCCGTATTCCCTGCCGTGCTTGTCGGTAGGATAAACAAAGTCCTCGGTCACCACATAGCAGCCCATCTGCAGACGGGTCACGTAGCCGTCGAACTTGCTACGCATCTTTGGGCCGTCGAAGCCGCAGGCGGCACGCAGTTCACGCGTAATCAGACTGCCGTGCTCCTGAAGTGTCAGCAGGATGGTCTCTTCGATGGAACCCTCTTGAGGAACGGGGTGCATACTGCGACGGTAGTTGTAGAAGTCTGGCCACCACTCGCGGCTGATAAACCCCGCCTTCCCCGCGAAGAACTTGCCATAGACGCAGTTGCCCTCGGTCACGATGGGTCCCTTCCACTTCCACAGCGGCCAGTCCCATCCGCCATCGGGAAACACCACGTAGCGGCAATCGTCCGTAACCACCTCTTCAGCAGAAAAGCCGCGTATACCACTATCCAACAGAGGCAGGAATCCTACCTCCTGGATATATGCCGTCAGTCCGGCCGCTGAATATATCTCCTGTCTGTCCATGTCTCTGTCCCGTTTTCCGTTTCTTGTGCAAAAATACTGATTATTTTTCAAAACAATGCCATAAAACAACGAAAAAGCAAAAAAACTATCTCAAATCATGTAACAATTCCACAAAATCCATACTATAATGATAGAAAGTCGAACAAAACAGAAATGAATATGATCTACATCATCCAAAACCGCATCATGCGGATATGTTATAACGACCACGATTTCAGCGAGCACTTCAAAAAGTTCCTCTTTCCAAGCATCCGTCAGGAGTAACGCAGCCCCGTCACATTAATTCGATTGTAACGGCCTCTTCCTATTTTTTCATCCACTCATATCATATTTCCGCAAAAATGGCGTTAATAAAAGTAAGGACAACAAAAAACACCGTGCGCTCGCTGGTATTTGCAATAGACATACTTTTCGTCTCATAGCAAATGTGTGACAACCGTATCCGTTCTGTTCCTTTGAGAATCTCTATTATTCCTAATTCGTCCGTGTATCCTCCAGCCTCATTTCCAAACCATACACTCGTATATGCCACAGGCTCTTGTGTGAGACTATCCCTTACGGTTAATGTCTGCTGAGCATTCGCAACTATAGCGACGAGGGCGAGCAGTGCGGTGATGATAGATTTCTTGTTCATTCCAATGCCGTCTTTAGGATATTCTTTAGGAGGTAGGTTGCATTCTGATTTCGGGCTACACCCTCGGAGAGTCGATAGGTATAGGTGATTTCGTCGGAGAGTTGGATTTCAAAACAGTAGTTGTGGAAGCGGTCGGGATGCTCTTGCTGCATCTTCGACAATTCGAGGTCGTGGGTGGCGATGATACCCGTAATGGGAAGTGTCGACACGGACTGGAGGAACAGTCGGGAGCCGTTAAGTTTGTCGAGCGAGTTGGTACCCTTCAGTATCTCGTCGAGGATGATAAGCGTGTGGCGGTTCTGTCTGCAGGCCTCAATGAGCTGTTGCAGCCGTAGCAGTTCAGCATTGAAGTAGCTGATGCCGTGGGCAAGGTCATCGGTGGTACGCATACTGCTGAACAGCGAGAAGAGCGAGACACGAAGACTATCTGCAAAGACTGGCATTCCACAACAGGCCAGCACGTAGTTGATGCCGACGGAGCGAAGGAACGTGCTCTTGCCCGCCATATTCGCCCCTGTAATGATATAATAGTGCTGGTCGGAAATGGAGAAGTCGTTGCGCACGGCCTTCTGGCCGAGGAAAGGATGATAGAGCCCGCGAGCCTCATAGACCACCTCGTCAGCATCCACCAGTTCGGCATCCGTAGCATCTGGTTCATTGTAATGGAACGTGGCCATCGACACCAGCGCATCAAAGTGGCTGACAGCATCTATCCAGTCCTCTATGTGCATCATGTAGCGGTCTTGCCAAAGAAGAAACCGACGCACAATGAAGTAGTCTGCCAGATAAAGGGCATTGGATATGGGTACCCAGACCTCGTTTCGCTGGTCAAGGTCGTTGATGATTCCCTTCAGTAGCCGGAAAGACTTGAGAGCATTCTGCTCGTCAGCAGAGAGCATTCCGATAATGTCGCGTCCCTCCTGACTCTTCAAATCGGACGTCACAATCTGCATAATCATGCTGACGTATGTGCCTAATCGCGGAAGGATGATGCTAATGCTCTGGTTGACACGTTTCAGGGTGCGACCGAAAAGAAGATAGACGGCTGTAATCTGCAACAACACCCAAAGCATGGGGAACGAACCTGACAGCGGGCCAAATACGGCTCCAGCTAATAGTCCATAAAAGATAATAATGCTGCCAATAGCTGAAATATAGGTGAGCTGATGCGCAGCTAAGTGGGATATGTGCAGTTGTTGCACCTCATGTAGAGCCTCCATAATGGCAGCAGTATTGATCTGCCGCCCCCTGCTTTGTGCAAGGAATGCAGTACGCAGAGGCTCTCTTTCTGACAATTCACGAATAGCCTTCCGACGTTTCACTATCTCGTCGATACTCCGTACCCGCGTCTCAGACAGTTCTTCTGCCAAGAAATCGCTGCCGCCAGTGGTAACGGTGCGGTTGATACGGTTGAACAGCGACTGCGGTCCGAAGATGTCGAGGTCGAGCGTAAACTCATGATGGGGATTGACGTATTGCTCACCATCAGCAAATCCAGAGAAATCACCATTGAGATAGGCCAATTCCTTCTGATAGACGCTGCGGACGCTCTTCTTTTGTTCCGACAAACGACTATTATGGCTGTCTTTCCAACGGATGGCCACGTATGCGGCAACAAACATTGCTGCCACTACCAACGCCAGTATGCCGCCCCACATTGTATAAGCCACGACGCATCCAATAGCCAAGGCGATAGCCGTCAGTTCCAAGATAACGACCAGTCGGTTATGCCTGTTCAACTGGCAGATTTCGTCCGTCAGCGTCTTGATACGCTCTGTATATAGTTCCCTTGGACTCATACCTGTATATTAGCCGCCACAAAGTTACGTCTTTTCTGTCAGACCGCTGCAATTTGCCGTCCAGATTTAACCATGATTATATTTTCCCCAAACGTCGAAAGACGTGGGGGCAAACGTCGAAGACGATTTGGAAGCAGACAGAATTCTTCATACCTTTGCACTGTCAAAAGACGATAACAAAGTCTGAAGACAGAAACAGAGTATTAACAATTTAAAAATAAAAAGGTATGAAAAAGATGATGATCGCCCTCGTGGCAATGGTAGTGATGACAATGAGTGCTAATGCACAGAGTGTTAACAATGAGAGCAAGCTGACATTCGACCGTCTGAGCAGCTATCTGGAACTGAGAGTAGACCAGGTTGAACCTGTCAAGACCGCTATGGCACAGTTCGCCACTTCAATGGAGGCTTACTATCAGCTGAGTGACGCTTCAAAGGCTGGTGAGGCTTGGGAGAAGATTCAGGCCAACCATAAGAAGACGATGAAGAAGGTCCTCGACGAGAAGCAGTACGACAAGTACATCCAGACGCTCGACCTGACAGCCAAGAACACCGCAGAGAGAATTATGGAGGCTACCGCCAGCAAATAGCAGTACAACTGATCTTTGAGTTAGATAATTTTCTCTCCTGCATAGAGATTATGCGGGAGAGATTTTGCTGTTTCAAAAAGATTTCGTAAATTTGCAACCACATAATTCCAACAAGACATGAAAAGATTATATTTACTAATATTCATCATATCTGGAACGAATTGCATAAATGCTCAACAGAAAACGTTTGAGAATGCTCATCAGGCAGTCCGCAACATGAGTATCGGCTGGAACCTCGGGAATACGCTTGAAAGTTGCAACTACAGTCAGGACAGCCTCATAGAGAAGACTACCGACTGTTCTGTCAAGGCCTACGAGACTGCATGGGGGCAGCCACAGGCTACCCGCGAACTGATGCACAAGTTGGCAGAGGCAGGATTCAAGACTATCCGGGTGCCTGTAACTTGGTATCCCCACCTTGACAAAGAGAACCGTGTAGACCTGGAGTGGATGGCCCGTGTGGAGGAGGTTGTCAACTATGTGCTCGATGAAGGTATGTATTGTGTATTGAATGTACATCATGATGCTGGTGATCAGAAAACCTGTTGGCTGAGGGCAGACTTAGAACGCTTTGACGAAATCAATGCACGGTTTGTCTCTTTGTGGCAGCAGATAGCCAATCGATTCAACAAATACGGGGAGCATCTCGTTTTTGAGGGTTGGGGTGAAATTCTCGATAAATATGGGGCATGGGTTTGTCCTGAGGATTCAAACGCCTTCGAGGCCATGAACAGACTGGCTCAAAGTTTTGTGAATACCGTGAGGACAACAGGCGGGAATAATGCCCAACGCAATCTGATGATCTGTACCTATAGTGCATCTGTTGGGGGCTGGTATAATCACGATGGAACTCGCAGACAGTCGGATGTCGCGCTTTCCTCTTTTATACTGCCAGAAGACAGTTTACCAGACCATCTGATTGCCAGTGTCCACAGCTATATCCCTTGGAATTGGGATCAGAATCACAGCAAATTGTCGGAGGCTCACATGGAAGAGATCAAGCAGACGTTCGGGAAGTTCGACAAGTATTTCCTGAGTCGCGGGATTCCTCTTGTTATTGGGGAATATGCTGCATTGTTTGTTGATGGTACTTATGCCCAGGAGGGTCCAGTCACAGAGGGTGATCAGGAAGAAGGTGCCAAATATGCCCGTCTAATGGTGGAAGAGGCAACCAAGCGTGACATCTCGCTGCTCTACTTCATGGGTCTTATCGACAAAGAAGACCGAATGAAACTAAAGTGGAGCCGTCCAAAGACTGTTCAGGCAATTGTTGATACTTATAATCAATTTAAGAAATGATAAAGATAAAGGGTAAGGAAATCTGGTTATTTGTGGCTCAAGTACTGCTACTGTCGCTCATTGTGCTCTCTCCAGGGTTCATCAGTTATATCAGTAGCGGTGATGGTGAACTTGCTTTGGAATCCACGTGGATAGCCTTTAATTGGTTGGCCCCGTCGATAGGGGCTTATCTTTTGAACTTCTATCTCTGTATACCCCTGCTTTGGTTCCGCCATCGATATTGGCAGTATGGTGTAGCGAATGCTGTATTGATTATTATCGGTCATCTGCACCTTTTTGTTAGGAATATCAGCAACCTGCCCGACAGTTTCCGTGCCGGCTATTCCACGTTCATGATTTTCTCGCTACTGCTCTGCCTGATGGCTATCGGCATTGCTCTGAGCATCCGCTATATGATGCGACGGAGTGAGCGGAAGCAGAAGGAGGTGGAAGCCGAGCTAGCGTGGCTGAAGAACCAGATCAATCCGCATTTCCTGTTCAATACGCTCAACAACATCTCCAGTCTGGCACAGATTGACGGCGACGAGACACAGGAGGCCATCATGCAGCTGAGCGACCTGCTGCGCTATGCGATGTACGAGACCAACAAGCCCAAGGTGCGCCTCGATGGTGAAGTGGAGTTTATGCGCAATTACATCCAGCTGATGAAACTGCGCTGCAATGAGATGACAACAGTCAACTTTCAACTCTCAACTTTCAATTCTCAACTCGAAGTGCCTCCCCTGCTCTTCATCTCGCTTGTCGAGAATGCCTTCAAGCACGGTATGGACAGCAATTCACCTGCTACCATCGACATTCGTCTGCAACAACAGGATGATACACTCGTATTTACCTGCGACAATACGAATAATCCCAAGCCCACGAAGGACCGCAGCGGCTCTGGCATTGGACTCGACAACACTCGTCGACGTCTCGATTTGCTCTATCCAGGCCGTTACACTTGGGAGCAGACGATTACCCCAGAGAATATCTATCACGTTTGTATAAAATTGAAGAATTGAATATGGCACTTACTTGTATGATTGTCGATGACGAGCCGTTGGCTGTGCGCCTGCTGGTTTCCTACGTGGAGAAGACACCCGATTTGCAGCTGTTGGACTCGTTTACGGACTCTATCCGTGCCATCAATGCTGTCAAGGAACAGAAGCCTGACTTGCTGTTTCTCGACATCCAGATGCCCAATATCGATGGTATGGAACTGGCGCATAGTCTGCCAGAAGAGACGCGTGTGGTCTTTACCACTGCTTTTAAGGAATACGCCTTCGAGAGCTATGAGGTGAATGCGCTCGACTTCCTGTTGAAGCCCATCCGTTACAGTAAGTTTCTCGCGGCAGTCGAAAAGGCGAGGGAATGGTTTACGGTTTACAGCTTACAGTTTACAGGTGTTTTGCAGACAAGCCCTTCAGATCCTTCAGAGCTATCATCTGTAAACAGTAAACCGTCAACAGTAAACAAAACGATTTTCCTCAAGGTCGATGGCGAGTGGCGCAGCGTGGTGATCGACAAGATTACCTACGTCAGCTGTATCAAGGACTACGTGATGTTTTATCTCGACGACGAGCCCAAGGCGCTGATCACCCACCTGACCATGAAGGCTGTAGAGCAGATGTTGCCAGCTGACAAGTTCCTGCGCATCCATCGTTCCTATATCGTTGCCACAGACAAGATCCGCAAGATCGACCGTAACGACTGCGTATACATCGGCAAGGAAATCATCCACGTGCCTGATGGCTATCTTCCTGCTTTCCGAGCCTTCCTCGAAAGCCGTTCCCCAAGTTAGATGAAAGTTTGAAATATAAAAGACGAAGTCCTCTTCTTCAGCAACATGAAATGGCTCGCCCGCCTCTACTTTGGCGTCAGGCTGTAGTCCTTTAGAGTCTATCCATTGGCCACAAATTGACGAAGATCTTAGTTTTGAGGGAATGTTTGTGGATAACCATCTTTGTGAGCGTTCTCCCAAAGAGGAGTTGGTTTGCTATCCTTAGAATTATTTTTTCAAAGTATGTTTGTCATCTTAGGGGCTGTTTATAATTTCAAAATACCAGCTAAGATAACACAATTTATTCAAACATGTAAAGCAAAAGCCTAATATTCGTTAATGTTATTCGTTCTAAGGGCTCTATATCCTCTTAATGAGAGTTTCAGGATTCATCCTTGTGTCCCAGATGTCGATGACGTGAACAACATCTTCAATTTCGTCATATTAATGAATGATTTTAAAACGACGGTTCATTATGTGGCGACGACGATATATTATTTGTCTGTCATTGAGAAGTTCCTCTGGTGTGTAAGATTCTGGGAAAATTCTTACACGTTCTTCGAATGCAGAGATTTCATCTTTCCAGCGCATTGCCGTAGATTTGCCATATTCCACTAACGCATAATTGATGTGGTAATCTAGGAGCGAACTGGCATTATCGTGCCAGATTATCTTAGCCATGGGTACTTTTCATAAAGACGGTTCCACATCTGTTCTGATGTTATCCACTTATTGGGGTCATTGCGTTCTGCCCAGGCTTGATCCACGCGGTTGATGGCCTCTTCAATCGTTTTGGGGCCGAAAATAGGAATGCCAATATCCTCACTCATAATCAATAATGACTCTTTCGGTTGCAAATATAGGAATAATTTCCGAACTTTGGAAAGGAAATGGTCAGAAACTGCGAAAAAAATGTTTATTTCTCGCAGAGCCAGTATTCTGACAGGCCGTTCACTTCGCTTACGCCATGATTGAACATATTGACATAGTTTAGGTTCTTCATCATCTCTGCTACAACGCTATTGCGGTAGTCGTTCACATGTGGGAAGTTCTCTGGACGGGCCTGTCCATAGAGACCGCCAGGGTTCATGATTTCTATATGATTGTCATACTGATATAGTCGAGTTGGCATGTTCGCTTGGTAATCACGATGCATCACAGCATTCATCATCAACTCACGCAGCACCTTACAGGGATAGTTTCGCACATCCTTTTCTCTCAGAATGCTAATAGGAACAGGGCGTTTTGTTACGATACCATCACGGATAAAGTTCTCAAGATCAGGTAGCATCTTGTAAAGGCATCCTTCGAAACGTCTTTTCACGATGCTCATATGTGCAGACCATTTTTGTATTCCTCTATTTTCGTTGCTCTTTTCTTATTCGCTTGTTCGTTTACTTATTCTCCCTTTTATCTGCCCTTTCAAAAGATCGATTAACTTGTAAATGCCAGTTGATGGATTTTGGAATTTTTTTAGTCCCTTGGCTCTTTTAACAGCAATCTCTGTATTGCCCTTCAAGAAAGTTTGTTGTGTCTCAGTGAAGTCTGATTTTGTATAGTTCTTCCACACTGATGCACACTTTTTGAGCTCTTTGATGAGATTCTCTGTTGTGATTGCTGTTTTCTGCTCTTTTGCATGTAACAACAACCAAATTTCAAAGCATGGATTGCTGAGCAACATTTCTGCTTTACAGGCCAAGACCTTCTCATTGATGGCTGCAACATCCATGTCATACATTAGAAATGTATAAACTTTATCCCATTGTGAGATTTTAAGTTCTTTAGTACGATTGATGACAAGGTAGGGTGTTATCTTTGTCCCTTCAATATGGGATACTATTCTAATAGGTGATTTATACCATTTTTTCAGAAGGTTGATATAACTGACCTCAGTTTCGCCCTCGCAAATAACAAGAGCGATTTTGCGCATCCGCATGGATGGAGATGGTTCTCTTTTACTTGCCATAATCAACCTTCCAATAATTGTTTGATACTTGACACCGATGAATCAACATAAGGTACAGCATCAAAGCGCCCCTGTATATAACCTTTTTCGGCATCCATGTTCTCACGGAAGTCCTTGAAGTCATATAACGAATAAACATCCGTGGCTCCATCTTCTGTTTTATTGACAAACACAATTTGGTCTCGTCTTAATCTCCTCACGTCTATAAGGTTCGTATTGTGCGAGGTGAAAAGTAATTGACTATTTTCTGAGGCGTGTATCAAATCAAGGATAAAATCTGCCAATCGAGTATGAAGCCCCATGTCAAATTCGTCCATCATAATGCTCTTCTTGTTCTTTACCACATCTAATAGACGGATGAAAATCTGGAATAGCTTTCTTGTTCCGTTCGATTCCTCCATATCCATATCAAACATGATTTCTTTTTGGTTCCGGTGGAAAGTTTTGAAACGAAGAACATCTACTAACTTGTACGATAACTCAGTCTGTCCAGGCACCATAACTGGAGCCGGCATTTGTTCTTTTCGTGCTTCAATATCAGTAATGTCGGTGTCGCAGATTTCAAGTGCTTTAAGAATAACCTTTTTGTATGTGTTGAAACTATCCAACACCATCACATCATTCACATTCACGAGTCCAAGCAAGAACTGGTTCATGAAATAGCGATAGAGTTTTTGGGCAATCTCGCGATTCATGGAACTAGCACGACTTAAGAAAAGATTCTTTTCGCTGGTATTAATTACCACATCAGAAGGTTTAACCATTACACCTGTACCAAAGCTGTATTTCCCATTTGCATCTCGAATAAACACTTTTGCGCGTCTGCCGACAGGATAGTAATACAGACTTTCACTTATGATACGATTACGGGTAAGTTCAAAAGAGTATTCATACTCAATATCATCACAAACGAAATCAATCAAGAATTTGCTGGGCTTCTCCTGCCATCCATCGAATTTAAATGGCTCGAAATTGAATGTCACACCTTCATTATGCTGATGTGACTCCAATATCATTCTGCAACAAAATGTGATTGCCTTAAGGATGTTTGATTTGCCAGAAGCATTAGGACCAAATAACCCTACTGTTTTAAGGACAGGCACACCTTTCCACTCCATTACATTATGACTCAACTCACGAGCAAGAGTCGTATTGATATTTCCAGCTCTGAAGTCAATTCTAATTCTGTCTCTGATAGAGAAGAAATTCTCAAATTCGATTTTAAGTATCATTTCAGTTTTAATTTTGTAGATTTTCTGCAAAAATACAGCTTTAATTTTGTTTTAATGTCGTTTTGGATAAAAAAGTACATCTTTTATACCATATTTAACATAACTTATATCAAATTGGTATATAATATTTGAAAAGTAGATCAACAAATATTTTCAAACTCGTTGAGCTACACGCTATTTTGTTGCGTTTTGTTATGTATTTGCCTATCGGTGTCATTTATCCTATTAGAAAGTAGCTCCGTGAATGGCTGTTAGGGATTCGCAAATGTAATCGGGCAGGTGTATTTCACTCTGACTGGCATACCAGCCTGGTGGCCTGGTGTCCATTTGGGCATCGAGCTGATTACGCGCTTGGCTTCATCTTGAAACAGATTACCGTAGAGGTTGGTTAGTTCCAGTTCGCTCATACCCGACTTTTCGAGCAATTTCCTCTTGTTCTTAAAGTGTACCAACGACTGCACTGGCTGAACGTGACTGATTGTCCCGTCAGCTTCTACTACAAAAGTAGTAATCACTCTACCTTCAACGCCATTCTTTTTGGCCTCTTTGGGATATTTAAGATGGAATCCGATATATCGCGCCAGGTCATTCATGCCACTTCTGAACTGTGGTAATCTATCTCCTTTGCCAGTCAAAACTATCGGATCCACGCAGGTCGAATCTTGCACTACCTGCGCTTTTAAGCCTATGCTCAGTATCGCGAGCAAAGTTGTTATGATCGTTTTTTTCATATTCTCTTTTTTATTTCTCGCAGAGCCAGTATTCTGACAGGCCGTTCACTACGCGATGCTTGAAGTTGAAACGGTAGTTGTTCATGGCCCTACCCAGTTTGTTTGGTGTTGTCTTTTCGGCATCGAAATAGGCATATCGTGAGGCGAACAGATTCAGTATGTCGCCTGTTCCCCACCAGCGTCCCTCACCATCTTTGGGCTTGCGGAAAGTCTCAGCAATCATCTCCTCCAGTGGAACGATGCGCTGATAAGGTTCGTTCTCCTTCATCAACTCAGCGATTTCGGCATCGTCGAGCCAGAAACGTTCGTTCTTGCTTATCAAGTCGAGCACTTGGGCGAAGAGCTGACGGTGGTTGATGTTGTCCGTATAGTCGATGTTCTTGCCGTTGGGGATGCCCACGCAGACGAAACGACGCGAACCAGTGGGATCGACAAGAGGCTGCTTCTGGTTAGTGGTGCCAATGAACGAGGTATAGCGACGATACTGCTTGATGGTCTTACCATAAGGAGGACGGAACTTGACGTCGCTCGACGACAGCAGGTATTTGAGTACGATCTGCTGAGAGTTGGTCGTCTTGTCGAACTCGTCGATATTGATGAGGGCGAAGCTTGTCAGTGCGATGTTCAGGTCGAACTCGTTCTTGAAGTTCAGCTTGTCGTTGTAGTAGTCGCGCAGTTCCTCAGGCAATAGAATCTTACAGAAACGCGTCTTTCCGCAACCTTGACGACCTATGAGTAACGGTGTTAAGGCATTGCCAGTCAGCTGCTTATCGCTTTCTTGCCATTGTCTGACCATACCGATGAGCCAGTATCGCAGGTACTTTTCCCAATGGGGCTGGTCAGTTGGAACTCTTGCTGCGAGGTCCTTGATATAGTCGTGGCCATCCCAAGGCTGGAGATCCTTGAGCCAGGTATTTACTGGGTCATACTGCTCGATACGGGTGGAGTCGATAAAACGATTCACATCCTGATCCCACGACTTCAGGCCTTGCTCTCGAGCCTCGATGGTCATGTCGTTACGTACCTCGATGGTCAATGGCTTAAACGTCTGGTCCTCAGAGTATTTCATGCGATATTCAGCCACTCCCGTCATCAGGTTCTTGCGCATGTCGTAGTTCGAAGTGAGGAAGATCTCTGTGCGCATCGTCTGCAGCGTTTCCTGTGGCACGCTCTTCAGAGGCTTCATCTTGTGCTTCTTCTGATAGTCCTCCATCAGGGTTATCTCATAGGTGGTTGAGAATACGCTCTTCACAAGCTCAGGATCGTTGTGGAACAAAGGATGTTCGAGTGTCATCCCTTGGGCATGCGAGAGGGGAATGCCTTGCTCGAGTGACTTGCGTGCTATCTGCTGCAGCATCTGCATCTGGCGATCCTCGTCGGGCAGAACATGGTAGCTGCCCAGCACCTCGCGAAGGATGAAGACCCAGTTGAAGTGATAGGTCCGTTTAATGGTTCGTCCTGGCATCAGCATGCTGCTTTCCCACGAGATGGACGCAGGCTCTTCCTCTTTGTGTACCTTGGCATCGGCCTTGAAGGCGCGTGCATCGGGATTGAAGTACATCTCTGGATCGGCACTGATATAGACAGCTCGCTCCAGACGAGGCTCCAGGTATTCGATGTCCAGACCAAACTGGTTCTGATAAGCCCTGCGGGCTGTATTATATAAATTAAGGTGGAACTGCCTGATCTCCTCCTCGTTTTCAGGCAAGTCTTTCTCCTCAAACATCTCGCCTCGGCAAACGATTTTCACACTCATGCCTGATGCTCCAAGGAATGCCATCACCGTCTCGTCCATCCTCGAAGCCAGAGTCCTGATCTTCACGGCTTCTTCGTAAGTCTTCAGGCCATTGACCTCGATGACTACCAAGGCATTGTATCTCAGGAATCTGATGCCTCCTTTGTACTTGTCGCACTCAGCAGAGAAGATGATTCTGGGCAATCCGATGACGTGCTCGCCATCATAGACGATCTGACCATCATCCAAACGTTTAGGCTTGAAGAACTGATAGTTCAGTCGCAGGTTGAAAACGGACTGTTCGTTAGGGTTCTTTCGAATCGTATCTGCCAGTTCCGACAGCTCCATGCGGTTCATCACCTGATTCTTGCGTGCGAATTTGATGATTGTTACTTTCATATCTACAGTTTTATTCTTGTTTTTGAAATTTAGCTGCAAAGGTACTGCTTTTTTCTCGTTCTGACAAATTTTGGCAGATATTTTTGCTCAAATTTCTGTGTCAAAGATGTTCATTTTGCTTTTTAATGCTACTAAAATATGGTTAATTAGCTGATTAATAGCTATATACGCTAAATCTTAATCCTACTTTATTCCTGCTATATCTCTACTTTATTACTACTATATTACTACTGAATACTACGCTGATTCCACTTCGAAGCTACGTTTCTAGCTATTCCTTACCTGCTTTTGGACTGTTGCCTCCCTACCTAACCCATTCATTAATACGAGCTCGCAAGATTTTATATACTACCTTCTTTTTGAATTCTCTAGAGAATTGCACGATAACCCTAGGGTTAAGTCTTCGAAAGGTACGGGTAAACTCTCCAATTCTCTAGAGAATTGGAGAGCAAAGTCTATGTTTGAATCTTTCTTCTCCGTAGTTCTATCTGCTCTATCTCGCCTATCGAATGTAACGATGTCTTGTGTTATTGCCATATTTGGTAGAAATATAGTAGGAATATAGTAGGACTAATATAGAATTATTGTAGGATTATAAAACTTTGTAAATCTTTATATGCCAAATAGATAACATATATTTAGTAGTATTAAAACATTTAATAATATCTTTCATTTGTTTTTGATATATTATAAAGAGTTACATGTCGTTTAAAAGCTTAAAAATATGCATATATATTTGGAACTTCCGACTTTTTTGCTTAATTTTGCCAGCGATAAACAGTTGTTCATGATGCAAAAGCAAGAGATAAAACCATATCTGATAGAGCGGCTAAAACAGGAGAATGCCTTTTGGTCGTATAAGGTAGATGCCATCAAGGATGTACCAGATGATATCTTGGTGGAATTGGTAATGCTGCATCTTGATATGGACGATATTGACAGGCTCTTCGAGATTTATTCACATAAGTTTATTAAGAAAGCTTGGATTGAGAATGTTGTGCCTTTAGGCGATCGCTATTACGTTCTTAATAAATTCTTTGCATGGTACTATTTCCAGATGAAGAAACCAGGGGCTTATGTGAAATCTATGGAAACTCGCCAACTAAATAAAAGGATGGTTGCATGATGAACGGATTAGCACCTCAGACTTCTGAGATTTTTGAACGAATCACTCGTTTGGAATGTATAAAGCCTTTTGTTTTGGTAGGAGGAACTGCATTGAGTTTGCAGTTGAATAAGCGCCAGAGCGAAGACTTGGATTTTATGTGCTGGAAGAAGTCTGCAAAGGACAAACTGGAAATACCAATATCTGCGATAAAGCACGAATTAGAATCTATAGGCCATATAGACTCGATGGATATTGGGAGCTTCAGTTTCGTGAAGTTTGTAGTAGAGGGCGTGAAGTTGTCATTCTATGCTGCTCCAAGGAAGCGGATTCCTTCTATGCAGGTTGTGCCTTTTGCGAACAATTTGCAGTTGGCTGATATCACGTCAATAGGCGCAATGAAGATGGAGGCAATGCTTCGTCGCAGCAAATTCCGTGATTATTATGACATCTATACCATATTGAAGGAAGGCGTTGATATTCAGACAATGATTGAAATGGCATTGGAACACTCCGAGCATCTTCTTAAAAGGAAAAATCTATTAGCGTTCTTATGTGATGGAGATCGATTCAGAAAGGATAAGGCTTTTATGCAACTTAATCCCATCTACGATGTCAGCCCCTACGACATTCAGGAGTATATTAAGCAGAAATTGCTGGAGAAAAAGGCATAAAGATAAAAGTCGATGATCATAAGATTATTATTAACGATATTCATCCTGCTGATGTCGCAGGACATTCAGGCTCAGGAGGTTAAGGACTCGACGTTAATGTCACCAGTGGAGTTTTCACTACCGCCATTGACTTATCGGGGGACGATTGCGCATTATCCTTATTATAATGGGCTGATGATGGGGTTCCATGACTGGGAACTGCATCCTGGGCTCAATGCTTCGCTCTCGGCTGCTGCTATCTTCGGGTTTGGGAGTAACGCAGGATCGGGCTTTGCCAATAGTATGGCTGTGGCCTATGCTGGGAATATCACGCGAAAGCTTTCGTACTCCATAGGAGGATACACTTCGTTTCTCGACTATGCGAATCACGCGATGAAGGATGTTGGACTGACGGCTATGCTCAACTATCGATTCAACGAGCATTGGGAAGCAGCTCTGTTCGCCCAGAAGTCGATCCTCCAGCCTAAGGTGCCTCCCTATCTCTATTGGATGAATGATGTGGGTGACAAGATTGGTGCTGCTGTGCGTTACAACATCAATCCGTCGTTCAGTATTGGCCTCAGCGTTTGGAAAGGCACTTCACCTTATCAATATTATGATAGGTAAGAGTTACCTGTACAGGGTAACAGAACCTCCGTCGCTCTGACAGTATTTGCGCAGGAGGTCCTGAATGAAACGGGCGTTTTCTGTGACACGTTGCTCATTGCCGTCGTAGCCGTTGATGAGGACGACGAGGTGGGTGGTCTCGATGGTCATCTTCGTGCGCTCGTTGTCGCTGGTGGGAGTGCCAACGCCACCTTGGGCATCGCGATAGACGGGTAGTCCTGCGATATTGAGCATCCCTCGACCAATGCCTTCATAGGGTTCGCCTTCACGGCCTACGCCTAAGGTCAGCGTGTCGCCCACGAACTTGTCAGCATCGAAACCTCCGATGCTGTAGCCGTATGCGATGGATGCGAGATTGACGAGGTCGACGAGGGTGTCGATCTGATAGAGTTCCTTGCCCTGAAGCATGCGACGGATCAACTGTTCGCTTGCAGGGCGATAGCGCGAGGGATCCTTGCCACAGGCTTTGTAGACACGACGGGTGGCTGCGATGCTGGCCAGTTCCTTCAGACTCTCTGTGGTCAGCTCCTGGCGAAAACGCTCTTCGAGCGCATGAATCTCGTCCCAAAGCTCTGGACAATGCTCCGTATTGACCACACGTGCCTCAACGGCTGCACCAACGAAACCTGGGCAGACGTTCTCAATCTCTTGGGAAACGATGATGTTCATCAATCGTCGGGGTTTCGCTTATAGTGGAACTCCTGGATGTTGGGGTTGCTGCCAAGGTCGGTATCAGGCACTGTAGGCTGGATGATCTTCTGATTGTAGCCCTTGTGGACAGGACCTACATCGAGCAGAATGTCCTTATAAATAACTGTAGGTATGATGAGTCCGAACACGCCAACACCAACGCGTACACCCTCGGGGTGCATATTGTTGACCAGACGGGCAGTGGCATAGAACGTGTGGCGATAAGCCTCGAGCTTATTATACATGCGATAGGCCTTCATCACCTCCTCTGAAATCTGTGTGGAATCACTTACCGTGAAGATGGAACCCAGGTTGTTGACGTAGTCGTCGATGGGGTCGCCCTTGATGCTGTCGTTGGCCTGGAGGCACTCGATGATGTTGTCGTCCATCTCTACCAGCATCTCTTTTTCTGTGGGTGTGGTAAAGTAGGCCACGCAGAGCGCGATGAGGAGGAAGATGCCGAGGATGACAATCTTGCCCAGACAACTGTGCATGAATGCTTTTCTGATGGGTTCGTTGGTTCTGTAACCTCTGTCTTGCTGATACATATTGACTTAGATTTGATTGTTATGTATTAAATTCATGAATTCCTGACGGGTTTTGGCTTGGTTGAAGGCACCACTGAAGTCGCTGGTGGTGGTGATGGAGTTCTGTTTCTCGATACCTCTCATCTGCATGCACATGTGCTTGGCCTCGATGACCACCATCACGCCAAGGGGCTTCAGGGTATCCTGGATGCAGTCCTTGATCTGCTGGGTCATGCGCTCCTGCACCTGAAGACGGTGGGCATAGATGTCGACCACGCGGGCTATCTTCGAAAGGCCAGTGATATAGCCGTTGGGGATATAGGCCACGTGGGCTTTGCCGTAAAAGGGGAGCATGTGGTGTTCGCAGAGCGAGAAGAAGTCGATATCCTTCACGATGACCATCTGCGAATAATCTTCTTTGAAAAGTGCGTCCGTCAATACTTTGTGAGCGTCCATCTGGTATCCCTTGGTCAGCGTCTGCATGGCCTTGGCTACTCGCATGGGCGTCTTCTCCAGCCCCTCGCGCTCAGGGTCTTCACCCAGTAGCGTGAGTATCTCCTTGTAGTGTTCTGCCAGATCTTCGAGCCCTTCGCGATAGCGCTCGTTGTCGTATTCCTTAATCTCTATGTTCATGGATATGGAACGGTTATTTTTCCTTTGACGATGATAGCCGACTCGTAGCCCATCTGCTTCACGCGACTCAGCATCTCGTGAGCCTCCTCGTAGGTACGGTAGTTGCCCATGCGACAGATCCATCTCGGACTATAGAAATGTACGTATACGGGCACGCCGGGGAAGAGTGCCTTGACCTCGCTGCCTGCCTTCTCGGCCTTCAGACGGTCATTGCGCGAATTACCTCCTGCGAAGACCTGTACACGATAGCCTGTAATCTTATAGCCGTTCCTGATCATCTTCTTGTTATCTGTGGTGTCAGGCACGATGACGGTCGTCTGGTTGGCTGTATCAACGGGCTTCTCTGCTATCTTGTCCTGATTTGTAGCAGTGTCGTTTTGTTTCTTTTCTGTTTGTTTCTGAGTCGTGGCAGTCGTGGTTGCAGGCTTGGTGGACTGCTCGGCAGTCTTGCCGTTGACTAGCTCGTCAATTTCCCTGCTTTCATGGACAGTCACTTTTCCTTCACCTACCTTGCTCTTCTGCAGGCGTTCGGTAAAGGATGATTGTGCGTTGGCTGCAGTGATACAGCCAACACACATCATCATGATTATTGCGAAACGTTTCACTTTCTTACTTCTTCCAAGCGTCGATAATACCCTTGAAGTCAGCAGCCTTCAGCGAAGCGCCTCCAATCAGACCACCGTCGATGTCGGGCTTTGCGAAGAGCTCAGGAGCATTGCTGGCCTTGCAAGAACCACCATAGAGGATGGTTGTGCCGTCAGCAACAGCTGCACCATACTTCTCAGCGATGATTGAACGGATGTAAGCGTGGATCTCCTCAGCCTGCTCAGCGGTAGCGGTCTTACCAGTACCGATGGCCCAGATTGGCTCGTAAGCGATAACGATCTTGCGGAAGTCCTCCTCAGAGAGGTTGAATACGCTGCCCTCGAGCTCGGCCTTTACGACCTCGTTCTGCTTGCCAGCCTCGCGCTCCTCGAGTGACTCGCCAATACAGAAGATCACCTTCAGGTCGTTCTTCTGAGCGAGCAGCACCTTCTCCTTCAGGATCTCAGGAGTCTCCTTGTAATACTCACGACGCTCTGAGTGACCCAGAATAACGTACTGGGCACCAGTGCTCTTTACCATCTCTGCAGATACCTCACCTGTGAAGGCTCCCTTCTCCTTGTCAGCGCAGTTCTCAGCACCCAGACCGATGATGTCCTGATCGAGGAACTGTGCGATAGAAGCGAGGTGGATAAACGGTGTGCAGATTACTACACCACAGTTGGGCTTGTCAGCCTTCAATGTCTCATTCAGCTCCTTTGCAAGAGCGATACCATCCTGGAGATTCATGTTCATCTTCCAGTTTCCTGCTACGATTTTCTTTCTCATAATTTTATTTTCTTTGTTTAAAGGGTTATTGTCTTTAATGGCCTTCTTGGCCTTGTCTGCATATTTCTTGTTTTGCGATCTGACCCAACGGCTCCACGCCCAGAGGCGATCAGCGATGGTGAGGAGCACGAGTGGCAGTACGAACCACGTGAGGATCCACAGGATCTTGCTGGCTACATTATCAGAGGGCAACTGACCCAGTTCAATGTCTTCGAGGCGACCACTGAATTCCTGCTCATTGGGCAGTGCGTTATGGCTCCACTTCTGGATGATTACACCATCCTTCAGCAACAGCAGGCCTGGGTTAGAGCGGATGATGGTCTTCAGCATGATGTCGTCTGTCTGACAGAACGGATATTCAGCTCCAGTCATGTCGCACCAACGGTTGATGGCTTTCTCAGAACTGGCTGTCAGACAATAGAAAGGATATTCATTGTCGAGACAGTATTCGTAAATCTGATTCAGCTCACCCAGTTGTGAGTCGTCAGCCTGCTCCAGATGTGGTGAAACCATTAGGAAGGTGTAACCTTCGCTGTTGAGCACCTGCTCTGTGATATCCTCTCCCTCCTCAGTGGTCTCAATGAAGAAGTCTGCGAGCGGGGAGTCCTCTCCATCCATCATCTTCTGCCAGCCTTCCCTCAGATTGGCTCCTATGTGATAGGGACGGAAGTCGAACTGGGGCAGGGTATAGAGGCTGCGACCTGAGATGATGACGAGGATGAAGATGGCCGAGTAGTTCATCACGATCCACTGGTTGGGTTCGCTGATGAGTCTTGGCATCTCGAGGGGCCATCGCCATACGACAACGGCAGCGATCAGCAGGATGACATTCTTCCAGAAGGTCTGCCAGTTGGTGAGCACCAGGGCATCGCCAAAGCAGCCACAGTCGTGGATGGGGTCGTCTATTGCCAGCCAAAGCGTAAGCAGGGTCATTGCTGCGAGCATCACGAGGACAATCTTCGAAACGAGCCTGCGCCTGATGGCGAAGAGCAGACAGATGCCCAAGAAAAACTCAGCTGCTGAAAGCAATACAGAGGCTGATAACGTCATGAAATCAGGCACATAGCGACCTAATCCCAAGGCTGTCAAGTAGTCCTGTATCTTATACTGCGTACCTAATGGGTCAACCGCTTTGACGAATCCTGAAAGGATGAACGTCACGGCGAGTACCAGGCGGCAGATATTGACTGCGAGTTTCTTCACTCTGATAATTTAATTACTCCAAAGACCGCGTAGTTGATAATGTCCATATAATTGGATCCGATGCCTTCGCTGACCTTCAGCTGCTCGCCACGCTCCTCGAGGTCCTCGATTTCCTTGATACGTTCGATCTTGGTAAGGATGAGGTCGGTATAGCTGCTGACACGCATCGAGCGCCACGCCTCGTCGTAGTCGTGGTTCTTCTTCTTCATGAGCTCAAGCGCTTCGTTGGCAAACTGGTCGTAGAGGCGCATAGCCTGCTCGTTGGGCATGTCGACGGTGTCAGCAAACCCCTCGCTGAGCTGGATGAGTCCCACGATGCCATAGTTGATCAGTGCAATGAACTCAGGACGAATGCCTTCGCCCACCTTCGATTCTTTCTTGATCTCGAGCGAACGAATACGTTTGGCCTTGATGAAAAGCTGGTCTGTGAGAGCCGTTGGTCGCAGGATGCGCCAAGAGGCTTTGTAGTCATGAAGCTTCTTCTCGAACAATGCCCTGCATTCGGCAAGTGCTTGCTCAAATTGCGTGTTTGTCTTCTCCAAATAGTCCATATCGGGTGCAAAGGTAAGAAATAAAAATGAAAAAACGCTATTTTTTCAATTTTTTATTCCTTCTGCTTCTGGTGAATGTAGCGAATTTTCATACCCAGCGTCTCGAATTGTGTACGGATGGAATCACGTTTCATGCGAGTTCGGGTCAACAGCGTCAGCTCCTCTGGAGTAGCTTTCAGGGCTTTCTTGTGCTCATCCACCTGTGCCTGCAAGGCTTCGAGTTCCTGATTGGCTACTTGCAACAGGCTGTCTGTCAAGGCCATCTCGTCCTGAGCAGCCTTCAGTTCGATTTCCTGATGCAGTTTCAGGGCGCCTTTGCGGGCTTCAACGATATTCGGAAAGGTCTTGCGCAGTGAGTCGATGTCTTTGCGGGCTGCATCGAGATCGCCTTGCTCGAAGTGAGTCTGGGCTTCCATGAGAAGCTTCTGGGCTTCCTGCTTGGTGTTGTCACCACAGCCTGCTAACATGATGGCAACTGCGAGAATCAAAAACGGGTGTCTCATTGTCACGGGTTTCGTTTTGTTTTGTTCTTTCTGATTGCAAAGGTAGGCTTTTTCTAGGATTTGTTAGCATAAAAGACTATTTTTTTTCGATATGTCTCGAATTATTTTGTTTTTTCGCTGATTTTGACTATCTTTGCAGTCTCAAATATAGCTGAAGAATGAAATTATACTCTGACGAAGAACTGGCAGAGATATTGGACCAGGACATTTTCCACCAGATCAGTGAGGCTGCAGACCATCTGGGGCTGGAGTGCTACGTGGTGGGAGGCTATGTCCGTGACATCTTCCTCGAGCGCCCATCTAACGATATTGACGTGGTGGTCGTGGGGAGTGGTATCTCCGTGGCTGAGGAGCTGAAACGGATGGTGGGCAAGAAGGCTCATCTGTCCGTATTCCGCAATTTTGGAACAGCCCAGGTCAAATTCCGTCAGAAGGGTATAGAGTACGAGGTGGAGTTCGTGGGAGCCCGAAAGGAGAGCTACAGTCACGACTCTCGCAAGCCCATCGTGGAAGACGGTACGTTGGAAGATGACCAGAATCGTCGCGACTTTACCATCAATGCGATGGCTATCTGTCTGAATAAGGAGCGTTTTGGTGAACTTGTCGATCCCTTTAACGGACTTGCAGACCTTGAGGATGGTATCATCGCCACCCCGTTGGAACCAGACATCACCTTCTCTGACGATCCCTTGCGAATGATGCGCTGTATCCGATTTGCCACCCAACTGAATTTCCAGATTGAGGAAGAAACGTTTGTGGCCCTTGAGCGGATGGCTGAAAGGATCAAGATTGTCAGTGGTGAGCGTATCAAGGACGAACTCAATAAGATCCTGCTTTCACCTGTACCCTCAAAGGGGCTCGTGGACTTGCAGCGATGCGGACTGCTGAACATCATCCTGCCAGAACTCTCTGCTCTCGACATTGTTGAGCAGAAGAACGGCCGTGCACATAAGAACAATTTCTATCACACCTTAGAGGTACTCGATAATGTCGCCTCCCATCAGGATCCTGAATCTGAGAGCAAACTGTGGCTCAGATGGGCAGCATTGATGCACGACATCGGCAAGACCAAGTCGAAACGCTGGGATCCTGCAATAGGCTGGACCTTCCATAATCATAATATGATAGGTGCGAAGATGGTGCCTGTCATCTTCCGTCGTCTGATGTTACCAATGGATATGAAGATGAAGTATGTTCAGAAACTCGTGGATCTGCACATGCGTCCCATCGCCATTGCTGATGACGAGGTGACTGATTCTGCTGTCCGTCGCCTGCTGAACGATGCTGGTGAGGACATCGAAGACCTGATGACACTTTGCGAAGCTGACATTACGTCGAAAAACGAGGTGCGCAAGAAGATGTTCCTCGAGAATTTCCGTATGGTTCGTGAGAAACTGGCCGATCTGAAGGAGAAAGATTACGTCCGTCTGCTTCAGCCCGTGATCGATGGTAACGAGATTATGGAGATGTTCAACCTGAAGCCGAGTCGTGAGGTGGGTGTGCTGAAGCAATATCTCAAAGATGCCGTTCTTGATAACAAGGTGGAAAACGAACGCGAACCTCTGATGGCTCTGTTGATGGAGAAAGCAAAAGAAATGAAACTGATATAAATATTTTAAATATGATGAGACCACTACTAACTATTATCGCCATGCTGCTGACCATGCAGGTTTGGGCTAATCCAGTTGATGAACTACTGGAGAGAATCGACAAGGGTGCTTCTGCCAAGTTTAAGATCGAAAAGGTCAAGAGTGAAAAGGACTTCTTTGAACTCGATCAACAAGGCCGTAAGGTTGTGGTACGAGGCAACAACTGGGTGAATATCGCCTCAGGTGTTAACTGGTATCTCAAGTATTATGCAGGCATCCACCTTTCGTGGAACCAGATGCAGGCAAAACTTCCTGCCTCGCTACCTGCAGTCAGCAAGAAAGAACGTCATGAGACGGACTTGGGTCTGCGTTACGACTTCAATTACTGTACGTTCTCCTATTCGATGGCTTTCTGGGATTGGAAACGTTGGGAACAGGAGATCGACTGGATGGCCCTTCATGGTGTGAATCTGCCTCTGGCCATCGTTGGTGAGGAGTGTGTTTGGCGAAACATGCTGTTGAAACTCGGCTATACGGAGAAAGAGGTGGGCGAGTTTATCGCTGGTCCTGCTTTCCTCGCCTGGTGGGAGATGAACAACCTCGAAGGGTGGGGTGGACCTCTACCGCTTACTTGGTATGATCGTCAGGAGAAACTGCAGAAGCAGATCCTTGCCCGCATGAAACAGCTCGACATGCATCCTGTCTTGCCAGGCTATTGTGGTATGGTGCCTCACGATGCGAAACAGAAACTGGGACTGAACGTCGCTGATGCTGGTCTGTGGAATGGTTTCCAGCGTCCTGCTAACCTTCTGCCTACTGATGCGCGCTTTGCTGAAATCGCCACCTTATATTATAATGAGCTCACCAAACTCTTCGGTAAGGCGGATTACTACTCGATGGACCCCTTCCACGAAAGCAATGATGATCCTTCAATCGACTATGCCAAGGCTGGCGAGGCTATGATGCAGGCCATGAAACGTGTGAATCCTAAGGCCGTCTGGGTCATCCAGGGTTGGACGGAGAACCCTCGTCCGCAGATGGTGGATGGCATGAAGACAGGTGATCTGCTCGTACTCGACCTCTTCTCAGAGTGTCGTCCCATGTTTGGCATCCCCTCTATCTGGAAGCGCGATGAGGGTTATAAGCAGCATGAGTGGCTGTTCTGTCTGCTTGAGAACTTTGGTGCTAATGTAGGTCTTCATGGTCGCATGGACCAGTTGCTCGACAACTTCTATGTACCCAAGAATCATTGCAAAGGTATTGGTTTCACAATGGAAGGGTCGGAGAATAATCCCGTGATGTTCGAGTTGATGAGCGAACTGCCTTGGCGTCCTGAGAAGTTTACGAAGGAAGCCTGGATCAAGGACTACGTGAAGGCCCGTTATGGCGTAGAGGATCCTACGATTGAAAAGGCTTGGCTAGTTCTTGTCAACAGCATTTACAACTGTCCAGCAGGCAACAACCAGCAAGGCCCTCATGAGAGCATCTTCTGCGGGCGTCCCTCACTCAATAACTTCCAGGCATCATCCTGGTCGAAGATGAAGAATTATTACGACCCAGCTGATACGAAGGAAGCTGCGAGATTGATGAACAGTGTGGCTGAGAAATATCGTGGTAACAATAATTTCGAATACGATCTCGTGGATATCACCCGTCAGGCACTTGCAGATCAGGCTCGTCAACAGTATCAGCGCACCATCGCTGACTACAAGGGCTTTGCCCGTCAGGAGTTTGATAAGGACGCTGCTCGTTTCTTGGATATGCTACTGATGCAGGATAAACTTCTGGGGACACGCTCTGAGTTCCGTGTGGGCCATTGGACGCAGGATGCTGTTAATGCTGGTGTTACTCCTGAAGAGAAGAAACTCTATGAATGGAACGCCCGCGTACAGATTACGACTTGGGGCAACCGTTATTGTGCTGATACGGGTGGTCTGCGCGACTATGCCCATAAAGAGTGGCAGGGATTGCTGAAAGATTTTTACTATCCGAGGTGGAAGGCCTATTTTGATGCATTAGCTGCTCAGATGAAGGCTCAGACGTCTCCTCAGCCAGAACTCTTAGGTGGTGGTCCCAATGCGACGAAGACAGCAGCAGAACTCTTCCAGATGGCCTTGCCTCAGGAAGTTCAACTCGACTATTATGCGATGGAGGAACCATGGACTCTCCAGCAGAATCCTTATTCTGCTGCCCCAGAAGGGTCAGCTGTAGACGTGGCACGTGAAATTACTCAAAAGTATTTGGATTATGGCAAGTAGTCAGCGATTATTAAGTCTTGATATCCTGCGCGGTATCACGGTGGCAGGAATGATTCTCGTCAACAATGGTTGGGGCGAATCCTTTGAAATGTTAGGACATTCAAAATGGAACGGTATGACGCCTTGCGACCTCGTGTTCCCCTTCTTCCTCTTCATCATGGGAATCTCATGCTACCTCTCGTTGGTGAAGTCGGAGTTTAAACCCACTCCGAAGGTCATCCGACGAATCGTCAAACGAACGGTCCTGCTTTTTGTCATAGGTCTGTTTATCAACTGGTTCGATCATGCCATCGAGGGTGATCTGCTCTGTTTCGGACATCTGCGAATATGGGCTGTGATGCAGCGTATTGCCCTCTGCTATGGTATCGTGTCGCTCTTCGCCCTATTCTGTAATCATAAATATACGGTGCCCGTGATTATCGGGCTGTTAGTCATCTATACGGCTATTCTGGTCTTTGGCAACGGCTATGCCGAGGATGCCAGTGTGAACATTCTGGCGCAGGTAGATTTGAATCTTTTTGGCTATGACCATATCTATCATAAGAGTCCTGTTGATCCTGAAGGTCTGATGGGTACCATCTCGTCTGTAGCCCATGTGCTGCTTGGCTTCTATTGTGGTATGCAGATCCTCAAGAAGGAGACAATCGATCAGAAGGTGATCGCCCTCTTCGTGGTTGGAACGGTACTGGTGATAGGCGGTTATCTGCTGTCTTACGGACTGCCACTCAATAAGCGCATCTGGAGCCCTAGCTATGTCATGATGACCTGTGGTCTGGCCTCTTTGCTGCAGGCTTTCCTGATGTATGTTATTGATATTCAGAAGAAATCCGGTTGGACGACGTTCTTCCATGTCTTTGGCGTCAATGCCCTTGCACTCTATGTGTCGAGCGAACTGCTAGCCATCCTTTTAGGCCATATCGGTTTGTCTGAGATGGTTTATAATGGCATCCATGCTGTCATCGCTCCGTTGAAATGGGCTTCATTGGCCTATGCCATCTATTTCGTGCTGCTGAACTTTGCTATCGGCTACGTACTTTATCGTAAAAAGATTTACATCAAACTCTAACATATGAAAAAACTTCTTGACACTATCATGCTGGTTGTGGGATTGTTGTTCCCCGCCACGCTGGCAGCCGAGTCGCTGCCCTTGATCCAGAATGTGAATGCTTATGAGAGCATGTCGCTCAATGGCGAATGGAATTACATTGTCGATGTACAAGAAGAGGGCTACTACGACTATCGTATGAAGCCTACTCGCTGGGGTTTTTTCCAGAATGCCAAGCCCCAGCGCCCTGAAGATCTGATCGAGTACGACTTCGATAAGTCGCCAACGATGCAGATTCCTGGTGACTGGAATACCCAGGACGAGCGCCTGTTCTTCTACGAGGGTACCGTCTGGTTCAAGAAGAGTTTTCAGGCTGTGCCGACGAGCGACTGTCGCACTTTGCTTTATTTCGGAGCCGTCAACTATGACTGTCGCGTCTGGGTAAATGGTAAGGAGGCCGGGCATCATATCGGCGGTTTTACGCCTTTCAACTTTGATATCAGTGACCTGCTGCGAGAGGGCGAGAATGTGGTCATCGTGAAGGTCGACAACAAGCGCCATGCCGAGGATGTGCCCACACAGATCTTCGATTGGTGGAACTATGGCGGTATCACCCGCGATGTGAAACTTGTTAAGGTATCACCTGTGTATCTTGAGGATTACAACCTGCAACTGACCAGTCTCGAAGGCCGTCAGATCTCGTTCAGCGTCAAGTTGAACAAGCCTGAGGCCAACCATACGGTGACCCTCACGATTCCTGAGTTGAAGATCAAGAAGACCCTCACCACCGCTGCTGATGGAACGGCTGCAATCAGCATGAAGGCTAAGCCTCAGTTGTGGAGTCCGGAGAATCCCAAACGCTATCAGGTGGAGATCATGCTTGATAACAGCACCATCGCCGACAGTATCGGTTTCCGTAAGATTGAGACGCGCGGCAAGCAGATCCTGCTGAATGGCCAACCCATCTTCCTCAAGGGCATCAGCATCCATGAGGAGAAACCCAATGGCGGCGGGCGTGCTAATTCTCCCGAGGATGCCAGGACGCTGCTTTCATGGGCCAAGGAGCTGGGCTGCAACTTCGTGCGTCTGGCCCACTATCCGCATAATGAATACATGGTGCGCGAGGCTGAGCGTATGGGTATCCTTGTGTGGTCTGAGATTCCTTGTTACTGGACGATCGCCTGGACCAATCCGGCTACCCTCGACAATGCCCGTCAGCAGCTGACTGATATGATCCGTCGTGACCATAATCGTGCCAATGTCATCATCTGGAGTATTGCCAACGAGACACCCCATTCTGCACAGCGCGATGCCTTCCTTAGCCAACTGGCCAAGCATGCCCGTTCACTTGATGATACCCGTCTGATATCGATGGCTATGGAGGTGACGGGAGCCTCCAACTACGTGAACCGCCTGAACGACAATATGAACGAGTATGTCGATGTGGTCAGCTTCAACCAGTACATTGGCTGGTATCGCGATGTGAACGATGCCCCCAAGATGACGTGGGAGATTCCCTATAATAAACCCGTCATTATCAGTGAGTTCGGAGGTGGAGCGCGTTATGGCTATCATGGTGCCAAGAACCAGCGTTGGACAGAGGAGTTTCAGGAGAACCTCTACCGCGAGAATTTAGCTATGCTCGACAAGATTGACGGCCTCTCAGGAACCACCCCTTGGATTCTGAAGGATTTCCGTTCACCCCGTCGTGTGCTCCCTGGTGTACAAGACTACTATAACCGCAAAGGCCTGCTGAGTGACAAAGGCGAGCGTAAGTTAGCTTTCTATGTCCTTAAGCAATGGTACGACGGTAAATAATATTTATGAACTATAATAGCTAATAAACTTTGTTAAAAAACGAGAATACTGATATATCTAAAGATATATTTTTAGTAACTTTGCACCTCGAAAACTGAATGACGTTCCTCGGTTTTCGGGGTGCACTGGTTTTGAAAGGTATAAAATTACAATAGTTTACAGTATGAAAAAGAACAAGATTTTGATGTTTGCTGCCGCAACGATGCTGTTGGCTTCTTGCGGTGGTGGCGGTGGTCGCCCTACATTCGGCGACAATGAGTATCCCGTGACAACCGTGGGAACCTCAAGTACAGACATGCAAACCACTTATCCTGCTGCTATCAAGGGTGTGCAGGATGTGCAGATCAGTCCAAAGGTGGCTGGTTTTATTACTCAGATCAATGTGAAGGAAGGTCAGACGGTCAGTGCTGGTCAGGTATTGTTTGTCATCGACAATGTGACCTATCAGGCTACTGTTCGTCAGGCACAGGCAGGTCTTAATACTGCTCAGGCTAGTTTGAATACAGCCAAACTGAATTATGAGAATTCACAGAAACTGCATGAGAACGGTGTGATTGGTGATTTCGAACTTCAGTCGGCTACCAATCAGTTTGAGCAGGCAAAGGCAGCGGTGTTTCAGGCAGAGGCTTCGCTGGCATCGGCTAAGGAGATGCTGAACTTCTGCTACGTGAAGAGTCCTGCAGCTGGTGTGGTAGGTACGCTGCCTTTTAAGGTAGGTACTCTGGTTAACACAGCCAGCGTGCTGACAACGGTTTCTAACAACTCTTCGATGGAGGCTTACTTCTCCGTGACCGAGAAAGAGGCAATGATCATCTCGAAGACCGGTTTGGACAAGATCCCCGCTGTGAAGCTTCAGTTGGCCGACGGTAGTATCTATGGTCTGGAGGGTCATGTCACAAAGATGAGTGGTGTGATCGATGCTACGACGGGTTCTGTTCAGCTGATCGCTGCTTTCCAGAATCCTGAGAAACAGCTGAAGAGTGGTGCAACGGGTACAATCATTATCCCCCGTCAGAACAGCGACGCCATCATCATTCCTATGGGTTGCGTCAGTGAGGTGCAGAACAAGAAGTTTGTCTATCTGCTGGGCAAGGACAACAAGGTGAAGTACACCGAAATCAAGGTAGACCCACAGAACGACGGCAACAACTATATCGTCACCGAGGGTCTGAAGACGGGTGACAAGTATGTGACCAACGGTATCACCAAACTGAACGATGGTATGGAGATTGTGCCCATCACGCCAGAGCGCTACCAGCAGAAGATCCAGGAACAGGCTAAGGCTATGAGCGCTGGTGACATCGTGAATGCGATGAAGAAGTAAATTGTAAATAGTAAATTGTCAAATAGTAAATCAGTATGACTTTTACAACATTTATCAAACGCCCAGTGTTGTCGACGGTGATTTCTATCCTCATCGTGCTGCTGGGTTTCATCGGACTGGTGTCGCTGCCTATTGAGCAGTACCCCAATATAGCACCGCCTACCGTTGCGGTATGGACGAGCTATCCCGGTGCCGATGCCGAGACGGTGAAAAACTCCGTCATAGTGCCGTTGGAAGAGAGTATCAACGGTGTGGAGGGTATGGACTATATCTCGTCTACAGCCGGTGCTGGTTCAGCACAGATTAGTGTACTGTTCCGTCAGGGTATGAATGCCGATATGTGTGCCGTGAACGTACAGAACCGCGTGTCGCAGGCTCTGGCCCTGCTGCCTGCTGAGGTAACGCGTATCGGTGTGACGGTGACGAAACGTCAGACATCACAGGTGCTGATGTTTACGCTGACGTCTGATGGCCGTTACGACGACGAGTTCCTGACGAACTATAACAACATCAATATCATTCCAGCTATCAAGCGTATTCAGGGTGTGGGTGACGTGCAGAGCCCGGGTATGAAGAACTACTCGATGCGTATCTGGCTGAAGCCCGACGTGATGAAGCAGTACAACTTGATGCCAAGCGACATCTCGAATGTGCTGGCTGAGCAGAACATCGAGGCTGCACCAGGATCGTTCGGTGAGCGCTCGGATGTGGCCTACGAATACACGATGCGCTATACTGGTCGTCTGAAGACCGCTGAGGAGTTTGGCAACATCATCATTTCGAGTGACCGCAACGGTCAGACACTGAAGTTGAAGGATGTGGCAGAGATCGAGCTGGGTGGTCAGACCTACGCGGTGTCGATGCGTAACAACAACCTTCCGTCTGTGCTGGGTATGGTACAGCAGATTGCTGGCTCGAACGCCAACGAGATTGCCAAGGCTGTGAAGGCCGAGTTGGAGGATCAGGCCAAACTGTTCCCTCCAGGCATGGAGTATAAGATCAACTACGACGTAACGGAGTTCCTTTATGCTTCAATCGAGGAGGTGGTATTCACACTGGTGTTCACCCTGATTCTGGTGTTCATCGTGATTTATATCTTCCTGCAGGACTGGCGCTCAACGCTGATCCCGCTTATCGCCGTGCCAGTGTCGTTGATTGGTACGTTCTTCTTCCTGAACGTCTTCGGCTTCTCCATCAACCTCTTGACGCTATCCGCCTTGCTCTTGGCTATTGCCATCGTGGTGGACGATGCCATCGTGGTGGTCGAGGCTGTGCATGCGAAACTGGACCAGGGCTATAAATCACCGCTGACGGCCTCTATCGATGCCATGAACGAGATTTCGGGTGCCATTATCTCCATTACGCTGGTGATGGCATCTGTGTTCGTGCCAGTGTCGTTCATCGGTGGTACTTCTGGAACGTTCTATCGTGAGTTCGGTGTGACGATGGCCGTCTCGATCTTCATCTCGGCTCTGAACGCCTTGACGCTGTCGCCTGCCTTGTGTGCCATCTTCCTGAAGCCTCACGATGCAGAAGGTCATGAGAAGAAGATGTCGACGATCGACCGCTTCCATGCTTCTTTCAATACAGCCTTTACGACCACGACCAATAAGTATAAGGACATTGTGGAGAAACTGGTACGCAAACCCCTTGCCATCGGTATTGCGGTTATCATCGGTATTGCTGTACTGGCCACGACGATGTTCACGACGAAGACAGGTCTTGTGCCTGACGAGGATACTGGTACACTCTTCTGTACCATCACGATGCCTCCCTCAACATCTGTTGCGCGCACGCGTCAAGTGATTAATGAGGTTGACAGTATTCTTGCTGCCGATCCCGCTATCCTTAGCCGTGAGCAGATTCAGGGTTATAACTTCATTGCTGGTTCTGGTTCAGACCAAGCTACGTTTATTATTAAGCTGAAGCCGTTCTCTGAGCGTCAGAAAGGATTCTTCTGGAAACTCTCAGGTCTGTGGCAGGGTGATGGTATCTACCGTTTCTTCCTGAATCCTTACGAATCGACGGGTGTCATTGCCCAGATCTTCCTGAAGACAGCTCATATCAAGGACGCTCAGGTACTGGCTTTTGCACCGCCTATGATTCCCGGCTTCTCGGCTAACTCGGGTGTTTCGTTGGTGATGCAGGACCGTACAGGTGGTTCGCTGACTAAGTTCTATGATATCGTGAAGGAATTCCTTGTGGAACTTAACAAACGTCCTGAGTTCCAGGCTGCACAGACATCGTATAACCCCAACTATCCACAATATATGATTTATATGGATGTGGCTAAATGTAAGCAGGCAGGAGTCTCACCAGCTACGGTGCTCTCTACTCTGCAGGGTTACTATGGCGGACTCTATGCATCGAACTTCAATGCCTATGGTAAGCTCTTTCGTGTCATGATTCAGGGATCACCTGAGACACGAATGACGCCAGAGTCGTTGAAGAGCATCTATGTCCGCACATCGAATGGTATGTCGCCTGTTGAGGAGTTCTGCCGCTTGGAGCGTGTCTATGGTCCTGCGAACATCAACCGTTTCAACCTTTATACAAGTATCAATGTGACAGGAACAGTTGCTAGCGGTTATTCTTCAGGTGAGGCCATTAAGGCTGTCCAGGAAGTGGCAGCTGATATATTGCCAGCAGGTTATACCTACGACTATTCTGGTCTGACACGTGAGGAGGCCAAGTCGTCGAATTCAACGGCTATCATCTTCCTGCTCTGCTTTATCTTCATCTACCTGATTCTGTCGGCACAGTACGAGTCATATATCTTGCCGCTGTCAGTAGTCCTTTCAGTGCCCTTCGGACTGGCAGGTTGTTTCCTGTTCACCAGCCTCTTCGGTCACGCCAATGATATCTACATGCAGATCTCACTGATCATGCTGATTGGTCTGTTGGCAAAGAACGCCATTCTGATTGTACAGTTCGCTCTGGAGCGTCGTCAGATGGGTATGGCCATTTCTTGGTCAGCAGTGTTGGGTGCTGCTGCTCGTCTGCGTCCTATTCTGATGACCTCTTTGGCCATGGTTATCGGTTTGTTGCCGATGATGTTTGCCTCGGGTGTAGGCAAGAATGGTAACCAGACACTGGGTGCTGCTGCCGTTGGCGGTATGTTGATTGGTACGATCCTTCAGCTCTTCGTCGTTCCAACGCTGTTCGTTATTTTCCAGTCACTGCAGGAGAAGTTCAGTCCGCTGAAGTTCGAGGATGAGGAGAACGAGGAGATTGCTGCCGAGTTGGCTCAGTATGCACATAAGAAACCAGAAGACTATGAGCTGGAGAAGTGAAAAGAGAGAAGTGAAAAGTGAAAAGTATATGAAAAAACTGATGATATTCATGTCCGCAGCCTTGCTGCTGTCGAGCTGCGGACTCTATAACAAATATGATCGCCCCGAAGTGAAGGCTGATGGCTTGGTTCGCGACCCAGTATCCCTGACGGATACACTGGCGGTGACGGATACTGTATCCTTCGGTAATATGCCGTGGCGCAGTGTGTTTACCGATCCCCAGTTACAGGCCCTCATTCAGCAGGGTCTCGACAATAACGTCGATCTGTTGAACGCAGCCTTGAACGTTAAGCAGGTAGAGGTGGCACTGACTTGTGCAAAGTTGGCTTTCCTTCCCTCGCTGACACTCTCACCACAAGGAACGCTCAGTTCCTTTGACGGGGCAGCTGCCACCAAGTCTTATACGCTGCCTGTCACTGCCAGTTGGAATCTCGATCTCTTCGGCAATCTGTTGAGTCAGAAGCGTGCAGCACAGATGCAGCTCCTCGCTACTCGCGACTATCAGACGGTGGTGAAGTGCAATGTCATCTCTGGCATTGCCAACCTTTACTATACGTTGCTGATGCTCGACCGTCAGGTGCAGATTGTCACAGATATGGAGCAACTGACTAAGGAGACTTGGGAGAAGATGAAGTTTATGCACGATAATCGTGTGGGCTATCGCTCCACCGCTGTACAGAGTGCTGAGGCTGCCTACTATAGTGTACAGTCTCAGAAGGTGGATCTCCTACGTCAGGTGCGTGAGATGGAGAACTCGCTCTCTCTCTTGGTTGGACAGCATGGCCAGACCATTGCCCGTGGAACATTCGACAATCAGTACCTGCCCACCGATCTCTCAACAGGTGTAGCTATTCAGATGTTGAACAACCGTGCTGATGTCCACTATGCCGAAATGTCGCTGGCCGACTGTTTCTACGATATAGAGACAGCTCGCAGTCGCTTCTATCCGAATATTACGGTCTCGGCTACTGCTGCATTTACGAACTCCAACGGAGCCGTTAATCCAGGCAAGTGGTTACTCTCTGCCGTTGGAAGTCTGGTACAGCCCATCTTCCAGCACGGGCAGATTGTCGCTGGTCTGAAGGTGGCAAAGTATCAGTATGAGCAGGCTTTTAATACATGGCAGAATGCGATACTGAAGGCTGGCAATGAGGTGAGCAATGCACTCGTCGGCTACAACTCTTACGCAGAGAAGGCTGAGCTCGATGGCAAGCGTGTTGCAGTCCTCAAGAAGAATGTCGAGGATACTCAGAAGTTGATGGAGTCATCGTCGAACACCACATATCTGGAGGTTATCTCTGCTCAGAGCAACCTGCTCAATGCTGAAATCTCCAAGGTTCAGGACGATTTCTATAAGATGCAGGCGGTAGTCAACTTGTATCAGGCCCTTGGTGGCGGCGCGAAGTAAAGGAAAAAAGGTAAAAAAGTAAAAAGGTAAAAAATGGCAAGTGAAATAAGTCCAAAAGCCGAGGTTTCTCCAAAGGCGAAAATCGGTAACAACTGTAAGATATTCCCCTTCGTGTATATCGAGGATGATGTGGAGATAGGTGATAACTGTATTATCTTCCCTTTCGTCAGCATCTGTGATGGCTCGCGTATCGGAAATGGCAACAAGATCCACCAGGGCAGTGTTATTTCCGCCCTGCCGCAGGATTTCAATTTCCGTGGTGCCAAGTCGTACGTGGTGATTGGCGACAACAACGTCATCCGCGAGAACGTGGTTATCAATCGCGGTACGCAGCGTGACGGCAAAACCGTCATCGGTAATAACAACTTCCTGCTTGAAGGTACGCATATCAGTCACGACACGAAGGTGGGCGACCACTGTGTGTTTGGCTATGGTGTGAAGATTGCGGGCGACTGTGAGATTGACAATGGTGCGATCTTCTCGTCGAGTGCCATCCAGAACGCCAATACCCGTGTGGGGCGTCTTGCACTGGTTCAGGCTGGTTGTACCTTCTCAAAAGATGTGCCTCCATTCATCGTGGCAGGTGGCAAGCCTTTATCCTATAGCGGCCCCAATACGACGATGATGAACGAGGCCGGCATCGATCCGAAGGTACAGAAGCACATCGCAAACGCCTATCGTCTGCTGTTCCACGGTAAGACGAGTGTGTTCGATGTGATTAACCAGATCAAGGATCAGGTGCCCGATGGTCCTGAGATTCGTACCATTATCCAGTTCCTGGAAGGTACCCGTCGAGGAATCATGGGAAAATAACTAAAAGAATATCCCCGCCAACTGGCGGGGATGATTGTTTATAAAGCATAGACAGAACCTTCGTAGTCGATGTAATCGCGACTCTCAGGTGTCACGCGGATCTTGGCCTTGCCGTAGTTGTCGATCGTAATCGAGAATTTCAACTCTTCACCACTGTACTTCGTCGTGAAGGTCACCACACCGCTCTTCTTCTTGGGCAGAAGTTGCAGCAGGTAGTTCTCAATAGTACCTCTGAACTCGATCTTCGAGTCCATACGCATCTCACCACGGGTCTTCAGGTGGGGAATGTCTTCTTTACCAGCATAAGGCAGTGAACAGTCAATCTGGTCACCCTCGATCTTCAGGTAACGATTCGACACATAGACCGATGTGCCACGCATAGGAGTCATCTGACTCACAGAGATCTTGTACTTCTGGCTACCAACACTCGCTTTCACCACTTTCAGGTTTTCTGCCTGACGGGCAGCCCGCTCTTCAGGTGTGGCGCATGCTGCTACCAGCAGCACCGCCGTGATCATGATTAGGAATTTTTTCATTGTCTCCATATTTATAGATGAAAAATCAGTATGATGCAGTACAAGGAATACCAGCAGCGATGACTCGGTCACGGATGGCATCGAGTTGTTCGTGTGTCGCCTTCAGCAGTCCTTGGGTAGGCGTCTCTCTGTCGATCGTGTAGATCATCACCTGCTGGGGAGCAATGGATTTGACGGCTTCCAACCAGGGAACGACATACGCTTCGCTGGTATTGTCGACACTCTCACCTTGGCATTCGCCTCGCATGAACATCGTCTGGATGATAACATGTCCCTTGAATGCCTTCAGACGCTCGATGATGTGGTTGACATCATAGGTGCCATTGGGATGGTCCACCTTATTTATATATATAGGGTCTACGGTGTCGAGCTTCAGGATATTGTTGTCTACCTTCATTAATGCATCGTGCACATCCTGACGGTGGATCATGGTCGAGTTGCTGAGTACCGAGACTTTCGCTTTCGGACAATACTGGTTGCGCAGACGGATGGTGTCATCGATAATCTCAGGGAAATGCGGATGACAGGTGGGTTCACCGTTACCAGCAAAGGTCAGAACATCGGGCAGTTGTCCCTCTGCAACCATCTCTTGCAGCTTCTTCTCCAGCTTTTCTGCCACTTCCTCACGTTTGGGCAGAGGCAGAGTGGGGCGGTGGTCTTCGTTGAAGCCGCATTCACAGTAGATACAGTCAAAACTGCACACCTTTCCGTCGGCAGGCAGCAGGTTGATGCCGAGCGAGATACCGAGCCTACGGCTGTGAACAGGCCCGAATATCGGCGATGGATATATTATTGTACTCATATCGGGTGCAAATTTACAGTTTTCTCAAGACAAAAGAACAAAAGAAACAAAAAAATTGATGTTCTTATGTACTTATGTCTAAAAAAATATGTAACTTTGCAGCCAAAATCGATTTTTACGTTCGTAAATTCATGAAAAGAAGCAAAAAGAATGCTGGCAACCGTCGTGGTGTTCAGATCGTGTCACTCTGCATCAGTACGGCGATGGTGCTGGTGCTTTTAGGTTTGGTCGTATTGTCTGTACAGACCTCCTATAACCTGTCGAATTGGGTGAAGGAGAACCTGACGGTGACGGTGATGCTGAGCGACGATGTGAGTGTGAACGGCGCCAAGCTGCTTTGCCGTGACCTTTATCACAGGCCGTATTCGAAGAACATCGACTATATCAGCCGAGACCAGGCGCTGAAGGAGCAGACGGAGGCTATGGGCTCCGATCCCTCGGAGTTCCTTGGTGTGAACCCCTTCCCAGCCACGCTTGAGTTGCAGATGCACTCGGAATATGCCAACCGCGACTCGCTGAAGTGGATTGCCGAGGAAATCAGGAAGAATCCGAAGGTGGCTGATGTGACGTATCAGGTGGACCTGATGGACAGCGTGAACAAGAATCTGACGAAGCTGAACCTGCTACTGTTGGCACTGGCGATGCTGTTGACATTCGTGTCGTTTGAGCTCATCAGCAATATGGTGCGTCTGAGTGTATACTCCCGACGTTTCATTATCCACACGATGAAGCTGGTGGGTGCCTCATGGGGCTTTATCCGCAGACCTTTTGTGAAACAGGCTCTTGTGGTGGGCGTCATTGCCGCCTTTGTCGCTATCCTTGTGCTGGGTGGCTGTTTCTACGGACTGTGGTACTATGAACCTAACATCGTCAACATCATCACATGGAAGGAACTGACGATTACCGGGGTGGCTGTGCTGTTACTGGGTATTCTGATAACTGTGATTTGCTCCTACATTTCAGTGAATCGTTTCCTGAAGATGACACCGGGAGAGCTGTATAAGATATAAGTGAAAAGTGATAAGTGAAAAGATAAAAGTGATGGATAAGAAGAATTTTGCATTCGACAAGGTGAACTACATATTGCTGGCTGTAAGTATGGCTATCGTGGTAATCGGCTTTTTGCTGATGGTAGGTCCCAATTCGACGGATACAGCCTTTGAGCCTGATATTTTCAGCGCACGTCGCACAAAGGTGGCACCCATTATCTGCCTGTTCGGCTTTGTAGCGATGATTTATGCTGTCGTAAGAAAACCAAAAGATTTAGATTAATATATGGATTGGATACAAGCACTGATTCTTGGAATCGTACAGGGACTGACGGAGTATCTGCCTGTCAGCTCGAGTGGCCACCTGACCATTATCTCCACGTTCTTCGGTATCGATGGAGCTGATAACCTGGAGTTTACGGTGGCTGTGCATGTGGCTACGGTACTGTCGACGCTAGTCATCCTATGGCGCGAGATTGACTGGATCCTGAAGGGTCTGTTTAAGTTTGAGATGAATGACGAGACGAAGTATGCCCTGAACATCATCGTGTCGATGATTCCTGTAGGCATCGTGGGTCTGTTCTTTAAGGATAAGGTGGAGGAAGCTTTTGGCTCTGGTCTGCTCATCGTAGGCGTGATGCTTCTGGTGACAGCTGTGTTGCTGACATTCTCCTACTTTGCCAAACCCCGTCAGAAGGAGCACATCTCCTTGTGGGATGCCTTCGTCATCGGTGTTGCTCAGGCGTGTGCCGTCCTGCCAGGTCTGTCGCGTTCAGGTTCAACCATCGCAACAGGTCTGATGCTTGGCGACAAGAAAGAGAAACTCGCTCAGTTCTCCTTCCTGATGGTGATCCCCCCGATTTTGGGTGAGGCACTGCTCGACGTGCTGAAGGCCCTGAAGGGTGAGGAGGCTTTTGGTGGCAGTATCGATGCGTTTCCACTGGCAGTTGGCTTCCTGGCTGCATTCTTGTCGGGCTGTTTTGCCTGCAAGCTTATGATCAACATTGTGAAGAAGGGTAAGTTGATATACTTTGGCCTCTACTGTGCAATCATAGGTGTTGCCATTCTGGCCTTCCAGCTGATATGATGGATTTCCAGGCAGGGGCATATATCTATATCAATAAGCCTTACCGCATGTCGAGTTTCGGCGCATTGGCACATATCCGCTATCTGCTGTCGAAGCGTCTGCATGTGAAGCGGGTGAAGATGGGGCATGCAGGAACACTCGATCCCCTTGCCACTGGTGTGCTGATCCTGTGTACGGGGAAGGCTACCAAGCAGATCGAACAGCTGCAGCTACACGATAAGGAGTATACTGCAACCCTGCAGTTGGGAGCCACGACAGCGAGCTATGATAAAGAGCACACGGTGGATTATACCTATCCTACGAAGCATATCACCCGTGAGCTGATCGAGAAGACGTTGCCCCGTTTTGTGGGCGATGTGATGCAGGTGCCCCCAGCTTATTCGGCTTGTATGGTGGCTGGCGATCGCGCCTACGAACTGGCAAGAAAAGGAGCCGACGTGAACCTGGCAGCCAAGCCGGTGCATATCGACGAGATTGAATTGACGCACTTCGATGCCGAAAAGATGCAGATGTCGATCCGTGTGGTATGTGGCAAGGGCACGTATATCCGCTCGTTGGCCCGTGATATCGGTGATGCACTGGGCACTGGCGCTTTCCTGACGGCGCTCTGCCGAACGAGAGTAGGTCATGTGCGTCTGGAGGACTGTCTGACGTTTGACGAGTTCCCAGCGTGGATGGAAGATCAGATGAAAGAGTAATTGATAGTAAGAACGTAAAAAGAGATATAATGAAGTTATCACAGTTTGATTTTAAACTACCTGGGGGGCAGGTTGCCCTTGAGCCTCCATACCATCGCGACGAGTGTCGTCTGATGGTTCTTCACCGTAAGAGCGGGCGTATTGAGATGACCAAGAAAGACGAGGAAGGCAATGACCTGAAGGACGAGGAAGGCAATCCCGTCTATCTGGATTTTCGTAATATTCTCGACTATTTCGACGAGGACGATACCTTTATCTTCAATGACACGAAGGTGTTCCCTGCCCGTTTGTACGGCACCAAGGAGAAGACCGATGCCAAGATTGAGGTCTTCCTGTTGAGGGAGCTGAATCCCGACCTTCGTCTTTGGGATGTACTTGTCGAGCCAGCCCGTAAGATCCGTATCGGCAATAAACTCTTCTTTGAGGAGGATGGTCCGATGGTAGCCGAGGTGATCGACAACACCACCAGTCGTGGACGTACGTTACGCTTCCTCTACGACTGTCCTCATGATGAGTTCAAACAAGAGCTTTTCGCACTCGGTGAGGCTCCATTGCCACGCTATATCGTCGACAATCGCCCTGCCACACCTGAGGATATGGTCAACTTCCAGACCATTTATGCCAAGAACGAGGGTGCGGTGACAGCCCCTGCAACGGGTCTGCATTTCAGCCGTGAGCTGATGAAGCGCATGGAGATCCGTGGTATTAACTTCGCCTTCATCACGCTGCACTGTGGACTTGGAAACTTCGATCCCATCGAGGTGGAAGATCTGACGAAGCACAAGATGTCATCCGAGCAGATGTTTGTCGACAAGGAAGCCTGTGAGCTGGTGAACAAGACCAAGCGCGAGGGCCATCGTGTGTGCTGCGTAGGCGTAAGTACGGCACGTGCCACAGAGTCGGCTGTAGGAACAGACGGCATGCTGAAGGAGTTTGAGGGATGGACCAACAAGTTCATCTTCCCTCCATACGAGTTCGGATTGAGCAACGCCTTGGTCTCTAACTTCTATCACCCGGAGTCGACGATGATGATGACTCAGTGCTCATTCGGCGGCTACGACCTGGTTTACGAAGGCTATACAAAGGCCGTGAAGAACGGTTATAAGTTCGGCTGCTACGGTGATGCCATGCTGATACTCGACGATTGATGCATCAGGTATATCTGGGATTGGGGAGCAACATCGGCGACCGCCAGCAGTGCATAGCCGATGCCATCCGTCTCATCAGTGAGCGGGTGGGAGCAGTCCTCCGCCAGTCGTCAATGATAGAGACCGAGCCCTGGGGATTTAAGTCGAAGCACAAGTTCCTCAACGGCGTCATTCTCTGCGAGACAGACAAGAGTCCCCGTGAGGTGCTGACGCTGACCCAGCAAATTGAACGCGACTTGGGTCGCACCAGAAAAACTTGCTCCTCGAGATATCACGATCGCCCCATCGACATCGATATCCTGCTTTATGACGATCTCACCATCGATGAACCTGACTTGAGAATACCCCATCCGCTGATGCACGAACGCGACTTTGTGATGATCCCCCTGAACGAAATAAGAAACTAATCATACTGAGACAATGAAAAAATCGATTTTACTGTTATTGAGCCTCTGCTCATTCCTTGGTGCAAGTGCCCAGCAAACGTCTGGCGACTGCATGAAATGCGACAATCCTTACAAGAAGTACACGCAGGACCTGCCTTTCAGAATGCCTGAGGTGAAGGCCCCTGTCATCCCTGATACGAAAGTATCTATCCTGGATTTCGGAGGTGATGCCACTGGTGTCACACTCTGCACCGAAGCCTTTGCTAAGGCCATCGACGCCCTCTCACAGAAAGGTGGAGGTCACCTGATCGTGCCTGCAGGCGTATGGCTCACGGGACCCATCGTCCTCAAGAGCAACATCGACCTGCATCTCGAGATGGGCGCTATCCTCCAGTTTGCTGCCGATGAAAAGCTCTACCCGATCATCAAGACCTCCTTCGAGGGACTCGACACCCGTCGCTGCCAGTCACCCATCTCTGCCAACGGTGCTGAGAATATTTCCATTACAGGTCGTGGAGCCATCGATGGTAACGGTCAGTACTGGCGCCCTGTCAAGAAGGCCAAGGTCAACGAAAACCATTGGAAACAGTTGTTGGCCGTTCCTGGCAGTGTCGTGATGCCTGGCAACTATTGGGCCCCATCAGCCAGCTATGCCAAGGGCCATGAAGGAGCTGACCTGAACGTTCCTACAGCGAAGACCGATGAGGAGTTCGAGGCCATTCATCGTTTCCTCCGCCCCGTCATGATCAGTCTTGTTGGCTGCAAGAATGTGTTGCTCAAGGGTGTGATCTTCCAGAACTCCCCCGCCTGGAACATCCATCCGCTGATGTGCGAGAATATCATTATCGATCAGGTGCTTGCCCGTAATCCCTCGTATGCTCAGAATGGTGATGCCCTCGACCTTGAGTCATGTAAGAACGCCTTGATTGTCAACTCTCGCTTCGATGCTGGCGACGATGGCATCTGTATCAAGAGCGGTAAGGATGCCGATGGCCGTCGTCGTGGTGTTCCCTGCGAGAATGTAGTGGTCGATGGCTGTACGGTGTTCGCTGGCCATGGCGGTTTCGTGGTAGGTTCTGAGATGAGTGGAGGCGTGAAGAATTTCAAGGTGCAGAATTGTCAGTTCCTTGGTACCGATGTAGGTCTGCGTTTCAAGTCTACCCGTGGTCGTGGTGGTATCGTCGAGAACATCTTCATCGACAATATCTCGATGATGGACATCAAGACAGATGCCATTACCTTCAATATGTACTATGGCGGCAAGTCAGTGGCTGAGATGCTGGCTGATGGCGACACCCCCGACAATACGACGAAGATGCCTGTAGACGAGACCACACCCATCTTCCGCAATATCAATATTCAGAACGTGAATTGCAGCGGTGCAGGCCGTGCCATGGAGTTCAATGGCCTCCCCGAGATGCCCATGGATAATATCAGCCTGAAGAATATCACCATCCGCGCAAATCAGGATGCCGTCTTCACCAACTGCCAGAACGTCAAACAAGAGAATGTGAAGATTATTCTTCCATAAGTTAATAAATAGAAAGAGAGAGGCACCCGATTGGATGCCTCTCTCTCTTAGTGAAGACCCATGCATGAGGTCGTGCCGAGGGCGGTAAGTACTGCTGAGATAATCGAGGCGAGTATCTGCAGCGACCACTTAAGCGTTTCCTTCTTCGTCATAGTTCACCTCCTTTTCTAAATTCAGAATTCTTCAATTCTTCAATTTTTCAATTCTTCAATTCTTCATTTAGTTCCCGAGGTCGAAGCCACCGCTTTCGCCGCTCTTAGTGAACGTCTTAGACGCTACCTCAGAAGTCTCACCGTCGAGGATGGCAATGGCCTTGATGGTCGTGGTTGCGCTCAGAGTGATGGCCTCGCTGTAGAGGGTGCTCTCTGCGTTAGGATCGCTTCCGTCAGTGGTGTAACGAACCTCTGCGCCCTGAGGACCTTGGATGGTCACCTGAGTGGAGTCAGTGAACAGAGAAGTTCCTGAGATCTCTGGTGCCATTACGTTCTCGGTCTCTGAGCCCGTCGAAGAGCCGCTACCGCTGTTCTCGTTCTCATTCTCGTTCTCCTCGTTGTCCTCCACCTCACCGCTGGTTGAGGTCACACGCTTCACCTCGTTGCCGTTGCGGTCGTAGCAGGTGATCATAATGCTGGTAGCAGCCAGCTCGTCCTTCAGGTCAACCGATGGGGTGAAGATGATGCGGCGGCTCTTGATCAGTCCGGTCTTCACGTCCTCGACCTTCTCTACCGACTTCGAACGCAGTCCGAATCGCATCGAACCCAGTCCAGGCAGAGCCACGGCGTGGCCTTCCGTTGCCCAGGCCTTGATCACCTCGCCAGCTGCATCCCAGCAGGCCTTCATCACTCCCTGGCTCACGCCGCTGCGCAGGGCAGCCTCACGGATTACCTTCGACTGACTCAGCGTGGAGTACATCTCCGGCTTCATCATGTAGCGGTAAACGCCAGGATCATTCTCGTCTTTTGTAAACTTCAGCAGTCTCTCTACTGCTTTAACTTTAAGTGCCATAAATAATTAAAAATTTTAAGGGTGTAAAAATTATTCCTATTCCTTAAAACCTTTTCCTTTGTCCTCTGTTTTGCGGTATGCCTATGAAAAACTTCCTCGTCGACTAAGAAAAATTTACTCTATAGTTATGCCGCAATTTTAGCTGCTTGATGTCGTTTTTGCAACTATGTTGCAAAGGTACGAATTTTTCTTGAAACTACCAAATATTTCCCTAATTATTTTTCAAAAAACTGAAAAAGTTCCGAGCAAAATTTGGTACTTTCACAGAAATCCACTATCTTTGCCCACAAAATATAGGAAATTGGGATTATTATGACAACAATAGAGTTAAGAACATCCATTGCAGCTGAACTCGATCAGATGAGTGTCGAGATGCTGGAAAGCGTGTCGCGCTACGTGAAGCGGCTGCGCCACCATCCCCGTCCAGCAAGACGAACTGAGCAGAGCCGCCATGCCGAGAGTGCCGATGCTATTGCATCAGGCCTTTCGCCCCGTGTGTTGCAGTTCCAGCGCGGTAACCCTTGGTATGCCACCGACGAGGAAGTTGACAAATTGCGTCAGGAATACTTAGCTGAGAAGTACAAATGAAGCGAGTATTCGTTGATGCCAACATCGTTATCGACCTGCTGTGCGAACGCTACCCTCGGTTCCCTAAGGTGCTGCGGATCTTCAGCATGGGCGACCTGGGACAAATAGAGTTGTTTTGTTCCTCGCTTTCGCTGGGCACTGCCAGTTACATCATGGAAACCCGCAAGCTGAGCACTCAGGACATCTTCGACGGCATTTCCTTGCTCTGCAAGATGTGTACGCCTACCATCGTTGATGAGTCGGTGGTGAATAGTGCCCTCACTTCTGTATTAAGTGATCATATAGACATCAAAATAGGTAAGTATTAACATAAAAATGATTATATAAACTTATGATGAGAAAGATTGTAATTTTATTGCTAGTCATTTTTCCTTTCTTTGCTGCTTCTGCGCAAAAGATAAGTGTTACTTATGAGAATAGGATTGATTCCCTTTCAGACGTGACGAAACAGTACTTTATGATGCAAGGCATGCAGACTTTTCGCCTGAAACTCAAAGGGGATTTTAATGGAAAGCGTGCGAAAATAAAGAAGGTTACATGTGAAAAGGGCGTTTTTAAGGAACAAGAATTACTTGCAGACTATCTGCATCTAATCATGACGGATAGTATTGAAACACTTGATTTTATGGCTCTACCTTATGGAAAGGACAGTATACGTATCGCCTGCTTCTACCCCATAAGCAACAATCAAAGACTGTTCCAAGATGTCTTACCCATCGACAATATGAAAATACTGATGGAGACATATGCAGCTGGTGCAGGTCCAAATACACCAATTATGGCATATTCGACAGGCATTCCTTTTGAGGGTGGCACTTGGTTCTGTGGATTACGTGACTCTGGTGTCGAGCCTCGTCTTTGGTATGAAAAATACGGGATAGACGGATATGTTTTCTATGAGATTGCACTTGAAGAAGAAACCCCACCAGACGAAAACACTCCCATCTTCATAAAGGTTGCAAAAAAGGGTTCTTACGCTGCTCACGAACAATAGGAAGATTATTTGAGAAAAACAACCGTTAGTCGTATATATCTGTTATTTTTTAGTATTTTTTGCCAATTTGGGGCTAAAGGCGTACGATTTTAAACGAAAAATGTAAAAATTTTACCTAAGAAGATTCTTGGTTATAAGACGAACGATTACCTAAAATCTATTAATATATTCCTGCATCTATATACCCTAAACAGGTAACTTTTGACTTCGTCGAAAACTCTCACACTCGGCAGTGTTCAAGCAAGCTTGACACTGCCCTCGTTTAATCGAGTTTTTCACTTTTTCAGTTTTTCACTTTTGACATTTAGAAGAGCAGATGATCCGCTATGCGTCCATTCTATTGGATATAGCTGATGGGACCAAGCAGGAATTTGACGAGCTGCTATTAGAGCAGCATTGCAGTGTCTGCTGGTTGCACTTCGCAGTAAGGTCGAAGGATAATCGGAGGCGGATTGCGTTTTTGAAGGCTTAAAAAAATAACCCCCTCTTTCTTTCGGAGGGGGTTATTTGTTGACTTACTTGCGAAGACCGAGGGCCTTTACGATAGCACGATAACGATTGATATCGGTGTTGTAGAGGTACTTCAGCAGCTTGCGGCGCTTACCTACGAGCATAGTCAGCGAACGAGCTGTGTTGTGGTCCTTGTGATTCTTCTTCAGGTGCTCAGTCAGGTGAGAGATACGGTAAGAGAAGAGGGCGATCTGTGCCTCTGCAGAACCGGTATCAGTGGCTGTCTTGCCGTACTGACCGAAGATTTCCTGCTTCTTAGCTTTGTCTAAATACATAATTAAAATGTGATTAAAATGTTGTTTGCAAAGACATCTTTCAGACGCGTTTCAAGCCTAATCACAGACGAGTTTACGTCATCGGATGCTTCGGATTTTCCGAAATGCGGGTGCAAAGGTACAACAAAAAAGTGAAAAGTGAACAAGGAAAAGTGAAAAATTTGCAGAAAATATGAAAAATAACGTTTTTTTTCGTACCTTTGCACCCGTTTTTAAGTAAAATAGGTATGCAAGATATCAGAAATATCGCAATTATTGCGCATGTAGACCACGGAAAAACGACACTCGTGGACAAGATGATGCTGGCAGGAAATCTCTTCCGTGAGGGACAGAACCTCAGCAATCAGGTGCTGGACGCAAACGACCTGGAGCGTGAGCGTGGTATCACCATTCTTTCGAAGAACGTATCGATCAATTGGAAAGGAACGAAGATCAACATCATAGATACTCCAGGACACTCCGACTTTGGTGGAGAGGTTGAGCGTGTGCTCAATATGGCTGACGGCTGTCTGCTGCTGGTCGACGCTTTTGAGGGACCGATGCCTCAGACGCGTTTCGTGCTGCAGAAGGCACTCCAGATAGGATTGAAGCCTATCGTGGTGGTCAATAAGGTGGATAAGCCTAACTGTCGCCCGGAAGAGGTCTATGAGATGGTATTCGACCTGATGTTCTCACTGAATGCCACTGAGGACCAGCTTGACTTCCCCGTTGTCTACGGTTCGGCCAAGAACGGCTGGATGGGTGAGGATTTCCGTAAGCCTACTGATAATATTACCTATTTATTGGATAAGATTATCGAGGTGATTCCTTCCCCCAAACAGATAGAGGGAACGCCCCAGATGCTGATTACCTCACTCGACTATTCGAGCTATCAGGGACGTATCGCCGTGGGACGTGTACATCGCGGACAGTTGAAGGATGGCATGCAGGTGACGATTGCGCATCGCGACGGTTCGATGGAGAAGACTAAGATCAAGGAGTTGCATACGTTTGACGGTATGGGCCACGTTAGGACCGACTCGGTGGATTGTGGTGATATCTGTGCTGTGATAGGACTGGAGAAGTTCGAGATCGGCGATACGATCTGTGACTTGGAGAATCCCGAGCCGTTACCACCGATTGCCATCGACGAGCCTACGATGTCGATGCTCTTTACAATCAACGACTCGCCGTTCTTCGGTAAGGAGGGTAAGTTTGTGACCTCGCGTCATATCAACGATCGTCTGGAGAGGGAGCTGGAGAAGAATCTGGCCCTTCGTGTGGAGCCTTTCGAGGACTCTACCGATAAGTGGATTGTCTCAGGTCGTGGTGTGCTGCATCTTTCCGTGCTTGTGGAGACGATGCGCCGTGAGGGCTATGAGTTGCAGGTTGGACAGCCACAGGTAATATATAAGGTAATTGACGGACAGAAGTGCGAACCTATCGAGGAACTTACCATCAACGTGCCCGAGGAGTTCTCGTCGAAGATGATTGATATGGTCACTCGTCGTAAGGGCGAGATGACGTCGATGGAGAGTCAGGGTGAGCGTGTGAACATCGAGTTCGATATCCCCTCGCGCGGCATTATCGGTCTGCGTACCAATGTGCTGACAGCCTCTCAGGGTGAGGCTATCATGGCTCACCGCTTCAAGGAGTATCAGCCTTACAAGGGCGAGATAGAGCGTCGTGTCAACGGTTCGATGATCTCGATGGATACGGGTAACGCCTATGCCTATGCCATCGACAAGCTGCAGGATCGCGGTAAGTTCTTTATCGACCCGGGTGAGGATGTGTATGCAGGTCAGGTGGTAGGCGAGCATGTGCACGACAACGATCTTGTGGTGAATGTGTGCAAGGCCAAGCAGTTGACAAACGTCCGCGCCTCAGGTACCGATGAGAAGGCCCGCATTATCCCGAAGACTGTCATGTCGCTTGAGGAATGTCTCGAATACATCAAGCAGGACGAGTTGGTGGAGGTTACTCCGAAGTCGATGCGTATGCGCAAGACCATCCTCGACCACGATCAGCGGAAAAAGGCTGCGATTAAGCGAGAGTAGAACAAAGCTTGCTTTAGTTCTACCGAGCGTGAGCAGGCTCGACAGTAGGTCAAGGCTGCGATTAAGCGAGAGTATAGAACAATAATCCCCAACCAAGCGGTTGGGGATTCGTTTTATGCATCAGCAAAGACTTTTCCGTCTTCGAGGGTGATCTGTAATTTCGTGTACTCGCTGTGGAAATCGTTCTGAAGACGATCGAGATACCTGCGGCTCTCCCAATGACACATCGGCAGGTCATGTAACAGGTAGTTGCCACAAGCCTCAGGTCGTGTAGCGGGCACTTCCGTCTGTGTCAGAATCCATTGGAGACATCTGATAGTCAGGCTTCGCATGTCCTCAACCGAGTAAGTGCCTGTCATAATGATATACATGCCTGTGAGACATCCCATAGGTCCTACATACACCACATCGTCTTTTGCCTCGGAATTGCGGAACCAGGTGGCCATCAGGTGTTCCAGACTATGCATGGCAGCAGGAGCCACAGCAGGTTCCTTGTTCGGCTCTGTGATACGCAGGTCGAACGTTGTAAATCCTTTATCTTCGCGTGAGACGTAGATGCCCGGCTTCAGCTGGGTGTGGTCGATGGTGAAACTTTGTATGACTTCCATAAAATAAGGGGTTAGGGGTGAGAGGTGAGGGTTAGAGAGACTCGATGAAGGTCTTGGTGACTTGGAAGGAGTTCTCTGCGATGGTGTCCCAGAAGTTATGATACTGAGAGGCGTCTGTGTCGCGCAGGGGGATGTCGCTGATGACGCGGAAGGAGATAAACGGCACCTTATATATATAACACGTGTGCGCGATGGCTGCACTCTCCATATCGACAGCTTTTGCCTCGGGGAAGTGACCGATGATCTCACGCATCTTCTCCTTGGAGTCGACAAACCAGTCACCAGTGACGATTAATCCTGGATGAATTGATAATTGACAATTGACAATTGATAATTCTTGCGCTTTGCGCAGGAGGTAGGGATCAGCCTGGAAACGGGCAGGCAGGCCTTGTACCTGTCCATACACCGTCGTGCTGTCGATGGCGGTACCACAATACACATCGTGGTAGGCGAGTTCTGAGCTCACCACCACATCCTGTACGTTGACATCATCGCCATTACCTCCTGCACAGCCAGAGGAGATGATGACATCGGGTTTATACTGGCGGATCATCTCCACCGCCTGGATGGCGGCGTTTACCTTGCCGATACCGCTCTTCTGGAGGATCACCTTGTCTTCTGGGAATAATGGACGGAGCTGCTTCAGTTCCTTATCCATTGCTACAATCATTCCTATTTTCATATTCTTATTGTTTACTCTTTTACCTTTTTACCTTTTCTCTGGCGCACGGCTTCGTACATGAGGATGGCAGCAGAGACGCTGACATTGAGTGAGTCGAGGCGTCCCAGCATAGGGATGCGGATATGGGCATCGGCTGCCTCGCGCCATTGAGGTGTCAAACCTGTTGATTCCGTTCCCATCACGATGGCCGTAGCCTGGCGTATGTCGTAGTCGTAGTATTCGTACGAGTCCTGCAATTGCGCTGTGAGGATACGCACCTTATGCTCTTTGAGGAAAGCAATGCACTCCTGCGACGTACAAACGGCTGTGGGCACACAGAACACGCCTCCGATACTGGCTCGAATCAGGTTGGGGTTATAGAGATCCGTCAAAGGATCGCAGACGATGACAGCATCTACGCCTGCAGCCTCTGCTGTGCGCAGGATGGCTCCCAGGTTACCAGGCTTCTCCACGCTTTCAAGCACAATCACTAATGGGTTGTTTACGGTGGACAGTTTACGGTTTACAGATAATATGCTGTGGTCCTTGACTTTGGCAATGGCGATGAGGCCTTCAGTACTGCCACGATAGGCCATCTTCTCATAAACCTGTGGAGATACCCTTGTTACAGGGTAATCACCTGTAAACTGTAAACCGTCAACTGTCAACTGTACCCCGTCCACCGTAAACACCTCCACAATCTCGTATCCGCAGGCGATGCAGTGCTCGATTTCGCGCTGGCCCTCAACCACGAAGAGCCCCTCCTCACGACGGAGCGAGGACTTCTGCTGTAAAGCCGCAACGTGCTTAATACGGGCGTTTTGGACGCTGGTAATGATATTTTCTTCCATATTTCGGATGCAAAGTTAGTGATTTTTTTGTAAATCGCAAAAAAAACACTAACTTTGCACGCAGAATAAAAAAACTTGCAAGTTATGACATTATTGAAAAAGTGCCTGCCCGATGTTTTGGCAGTGCTATTGTTCGCCGTTCTGGCTTTTGCCTATTTCTTCCCTGCAGACATCGAGGGACGAATCCTTTATCGTCATGATGCCTCTGCAGGACGTGGTGCTGGTCAGGAGGGTATCGAGTATCTTCAGAAGACTGGTGAACGAAGCCGTTGGACCAATGCTTTGTTTGGTGGTATGCCCACCTATCAGATGGCCCCTTCCTACGGATCGACGAATCTGTTGACGAAGGTGGTGAACGCCTATCATCTGTGGTTGCCTGAGAACGTGTGGTATGTATTCGCCTACCTCCTGGGCTTCTATATCCTGCTCAGGGCATTCGACTTCCGTCAGCATCTGGCAGCCTTAGGCTCCATTATCTGGGCTTTCTCCACCTATTTCCTGATCATCATTGCTGCAGGCCATATCTGGAAGGTATGGGCGTTGGCCTATCTGCCACCGATGATAGCTGGTCTGGTTCTGGCTTATCGGGGGAAATATCTCTGGGGATTGTTGTTGACAGCCGTCTTTACAGCCTTTGAGATCAATGCGAACCACGTGCAGATGACCTATTATTACCTGTTTATTATCATCGCGATGGTGATAGCCTGGCTCATAGAGGCCATCAAGGAGAAACAGATGGCTCGGTTCCTGAAGGCTACTGCCGTTTGTCTTGTTGGAGCTGCCATCGGTGTGAGCATCAATCTCTCGAACCTCTATCATACCTGGCAGTACAGTAAGGAGTCGATGCGTGGTAAGAGTGAACTGGTGAAGGAGAACAGCAGCAACCAGACGAGTAGTGGTCTGGAGCGCGATTATATCACCCAGTGGAGCTACGGCATCGGTGAGACGTGGACGCTGCTGATCCCTAACACCAAGGGTGGCGCCTCGATGCCTTTGAGTCAGAGTGAGACAGCGATGAAGCATGCAGATCAAGATTTCCTGCCCATCTATCAGCAGATAGGCCAGTATTGGGGTGAACAACCTGGTACGAGTGGCCCTGTCTATGTCGGTGCTTTCGTGATGATGCTCTTTATTCTGGGCCTGTTTATCGTGAAAGGTCCTGTGAAGTGGGCCGTGCTGGCTGTGACCATCCTCTCGATCCTCTTGTCGTGGGGTAAGAATTTTATGGGCTTTACCGATTTCTTCATCGATTATGTGCCCATGTATGCGAAGTTCCGTACGGTAGCTTCCATTCTCGTGATAGCTGAGTTTACGATTCCCCTGTTGGCCATGCTGGCTTTGAAAGAATTGTTTACATCTGTAAACCGTAAACCGTCAACTGTAAACAAATACATACTGATTAGCTTCCTCCTGACGGGTGGTATCGCCCTGCTTTTTGCCGTGATGCCCTCGATGTTCTTTGATAGCTTCATTTCCACCAGTGAGATGCATGCTATCAAGAGTCTGCCAGCTGAGTATATCCAGCCCTTGGTGGCCAATCTGACGGAGATGCGACAGGCTGTGTTTACCTCCGACTGTTGGCGCACGTTCGTGATCATCGTCCTGGGTACATGCCTCTTGTTATTATGTCAATATGGTAAGCTCAATCCTGAATACACGGTGGGGGCTATTCTCGTGCTCTGTCTGATTGACCTGTGGCAGGTGAATAAGCGTTATCTGAACGATGAGATGTTCGTACCTGAGGCCGAGCGTGAGGCTCCTCAGCAGAAGACACAGACTGACGAGCTGATCCTGCGCGATCAGAATCTCGACTATCGTGTGCTGAATCTGGCATCTAATACCTTCAATGAGAACGAGACTTCTTATTATCATAAGAGCGTCGGTGGCTACCATGCTGCCAAGTTGCGCCGTTATCAGGAGATGATCGAGGCTTATATCAATCCCGAGATGCAGTCGCTCTTTAAGGGCGTTTCTGAAGCTGGTGGAGACATGACACAGGTGAATGGCGACAGTATCTGTCCTGTTCTGAACATGTTGAACACCCGCTACTTCATATTCCCTTTGCAAGGTGGTCAGACGGTACCCATCCAGAATCCGTATGCCTATGGTAATGCATGGTTTGTCGACAAGCTCGATTACGTGGACAATGCCAACGATGAGATTGCTGCTGTCGGAAAGATCGACCTGCGTCATCAGGCTGTGGCTGATTCAAAGTTCAAGGAACAGCTTGGTGAAGCAACTGCACAGGATACACTCAGCGTGGTGACGATTACCTCGTATGAGCCTAATCGCCTGACCTATGAGGTAAGCTCTGACAAGGGTGGTGTGCTCGTGTTCTCAGAGATCTATTATCCAGGTTGGGAAGCTAAGGTTGATGGCCAGCCTGTAGAGTTAGGTCGTGTGGATTATATTCTTCGCGCCTTGAATATCCAGCCTGGCAAGCACGAGGTGGAACTGTCGTTCTTCCCGAAGTCGGTGAATGCGACAGAGACCGTTGCCTACGTGGCTTATGTGCTCTTGCTCTTGTTGGTATTAGGTGGTGTCTTCATGGAGTATCGACGACGGAAAATATGAAAAAGCTGCTTTCTTTGCCACCAAATCTGGTGGGTGCGTTTCATGAGGTAACAGGTCTGAGTCCTGAGAACTACTTCTGTACCTGCGATCCTGTAGGTCATCGTCTGGGTAGTGGTGGAGGAACCACCTGGTTGCTTCAGGAGGCCTGTAGAAGTGAAAAGAGAGAGGTGGAAAGTGAAGAGTCATTTCTTTCATGGCTCGCACAGGAGAAACGTATCCTGATCCATGCAGGTGGACAGAGCAAGCGACTGCCCAGCTATGCTGTCTCAGGTAAGATCCTGATTCCGCTTCCCGTCTTCCGTTGGGAACGTGGACAGAAGCTCTCACAGGATCTGCTGAGCGTACAGTTGCCCCTCTACGAGAAAATGATGCGGATGGCCCCCGATCATATTCATACGATGATTGTCAGTGGCGATGTGCTGATTCGTGCCACCCAGCCTCTTCAGCCTATTCCTGACGCTGATGTCGTGTGCTATGGTCTCTGGCTCGATGCCTCTGTGGCCAGGAATCATGGGGTGTTTGTCAGTAGCCGTCGCACACCGTCTGTGTTGAAACAGATGTTGCAGAAGCCATCGGTGGCCACTCTTAGTGATCTGCAGAAGGATCATTTCTATCTGACGGATATCGGTGTGTGGATGCTTAGCGATAAGGCAGTCAGATTGCTCACCAAGAAATGTCAGGATGAAAACAGACAATTAAAAGAATACGATCTCTATGGTGAGTTTGGCTGTTGTCTGGGCACAGATCCAACGATCGTCGACGAAGAACTGCGCCAGTTGAAGGTGGCCATTGTCCCCTTGGCTGGTGGCGAGTTCTATCATTTCGGTACTTCACGTGAGATGATCAGTTCGACCCTGCGTCTTCAGAACCTCGTCAACGATCAGCGACAGATCATGCACCTCGACCGTAAGCCGCATCCCAGCATTTTCGTACAGAATGCGATGACTGAGATCCCATTGACAGAGGAGAACACCAACGTGTGGATAGAGAATTCCTATATAGGTAAACGTTGGCGCCTGACGCACGACCATGTGATTACAGGTGTACCCGAGAATGATTGGGACATCAGCCTTGAACCTGGTGAATGTATCGACGTGGTGCCAGTCGGTGACAGTGACTATGAGATACGTCGCTATCGCATCGATGAGCCTCAGAATAGCAATGAACTCGCAGAGCGCGCCAATCTGCGTCGGCTCTTTGATCAGCGCAGGAAGTTCCGTAAGCAGAACTGGAGTGCATTGGCCCGTAACTGGAGTCACAGCGTGTTCTATCAGTTGGATTTGGCTGATGCTGCAGAACAGTTCAAGAAGGAACAGATACCCATGCCTGCGCCGTTGTTGGAAGATGCACCGTTGATGACACGTATCCATGATGCCATGTTCCGTGGGCAAAGTGAACAGGCTTTCGCCTTGCTCCGTGAAGGACTCTGTTCGTATGCTGCTGACAATCAACAGCGACCGTCTCTGTGCGTTGCTGAAGATCAGATCGTATGGGGACGTTCTCCTGTACGTATAGACATTGCTGGCGGATGGACTGACACACCGCCTTACTGTCTGATGGAAGGTGGCAATGTCATCAACCTCGCGATAGAACTGAATGGACAGCCTCCATTGCAGACGTACGTGCGCCCCTCGAAGGAGCTGCGAATCGTGTTACGAAGCATCGACCTTGGTGCGATGGAAGTCGTGGAGACCTTTGAGCAGCTGACGGATTTTATGCATGTCGGCTCGCCTTTCTCCATCCCTAAAGCCGCTCTCGTTCTGGCAGGCTTCGGATCTGGCTATCCATCCTCTACGCATAACTCACCACTCGGCTCTGGCGCTTCGCTCCGTGAAGAACTTGAGGCCTTTGGCTGTGGTATCGAACTGACGTTGCTCTCTGCCATTCCTGCAGGTAGTGGTCTGGGCACCTCGAGCATCCTTGCTGCAACCGTATTGGGAGCCCTCAATGATTTCTGTGGGCTTGGATGGGATAAGAATGAGATTGGACGCCGTACCCTGATACTCGAACAGATGCTGACAACTGGTGGCGGATGGCAAGACCAGTTCGGTGGTGTCTTAGGTGGTGTAAAACTCTTGCAGACGGGTAGGGGATTCGATCAGAGTCCTCAGGTGAGATGGTTACCAAACGATCTGTGGATCCAACCCGAATATCGCCCTTGTCATCTGTTGTATTACACGGGTATCACGCGTACCGCCAAACAGATCCTGGCAGAGATTGTCCGTAGAATGTTCCTGAATCATGGCGACGAACTGGCATTGTTGCGTGAGATGAAGGAACACACGATGGAGATGTATGAAGCCATCCAGCAGAACGATTTCCTGCGCATGGGCAAGCTGATGCGTCGTACCTGGGAGCAGAACCAGCAGCTCGACAGTGGAACGAATCCACCAGCAGTAAAGGCACTGACGGATCTTGTCGATGACCTCTGTCTCAGTTACAAGTTGCCTGGTGCAGGTGGTGGTGGCTATCTCTATATGATAGCCAAGGATCCAGAGGCTGCAGCTCGCATCAAACAGACGCTGAATACACATTGTCTGAACAAGAATGCCCGTTTTGTGGAGATGACACTCTCTACGACGGGACAGCAGATTAGTAGGAGTTGAAAGTTGAGAGTTGATGGAGTTCAGGACGATTGTCGATATTGAGAAACCTGGTTTCGAGATAGGGCCATGTGAGGAGATGCTTTTTGTAGGCTCCTGCTTTGCCACAGAAATCGGACGAAGGTTCCAGGAGGAGAAATTCCGTGCAACGGTGAATCCCTTTGGTGTGATGTATAACCCTGCCTCCATCCTCCATACCATCGAGAAATTGTTTGCCAGCAAATCATCTGCAGACTGTAAACCGTCCACAGTCAACTATCAAACCGTCTTCCTGACCCTGGGCACAAACCATGTCTATCGTCTGAAGGAAACAGGCGAGATTGTCGATAATTGTCAGAAACGACCAGCTTCGCTCTTTACGGAAGAAGAACTGACTGTCGATCAATGTGCCGACTATCTGCAGAAGGCTATCGAACTCCTCCGTGAGAAGAATCCTGATGTGCATATCGTCTTGACGGTCAGTCCTATCCGTTATCGTAAATACGGCTATCACGGTTCGCAACTCTCAAAAGCCACGTTGCTGCTCGCAGTGAATAAACTTTTCACTTCTCACTTTTCTCTTTTCACTTCTTACTTCCCTGCTTACGAAATCGTCAATGACGAACTGCGCGACTATCGTTTCTATCAGAATGATATGTTGCACCCATCTTCGCAGGCTGTTGAGTACATCTGGCAACGCTTCTCGGAAGTCTATCTGAGTGATGAGGCCAAGAACTTCCTGAAGGAGTGGGCTCCCTTGAAAGCAGCCCTTGCTCATAAGCCCTTCGATCCTGAATCAGAGGAATATCGGGCTTTTATGAATAAAACTATGTTAAAAGTTGCAGAATTGCAGAAAAAATATCCTATCTTTGCAGTATGAAATATTCGATTGAGAAAGTGACGACGCTCATTGGCGCCCGTCGAATAGGAGAGGCCGATGCACAGATCGGTTGGCTGTTGACTGACAGCCGTTCTTTGTGTTTCCCTGAGGAGACGCTGTTCTTCGCCCTACGTACTGCCCGTAATGACGGACATCGTTATATTGCCGACCTCTATCGTCGTGGGGTGCGTAACTTTGTGGTGGAAGCCAAAGGCTATAAGGATTTCATGCCTGATGCCAACTTTCTGATCGTGCCTTCACCGTTAGCAGCCCTCCAGCGTCTGGCTGAGCGCCATCGCGATGAGTTCGATGTGCCTATCATCGGTATCACTGGCTCCAATGGCAAGACGATGGTCAAGGAGTGGCTCTATCAGTTGCTGCTTCCTTCACAGAAGATAGTCCGTTCGCCCCGTAGTTATAACTCCCAGATAGGTGTTCCTCTTTCCGTATGGCTGCTGAACGAGCAGACTGAGATCGGTATCTTTGAGGCTGGTATCAGTCAGCCTGGCGAGATGTTTGCCTTGCGCGATATTATCCAACCCACCATCGGTGTGTTCACTTCCCTGGGTACAGCCCATCAGGAGAACTTCCGTTCGATGGAAGAGAAGTGTATGGAGAAACTCGAACTGATGCACGATACCGAGGCGATGGTCTATTGCTCTGATAACGATACCGTCAGCCGCTGTATCCGTCGATTGATGTACAAAGGTGAGAAGATCTCCTGGTCCCAGTGCGACGAACAAGCAGCCCTCTTTGTCAAGGAAATCAAGACCACGTCGCGCTTCACCCGTATCACCTATATCTGGCAGGGAGAGGAGAACTGCTTCGAGATGCCCTTCTTCGATGAGGCCAGTGTCGAGGACGTCATCACCTGTGCAGCCGTAGCCCTGTATATGGGACTCACTCCTGCCCAGTTGGCTGATCGTATGCCTCATCTGGAGCCCGTTGCCATGCGCCTTGAGGTGAAAGAAGGACAGCGTGGTTGTGTGCTGATCAATGACTCTTATAACTCTGATGTCAACTCTCTCGACATCGCCCTCGACTTCATGCAGCGACGCAGTCAAAACAACTCTCAACTTAAGAAGACCCTGATTCTCAGCGATATCTTCCAGACTGGTACATCGCCTGATGCCCTGTATGCTCAAGTGTCTGAGCTGGTTGTGAAACGTGGCGTCGATAAGTTTATTGGTATTGGTCCTGAACTGACGGCCCAGGCAGATAAGATTCAGATTGCTGACAAACAGTTCTTTGTCGACGTCCCCCATTTCCTCTCCAGTGAGGCTTTTGCAACCTTGCGCGATGAACTCATCCTGTTGAAGGGAGCCCGTTCGTTTGGTTTCGACCAGATTACGGAACAGTTGGAGCAGAAGGTTCACGAGACCATCCTTGAGGTGAATCTCAACGCCGTTGTGGAGAATCTTAACTACTATCGCTCGTTCCTGAAGCCCGAGACGAAGATGGTGTGCATGATCAAGGCCGATGCCTATGGTGCAGGCGCCATTGAGATTGCCAAGACGCTGCAGGACCAACGTGTCGATTATCTCGCAGTGGCTGTGGCTGATGAGGGTGTGACGCTCCGTAAGGCTGGCATTACCGCCAACATCATGATTATGAATCCTGAGATGACGGCTTTCAAGACGATGTTCGACTACGATCTGGAGCCTGAGGTCTACTCCTTCCGATTGATGGACGCACTGATTAAGGCAGCTCGCAAAGAGGGTATCACAGGCTGGCCTGTACATATTAAGTTCGACACGGGTATGCACCGTCTCGGTTTCGATCCCGTTGAGGACATCGACGAACTCGTCGACCGTCTGAAGCATCAGCAGGCTATTATCCCACGTTCCGTATTCAGCCATTTCGTGGGCTCCGACAGCGATGGCTTCGACGAATTCTCAGCCCGTCAGTTCGCTCTCTTTGAGGAGGGTAGTGATAAGCTCCAGTCGGCCTTCAGCCATCATATCCTGCGCCACATGGACAACTCTGCAGGCATCGAGCACTTCCCTGAGCGACAGATGGATATGTGTCGTCTTGGCATTGGCCTTTATGGTGTCGACCCCAGAGACAATCGCATCCTCCATACAGTCTCCACGCTGAAGACCACCATCCTCCAGTTGCGCCATGTGCCCAAGGGGGAGACGGTAGGCTACAGCCGAAAAGGCAAGATCGAGCGCAACTCCGTGATTGCCGCTATACCTATTGGTTATGCCGACGGACTGAACCGTCATCTGGGTAATCGTCATGGCTACTGCCTTGTCAATGGGCAGAAAGCTGAATATGTGGGTAATATCTGTATGGATGTGGCGATGATCGATGTCACAGATATCCCTTGCAAGGAGGGCGATCAGGTGGAGATCTTTGGTGAACATCTGCCCGTCACCCAACTCAGCGACGAGCTCGACACCATCCCCTACGAGGTGCTCACGGGCGTCTCTAATCGCGTCAAGCGCGTTTTTTTTCAGGATTGATCAATCAATAAGCTTTCCAACGATATGAACAAAGACTTGCTTCTTGTACTTCTGACGCTTCTTCTGCTGACCACAGGTGCCCCGCGTGTCTGTGCCGAAGAGAAACTGCCACCCAAGCTGCAGCGATTGGCCGACGAGGCCTATCGAGATTACAGCTCACGTGCTACCGACGAGTTCTTCGACGCCGTGAACAGGTTGAAGGATGCCACTGAGTATTCTGAGTATCAGGAAACTTACTATCGCGCCTGCAGCTACGAGGCCATCTACATGTTTGAGTACGTCGATCGTCAGAAGGGCGTCGCGATGTCACATGCCATCTACCATCATGCCAAGGATAATGACAGTAACATTGGCATGTACTTCGCCACCTTCACACTTGGCACCATCCGCGAACAGTCGGGTAATAAGGGACTTGCCGAGAAGAGTTTCAATGAGGCGCTGAATTTGAAGAAAAAGTATCTGCCCAACGAGAGTACGGCGCCCTGCTACCTAGGACTTTGCGAGGTGGCGCTCCAGAGAAAGGATTACGAAGAGGTGCAGGAATATGCCCGTAAGGCCCTCGACGAGCCCGGTATCATTCCGATGAATAAGATTACGGCCTGGAGTTATAAATGTCTGGCGCGCTATAACCAGGGCGACAGTCTAGGGTTTGAGGAAGCCTACAAGGAGCGGGCTATGCTGATAGCCGAGTACGGTGGGCAGGGCGGTCTCTTCGGTGAGCTGATCAACGTCTACCAGGCCAAGAACCGTAAGCAGTGGCAGTTGGCTCTGCAGCGCACAGAGAAGCTGATACACCAGCAGAATAAATGTGCGCAGAAAGCCTCGATCTACGAACACATGGGCGACCTGCAGCAGGCCCTCTTCTGGCAGAAGAAGACCCGCGAAGTGATCGATTCCATCCAGTCGTCTGAAGCACGTCTGCAGATGAACGAGTTCGACGCCGAGCTCTCCCTGACCTATGCGGAGAACGATGCCCAGGAACAGATGCTGGCCAAGGAGCGCACGATGCTCATCGCAGGCGCCGTTATTGCAGCAGTCATTATCGCCTTCCTCTCCATCATCGCCATTCGCCGCAAGAAGACCATGAGCCAGTTGCAGGCAGTCCACAGCAAGTTGCAAGCGGCCTACAACCAGTTGGAGGAGACGACAGCGGCCAAGGAGCGCATCGAGAGCGAGCTGCGCATTGCCCGCGAGATACAGAAGCGCATGCTGCCCCATGTCTTCCCCAAGCGCAGGGATGTCGATATCTATGCAATGATGACCCCCGCCAAGGAGGTTGGCGGCGACCTCTATGGCTATGCTCTGGTCGACGACCTGCTGTACTTCTGCGTGGGCGATGTTAGCGGCAAGGGCGTTCCTGCGGCCCTCTATATGGCCGAGGTGACCCGCATGTTCCGCACGCTAGTCGACGGCCGGCTGTTGCCTGATAAGATTGCCGAGCGCCTGAATAATGCGCTTGTCGAGGATAACGATCAGGGCATGTTTGTCACAATGTTCATCGGGCTCATCAACCTGAAGACCGGCCGCATGGAGTACTGCAATGCCGGCCACAACCCGCCCCTGCTCGACGGTGAGTACATGAAGATGGAGTCGAATGCCCCTATCGGCCTGTGGTCTGAGGTGGAGTATGCAGGCGAGGAGGTGGGCGACATGCACGGGAAGACGCTCTTCGTATATACCGACGGCATCAACGAGGCCGAGAACATCCACAAGGAGCAGTTCGGCAATGCCCGCCTGCGGGAGCTGCTGCAGCGTGACTGGGGCGATGCGCGCCAGACCTCGGAGAGCATCCACAAGGCCGTGGAGGACTTTGTCGGTGATGCCGAGCCGAGTGACGACCTCACGAAGATGTGTATCATCATGAAGTGATTGCCTCGCAACGGGACGCTCCCCGAAGTGAAGGACGAATAAGACCTTTGCAAACGATAACGTAAAAAAAGAGAGCGAAATGCAATGCGTTTCGCTTTTTTTTTGTACCTTTGCAAACAAATTCAGCTAAAACAAAAAACTAAGATATAGAACAAATGGAACAAGTATTCAGTTACATTATCAGTCTGGGTGCATCAGTGATGATGCCTATCCTGTTTACTATCATCGGCCTGTGCATCGGTATGAAGTTCGGAAAGTCGCTCAAATCGGGACTCTATGTGGGTGTCGGTTTCGTGGGACTTGGCATCGTGACAGCCCTGCTGACCAACAACTTCGGCAGTCCGCTGAGTGAGATCTCTCGCCTCTACAACCTGCAGCTTGGCGTGTTCGACATGGGCTGGCCCGCTGCCGCAGCTGTGGCCTATAATACAGCTGTGGGTGCACTGATCATCCCCATCTGTCTGGGCGTGAATTTCCTCATGCTTATTACAAAATGTACGCGTACGGTCAACATCGACTTGTGGAACTACTGGCATTTTGCCTTCATCGGTGCTGTGGCCTATTTCGTGATGGACCAGAGTCTGGCATGGGGCTACTTCGCTGCCATCGTCTGCTACATCATCACCTTGGTGATGGCTGACCTGACAGCCTCGAAGTTCCAGGGCTACTACGACGATATGGACGGTATCTCCATTCCGCAGCCCTTCTGCCAGAGCTTTACGGCGTTTGCCATCGCTATCAACTGGCTGCTCGACAAGATTCCCGGCTTCTCTAAGCTCGACATCGATGCTGAGGGACTGAAGCGTAAGTTCGGTGTGCTGGGTGAGCCCATCGTGCTGGGTGTCATCGTAGGTGCCCTGATTGGTGCTGTAGCCCAGCTCGACATCAAGAAGGTGCTCTTCCTGGGTGTGACCATGGGTGCTGTGATGGAGCTGATTCCTCGTATCACGAAGCTGTTCATCGACGGTCTGAAGCCGATTGCTGAAAAGACGCAGGAGGTAGTTCAGAAGAAGTGGGCAGGCAAGAAGGTGTATATCGGCATGTCGCCAGCCTTGGTGATTGGTCATCCTACGACACTCGTCGCTTCGCTCATCCTGATTCCGTTGGCACTGCTGATGGCTGTGGCTCTGCCTGGCAATGAGTTCCTGCCGCTGGCATCGCTCGCTGGTATGTTCTATGTGTTCGTTATGGTGCTGCCTTATACGAAGGGTAATGTGGTGAAGACCTTGATTGTGGGTATCGTCACTGTGGGAATCGGTCTGTGGTTTGTGACTGACATGGCGCCTGCGTTCACACAGGCTGCCCAGACGGTGTATGCCCAGACTCAGGACCCTGCCGCCAAGATTCCTGAGGGATTCCAGGCTGGAGCCATCGACTTCGCATCGAGCCTCTTCGGATGGGTTATCTACAAGTGCGTCAACAATCTGGCCTATGTAGGTGCTGGCATCCTGACCCTCATCACCATCTGTATGATGTTCTGGAACCGCAAGCTCATCGTGGCTGACGAAGCGAAGGTAAAAGAGTAAAAAGGTAAAAGAGTAAAAAAATGAAATAACAACAATTATGAAGAAAACAGTTCTGACTATTGCAGGGGCTATAGCCCTCTCGCTGACTGTTGCCAATGCACAGGAAGCCGACAGGTTTGTAGGCGCGCAGCATGTGAAATTCCAGACCGCCTGCCATCCTGAAGATGTAAAACATTACGACACGAAGCTGCTCCGTGAGCGCTTTGTCATGGAGAAGGTGATGTCGCCCGACTCTATCCTGCTCACTTACTCTCATTACGACCGTTTCATCTTCGGTGGAGCGATGCCAGTCAACACGACCCTGAAGCTGGAGAACTTCTGGGAACTGGGACTCGATGTCGACAAGACCATCAAGGAGAAGTATTTCATGTATAATCGTGAGCTTGGCGTGGTGAACTGTGGTGCTGGCGACGGTGTGGTAATCGTCGACGGTAAGGAGTACGCCCTGTCTCCCAAGGAGGCCCTCTACATCGGACGTGGTCATATCGGTAAGGATCAGGACGTGAACAAGTCCGTTCAGTTCCGCTCGAAGGATCCCAAGAATCCTGCCAAGTTCTACCTCAACAGTGCAACCGCTCATCAGCACTACAAGACCCAGTGGATCACCCTCGATGGTCGTAAGGGCTCGCTGAAGGCTGCCGTATGGGGACCCGTGGGAACCGTTGAGGAAGCCAACAACCGCACGGTCTATAAGCTCATCGTGAACGATGTGCTCGAGGAAGGCCCCTGCCAGCTGCAGCTCGGACTGACACAGCTGAATCCAGGTGCTGTATGGAACACGATGCCTCCTCACACCCATGGACGTCGCATTGAGGCTTATTACTATTTCAATCTGCCCGAGGGCCAGACCATCTCTCACGTGATGGGTCAGCCTCAGGAGAGCCGCAACGTATGGCTGCACAACGAGCAGGCCATTATGTCGCCTGAGTGGTCGATGCACGCTGCTGCTGGTACTTACTACTATACCTTCATCTGGGGTATGGCTGGTGAGAATCTTTACTACAACGACAAAGATAATATTCCCGTAATAGATATACGATAACTATGGCTCCTGTACAAACTACTAAGATGTCCAATTTCCGCTGGGTCATCTGTGCGTTGCTCTTCCTGGCAACCACCGTTAACTATATGGACCGTCAGGTCTTGTCGCTCACATGGAAAGACTTTATCGCAGTCGACTTCCATTGGACTGATGCCGACTATGGTACGATTACCGGTCTGTTCTCTCTGTTCTATGCCGTCGCCAACCTTTTCGCAGGTAAGTTCATCGACTGGATGGGCACCAAGAAAGGTTACCTCATCGCCATCTTCGTATGGTCAACGGGTGCCGTGCTCCATGCTGGTTGCGGCTGGGTGGCAATGAATATCGAAGGCTACGACTCTATCGAGGCCCTGCGCGCCGTGCAGGCAGGTAGCGATGCTGCTGTGGCTATAGCGACCATCTCTGTGTGGCTCTTCCTCAGCTGTCGTCTGATCCTCGCTGTCGGTGAGGCAGGCAACTTCCCCGCAGCCATCAAGGCCACCGCTGAGTATTTCCCTGCTAAGGACCGTGCCTTCTCTACCTCTATCTTCAACAGCGGTGCCTCTGTGGGCGCCCTTGCTGCACCTGCAACGATTCCCCTTCTGGCTCGTGCATGGGGTTGGGAGATGGCCTTCATCATCATCGGTGTGCTGGGTTACGTCTGGATGGGCTTGTGGGTATGGCTCTATGATAAGCCTCGCAAAAACAAGCGTGTCAACCAGGCCGAGCTCAACTATATCGAGCAGGATATCGACATCGCAGAGGTGCAGGATCGCGACAAGGTGAAAGAGGAGAAGGCTATTCCTTTCTTCAAGTGCTTCACCTACAAGCAGACATGGGCATTCCTCGTGGGTAAGTTCATGACCGACGGTGTGTGGTGGTTCTTCCTGTTCTGGGCACCTGCCTACTTCTCCGACCAGTATGGCTATACCTCCGACTCAACCATGGGTATCCTGCTCATCTTCACCCTCTATTTCATCGTGACGGTACTCTCCATCGGTGGCGGTTATCTGCCTAAGTACTTCGTTGAGAAGCGAGGCATGAATCCTTATCTGGGTCGTATGCGCGCCATGTTCATCTTCGCCTGCTTCCCCGTGCTCGGTCTGCTCGCTCAGCCCATGGGCGCCTATAGTGCCTGGTGGCCCGCCATTCTGATTGGTCTGCTCGGTGCAGGTCATCAGGCTTGGAGTGCCAACCTCTTCTCCACCATCGGCGACATGTTCCCCAAGTCTACAATTGGTACGATTGTTGGACTGGGTACGATGACGGGTGGTTTCGGTTCTATGGCCATCAATATGGGTTCAGGTAACTTCTTCACCTGGGCAGCCGCTCAGGGCAGTGCCTTCTCGTTCTTCGGATTCGAGGGCAAGCCCGCTGCCTACATGGTGGTGTTCTGCATCTGTGCCGTAGCCTACCTCATCGGCTGGTGCATCATGAAGGCCCTCGTACCTAAGTACAAGCCCATCGTTGTAGAAGACTAAATCATTTGTGTAAATATCAGAGAGTGGGGGCGTGTTAAAAACGACACGCCCCCACTGAGCTTTGCGTTAAGGTGTAAGGTACTCAAATCATGATGCCGATTTTGCGATACTTCACCTTGGTCTTACCATTAACGACGACCTTCTCTTCCTTCTCTATCAGACGATCTTTCTGGAAGCGACTGATCTTCACCCACACAGCCGACTCCGTCTGAAGATTGAAGCAGCGCATCACGTCTTCGGTCGTGAACACATCAGGCAGTCGATTGAAGCCTTCAACAGTCTTCTGATTTCGACGGAGATTCATATTGGCTTCGCGCAGTTTATTGTCGAAATAAGCCTCTGCCATGGCTCCGAAGTAGAATCGCTGACAGGCGTATTGGATGTTGACGATCAACTCAGCCAGTCGCCAGTCCACATCATCCGTTTCGAACTCACCACACCAGAACTCCCCGTCCTGATGGATCTGATCCCAGTGACGCATCACGATGAAAGGGGCCGAGAAATTCAGCCCGTGATAGGCACAGCGCTTCAAGAGCATCTCGTCAGCCTCGGAGTTGTTATCCTCCGCGTCCTGCATACGACGCTCCGTCCAATCGTAAAGCTCGTCGACAATCTTCTGGACCGACAGTTCGCCCTTGGTCTTGTCGAGCTTCTGCGCCCAATCGCTCAGACGCCTGTCGCTCTCGCCATCTAGCCGATTATCTCGCTCCAGCATCTTGAACTTGGTTGAAGGCAGGGGGATACAGGTCAGTCGCGTGGCCAGTCCCGATCCGAAGTTCTGCTCGTTCACCATCTTCTTCAACGCGATGGGCGTGCCCGTGTAGATGAAGTTCCAGACGACGAAGAAGTCCTGCAGGATCGAGTCGTTGTTCGAATACGCCTGACCGTCTTCTTCGTTATGGAAAGCTTTGAGCTGCAACGACTGCTTGTCGATATACGCCCCACCCTTCTGAAGACTCAACGTGTTGTCGAGCTCCGTATCGAATGTCAGCATGTGCAACTGCATCATCTCGCCATCGACCTCCTCCACCGAGTTTACCATGTCCTGGATAAACTGCGCGTTAGAGGTTCGAGCTGGGTGAACTCGAACGACCACCTTGGGCTTTTTAGGTTTCTCCTTGTTGGCACCCTTCGTTCGCATCTGCTCGCGATAGGCGTTGATCGCATCCTTACCGATCTTGTCAGCAGCGATAATAGGCGCTGCGAGCAGTTTGTAGAGTCTGGTCGCGAACGACTTGCCACAGGCAGGATCGCCAATAATCAGCGTCGAATTATTGAGCCTTCGCAGCTCTTCCGGACGATGATAGAAGCGATAGGTACAGCGCGTCATCAGCGTCATCATCAGTCCCCCAGCCACGAACAAGGCAGCAGGATACTGGTTGCACTTCAACCCCTTGCAGATGTCTTTCAGAATCGGGTAATCCTCGAACATCCCCTCAATCCTCTCGCCCCAGTCCCATAGCCAGCGCGCCATGTCGTCATCAGCCATGACTGCCGAGTTGTCGACCCCGATAATTTCACGCATGGGTTTCGAGATGCCCTTAGGCGTTTCCTTACAGGCCGATTCGACGATGTTCTGCAACTCCTGTTCGTCGAGTCCCAATCGTGGCATCACCTGCAGCAACAATGCCTTGTTATTGTCGCAGATCGCACGCAGATTCACTGCTAACTGGTAGAGCTTCACGTTACGCTCCCCTTCCTGAGGCACGCCCCCGTTGCGCTTCCACCACTCGTCGATAATCTCCGAATACGGTCGCCCCTTGAACGTCGGCTGATTAATCCGAGCCTTCTCGTCATCCCGAGCCTCATGGTCATCCCGACCCTTCTCGTCATCCCGAGCCTGTCGAGAGATCTCTCCATGCGCTTCGCTTAGTCGAGATGACAATCCTTGCGCTTCGCTTAGCCACGGTCGGAAGTGCTTATTCGCCCGCTTCGCCGCCTCGGGCACCTCTTCCAAGCCACGACTCTCGCGATCTTTCAAACGCTGATACTCCGCCGCACTCTCCTCCACCGACAGCGGTTCCTCGAAGATTGCATCGTCCAGATACAGCAACGTGTCCTCCGTGGCCGGACCTGTATACATCACGCGCGAATAGTCGTGGGCATTGGTATCGAGCTCCGTCTCGGCGATAGCGGCCACCCTCACCTGATTCTCCAGAATCGTCTTGCCCGACTCGCGACGGCAGATGGCATGCAGGCCCCACCCGCTCGACACTGAGAGCTCCAGCAGTCCGATCTGCTCCTTCTTCTCCAGTATCCGCTGGGCAATCTCGCGACATTCAGCCTCCTTGCCGCAGTCAATGTCGAGCGCGAAGGTTGATGCCGCGTGCTTGCAGTTCTTCAGCACCCCGTTGGGCAACAGCGCGTTGTAGTTTAATTGCAGCAGCTTGGCCTTCGCCTTCTGGTCGCCGGCTCGCGCCTTCTCGAAATTACGGACGTTCGTCGCGGCATTGCGCAGCGCGAAATACTCTTTACGGTTCTTAACGGGACGAGCCGTCTTGTGCCCGTCCCTGTTGATTTTAATGTAGTTTATCATTCGTTATTCAAAGAATCTCATACTCTCCCATTCGCGGCGACGCTCCAGCCCGCGCAGCTTCTGACCGCCGGCATATACCCAGCGCTTGAACTCCCGTCGTATCTGACTACGGGAGCCGCCCTCGCGGATCACCTTCAACAGCGTCGAACGATTCAGCCGTCCGATACCGAGGTTGAAGGCGAACGACACCAGTGCGTCGAACTGTCCCTGCGTGCGGGCCACGTGCAGCTGTCGGATGGCCGCCTCCGTCGCTCCGAGGTCGTTCCTCAGCAACTGCTCCGCATAGTACGTCGTGATGCAATCGCCCTCCTTGACATCGCTGCCCGTATGCCCGTAGCCGATGGTCAATACGCCCGCCACGTCGCGATACGCCTCCAGCCTCAGTCCTTCAAACTCCTTCAGTTTCTCGATCAAAATCCCACTGGCTTCCATGTCAACAAAAATCTATCAAGTCCAACTCGTGTTCTTTTCTCTTTTCCTCCTCGCAGAAGTCATGCAGGAACTGTCGTCCGCTTTCCGTCCACACCAGTCTCACCGTCGAACGGTTCTTGCCGTCACGACATGTCCTCCAGTCGGTGCGCGTCTTGGCATAGCCTTTGCGAGCGAAGTCGGCATAGAGCATATACTGGCTCGACTGGTAATAGATGATGCCACGCTGTAGGAGTCGGCGCGTGAGGTCGTAGACCGTCATCGACATCTCCTTGGCCACCTGTGTCATCGTGTAGCAGCTTACCGAGAGTAATACTTGCTGACAGTAGTCGGCCTGTGATGCCAAGAGTCTCACCTCCGATGGCAACAGCTCGTAGCGTCCCGTGCGTCGGATGGCTGGCAGCACCTCCGAGGTCACCCAACGTTTGAACACCCTCGCCTGTTCCAGCTTCGAGGAGAGCACCAGGGCGTAGAGTCCGCTCTCGTTGATGATTGTAACTCGGGTTTCATAGGCAGTGCCCTGAATCGGGGCAGTGCTCTTGTCCTCTTTGTCTACATGGGTTGCCAACGCATTGTGCGG
>JAFSNR010000168.1 GCA_017443345.1 Prevotella sp.
CCTCGACACCCTGCGCTACACCCAGTTCCACCGCCAGTTGGCTGCCAAGGGCATCGTCATCCAGCAGAACCTGCGCTACGTCGATAACCACCGCAAGCAGCTGAAGAAGGAGTATCCGCAGTTTGACAAGTTCAAACAGACATTCGAGGTGCCCCAGTCGCTGATTAACAACATCCTGGCCGAGGCCAAGAAGCAGAAGTTGGAGCCGAAGGACGACCAGGAGCTGCAGCGCACGCTGCCCTACCTGCGGCTTCAGCTCAAGGCACTTGTTGCCCGCGACCTGTGGGACATGAGTGAATACTACTCCGTCTTCAACGAGGAAAGTCCTATGGTACGAAAAGCGTTGGAGGTAATTAAGTGAAGAGTGAAAATGAAGAGTGAAAAGTGAAGAGTGAATAATTTGCTGCCGCCGTCCCGCTGGTTCTGATGCAGGAATGGCGGCAGCAAATTATTCACTCTTCACTCTTCACTTTTACCTTAATATTACGAGATTTCGATACTCTTCGAAACCTTGGCCTCTTTCTCCTGCTTCGGCAGGGTGACGGTCAGGATGCCGTTCTCAACGCGGGCTGCAATCTTGTCCTTCACTACGTCCTCAGGCAGCGAGTAGTTCTGCTGGTAGTTGGTGTACGAGAACTCGCGGCGCAGGTAGTGCTGCTTCTTGTCCTCCTCCTTGTGCTCCATCTTGTTCTCGATGGCGATGCACAGGTTGCCCTCTTCGTTCAGGCTCACGCGGCAGTACTCCTTCTTGATGCCAGGAGCGGCTATCTCCATGGTATATGCCGTTTCATCCTCCTTCACATTCACAGCCGGAGCCGTCGTCTTGCAAGTACTCGGTGTGAAGTCACTGTTCATAAACTCGTCAAACATGGTAGGAAACCAACTGTTCTTAAACATTACTGGTAGCATAATCTTTACCTCCTAATTCTATTGTTTTAATTGTTAAACGAATGTTCTTTTGATTGCCTCCGTCCCACTAAGGAGGCTTCGGCTTTCACTTAGGAGTATGCAATATGCGTGCCAGCCAGTCTGTTTCTGCCAGAATGACACTGCAAGCGACAAAATGTCACCCTAACCTACCGGGTAAGCAAAAGTTCCCCCTATGGGAACATATTATTCCCACCGTGGGAATGTAATGTTCCCACCGTGGGAATGTGATGTTCCCACCGTGGGAATATCGGGTTTACCCTACCCAAACCTCGAGCCGTGTTACTCTTACCTTTGCATCGGATTATAGATAATGTTCTAAATGTCCGATGTTAAACATCGTATAATTTTAGTTCATGCGGCAACAATTTTGTAGTTTTGCTAGAGATTGTGGCCGTGGAGGGCGAGAGCATTGTGTCGCTAGGTAAGCCGTCTGGCTATATCGTTAGCAAGACCTTCGTCCGCCCTCCTTTTAAAGTCTTTAGAGTCTGAACAAAGAATCGTAGCACGTCGCTGGACGATGCAGTGTCCGACAAGAGTGAAGTCGAGGAAGGCTTTGGCTATAGTCTGAACTTTAGTTATTAACCCATTAAAAAGTTATCACGATGAAGCCAAATTCACAGATGACACTTGACAAGTATTTCCGCCAGTGCGTGGGCATTGACATCTCCAAGGACAAGTTCACGGCTTGCCTGTACATGTATGACATGGCCAGTGACGCAGGCTGCTGCACTGAGAGTATCGACTTTCCAAACAACAGGACGGGATTCAACCAGATGGTGAAATGGAGCCGAAAGGAGGCTCAGAAAGGATTTCCTCTTGTCTACCTGATGGAGCCAACAGGCAGTTACTATGAGCCTTTGGCCTACCATCTTCACAAGATTGGGCAGACGCTCTACGTGGTGCTGCCCAACAAGGCCCGCAAGTTCTGCGAGTACGAGGGCATCAAGACCAAGACCGATGCCATGGATGCCCGCTGCCTGGCGCTGATGGGCTGCAAGAACCGCAAGCTGCGCCCTTGGGAGCCGCCACTGCCCATCTACCGCGAACTACGCCAGCTGACTCGCCTGAGGGCCGACTTGGTCAAGATGCAGACACAGATGCTGAACCACATCGAGTCCATCGACCACATGGAGAACGTGGCGCTGGAAGTGCGCAAAAGCTACGAGAAGCTGCTTGACACCATAGAGAAGCAGCTGGAGAAGAGCGAGAAGGATATCACGGCCAAGCTTGCTCAGGACAAGGACTTGAAGGCCAGGGTGGAACGCATTGCCACTGCCAAGGGAATCCGTGCATTGACCGTCACGTGCATTGTCGCCGAAACGCAGGGATTCCACCTCATCGGTAACCGTAAGCAGCTCACCAGCTTCGCTGGTCTTGATGTCAAGGCCAGACAGTCGGGAAAGGATGATCCTAAGCATCACATTACCAAGAAAGGCAACGCACACATAAGGGCGGCACTCTATATGCCCGCACTCAGTGCTGCACATTGCAACAGGCAGATGGCACAGGCATACGGGCGGATCTGCGGGAAGCATCCTGATGCGAAGATGATTGGCGTGACGGCCATCATGCGCAAGATGCTACTGCTCGTCTACTCTCTGTGGAAAAGCGGAGAGGAATATGACGAGACAAGGGACAAGACTCATACGCCCCAAAAGAAGGATCTGGAGCTAGCAAATGCACCCGAAGACTGCTTACAGCCAAATGTTGAACCCATAGACTGGAACAAAACTGACGAAGAAGGAAATCCGCCTTTTTAACAGAAGTGGCTGCGCCGCGCGACACAGCCACACGAGATAGTACAAAACTGGTGAACGGCACCAGCGACTTCCCTTAGTTGGCTGCAAAGATACAACAAATCCGACAATGCCGAAAAGGAAAAAGGAAATTTAACCATAAAAAGCATACCGTGGAGATGCCTGGTCATAAATCAGACACTTACCATTATGTGCAAAGCCTTTTCTTTTTCCCTTTTGTTAAAATGTCCTATTTTCCCTATGCGAAATTTGGAAATTAGCACAGAATCTTGC
>JAFSNR010000040.1 GCA_017443345.1 Prevotella sp.
CCTGTTTCTTCTTTCACTTCACGGCAGACGGCATGTTCCAGCTGTTCACCACGGTTGACATAGCCAGCCACAAGTATAAAGTGCGGTTTCCCATATTGCCGAATAAGCAGAATCTGTCCAGTTTGCTCATCGATAACCACCATACTTACGGCCACATTGTACATCGGGAAACGATACTGTTGACACTGAGGGCAGTATGGAACAATCCCCTCACCCTCTAATTCCCGCTCCGTGAGTGCCGTTCCACACTCATAACAATGCTTCTGAATCATACTTCAATCTTTTATTATGGCAGCATCTATCCGATATTCTGCGCACAAAATTACGAAAAAGTCTGGATAATCGCTTACCCGCTGTCAAAAGATCTTCTGTTTTTATGCTAAATTCGTTAAATCACGCATTATTCTGCCAAATAATGATTACTTTTGCAATCCGATTGTAATAGTACGCAACAAAAATATAGAAGATAGATGAAACAACAATATGCAAGGGTAACGCTGGAAATGCCCGAAAACGAAGATAAGAAATCCCTCCATCAGGAACTGACATACGAGATTGAGAACCCCGACATCAGCGACGAATTTACCGTCAAGTTCTGATTCTAAGCTTTTAAGCTTCCATTATTTACTCAGTCGTTCCAAAGCAGTAGCGTCTAACCGATACACCGTCCATTCCTTCATAGGTACGGCTCCAAGGGAGAGGTAGAAGTCGATGCTGGGCTGGTTCCAGTTCAGACACGACCACTCCATACGTCCACAATGGTGCTCCCGTGCTATCTTGACCAAATGCAATAGCAATGCCTTTCCATAGCCTTTGCCGCGCTCTTCTGGCCAAACAAACAAGTCTTCAAGATACAATCCTGAATGTCCGATGAACGTTGAGAAATTGTAGAAGAAGAGCGCGAAGCCGACCTCACGCCCATCCATGACGGCAAAAACGGCTTCTGCCCTGTGCTCATCAAACATTTCCCGTTCCAGCACGTCCCCAGAGGCAATTACCTCGTTCTCCATCTTCTCATATCGGGCTATGCCCTTTATAAACTCCAGCAACAACGGCACATCTTGCCGTTCTGCCTTGCGTATCTCTATATTTCTCTTCATACTATTCAATCTTTCCTGCCAACCTCATACGAGTTGCCGCTGGTGTCGGCGTGGCGGTGATAGTGGCGGTATTGACCGTCTGCTGATCTCCGTCGATGTCGAACTGTAGGGAAGCTCCGTCTGTGTGCACGTCGATGGTGACGGGAGCACCCATCACCAATGGCAGGTTGACGTCGCCGTGACCAGTTGGGAATCCGCAAAGCACAGGAATGTGGTACTCAGCCAGCAGCTCGTGGAGCATGGCTTCAATACTTATGACCTTGCCGTTCTCGTCTGTGAACTCCGTGCCGCAGCTGATGAACTCGCCGAGAATGACTCCCTTGCAACGGTCGAACACGCCGTTCATCTTCAGCAAGCGCATCTGGCGGTCGATGTTACGCATATTCTCACCGATTTCTTCCACGAAAAGAATCAGGTCTTTGGCCTTGGTGGCATCAGCCCGAGAGCCGACGTTGGGCGCGAAGGTGCAGAGATTGCCGCCAACGAGCACGCCACTGGCCTGGCCCAGAATGTTCTGCTGATGTGCAGGAACTTCATAGCGGGGAACTTTGCCCAGCAACAGGTCGCGCATCATCGTACAGGTCTTGTCGGTACCGCCCTTGGCCAGCGTGGTACTCATGGTGCCGAGGATGCTCATCACTCCGGCACGGCTCCAAAACCCATGAATGGTGGAGATGTCGCTGTAGCCGACAATCCACTTCCTGGCAGCCTTCACTTCGTCGAATGGAAGCTGGTCGATGAGTTGGATAGTGCCATAGCCGCCGCGATTGCAGAGGATGGCCTTGATGCTTGGGTCACTCAAAGCCCAGCGGATATCACTCACGCGCTCTTCCACCGTTCCTCCAATCTTTCCGTCCAGCACCTTGTCGACATTGGGGCCGATGACGGGTTCAAAACCCCATGAGCGAACCACGTCGGCTGCTTTCTCAATGGTCTCCATCGGCGTATAGTACGAGGGAGAAATCATCGCCACCCTGTCGCCCGCTTTCAGATAGTCAGGCTTCGCGCAGTTCAGCACAACCTGCTCTTCAGGAGTCGGCACTACTACAATGTCATCGTCATCCTTGCTGCACGATGTCATTCCAAGGCTGCAGATTAGGATGGCAGCCATCATCCATATTTTTTTCGTCATACTTTTAGA
>JAFSNR010000169.1 GCA_017443345.1 Prevotella sp.
CGGCATACTTAGCCTGACGCTCAGCCTCTAACACAGCCTTGCTCTTGTGAACACGCTCACGCCGTTCCTCACCTGGCAGCATGGCAATGTCATCACCACGCTCCAAACCGTACTTGTGTCCCACCTCATGGTAGTAGTCGGTATGCATCTGGTAGTAGGTCTTACCAACATCATATTTATCTTCGCCCCATACACGGGCATACGATACACATTCCTTTTCCCTCCGTTCGACTTCTGTTCTTACGAAGTTCGAGCGGATTTCTTCAGGCAGTTTCTTCCATTCCTTATGGGAGAGTATCTTCGACTTGTCGTCCTTATGCACATACTTGGCAGATGCACGACCTCTGGCTTTAGTCTTTGCAACAGGGATGGTTTGGATCTGGATGTGCGGTGTAGTTTCGTCAAGATGAACGTCGAAACCAATGATATTCTCTGCTCCCCAGCGGTTACATGCCCAATGGTAGGTGTCCATTGCCCAGTCTTTTATGCCTTGCTTTAGCACGACATGGGCATTGCTTTTTTGTAGGGTGAAGTCCACATCTTGGTCACCGAAGGCAAGTCTTGTCAGTACATTATGGTCACCACTGACGATGATGCCGACGGTGCAGTTCGGACTGTTGTCGGAGATTCCCAAGGGATTGTTCTTGTCCATGTAGGGCTTGAAACCGAGTTCGTCCAGACGCTTCTGCAAGCGTTCATGAAGTGGCACGGGATCTGAACAAAGGGGAACGATTTCACCCTTGCCGTTAATCTCAAAATTGAGATGCTTGCGTGAGAAATCGTAGTGATTATTTGTGTCCTGGTTCTTTAGACGATAAGTATTCTCGTCCCATCCGCGACGTTCAGGCTCGTAGCCTTCCGCAGCAGAAAAGGACTTGGCTGGTGCGCCAACATGGATGGCGGCACGAGGGACGTTGTATCTAGATTTACTCATATTACTCTATTGTTATAAAGTTAATGTATAAATGTTCATCGGGTCTCGGGTGGAATCTGAGTGGAGGGTTGAGGGAGAGAGTCACTCCCTCACAGATGCAGTCTGTTTTGACAAGCATTGTGTTCTGGCTTGGCAGAACTACACCGCTTCCAAGGAAGCGGCTCAACCCTCGGAGAGCATAATGGGACTTTTTAAGGAAGCGCAGCGAATCTAAAAGTCCATATTATGTTATGGGATTATTCAGGGAATCCCTCTCGGCGAATGCCTCCACTCATGTTCACTCAGACTGAAAGGTCGTCACGATGCGTCACCTTATTGGGTGACAGGTGACGTTGCCTTCGTCCATTCCTTGTCCCGCAGATAAACGTAGAGATAGGAACGTGAATTGGGGTCACCTTGCAATCGCTGGGTGTGTGCGAATGCTGCCGTTCGCTCGCTATCGCTAAGTTGCTGCCATACACCCAAGGCTTGCGATTCGTTGTCACCAATTTTCTTGTAGATGACCTTTAATCGGTCAAAGGAAGAGGTGACATCGCTTGCATTGAAATCGCTGGAAACAACTGTACTATTGGATTCCACTAAATGGGTGACTTCGTTAGAATCCTTAGATACATCACAGTTGTCGGCAGCATTTGCAGTATCAGCGATTGACGATGTCATAGCTGTTTCTGCAATTGCTATGGGTTTACCTGTACTTGCGTTCGCTGCATTCGCTTTCCTTGCAGGAATAGCAGGTGAACTTGCATTCCTTGCTGCCCTGCACTTGGCACTCTCGCTACATTTCTTGCTTTTCGCTTCTGCTGCTGTTCGCATAGAGTCAATGTCTTGGATGAGCAAATCATAGTAGGCTTGCAAGCGAAGGTCGTCAAGGTCTGTTTTTACACCCTCGGTTGCATAGGTGACTACGGCCTTTACCAATTTGCCGACTTCGGCATTTGGACGAGAACATGTTACGATGAGCACGTTCGCTAAAAATGGAATTCTGTCAAATGATTTCATGTTCGTTACTTGTTAAAGGTTCAACAATACTGTCAGTTTGCCAATTGGATTTGTTCGGCTTGCGCTTGTGCGAAGCGAGGATGGCTGCGTTCTCCTCATCTGCGGTCATCGGAACGGTATTCCTGCGCTTCGTCTCCAGCCATTTGTCAAGCTCGTCCTGATACAGAATCCATCTTCTGCCAGGCTTGGTGGCTGGGATAGTGCCGTCCTCAAGTTTCATGTACATCGTTCCTCTGGGGATGTGCGTGTACTCGATGGCCTCATCCACAGTCATTGGCTTGTGGCGGTTCTCCTTTACGGGTTTACTACTCTCTGCTTGCTGTCTGGACAGCATGGCTCTCATGCCCATCACC
>JAFSNR010000026.1 GCA_017443345.1 Prevotella sp.
CTGCGCCGGTTGGCCGTATGCTATAACCGCAGGGCCAATGCCGACAAAAACGAGGTGGCGCTGCGCACCGAGGAGTTTATCAACGAGCGTGTGAGAAAAATCAATAAAGAGTTAGGACTTACCGAAAATGAACTCGCCAACTATAAACGCCGCCATTCTGTGACCGGTTTCTCTGTCGATGCCACACAGGCCGTTCAAATGAGTGCCCAGTTCTCTGCCCGCCTGTCGGAGGCTGATGCCCAAATCCGACTCATCGACTATCTGCGTGATTACGTCGGAGACCCCCGCAACAAGTATCAGGTGATACCCTCCAACGTAGGACTCACCGACGGAGCCACCACACAGCTCATCAGCGACTACAACCGGACCGTGCTCAACCGCAACCGCCTGCTGACAGTTGCCAACGAGGATGCGCCTCAGGTGCAGACTCTCACTGCAACTATCGACGATATGGCTGCCGGCATCTCGACCGCATTGTTGCAGGCACGTCATTCTGCCGACATCGCCCGGCAGGGTATTATGGAGCAATATGTAAAGTACCAAGGCCAGGTGGCTGGTGCGCCGGCCCAGGAACAGGTGCTGACACAGATTGGCCGCCATCAGGAGGTGCAGTCGGGCATCCTGCTGCTGCTCCTACAGAAGCGCGAGGAGAACAGCATCTCGCTCGCAGCCACTGCCGACAAGGGACGGCTCATTGACGAACCGCTCAACGAAGGAAAGGAGAAACCCAAAAAGGCTATGGTGTTCCTTAGTGCCCTGCTGTTGGCGTTTGCCTTGCCTTTGTCCATTATTTGGCTCATCGGTCTGCTGCGCTACCGCATTGAGGGACACGATGAGGTGCAGAGTCTCACCACATTGCCCATCATTGCCGACATACCGATGGCCAGCGACGATGTGAAGACATCGGCTGGCATCGTGGTGCATGAAAACAAGAATACTCAGATGGACGAGATTTTCCGCTCTTTGCGAACCAACATCAAATTCATGCTGAAAGAGCATGAGAAGAAAATTCTCTTCACTTCCAGCATCTCAGGAGAGGGCAAGACTTTCTGTGCCGCCAACCTGGCCATGAGCTTTGCTCTGCTGGGACAGAAGGTGGTGCTTTGCGGATTTGATATACGCAAGCCGGCATTGGGGCGCCTGTTTGGCATTGCTGACAGGAACCTCGGTATCACCACGTTGCTCACAAAGGAACAGGTCGCACTCGATGACGTACAGCGGCAGATAGTCGAGTCTGGCGTCAACGACAACCTGCATCTGCTACTGTCAGGCCCCATTCCGCCCAACCCCTCCGAACTGCTGGCACGCAAAGCGTTTCAGCAGGTAATAAGTCTACTAGAGCAGCAATACGACTATGTCATCTTCGACACAGCCCCTTTAGGTCTTGTCACTGACACGCTGCAGATTGCAGAACATGCCGACTGCTGTGTGCTGGTTTGCCGGGCCGACTACACACCAAAGTCATGCTTCGGTCTGCTCAACCAGTTGGCAGATGAGGGCAAACTCCCTCATGCGAGCATTGCCATCAACGCTATTGACATGTCGCGCCGCAAGTACGGCTACTACTACGGCTATGGTGTTTACGGCAAATATGGACGCTATGGCAACTACGGAAAATACGGTAACTATGGTCATTATGGCATGTATGCCGACAGTCACTATGGCCTGAAAGACGATAATTCCATCAAAAAGTGAAGTTTTATTAAAGTTAGTGAAGATATGACAAAAAATGTAACAACCAACGTGATTGCAGCCCTTGCAATCCTGCTGCTCTCTGCCTGCACTTCACCAAAGAATGTAGCATACATACAGAACAGCGGCACATTTGCCGCCGACAGCTCGGCGTTTCTCTACGAGGCTCATATCATGCCCAAAGATGTACTGACAATTACAGTAAACACAGTAAATCCTGAGATTTCTGCTCCCTTCAACCTGATGGTATCTCCAACGTTGGGAAACGCATCGACCGGCAGTCAGACTGTGAGTTCCACCCGTGCCCTGCAAACCTACTTGGTGAGCAACGATGGCACCATATCTTTTCCCGTGCTGGGTACGCTGAAAGTCGGAGGACTGTCGAAGGCAGAATGTGAGAAACTGATCCATGATCGTATCTTACGCTACCTGAACGGCAAGGAAGACCCTGTGGTGACTGTACGCATGGCCAACTATAAAATATCTGTATTGGGCGAAGTTGCCCGTCCGGGTATGTTTACTGTAAACAACGAGGAGATTAACATCTTTGAGGCTCTGGCACTTGCCGGCGACCTCACCATTTACGGTGTCCGCGACCGCGTAAAGCTTATCCGAAAAGATGCCGATGGCAAAAGACAGATATATACCATGAACCTTAATGACGCAAACATCATCACTTCGCCATGCTACTATCTGCAGCAAAACGACGTTGTCTATGTTGAGCCCAACAAGGTGAAAGCACGCAACTCCAGTGTGGGACAGACGACCTCACTATGGCTCACATCAACAAGCATTATGATATCTGTAGCTTCATTATTGTTTAACATCTTTAAATAGGGAGTATGTCCGACAATCATTCGCACCATCACCATCATCACAAAGAAGACTATGGCTCGCGCTTCAAGCGACAGAGCCTCTCTTCGATAGCCTTCCGACGCAGTGCTGACAAATGGATGAAGATAATTCTATTCGCCCTTTCTGTGGTAATGATTCTTCTTGTCATCCTGACGTATGTCTTTTTATAGGACTGTTTTGAAGAAAATTTGAAATAGTCCTTGCCTTCTTCCTATTCCTCCATACGCTATATATAATATAGGTAGTGGTTAGCCGGAGAACCTACTGGACTTCGTACAGACCCTGCAAGAGGAACTGGTCAGGGTAGGAGTCCTACCAGCTGATTTAAACTTCGAGACTCACAAGGAGTTGGTTCCTATGCAGCCTGGCGATGTGACCACGACGTATGCGGACACAACAGCCTTAGAGCATGACTTTGGGTTTACGCCAAAGATAAAACTCCGTGAAGGACTAAGGAAGTTTGCAAAGTGGTATAAGGAGTATTATTGTTGAAGACTGGTTGATTACCAAGTACAGTTTTTCGCCTGAGTCCGATAATAGTCCCCATAGAATCATGTCATATGGATACGACCACAGAATTCCACTCACTTTGATTTCGAACATTATTGATAAATACCTATACGGGTGTGACGAGATTTTCTAACAAATAACGATTGGATGAAATTTTATAATGAATGAGCGAGAGCCGGGGCTGAGAAGAAGCAGTCTCGGCTCTCGCTCATTATATCCGAGAGATGACAAAGTGATTACAAAAGTCATGGTGTTAACGTTTTTGGATGGCAGTATGTAGGACTCTCAATTATTTTTCGTACCTTTGCACCCGTTTTTGATAATAGGTAAGAAGATTGTATGAAGTATATAGACTCTTTGACGCAGTTGCGTCTGAAGATAGTGGGCGGATATGTCTCGCTGATGGCCCTCTTCATTATTGCCTCTGTTATCGTTGTCTGTAAGAGTGGCAATCTTGAAGAGAACAGCAAGAGATACAGTGAAAACATTGACCGTCGAGCCTTATCAGAAGGAGCATTCCTACAGCTTTTCGACCTGACTCAGTTAGGCGGTCAGGCTGCAATATGGGACAGCACGAGGATAGCGGCATACGAAAAGAAGGAGAAACGTGTCGTGATAACGCTCGACTCCATGATTATGACGATACCTGACACGGCACAAGTGAGACGAGTGAAGGAAATCAAGCAACTCGTCAGCGAGAAGAAAGGCTATCTGCTTGCCATCCACCAGGATTTGGAGCAACTGAGGGACGTGAGTGGGTTGATGCAGCAGAAGATGCCGCAGATCATCCGACAGGCAAACCGTGCCAACCAGCAACTGACAGATGAAGTAAGCGAGAACCTGAAGGAGAACCGTCATAAGACCACTGGCATGTTCGGCTGGCTGAAGAGCAAGAAGAAAGCCAATGCCAAGACCGAGGCAGAGAACCAACAGGCATTGAATCGTGCCAGACAACAGACGGATAAAATTTTGACATCGTTAGCAACAGACATCCAGCAGTCGCAGGAACGAAGTTCCGATCAACTGTTCCAGCACATGGAAGACCTTGTAAGGAAGGAAAGCCTGATCAATGAAAAGATAACCCAACTTGCACAGGAATTCAATATGGAGGACTCGCAAATGCGTAAGTTGGGTTCCACACATCTCATGTCACACCAAAGGGAAACCCTGCTTCTGGTGATGTGGTTCGGGTTTGCAGCATTTGTGCTTGCCGTATTGTTTTACTGGCTGTTTCATCGTGACGCGAATAGGAGCCACAGGAATAAGATGCTTTTGGAGCAGAGCGACAGACGCAACAAGGAACTGCTTGCTTTGCGTCAGAACATGATGCTGACCGTCAGTCACGATCTGCGTTCGCCTTTGACTTCCATCATGGGCTATGCAGACCTGATAGCGGAAACCACCAATGATGATAAATGCAAACAGTATGAAGAGGCCATCAAGCAATCATCGGACAGAATGCTGACGTTGCTGAACACACTTTTAAGCTACTACCGTCTTGACACAGGCAAGGACGAAGTGGATATGATGCCTTTCCGTGTGAAGGACGTTCTTCGTACCCTTATGGCAGAGTATGAGCCATTGGCAGCGGTTAAGGACATTGTGATAGAAGGAGCGTTTACAGGCAATGATACTGTAGTAATGGGTGACCGCAAGCGCATTATCCAGATAGGCAGTAACCTCATGTCGAATGCCATCAAGTTCACTAAGAAAGGCTCTGTTAACATCAGCGTGGACTATAGGGACAACACTCTAACCATCAAGGTGCAGGATTCCGGCACAGGCATGAGCGAAGAGCAGATGAAACGCATCTTTGCCCCGTTCAACCGACTGGAGAATGCCGATACACAGGAGGGCTTCGGTCTCGGACTGAGTATCGCCAAGGCTCTTGCAGAACTGCTGGGCGGCAGGATTGAGGTGGAAAGTCACGTCGGATTCGGCAGTCTTTTCACGGTAATGCTTCCATTGGTGGAAGGAGATGAAGAAGTGTTGCAACGGAGCGTTATAGAGTCAACCGTTCTGCCGGAAGGACTACGGATAGCGATACTGGATGATGACACCGTAGTCTTGAAAATGACCGTTGAGATGCTTGCCAAGAAAAAAGTCCAGGTAGTCGGATGCCACACGGTGGACGAACTGTTTGAACGGATGAGGAAGAATGACTACGACCTCATCATCACCGACATCATGCTGGGCGGTATGAGCGGTTTCGACCTGCTGGAACTGTTGCGCGGTGCCAACATAGGCAACTCAAAGACCGTTCCCATGCTTGCCATGACAGGCAGGACGGAAAGAAGTGCAGATGATTTTGTCAAGGCAGGTTTCCGTGGGTGCCTGCTGAAGCCGTTCTCATACGCGGAACTGACAAGAGCTATTGCCAACAGCATCAATGAGGAATCCAATAAGGAGGACGATACGCCGAAAATTCCAAATGCAGATTTTGGTATGCTCCTGAAGGGAGAGAAGGATGTAAACAGTATGCTTGCCCTTCTTGTTGAGCAGACAGAGAAGGAAATGAGTGAACTGAAGTCCGCATTTGAAACAGGCGATACGGATGCCATATCTTTCCTGCAACACAAACTTGAATCACGCTGGGAGTTGCTGGGGATCGTGAAACCCATGCTCAAACTGCGCGATGCGCTGAAAGGAAAAGGGAATCTGGATAAAGCCATTAAGGAAGTCGTGCTTACAGCAGAGCAACTTGTCAATCAGGCAAAGAGAATGATGGAAGGAGGTGCAGCGTGACAAGGATTTTGATTATAGAAGATGATACCGTTCTGAGCCGTCTTGTCGTGAACTGGTTGGAAGAGGCGGGAATGAAACCGGAGTGCGTCACGTCCATTCGGGAGGGCTTCGCCCGTTTGAAGAAATCAGACTACGACCTGATTCTTAGTGACCTTCGTCTGCCAGATGGAAGCGGCATCAAGATTCTCGACTGGATAAACGAGAACAGAAAGCAGACACCCTTCATCATCATGACCAAATACGGTGACGTGCCGACTGCCGTAGATGCCGTGAAGAGAGGTGCCGTAGAGTTTATCGAAAAGCCCGTCCATGACATTCCACTTGTAGAGGCGATACAGAAAGCATTAGACGAGAGAGGCCAGAATGGAGGTGACGCGAAAATCATAAAACGTGTCAGCAAGGCCTATCAGCAACTTGTAGAAAAAGCTGAGCTTGTTGCGGGCTACGATCTGTCCGTTATGATTCGTGGTGAAAGCGGTGCTGGCAAGGAGCACATAGCCCATATCCTGCACAACAAGAGTGCCAGAAGAAATAAGCCTTTCGTCAAGGTGGACTGTGCCACCATCACCAGGGATTTGGCACCTTCCATCCTCTTCGGACATGAAAAAGGTGCTTTCACTGGTGCAGATACCAACACGACGGGACTGTTTCATGAGGCAGAGGGCGGTACACTCTACTTTGACGAGATTGGCAATCTGCCAATCGAGGCGCAACAGGTACTGCTACGAGTCCTGCAGGAAAGGAGGTATATACCATTAGGCGGGACAAAGGAGGTCAGTTGTGATGTACGTGTCATTGCAGCCACCAATGAGGACATAGAGAAAGCCGTCAATGAGGGACGCTTCCGCTTTGACCTGTGGCAACGGGTGGACGAGTACACACTTGAAGTCCCGTCCCTTGGCGACTGTCCGGAAGATGTGCTGCCATTGGCTGAGGAACTGTTGAAACGATTCAATGGAGAGTTTCAGAAGAATGTAGAGGGATTCACTGATGAAGCAAGGGAGAAACTGCAATCCCATAGTTGGCCGGGGAATATACGAGAGTTAAAAAGCGTCATACGCTGTGCCGTGGTAGAAAACACTAGTGGCATGATTGAGGCTGGGCATCTCAAATTCAAGGCTATCCCTAAAATGGAGAAAGTCCTTACTCTCAAAGATGGCAACGAAGAGAAACGCAAGATAGAACAAGCCTTGTTCAAAGCAGGGCATAACCTCTCTAAAGCGGCAGAGATTCTTGACATCAGCCGTCCTACGCTCTACAAGAAAATGGAGATATTCGGCTTGAAATAGTCCCAAAGTGTAAAGTCACTTTACAATGTTGTAAAGGCGCTTTACACTTTTTTCTTGCCCTTTTTGATACCCGAAAAATTTTCAAAATTTTTATTCCGTTGTGTATTAGTGGTTTACATGGCTACTAATACGGATATGTCGTGCTGTTGGTATTGGCATTGCTAATAGAAATGATGTGCGCACAACAAAACATCATTGTCAAACAAGCAAAAGAGAATAGCAATGGACTACTTCATATTGACAGAAACCAGTTTGTTCGGACTGATACGGGGAGACAAGAACATTTCCACGGATGCAGCCTATCAGGACTTTGTTGTGCAAGTCATAGAACTTTGCAAACAGCCGGATAACGGCTATAAGGCGGTGGCACTGACCTGTGCAGAAACGGAACTCCAGTTCGTGAGTGGTGTTACAAAGGATATAGACCTCTGTGTAAAGAAGGCTTTAGCCTTTGTGCAGAAAATGCTCAAACTCGTTACAGACGGTAAGGTAATCACCTTCACGCATGAAGAGAAAAGACAATCGTCCGGGCTTCGATGGACGGGACAGAATACGGATTTCATTGAATTGATCTACGGACTCCATACCAAGAAGTGCATCAATGACGGAGAAGTGTCACTGAAGGACATGCTCACGACCTTCATGCAGTTCCTGGACTTTGAGAAGCCTCTGGCAAACTGCTATATCACCTATCGGGACGTGAAGATGCGGAAACTTGATAACCGTGCCACCTTCCTACAGGAAATGACCAATGAACTAAACTGGCGGATGAAAGAGGATGACCGCAAACAGGCGGCAAGGCGTTAGGCTAATCACATAGTCACAATAGCAAAATTTCGGCAATAAGGCGGACTTATTGCCGAAATTTTGTTTTATCACCCCTTCTGCTGCAACAGGTGTTGCAGTGTCGGGTCGTTCTTGATGCGCTCCAATTCATCACGTACAATCTGCTTGACCTCATCCTTGATGCGGTTGTAGTTGTCGCGGATTGTCTGCTCCATGATGTCATTGCCGTCGGCATCGGTGAAGTCGGCAATGACGGGGATGGGCTGGTAGTGTTTCATCTCGGCATCCACCTTGGCAGAATCCACCACAATCTCAGCATGGAAAATCTTCTGCTCAATACGCTCGTTGAAGTTGTCGGACACAGAGCCGACAAACATTCCCTGAGTAAGACCTGAAATCTTGCTGGGCGGGATAAGGCTGTCCATCTGCGTGTTGATGGAGGTGGAAACATCCTGTCGGTTAATGGAAATCGACTGGCGTTTCTGGAGTACCTTGCCGAAACGCTCACTAAGTTGCTTGGCAGTCTCACCGACAACCTGCCCACTGAAGATGTTGCCGACGGTGTTCATCACCACCTTTGCCTCCTTGTCGCCATAGTCGCGGACAAGTTGGGAAAAGTCCTGAAAGCCGAGACATACCGCCACCTTGTTGCTTCGTGCCGTGGCAATGAGGTTGTCCAATCCCTTGAAATAGATGGTGGGTAACTCGTCGATGATGACCGATGACTTCAACTTACCCTTCTTGTTTATGAGCTTCACGATACGGCTGTTATACAGACCGAGGGCTGCACCGTAGATATTCTGACGGTCGGGATTGTTACCAACACACAGGATTTTAGGCTCATCGGGATTGTTGATGTCAAGCGTAAACTCGCTGTCAGACATCACCCAATAGAGTTGTGGGGAAATCATACGTGACAATGGAATCTTTGCGCTTGCTATCTGCCCCTGAAGCTGTTCTTGCGCTCCACCGAGCCATGCGTCCATGAAGGGAGATAGATAGTTCTCCAGTTCCGGGTAGGATGTGAGAATGGGGAAAATGTCCTCGTACCTGCGGTTAAGCAGTTCTATTGCATGGGGGAAGGTACAGTACTTGCCACCCTGATAAAGACGAAGGAACCATATCACTGCGGCAAACAGGATGATAGGCGACTCCACGAAGAAGTCACCCTGCTTCTGCACCCATGTACGGTTAAGATTGAGCATGATGGTGTATGCGCTCTCATAGGCATCGGCAATGTCTGTCATGAAGTCGGGATGAATGGGATTGCAACGATGACTGCGCCGTGGGTCGTCGAAGTTGATGACATAGAACTTCGGCTTGACCTTGTAGCCGTCGGAGTGCTTCAGCAGATGGTTGAAGGCAATGGTGGAAAGGTCTGGGTACTTGTAGTCGTAGCAGTATAGCGAATAGCCCTTCTCTATCTGCTGTTTGATGAAGTTGTTCACTACGGCATACGACTTTCCACTGCCCGGCGTACCGAGTACGATAGTGGCACGGAAAGGGTTGACCACATTGATCCATCCCTTGTTCCATTTCTTCTTGTAGTAGAAACGGGTGGGAAGGTTGACTGAATACTCGTTCTCCATTAGCCGTGTCTCCTGCATGAAACTCTCATTTTCGTTATTGAAAACGTCCTCCATCAGATTGTGTTTCAACAATCGGCTCATCCACAGGCCAGCCATCATCAGGCAGATATAGCCAACGGTGATAGTGAGGATGTAGAGTGCCGTCACCACATCTGCGTGGATGGGCAACAGCAGCATCCACCAGTTGATGATGAAGTAGAACACGACACCTGCCCCAAGGACAGCCCATATCCTCGGCCAAGTAATCTTCTCATTGATGACTCCCTTCGTACCGAGACACGACAAGGCAAGCAGGAGCAGGGCAAAGAGTTTGGTGTAGAGGATGGAGTGAAACAGACCAGCCTCACGGTTGAAGTTGAGCAGTATTCTATCTACCACACCGATGTTGATGCCATGCCCCTCGATGGTAGCATAGCAATACCAATACACGTTCATCACCACAAGGATGATGCTCACGGCACGGAGAAAATCCATGATTTTCGCCAGTGCCCTCAAATCGTCTTCTTGTTGCATATTTCTGTTTTGATTAAATGATGATTGAATGTCATTTGAATGCTGTTTAGAGTTTCGGGCCACGACGCTTTTTCTTCTTTCTCTGCATCCTCCTCCTGAACTCTTCTTCGGCAGGGTCAACCGCTGGGTTGTCGGTAGTGAACAAGCCGAAGCCGTCGAAGTCGGAATGAGAGTGGTCGTAGTCAGAGAATGGTGCGGGCTGACTCTGCCACTGGTCGGCACCAGAGAACGGACTGCCTCCAGATGTTTGCCCTGCGGTCTGTCCCTGCTGCGTCTGTGTGTGGTCGTGAGGACTGTTGAAGAACTGTTCCAGAGCATTGGCAGACAGTTCCTTGCACATCCTCGAACCATTCAGTACACTGCGGCTGTCGTGGTCGATGAAGGTTGCTCCATAGATGCGTCCCGTTTCCGTGTAGCGGAAAACGACGTCCATGCCCTGCTGCCCGATACGAGCCTTGAAGTCCTTATCGTTGGCACTTGCCGCCAGTATGGGCATTATCTTTTCTTTCAGTGAAGCGGCTATGCCCTTGTCTGCAATCTGTTTCTTCGACCATGCAAAACGCTTCTGAACTGCCTCGTAGCCTACAGATGGCCCAATCTTAGAAGCCTTGAACGGATTGCCCACCTTTTTGCCATTGTCATCAGTGGCGGAATAGACCAGTCCGTGATACTCACGGTTACGGGCAACACCCCTTGTTTCCTCTACATCTATATTATATAAGGATAATACGGCACGCAGTTCTCCCAATGTCTGATAGTGGTAGCCACGTACAACCGCCTTGACCGTGTTTGCTATCTGCTTCTTCACGTCACCTTCACTGGCATTCACCTTTCGGAGAGGAATTTCAGAAATAGCCTGTCCCCGTTCTGCTGTATGCAAGTTGTACTTCTTTTCCAGTTCCCTTGTAGCCCTCTTGCTCTGATAGAAGTTGTTGCTGGAACTGATAGCCTTGCCGTCCTCCTTAACTCGGATGGTGACGATGTGCATGTGGTGGCGGTCGATGTCCTCATGCTTATAGACCATGTAGGGCTGTCCGCCAAAACCAATCTTCTCCATATACTCACGGGCGATATTCTCCATATCCGTGTCCGTCAGTTTGTCGTCAGGATGTGGATTGAGGGAGATATGTACCACAGGATTCTCCGTGCGGCATCGGTCGGGGATGAAGTGCATGAAGTCCTCCAGTGCCTTGCGTATGTCCACCTTG
>JAFSNR010000170.1 GCA_017443345.1 Prevotella sp.
GCCGTCCATCTTCAGGAAGCGGTCGCACATCCAAGCCATCAGCTCAGGGGTACCGTCGTTAAGAGCCTTTACACGAACGCGGAGCATCTGGAAACGGGGAATACCTGTCATCTGTCCCTCACGATCAGTTTCCTGATCAAACTCGTAGGATACCTGGAGTACTTCACGATCCTTGTAATCTGCTACCTTCATCAAAACTGGAGTCTTTGCCATAATTCTTTTCCTTTCTTAATTTTTAATTGTTAATACTATTTTTTATTTTTGTTGGTGCAAAGGTAAGACGATTTTCGGCTCATTCCAAGTTTTTTCTTCAAATTTATCTCGAGTTGTAGCGACACGAAAACGATATTGCGACAAACTCGGCTCATGGGCCAAAAATCTGTCGCAAAAGGGGGTAAAATCAAGTATGGCACCGTAAGATTGTACATGTTTTTTTTCTTCTTTTCTATTTGAGGAAAGCAGGATTCTTTGTATCTTTGCAGGCGAAATGCTAAAAACGATTATATAATGAAAACAAGAAATGTGCTTTTGGCTATGGCCATGGGATTAGTGCTGCCAATGGTGGCGCAGCAAAGCGTGTCGCTCGATGGTGAGTGGAAACTGACTATTGACGGAAAGTCATATCAGGTAACGGTCCCCCATACCTATAATATAATGGAGGGACTGGAGGATTATGCAGGTGAGGCCGTCTATCAGCGCACGCTGCCAATTACCAGAGATATGAAGGGCAGGACTGTCAGACTTCATTTCGATGCAGTCTATCATGATGCTGTCGTGCTGGTGAATGGTCAGAAGGTGGGCGAGCATCTGAATAAGGGCTATACGCCTTTCTCATTCGACATTACAAAGACGCTTGATTTCAGCAAAGAGAATACGCTTGAAGTGCGCTGCTCAAACGTTTATACTGACAAAGCACTACCCTATAAGCGCCACTTCGATTGGTGCAACGATGGTGGTATCTATCGCAGCGTGCGCCTCCATGTCAGTGGCCCACAGTCTATAAGATATGTACACGTAACGCCACAAGTGAATCTTGCCGATTCCACAGGCAAGGCCCGTTTCGATATCCGCCTTTGGGATGAGCGAATCAACAGCTTGAAAGGACAACTGACGATTACCAATCGGAAGACAGGCGAGAAGGTCTATGATGAGGCCGTCGCCCTCTCTAAAAAGAAAGCGGTGAGCGATTTCTCTACGACTGTCGACCTGAAGAAAGTGCTTCTTTGGCATTTTGACAGCCCCAACCTTTACGATTTTAAGTTTGTGATTCCTGGTAGCGACGAGATGCAGGATCATTTTGGCTTTCGAGAGTTTAAGATTGAGGGGAAGCGGTTCGTGCTGAATGGTGAACCTATGCGATTGCCTGGCATTGAGACCATGCAGTTCAGCAATCCTCTCTATGGTGCTGCTGAGCCTGCATCATATATTGACAAGACCGTCAGGATGATGAAACATCTGAACACCGTCATCACCCGTTTCCATTGGGTGCAGGGCGATCGGATGCTCGACGATATGGACGAGATGGGTATGCTGGCTCAGGAAGAACTCTCCTGGTGGCAGCAGCCTGCCAATGAATTGACACCAGAACTGCGTCAGATGGCAAAGGAGGCTCTCGCAGAGATGATCGAAGCGCATTATAATCATCCCTGTATCTGGGGCTGGGGTATCTCCAACGAGGTTCGTGGCAATCATGAGGAAATCCGACAGTTAGGCGAGTATGTGCGAGGGATTGATCCCACCCGCATCGTCGATGTGGTGGCCAATCACACCAATACACTTCTTGACAAAGATCCTTCATGCGTGCTCGACCTCCCAACTTGGAACGACTATCTGGGTAGCTGGCATGGGCCAGACCAGACACTTTTGCCTGGTACTCTCGCCCGTCTGGATTCAGCCCTAGCAGGTCGTCCGCTCCTCATCAGCGAGGCAGGACTTTGTGAACCAGCCTTCACGGGTGGCGATGCCCGTCGCGTGGAGGATATGTGTTATCATATCAAGGAATGGCAAAAGGCTGACTTCGTCTGTGGTTATGTCTATTTCTGTTTACAGGACTATCGTACGCAGATGGGAGAAGAGGGATTTGGCAAGTGGCGCATCCGTCGTCATGGCGTCACGAAAACAGACCTCACGCCAAAGGCCTCTTACTATGTGCTCCGTCAATTGATGAATCCTATTGATATCACTGAAGTAAAACCCGCCAATGCCAAGAAGAAAGACGGTTCACTGGCTGAACAATATAATGTCGATGTCACGGAAACTGATGCGCGAATCGTGCTCCAGGTGAAGAACAGCATACCCTCGTACACCCTTCGCGGCTATGAGCTGAGATATGCCAATAAAGAGGGTAACATGCAAACCATCGTCCTGCCTGATATGCAGCCAGACCAGAGCTATCCCGTGATTCTGAAGAACGTGAATGCCCGTTATGCCTTCGAGGTGTTCCGTGCAGATGGCACCAGCGTCATCGAGTACTAAGCCGGTATTCCTATCTGATGCAAAGATACAATATGAATGTGGCGTCCTTCCACGCGGATGATACCTTCCTGTTTTAACTCGTTCAGACATCGCAACAGCGAATATTTTTGAATGCCGAAATGGTCGGCCAATTCCTGGCGTGACAAGGGGAGAACAATCTGTCTAGTCTGTTGAAGTTTGCTCTGCTCCAACAGGTAAAGGCATAATTTCTCGCGTACACTCATGGAAAGCATGCGAATTTTATTTGTTAACTGAGCGACGATGTTTGAAAGTAACTTTATATAGTTCATCATCAGTCTTTGGTTACTGTGGAGAATTGTTTGAAGATCGTCAGATGTCATACGTAAGACGGTAGTATCTACAGTTGCCTCGACGGTCACGGGGTAATGGTTGTCCGTAGCAAAAAGGAAAGCGGGAGCCAGCAACTTGCCAGTTTGATGGGCAGCCATCCGAATGATACGACCAGATGGTCCTGTAATATATGCCACCAGCTCACCGCCGATGATGATGTCTGCATATTGGCACACTGAGCCCGCATAGGCATGAATATCGCCTTTGCGATAATGAATGACCCGATAACGAATCGTGTGCATCAGGTCGATAATCTCCGATTCGTCAACATCTTTAAATAGTGGGCTTTTTTTTAGCCCTTGTAAGGTGTCGATATCCATATTGACAGCAAAGATAAGGAAAAAGTGTGAATAAATCCAAAAATTAACAAGAATTATAGGGTCTGAGTCACAAATGTTACCAGGCTATATCCTCATAAACATAAATGATTATATTTGCCGCAAAATTGTATTTATGGACCTACGCAAACTACTATCCTTTAAAGATTGGTTCTCCTATCGTCAAAAGATAGGCCTGCTAGTTGTGGCTGGCGTTGTATGTGGTCTTGGCGGATTGTTTATGTATCTGCTTCGCGCACATACGTATTTTATAGGTGACGATCCTGCTGCCTGCGTCAACTGCCACATCATGACGCCTTATTATGCCACGTGGAGCCATTCCTCACACGGAAGAGACGCCACGTGTAACGACTGCCATGTGCCCCACCAGAACCTAGCTCTGAAATATGGTTTCAAGGCGATGGACGGATTGAAGCACACGGCCTATTTTGTGACCCACGCCGAGCGACAGGCCCCGATGGCCGAGGCGCTGACAGGACAGGTGGTTATGGACAACTGCATACGCTGTCACACCCAACTGAATCAGGAGTTTGTAAAGACGGGACGTATGGGCTACATGCAGCAGCAGGCCCAGGGAGGCAAGGTGTGCTGGGACTGTCATCGCAACGTGCCCCACAGTGGCATGAACTCGCTGATGGCCACGCCGAATGCGGAGTTTGTAACCCCATTGCCGCCATCACCCGTTCCTGATTGGCTGCAGGAGATGATGAATTAAGAGTTAAGAATTAAGAAAAATAGATATGGCAAAGACATTAAAGAAATGGCAAGGTTGGGTACTGTTTATAGGCTCAATGGCAGTGGTCTTCGTGCTGGGGCTGCTCGTTTCGTCGTTGATGGAGCGCCGTGCCGAAGTAGCAAGTGTGTTCAACAACAAGCGCACTGTGTTTGAAGACAGTATCGTGGCCCAGAATGAGAAGTTCAAGGCCGACTATCCACGTGAGTATGAGACATGGGCAAAGACCGAGGACACCTCGTTCGAGTCGAAGTACAACGGCTCTGAGGAGGTTGACGTGCTCGAGCAGCGTCCTGAAATGGTGGTTTTGTGGGCAGGCTATGCCTTCTCTCGCCACTACAACACCCCTCGTGGTCACAAGCATGCTCTGGAGGATATGCGCAAGATTCTGCGTACGGGTAATCCAGGCATCGATGGCGACGGCGATATGCAGCCAGCTACCTGTTGGACATGTAAGGGTCCTGATGTTCCTCGCATGATGCGTGAGTTGAGCGACTCGAAGTCTGTCTTCGATCCCGCCAACTTCTATGCCAAGAAATGGAGCGAGCTGGGTGCCGAGGAGATGAACACCATCGGTTGCTCTGACTGTCACGATGCTACGACGATGGACCTGCGTCCTGCTCGTCCTGCCCTGTATGAGGCATTCGCCCGCAGAGGTCTCGACGTGAAGAAGCAGACCCATCAGGAGATGCGCTCGCTGGTATGTGCACAGTGCCACGTGGAGTACTACTTCATCAAGCCCGACGATGCCAACAATCCTGGCAAGGCTAACTACCTGATGTTCCCACACGACAAGGGTCTGACCCTCGAGGCTGCTGAGGAGTACTACGATAGCATCGGCTTCTACGACTATATCCATGCTGTTTCGAAGACCCCAATCCTGAAGGCTCAGCACCCAGGCTACGAGATGTCGAAGCAGGGTATCCACGGTCAGCGTGGCGTCAGCTGTGCCGACTGCCACATGCCTTATATGCAGGAGGGTGGCGTAAAGTTCTCAGATCACCAGATTATGTCGCCTCTGGCCAAGATTGAGCGCACCTGCCAGACCTGTCACCGTCAGGATGCCGAGACCCTGCGCCAGAACGTCTATGAGCGTCAGGACAAGTGTACGGAGATTCGCAACCGTGCTGAGAAGGAACTGGCACGCGCCCACTTCGAGACCAAGTTCATCATCGAGAAGGGTGCTACCGATGCCGAGTTGAAGCCTATCCACGACCTGCTACGCAAGAGCCAGTGGCGTTGGGACTACTCGATTGCTTCACACGGTGCTACGTTCCACGCTCCTCAGGAGGTGATCCGTCTGTTGGCTGCCTCTATCGACTATGCCAAGGAGGCCCGCATTCTCATTGCTCGCGTAGCTGCTAAGTACGGGCATACTGGCGAGATTCCTGTGCCCGACTACTCGACGAAGGCAAAGGCTCAGCAGGCCATCGGACTCGATATGGAGAAGCTGAACGAGAAGAAGCAGAAGTTCCTCGATGAGATCGTTCCCAAGTGGATCGATGAGGCCAAGAAGAACGGCAAACTCATTGAAATCTGATGTGGAAAACCATAAGGAATAGATTGGTAGACGGATGAAAAAGCCGTGTAAATAAAAAAAGAATCCGGAAGCATGTACTTCCGGATTCTTTATATCGATTACTTTGTGCTTCGCATTATTTCCAAGGATTCTCGTAAGCGACGGGGCCGTTCTCGAGCTTCTGGCAGCTGAGGAGAATGTCCTCATAGTGCTCTTCGCCGTCTGCCCAGTACTCCTTATAGTGTACGCAGTAGCAACCTGTACCCTTCAGGGTCTTCATGGCTGAACCGTCCTTCGTGTTCTGGAACTCGACTGTCAAGTCGCGTGGGTCTGCGGGGTTGATCATCCAGCTGAGCA
>JAFSNR010000171.1 GCA_017443345.1 Prevotella sp.
ACCATCGATGTCAGGACAGATGGAGTGCGTGGGGTGTCAAAGCGAACGCTGTTTCTCACGGAAGAACAGAAAGCCATCAAGCAATTGTTCGAAATGGATACCACAAAAGGTGATTAGGGTGACGCATCGACGAAGTCAGGAGATGGGAACAACGATAGGCGTACTCGACGGATCAAAGGCCATCCTCGCCTACACCACTCCTGGCAGCAACACTGGAACGGCACTGATGATCTCATCGCCCTCTTTCAAGAGTGGCAGCAGCTACACATTGCGCTCGGGTTGTGATGTTACTGGTGGCACTTCCTTCTATAACCTCACCACTGGCTGCACCATTGGCAGCGGAAGTCAGTCGGTCGACGTAACGGCCAGCACCAGTATCAACGGATCCATGGGTGGCATGGGCGGCATGGGCAGTGGAGGCAACTTTTCCGGCAATGGTCCTGGAGGCGGACACTGGTAAAAGAAGTGAAAAGTGAAATGCGAAAAGTGAAAAGTGAATGGCTTTTCACTTTTTTTGTGTATCTTTGCAGCAAAAATCAATACAAGCTATGGATGAGATCTTACGAATAGAGCAGTTACGCAGGGAATTGCATGAACATAACTACCGTTACTATGTACTCAATCAGCCGACAATCGGTGACCAGGAGTTTGACTTCATGATGCACGAGCTACAGGATCTGGAGGCTCGCCACCCTGAGATGGCCGACCCCAACTCTCCTACCCAGCGTGTGGGCAGCGATCTGAATGAGGAGTTCCAACAGGTGGCTCATAAATACCCTATGCTCTCATTGGCTAACACCTATAACGAACAGGATGTGGCCGACTGGTACGAGAGTGTCCGTAAGGGTCTGGCTGGCGAAGACTTTGAAGTCTGCTGCGAGATGAAGTACGACGGTCTTTCGATCTCACTGACATACGTTGACGGCAAGTTGACACAGGCCGTTACCCGTGGCGACGGTGTTCATGGTGACGATGTGACGGCCAATGTCAAGACCATCCGCTCGATTCCCTTGGTCCTGACTCCACCCCCAAGCGATGATCTCTTTGCTGCTCCCTCCTACCCGCATGAGTTTGAAATACGTGGCGAAATTCTCATGCCCTGGGCGGTGTTCGAGAAACTGAACAAGGAACGTGAAGAAGCAGAAGAGCCACTCTTTGCCAATCCACGCAACGCTGCCAGTGGCACATTGAAGAGTCAGAAGTCGAGTCTCGTGGCGTCAAGGCAACTCGACGCGTACCTTTATTATTTACTAGGCGAGGAACTGCCAGCCGAAGGACACTTTGAGAATTTGGAGGTGGCTCGTAACTGGGGCTTCAAAATCTCCGAGGGCATGAAGAAGGTGAAGACCCTTCAAGAGATATATGACTACATCAACTACTGGGATACGGAACGTAAGAACCTGCCCGTGGCTACCGATGGTATCGTCCTGAAAGTGAACTCCCTGAGGCAACAGCGTTCTCTTGGATTCACAGCGAAGAGCCCGCGTTGGGCCATCGCCTATAAGTTCAAGGCCGAACGTGTATGTACACGGTTGAATGAGGTAACCTATCAGGTGGGGCGCACGGGTGCCATCACCCCTGTGGCCAACATGGATCCTGTTCAACTGGCTGGCACAACCGTCAAACGTGCCACCCTGAACAACGAGGACTTCATCAAGAGCTTCGACCTCCACATCGGCGATTATGTCTACGTAGAGAAAGGCGGAGAGATTATACCGAAGATCGTGGGGGTCGATATCGACCAACGCCCGATCATCGCGATGCCTGTACAGTTCATCCGCCGCTGTCCGGAATGTGGCACACCGCTCGTCAGATATGAGGGAGAGGCAGCCTGGTATTGTCCGAACGATACGGGTTGTCCCCCACAGATCAAAGGGCGTATCGAACACTTCATTGCCCGCAAGGCCATGAACATCGACTCCCTTGGTCCCGAAACCATCGATGACTACTACCGTCAGGGATTGATCCATAATATCGCCGACCTCTATGATATCGACGTACAACAGATCAACGGCGACGGCTCACGTACGAAATCGGCACAACGTATCGTCAACGGTATCGCAGCTTCCAAGGAGGTGCCCTTCGAACGTGTCGTCTTTGCCCTCGGCATCCGCTTCGTCGGCGAGACATCGGCAAAGTTGCTGGCCCGTCATTTCAAGAACATCGACGCTCTGATGAACGCCGGTCTCGAGGAACTACAGGAGATTGAAGGCATCGGCGAGGTGATGGCCAAGAGCATCATCACCTACTTCCACAATGAGGATAATCTGCGTATCATAGAGCGTCTGCGCAACTACGGCCTCCAGATGGAACTAACCTCTAACCTCTCACCCCTAACCACTAAACTTGAGGGCCAGAGCATCGTCATCAGTGGCGTCTTCTCCCATCACAGCCGTGATGAGTATAAAGCCATTATCGAACAGAATGGCGGAAAAAACGTAGGCAGCATCAGCAGCAAGACGTCCTTCATCCTCGCAGGCGAAAACATGGGTCCCTCGAAACTCCAGAAAGCCGAAAAACTCGGCATCAAAATCCTATCCGAGTCCGAATTCCTAGAACTACTAGAATAACTAGAACTACTAGTACAACTAGCCCCCCTAGTCCTCATCCCAATAACTGATAGTCCGCGTCTGATGAACGGTAGCCATCTGAGCACGCTGATCCTTCTCCCAATAAGTAAGGCTCAGCGTGTTTTTCGTCCAGTTACCATTATCATCATGTTCCTCATAGTTATTCTTCATCGTGATTGACAGCACACACTCGTTCTCCTTGTTGAACACCTTCTGACTCTGCTGGGAAATCTCATTGTCACTGTTGTACTTGTACTCATTCACCGACTTAATCCCAGAGGCCATATTCACCAGCGTACGACGTCTCAGGTTATTCTCCTGGTCATACTCATAGGTCAACAGACTCTTTTCGCCGGTCTTTTCCAACATAGCAGCACGCACCAGATAGCCTGCCTGATTGTACACACGGTCTATGAGATCCTGACCTTCGAGCTTACCTTGTTGGTCGAAATGCTCGATGTTGTTTTCCGCCACGGGGTTATCCGTAATGACCTCCTGCACAAAACCTTTCATGCCCAAATTCGCCACATCTTTATAATAAGGAGCCGAATTCAGGTAATAATAACGAATGGAATGTGAACCGTTCTCATGAAGTATCTGAGACTGCTGGATATAGCCATAGTCGTTCAACAGATAGAGCGAGCCATCGCCTTTGGCCTTGAAATTGCCCCACTCACGCTGGAGTCTCGTGAGCAGGTACTTCTGATTCTTGTCGTACATCGCCCGGGTGTGATAAGGACCACAGGTCACCATCACTTCCGACAACAATCGGGTCTCTCCATCTACCGTGACGGACATCCTAGACTTGATGCCATAGAAGTCTCCTGTGAAATAATAGGTGTCAGGTTCTGGATCTTCAGGCGTAATTCGGGTGAATCCGACGGACTCAAAGGCCGGTACGAAAACAGAGTCTGGACCTTCCAACGGCACATCCATTAGCGACACACACTTCGTATCGGTGAACGTCTGTCCCCAAACACTCACCACCGCCAACAGCAGACTACATATAATCCCAATCCTCTTCACCTTCCACCAGTTAAAAGACGACAGACCTTCGGAGCGTATCTGTTCAAAATGACATACGTAGCCAGACATACCAGAATAGTCAAGGTCACAATACCGAAGAAGAATAGGAACAGCGTGATAGGTTCATCTTCAAGATGAAGCATCACAAATATAAATTTACCCATTTCCCACATAATCGTCATATGCATACAGAACACAAAGAAACTACTCTCCGACAACAGTTTATTCTCTTTCACAACGCCTTTTTCTAACAGATAAGACATGAAGATAATAGCCGTAATGGCACCGAGCGGAACTGATGCATAGTGGACAAACATGTTATTATTATAGAGGTATGTATCTAGGAAAGACATGGGAAGATAGATATAGGGTACCCACTTTAACTTCCGCATCTCAACAATCAAGTTCTGCTTGTTAATACTATAATAGGCTCCCCATGAGAAGAAGAAAGGTGCATCGAGAAACATACCGAAACTGGTTCCGTTAGGGGCTACCATGGGTGAAATCACATAAGCCAGAATAGCCCATAATACTATAGCCCAAAACTTCAGCTTCTTGATGAGCCAATAAAGAACAGGAGAAATGAGAACGGCAAACATGAGGTCGCGCACAAACCACAAGGGAGCATCTATTGGCATGGTCGTGGTCTTAAGTGTCTCATAGGGGTAGATAAACAGTCCCTCGTTATGGAAATTGTCATAATAGGTATGAAGGAAACCCGAAAGCGTGAGATTCACTTTCACTTGATCCATACCCGGTACAAGCGAAGAGAACACTGGCAGAAACCTGATGGCTATCAACAGAATAGCGATGGTGTTCCACATGACGTAGGGAACAAACAACGAGTGGAAACGGTTCTTCAACTTCTTCTTGTAGACCTCGAAGTTAAACGTCTTTCCAAAGAAGAACAGGTAACCGGCAATCATAAAGAACAAAGGAACACCCATGGTAACCAACGTCATACCCGGATAATTGATCAAGAATTTCAGAAAGTCAGGCATGTGCTGACCATACATGACACCATGGATGCCGAAGCCCCTGTCATTATTTACAAAATTGAAATGTCCCATCACCACCATCACCGTCAGTGGAAACCGCAGGCTACTAATGGTCTTCGACATCAACTCATCGTTCGTCATAATTGCAATTCTCTTATTTCGGCTGCAAAGTTACAAAGAAAATATGAATTTAAGAATTGTTATTCTGTTAATATGTCTTTATTCTTTGGTCCTTATGGTCTTATGTCTGAAAAAAATAGTAACTTTGCAGCCATGAAGAAAGGACTTGTACTCGAAGGCGGTGCCATGCGCGGACTCTTTACTTGCGGCATCATCGACGTGATGATGGAGGCTGGTGTCGAGCCCGATGGCCTGATCGGTGTCTCTGCCGGAGCGGCTTTCGGTTGTAATTATAAGTCGAGACAACCTGGAAGAGCCATCAGATATAATAAAAGGTTCGCGCGCGATAAGAGATTCTGCAGTTGGCAGTCATGGCTGAAGACGGGCGATCTCTATAATGCGGAGTTCGGCTATCATACGATGCCGACACAACTCGACATCTTCGATGACAAGGCCTTCGACGAAAATCCGATGCAGTTCGTGGTTGTCTGTACCGATGTCATGACGGGAAAGCCTGTCTATAAGGAACTGATGAAATGCGAACCCGTCACCTACGACTGGATCCGGGCCTCTGCCTCGATGCCAGTGGCCTCTAAGGTGGTAGAGCTCGAAGGCAGGAAGGTGCTCGACGGGGGCGTGGCTGACTCCATCCCTCTCGAATATTTTGAGAGGATTGGCTATGACCGAAACATCGTCATCCTCACACAACCCGATGGCTACGTCAAGGAACATAACCGTCTGATGCCTCTGATGAGGATAGGCCTCAGAAAATATCCTCAGATGATTGAGGCCATGGACAAGCGCCACCTGATGTACAACCACCAACTCGAATTTGTCCGTCAGGCAGAACGCGAAGGCCGCTGTCTGGTCATCCGTCCTGATGAGAAACTGCCCATCGGACATGTCTCTCACGACCCGGAACAGATGCAGACCGTCTACAACATCGGCCGCCGCAAAGGCGAAGCATGCATCAATGCCATCCGCCGTTTCTACCACCTCTAACCCCTCACCTCTAACCCCTAACCCCTAAAAAAATGAGAATCGATATCATCACCGTATTACCCGAAATGCTGGAAGGATTCGTCCATGAGTCCATCCTCGCAAGGGCCGAGAAGAAAGGACTGGCAGAGATCTGTCTGCACAATCTGCGCGACTACACGCTCGACAAATGGCGACGCGTAGACGATTACCCCTACGGTGGTTCCGCTGGAATGGTCATGCAGTGCGAACCCATCGACCGCTGTATCACGGCTCTCAAGGCTGAACGCGACTACGACGAAGTGATCTTCACCTCACCCGATGGTGAACGCTTCGACCAACATATCGCCAACGAACTCTCTCTGAAGGGCAACCTCATCATCCTCGCAGGCCATTATAAAGGGATTGACCAACGTATCCGCGATCATCTCATCACTCGCGAGATCTCCATCGGTGATTTCGTGCTGACGGGTGGCGAACTCGTGGCTGCGATGATTGCCGATGCCATTGTCCGAGTGGTACCAGGCGTCATCGGCGATGAGCAGTCTGCCCTCTCTGACTGTTTCCAGGATGATATCCTCGCCGCCCCCATCTACACCCGTCCTGCTGACTACAAAGGTTGGAAGGTGCCCGACATCCTTCTCAGCGGCAATGAGGCCAAAATCCGTGAGTGGGAGTTTGAACAGGCCATGGAGCGCACCCGCCGCCTCCGTCCTGACCTACTTTCTGATAAATAAAGTTATAGAGGTGAGTGGTTAGGGGCTAGGGGTTAGAGAATAGCTAGTAAACCCAGTAATTATTCCGGAAATAAGGAAGCGGAATAGGTAATCTCTAACCCCTAACCACTAACCCCTATCCACTATTTATTTCCAAACCGTTCAGCCTGCTGACGGATGAGTTCAGCATCGTTAAAATAATCAATCCGCATGGCCTTACGCACCTCGTCCATCGTCTGGGCACCGACCTCACGGGCCTGTTCCGTTCCCTTCTTCAACATATTGTAAATCTCGGGAATGTCCTTCTCAAACTCAGCACGACGTACGCGCATCGGCTCCAGGAACTGGTTCAGTACCTGGTTCAGGAACTTCTTGCACTTCATATCGCCCAGACCACCACGACGATAATGGTCTTTCAACTCTTCAAGGTTCTGATACTCAGGCCAGAACGTTGCAAAATCCTCATCCGTTGAGAAGGCGTCGAGATAGGTAAACACAGCATTACCCTCCACATGACCAGGATCATTCAGGTTCACATGCTCTGGGTCGGTGTACATCGAACGCACCTTCTGCCATACATCATCAGCAGAGTCAGAGAGGTAGATACAGTTACCCAGCGACTTCGACATCTTTTCCTTACCATCAGTACCTGGCAGACGACGGGCTGTCAGGTTCTCTGGCAACAGAATATTGGGCTCTACCAGCACAGGCGCATAGATTTGATTAAAACGGCGCACCAACTCACGGGTCACTTCCAACATCGGCTCCTGATCCTCACCGGCAGGAACGGTCGTGGCCTTGAACAGCGTGATATCCGCAGCCTGCGACACAGGATAGCAGAAGAAGCCAAGAGGGATACTCTCACCCTCGAAACCACGCATCTTCACCTCCGTCTTCACTGTCGGATTGCGCTGTACACGACTGACGGACACAAGGTTCATCAGATAAGTCGTCAACTCAGCGAGTTCAGGAATCTGACTCTGGATAAAGAGCACGCACTTCTCAGGATCCAGTCCTGCAGCGAGATAGTCGAGCGCCACCTCTATGATATTCTGGCGGATCTTTTCTGGATTATCGGCATTATCCGTGAGAGCCTGCACATCGGCCATAAACACGAACATACGGTCATAGTCACCCGCATTCTGTAACTGCACACGACGACGTAGCGAGCCAACATAGTGGCCCAGATGGAGTTTTCCTGTAGGACGGTCCCCCGTCAAAATTACTTTTCCCATTATATTATTTATTTATTTCAAATTTGGCTGCAAAGGTACTCTAATTCTTGCGAAAAACCAAATAATATTTGAGTTTTTCCGATGCAACCTATCTTCGATTCTACCCTCCTGCATAAATAATGCAAAAAAATAACAGTAAGGTAATGCTATTTAATAAATAAGTTGTATCTTTGCCAACAAATTGACAATTAACAATAGATATTTGACAAATGTTTAGTAAAGAAACTTATATCGCACGCCGTGCCGAACTCAAGAAACTCGTAGGCCAAGGCGTTATCATCTTGTTCGGAAACAACGAGGCACCAGCCAACTACCCCGCCAACTCGTATGCCCCGATGCGACAGGACTCGTCGTTCCTGTATTACTTCGGACAGCATCGCGACGGACTCGTGGGCGTGATCGACATCGACAACGACGAGGAGTGGCTCTTCGGCGACGACATCGACGTAGAGGATATCGTCTGGATGGGCTATACCCCCTCGGTAGCCGACCTCGCCGCCGAGGTAGGCGTCTCCAAGACCGCCCCCATCAAAGCTCTAACCTCTCACCTCTCACCCCTAACCACTAGGAACATTCACTTCCTCCCACCCTACCGCCACGACATTCAGATCCTGATCATGGACCTGTTGGGCATCCATCCGTCCCAACAAAAGGAGAAGGCGTCACTCACTCTGATCCAGGCAGTTGTAAAAATGCGCTCAACAAAGAGTGCAGAGGAAATCGCTTATATCGATGCAGCCTGCGATGTGGGTTATGTGATGCATACCACCGCCCAACTGTTGATCAAACCGGGTGTCACAGAACGATTCGTTGCCGGACAGGTGGATGGTATTGCGCGTAGTCTGTCACAAGGCAACGGCTTCCCCACCATCTTCTCCCAGCATGGTGAGATTATGCACGGCAGCCCCTCTAACGCCAAGTTGGAAGACGGACGACTGGTGATCTGTGATGCTGGCTGCGAACTGGGTGACTACTGCTCCGACCACACCCGCACGATGCCTGTCAATGGCAAGTTCAACCAGCGTCAGCTGGAGCTCTACAGCATCGTAGAGGCCTGTCACGACTACGTACTCGAAGTGGCCAAACCGGGTGTGAAATATATGGATGTCCACTTTGCCGTCTGCCGACTGATGACGGAGCGACTGAAGGAACTGGGACTGATGAAGGGTGATGTCGATGCGGCCGTAACTGCTGGCGCCCACGCCATGTTCCTGCCTCACGGACTGGGACACATGATGGGAATGGACGTACACGATATGGAGGGACTGGGTCAGATCTATGTGGGTTTCGACGAGGAGACTCGTCCGAATCTGGAGCAGTTCGGTACGAACTGTCTGCGCATGGGTCGCCGTCTGCAGGAGGGTTTCGTCATGACCGACGAACCTGGTATCTACTTTATCCCTGCCCTTATCGACGACTGGAAGGCCAGCGGACATTGCAAGGAGTTCCTCAACTTCGACAAGATCGAGACCTACAAGGACTTCGGTGGCATCCGCATCGAGGACGATCTCCTCATCACCGCTGATGGCTGCCGCTTCCTGGGCACCAAGCGCATCCCCTACCACCCCCAGGATCTCGAAGCCTTCATGGCCACCAACTAGAACAACTAGCACGACTAGTCCGACTAGCCCAACTAGAAAACAACCACAATAATTAATAAAATGATGAAAAAAATTCTAACTTTCGCATTGATGGCGACAATCGCCCTCAGTGCATCGGCTGCCAAGAAAAAGGCACCCGCCAAAGACGCCAACAAACCCGTCTTTACCACCATCAAAGAGAACCCTATCACCAGCGTGAAGGACCAGAACCGCTCGGGTACCTGCTGGGACTACTCCACCCTCTCGTTCTTCGAGGCTGAGATCCTGAAGGCCACGGGTAAGACCTACGACCTCGACGAGAGCTTCGTAGCCAACAAGACCTACATGGAGCGCGCCATCCAGGTGGTTCGCTATCATGGTGACTGCCAGTTCGCACAGGGCGGCTCGTCTGAGGACGTGCTTCAGACGATGAAGACCCACGGCATCATCCCACAGGGCATCATGCCCTTCCCAGGCTCTCTCTACGGTGACTCACTGAACAACTTCAACGAGTTCTTCCACGTACTCGAGCCTTATGTGGCAGCTATCGCCAAGAGCGATGCCAAGAAGATCAGCAACGCCTGGAAGACTGGTATGCAGGGCATCCTCGACGCTTATCTCGGCAAGTGCCCTGAAAAGTTCACCTTCGAGGGCAAGGAGTACACCCCGAAGAGCTTTATGGCCAGCCTCGGCATCGACCTCAACGACTACGTGAGCATCACCAGTTACACCCACCATCCTTTCTACTCAGCCTTCGCTGTGGAGGTTCAGGACAACTGGCGCTTCCCGTTGAGCTATAACCTGCCGATGGACGAGATGATGCAGGTCATCGACAACGCCATCGACAACGGCTACACCATCGCCTGGGGCGGTGACGTCTCTGAGGATGGTTTCACTCGCAAGGGTCTGGCTTACGCCGTCGACAGCAAGAAGACGCAGCAGAGTCTGCAGGGTAGCGACATGGCTAAGTGGCTGAAGATGACCACCACCAAGAAGCGCGACATCATCGACTCACTGGGTTGCACCGTTCCCGAGATTATCGCGACTCAGGAACTGCGTCAGGAGCGTTTCGACAACTGGGAACTCACCGATGATCACGGTATGCTCATCTATGGCGTGGCCAAGGATCAGAACGGCAAGGAGTACTACATGGTGAAGAACTCTTGGGGTGAGACGGGCGACTACAAAGGCACCTGGTATATGACCAAGACCTTCATCGCTGCCAACACGATGGACTTCCTCATCAACAAGAACGCTATCCCGGCAGAAATCCGCAAAAAACTCGGAATTTAGGGAGAAATATCATCCTTTTTAGATAAAAAACGGCATAATCTGTTAAATTTTCAGCAGATTATGCCGTTATTTCATTTTTTATGCTTACCTTTGGGCGCTATATTGCCTTAATAGGCCTTATAGCCACCGGAGCGATTAAGAATAAAAAATAACATATAAATGCATTTCAAATGGAATTACGAACCACCTACATCAGAACGACAGACGGCAGCTAAGGAGCTGGGAGAGAAGATCGGCATGAGCCCGATCCTCGCTGACCTGCTCATTCAGCGCGGTATCAAGACGGAGAGTGCGGCCAAGCGCTTCTTCCGCCCGATGCTAAACGAACTGATTGACCCGTTCCTGATGAACGACATGGACGTGGCAGTCGACAGGCTGAACGATGCGATGGGACGCAAAGAGCGTATCATGGTGTATGGCGACTATGATGTCGACGGATGTACGGCGGTAGCTTTGGTGTACAAGTTCTTACTGCAGTTCTATTCCAACATTGAATACTATATTCCCGACCGTTATGAGGAGGGTTATGGTATCAGCAAGAAGGGATTGGACTATGCAGCCGAACAGGGTATCAAACTCATTATTGTGCTGGATTGCGGCATTAAGGCAATCGATGAAATCGCCTATGCAAAGACGCTGGGCATCGATTTCATCATCTGTGACCATCACGTGCCCGACGATGAATTGCCCGATGCTGTGGCCATTCTGAATCCGAAGCGTGAGGACTCTACTTACCCCTTCAAGCATCTCTGTGGATGCGGCGTGGGATTCAAGTTCATGCAGGCATTTGCCAAGAACAACGGCATTCCCTTCTCCCAGCTCATTCCCCTACTCGATTTCTGCGCAGTCAGCATTGCCGCAGATATCGTACCCATCATGGGCGAGAACCGCATCCTGGCCTTCCACGGACTGAAACAGCTCAATGCCAACCCCTCTGTAGGACTGAAGTCCATTATTGAGATCTGTGGACTGACTGGCCGTGAGATCACGATGAGCGATATCGTCTTCAAGATCGGACCGCGTATCAACGCCTCCGGACGTATGCAGAACGGTACCGAAGCTGTCGACCTGCTGGTAGAACGCGATTTCAACAAGGCCCTGGCTGAAGCGAATCTGATCAACGAATACAACGAGCAGCGCAAGGATGTCGACAAGCAGATGACTGAGGAGGCCAACCAGATTGTGGCCGAACTCGAGAGTCAGAAGCACCACGCCAGCATCGTGCTCTACGACGAGAACTGGAAGAAGGGTGTCATCGGCATCGTGGCTTCACGACTGACGGAACTTTATTACCGTCCTACGGTGGTGCTCACCAAACATAACGGTCTGGCCACAGGCTCTGCCCGAAGTGTGGCTGGCTACGATCTCTACGACGCCATCAAGAGCTGTCGCGATCTGCTCGAGAACTTCGGCGGTCATACCTATGCCGTAGGCCTCTCCCTGAAGATTGAGAATATCCCTGAGTTCCGTCGCCGTTTCCAGAAATATGTCACCGAACATATCCTGCCCGAACAGACGGAGGCAACCCTCGATATCAATGCGGTCATCGATTTCAAGGATGTCACGAAGAAACTGCATAACGACCTGAAGAAGTTTGCACCTCACGGGCCTGATAATCCCAAACCGCTCTTCTGCACCCGTAATGTCTACGACTACGGCACCTCGAAGGTGGTGGGCCGCCAGCAGGAGCATATCAAACTCGAACTGGTCGACTCCAAGTCGAGCAATGTCCTCAACGGCATCGCCTTCGGACAGAGTGCTTCTGCCCGCTACATCAAGTCGAAGCGCTCGTTCGATATCGTCTACACCATCGAGGACAATATCTACAAGCGCAGTGAGGTCCAACTGCAGATCGAGGATATTCAACCAAGCGAGGAGTGAAATATAAAGAAATCCTTCGCCAATACTGGGGCTATGATGATTTCCGCGGGATCCAGCGCGAGATTATCGAGTCCATAGGTAGCGGTCACGACACGTTGGGACTGATGCCTACCGGTGGTGGCAAATCCATTACATTCCAAGTGCCTGCCCTTGCAAGGGAAGGCACTTGTGTGGTTATTACGCCACTCATCGCTCTGATGAAGGATCAGGTCGAGAACCTCCGTCGCCGTGGCATCCGCGCAGCAGCCATCTATTCGGGACTCACCCGCGAAGAGATTGTCATCACCCTCGAGAACTGCATCTTCGGTGCCGTGAAGATTCTCTACGTCTCCCCCGAGCGACTTTCCTCCGACCTCTTCCAGGCGAAACTCCGCCACATGAACGTCAGTTTCATCACCGTCGACGAGGCTCACTGCATCTCCCAGTGGGGCTACGACTTTCGCCCCTCCTATTTGGAAATCGCTAAAATCCGGAAGCTCCTCCCCAATGCCCCCGTCCTCGCCCTCACCGCCACCGCCACCCCCCAAGTGGTCGAGGATATCCAAGATAAACTCTCCCCCCTAACCCCTAACCCCTCACCTCTAACCCCTTTCAACATCTTTCGGATGTCCTTCGAAAGACAGAACCTCGCCTACGTCGTTCGCCGCGCGACTGATAAGCGCGAACAACTCATCCATATCCTCAAGAGCGTCAAGGGCTCAGCCATCGTCTACACTCGTAGCCGCCGTCGCACCAAGGAGTTTGCCGAACTGCTCAACGAGGCGGGCATCTCAGCCACCTTCTATCACGCCGGACTAGAATCTGCTGCCAAAGACGAGCGACAGCTCGCCTGGCAAAACGATAAGATCCGCGTGATGGTCGCTACGAATGCCTTTGGTATGGGTATCGACAAGCCCGATGTCCGGGTGGTCATCCATGTCGACTGTCCCGATAGTGTCGAGGCTTATTTCCAGGAGGCTGGCCGTGCTGGTCGCGACGGACAGAAAGCCTATGCCGTACTGCTCTATAACGATGCCGACCACCGTAAACTCGAGAAACGTATCTCCGACACCTTCCCCGAGAAGGATTTCATCCGTGAGGTCTATGAGCATCTGGCCTTCTTCTACCAGATTGGCGTCGGCTCAGGCTATAACCACACCTTCGAGTTCAACATCGACAAGTTCTGTCATGCCTTCCACCACTTCCCCATCCAGGTCGACTCTGCCCTGAAGATTCTCAACCGTGCTGGCTACATCGAATACACGGAGGAACAGGACAATCAGGCTCGCGTCATGTTCACCGTCAGTCGCAACGAACTCTACCGACTGGAGCACAACACCGACAACGAAGAGCGCGTCATCACCGCCCTGTTGCGCAACTACGGTGGACTCTTCACCGACTACAACTACATCGACGAGTCATTCATCGCCCAACAGTGTGGCTTGCAGTCCCAGCAGGTCTACATGATCCTCAAGAGTCTCAGCCAGCGCCATATTCTCCACTTCATCCCACAGAAGAAGACACCCTATATCCGTTACACCCAACGGCGCGAGGACAAGGAACATATCCAGATCATGCCCGTCATCTACGAGGAGCGGAAGGCGCAATATGCCGACCGCATCCACGCCATGATTGACTATGCCACTGACGACAGCGTCTGCCGAAGCCGCCAGTTGCTCCGCTACTTCGGTGAGGAGAACGACCATGACTGCCGCCAATGCGACGTCTGTCTCAGCCATCGTCCTGAGGGCATGGTGTCCGAACCGCGTTTCAATGAGGCGATGGAGAAGATCCTCGCCCTCCTCGACGACGGCAAGCCCCACCCCATCACAGATTTACGCGACATTCAGTTGCCTACCGACGAACTGAATGCCGCGCTCGATTATCTGTTCCAAGAAGAATACATCCGCCAATCCGACGGCCTCCTCCTCTCTAACCACTAACCACTAACCTCTAACCCCTAACCTCTAACCACTATATTCTAAAACTCCAGCTTCAGCTGCCTCTCATCCTCCCCATCACGCTCATGACAGTAGCTGCTGCCATCGAAACAGTGCGTACAGAGCTTACACTTCGGCATGCCGATAGCCTCAACGAGATCCTCCAACTTCGCAAACTTCAGCGAAGTCAGACCCAAGCGTTTGGCAATCTCGTCCACCATCCGCTTGTATTCGGGCGAATCCGTCTGGGCATACTTCTCCAGATTCTTCTTGTCGTCACCCTCAAAGTCCTTGATGATACGACGTGTGATCAGCTCCATATCACTCTTCGACGAGGTGAAGCCGATAAACGGACAACCGTATACCAGTGGCGGACATGAGATACGACAGTGCACCTCCTTGGCTCCATACTCGAAGAATGTTCTCACGTTATCCTTCAGCTGCGTGCCGCGGACGATCGAGTCATCGCAGAACACCACGCGCTGGTCTTTCAGGATGGCAGGGTTCGGAATCAGTTTCATCTTGGCCACCAGTGCACGACGCTCCTGATTACCAGGGGTAAACGAACGGGGCCATGTCGGGGTGTATTTCAGGACGGCACGCTTATAGGGCACACCCTTACCGTCGGCATAACCCAGAGCCATACCGACACCCGAGTCAGGCACACCACAGACGCAGTCCACCTCCATCGTGTCCTTCCGTCCCATCATCTCACCGTTCCTCTCACGCACGGCCTCCACGTTGATGCCATTATAGTCCGAAGCGGGGAATCCGTAGTACACCCACAGGAACGAACAGATCTGCTCACGCTTCAGCGGCTCCTGCAGCACCTCCATCTTGTCGGCTGTCAGGAAAACGATCTCACCAGGACCCAGATCCTTCACACGGTGGAACTCCAGATTCGGGAAACTCGTCGACTCACTCGACACGGCGTAGGCCCCCTCTTTTTGGCCGATGACAATGGGGGTACGTCCCAGGAAGTCACGGGCGGCAATCAGACCCTTCTCCGTCATGATGAGCATCGAGCACGAGCCATTTATCTTACTGTAAACCAGGTTAATACCCTCCACGAACGTGCGACCCATATTAATCAGCAATGCCACGAGCTCCGTCTGGTTGATGGTGTTGGCCGAATACTCACTGAAGTGCATCCTGCGGTCGAGCAGCTCCTGGGCAATCTCTTCCATATTGTTGATCTTCGCCACGGTCACGACCGAGAATCGCCCCAGATGCGAGTTCACCAGAATCGGCTGTGGATCGGTATCACTGATCACGCCGATACCCTGATTACCCGAAAACGAGTCGAGCTCGTCCTCGAACTTCGAGCGGAAATAGTCGCGCTCCAGGTTATGAATCTTACGGCTAAAGCCTTTCTCCTTGTCAAACATCACCATACCCGCACGCTTCGTTCCAAGGTGCGAGTTATAGTCCGTGCCATAAAAGAGGTCGTTTACACAACTTTTCGTAGAAATGGTTCCAAAGAATCCTCCCATATATTTATTATTAGGGGTTAGGGGTTAGAGGTTAGGGGTTAGAGATATGTTTTCCCCTTGATAACCTCATTCACTCATAACCGTATTATTATTTATTTTTTCTTCCAAATTCTTTCTTAAACCTAGAACCATCTTTGCTATAGTTGCAATTTTGGTATCTTGTATTTGCAATTCTTCATCTGAGATATAACCCAATCTGTGAGCTATCTCAAGCTGACACATAACTTCCATCAAAGAACCATTACTGATATCTATGAAGCGAATACGATCCTTGATAGAGAATCGGCCCATACCTTCTGCTATGTTTGATGGTATGGATACAGCTGCACGTTGAATTTGGTTGGAAAGCCCGTGCAACTCTGTAGAGGGAAATTTCTTGGTGAGTTGATAGACGTCTTCTAATAGTACCATCGCATCCTGATAAACCTTCAACTTCCTATAAAAGAAATCTTGCATCTTTTCTGCGTTTATCCAACTATTCTCTAACCTCTAACCACTAACCCCTAACCCCTATACAAAATAGTACAGGAACGAAGCAATACCTTCCAGTGCCGGCTTGCGCTGTCCCTCTATCTCAATCTTGAAATCAATCTCCACCTTACAGATACCGCGAAGGTTCTGGATATTATGCAACTTCGTGGTCATTCTGACGCGCGAACCCGTCACCACAGGCTGTCCGAAGCGCATCTTGTCCATACCATAGTTCACGAGCATCTTGATATTGTTCACCTCGATGATCTGATCCCACAGATACGGCAGCACGGAGAGTGTCAGATAGCCGTGGGCGATGGTGCTGTGATACTGGCTCTCCGTCTTGGCACGCTCCACGTCCACGTGGATCCACTGATGGTCGAGCGTGGCGTCAGCAAAGAGGTTGATACGGTCCTGGTCGATCTGCAGCCAGTCCGAAACACCTAGTTCCTGTCCCAGATGGCTGGCGAATTCATCATAAGAGTTGATGACTAATTTACTCATTGTTATATGATTAAATAAGTTCGGGGGTGCGCACGCACCCCCGAACTTGATATGATATTATACCTCTTGATTCTCTGGACGCAGCTTACGCACGGTCTCACCAGCGCGCCACATCTCCTGATTACGCATGGCCTCGAGCTCTTTCTCCAGTCCGGCACGATAGTCGGGCTTCGAGTTGGCATCGATCGTGATCTGAGCCTCGTTACCAGTCTGTACAGAGTAGTACAGCCACTCCATCACAGGCTTGATGGCATCGTGGAAACGGGGAGCCCAGTCGAGTGCACCACGCTGAGCGGTGGTCGAACAGTTAGCGTACATCCAGTCCATACCCTTTGCGCCGAAGAGCGGGCCAAGGCTCTGAGTCAGCTCCTCAACGGTCTCATTGAAAGCCTCCGAGGGAGAGTGTCCATGCTCGCGGAGCACCTCATACTGTGCCAGCAGCAGTCCCTGGATAGCACCCATCAGACTTCCGCGCTCACCAGTCAGGTCAGAGGTAGCCTCACGCTGGAAAGTGGTCTCGAACATATAACCGGCACCGATACCGATACCGAAGGCCAGTGTCTTCTCCTTGGCCTTACCAGTAGCATCCTGATAAACGGCATACGAGCAGTTCAGACCGCGACCCTCGCAGAACATCGTACGGAGGCTGGTACCTGAACCCTTAGGAGCTACCATGATCACGTCAACGTCAGCAGGAGGAATCACACCTGTGCGGTCGCTCCAGTTGATAGCGAAGCCATGAGAGTAATACAGTGTCTTACCAGGCTTCAGATATTTCTTGATGGTGGGCCACTGCTGAATCTGACCAGCATCACTCAGAAGCATACAGAGGATAGTACCCTTCTCAGCGGCCTCCTCGATAGAGAACAGCGTCTCTCCGGGAACCCAACCGTCGGCAACAGCCTTGTCGTAGGTCTTACCCTGACGCTGGCCAACAATCACGTTGAAACCATTGTCGCGCAGGTTGCAAGCCTGTCCAGGACCCTGAACACCATAACCGATCACGGCGATGGTCTCATTCTTCAATACTTCACGTGCTTTCTCCAAAGAGAACTCCTTGCTGGTGACTACAGTTTCCATCACGCCACCGAAATTCATTTCTGCCATTTTACTTTTTTACTTTTTAACTTTTAACATCATCCCTATGAACCATGCCTGCCCTACCCGAGAGCCGTCGTCTTACTAGTCCATTCCCACCCTACTCGAGAGTGCGACGAGGGCTTAACTTTAGAAATCGGTTGCAAAGGTAGTGCAAATTGAGCGAAAAACCAAAAGAAACTAATGTTTTTTTTGTTTTTCCGAAATGCAGCCTACCTTCGACGTCAGTCAGAGGTACGAAAGATCGGGCAAAATACAATTTTGCTCCTACATGTTTCGACATCTTCGCCCGTGGCGGAATCGGCCTTACAGATGCGGATGCAGTACTCCTGCTCCCCCGTCTGCTCACGATAGAAACTCAGTTGGTCGCCCGCATGCGCCTCAGCCACATAGGCAATCTCGAATCGCTTAATGGCGTGCTCCCGATACCAGTCAAGATCCCAGAGGTCCAGCACATGCTCGATATACTTCACCGAGTTGATATGCCCATTGATGTCCACATCATTATAATAGGTATCAATCGTGCGCACGAGTTCGGCCCCGTCGCCCATCTTCACGCGACCGCCCTTATCAATCGGACACTCTTTGTCCTTCACGATCCAGTTGTTGATGGCCCCATTGTCGATGGCGAAGATATCCGTCGGCTGACGAGTCTCCGTATCGATCATTGCCCAGATGGAGCGACCGTATCCATACACCTTACCGTCATTATCGACCACACGGAAGTTACGACTCGTGAAGTAGCGCATCGCACTCTCCACCCACGTCTCCACGTTGAACTTCGTGTACATCCTCGGCATCTCCTCCATCTCGATCGCCAGTCTTGACAACACCCACGACCGCTGGATGGTCAACAGATACCGCATGCCGAACCCTCGGTCCGTCGAGTGAAAGTCCGCCGCATTCAGCATATGGTTCCCCAGATGCCCCATAAAGAGCCGCCCCGAGAAATCACAATGAAACGGCTCCGCCATAAATTCATATTTTCCTACTTTATCTAACTGCATGTTTACAACTTTTCAATCTCTTCTTGAGACAAGCCAAGACTCTTGGCAATGACTTCTATTGGTACGCCATTAATTTTCAGGTTTTTGGCATTTTTGAGTCTTTCGGCAATCTCACCCTCAGCACGACCTTTCTCTATACCTTTCTCTATACCTTTCTCTATACCTTTCTCTATACCTTTCTTTATACCTTTCTCAATACCTTTCTCAATACCTTTCTCAATACCTTTCTCAATACCTTTCTCTAAACCTTTCTCCCATCCCTCATGATAACCTTTCTTGATAGCGGCCTCACGAAGGATACGTTCATCCACAACAGACATCCAAAACCTCTCATATGCATACAACTGACCTTCTGTCATAGCCGACTTCTCGACAAGCCCCAAAGCCTTACGAGTTGCCTCATTCTCTAAAAGTTCTGCTGGTGCCTCAACAGTATCCTCTGCAATTTCAGTCAGGAAACGCAGCCATAATACGGCCATCTTTTTCTCGGCTATGCTTTGGGGCCTAAATTTCGGCAATTCGACAAATACAAACCTTAACCCCTCTATATGACGATCGGTATGCTCCACATCAACGATAGCATAGTCATGATAGAACTCTTCAGTTTCATAGTCGAAAGCTTTATCGTTCACAAGACTCAGACAATAGACAGGCTGGATAAGCGAATAGTCCTCACCCTTGTCAAGCTGTCGTACAATGGCCTTTGAAGCGTTGAGCAGAACGCGACGTTTAAACTCCTCATTCCAATAGAGTTGCATCTCGACAATAAACTGTCGTCCCTGCTGGTCTTTGCATCGTACATCAACGATACTATCTTTCTTTGCCGGATTCTCTGGCACCATCTCGGGCGTAAGATACTCCACGCTTTCAATCTGACCGTCGGCTGGTAATGGCAGCAGAGCATTCAGCAAACTCATCACCAAGTCGGGATGCTCGCCGAAAACCAGTTTGAATGTCAAATCTGCTTTTGGATTCAGATACTTACCTTTCATCGTCTTTTCTCCTTTCGTTGTTTTGTTTCTGTTATTCTCCATAATACATTGATTTTTGGGTTTGACGGTGCAAAGGTATAGATTTTATTTCAAACGGCCAAATATTATTGAAATTATATTCAAAAATAAGTGCCACTTATTGCAAAACAAGCGGCACTTAGTACGAGATACTCTATAGTTAATTGCTATGGTGTAGTAGTTGTTGTACCATCTTTTCCGATAACCACATTGGTATTACCACTCACATTGGCCTTATTACCACCGCCATAGACATTACCAGTGATATTGGCACCAATAACGTTAGCTTCATTCTCCTTGATTTCGGTTGAAGCATTATCATGAACAGAAGTCAGCGTAACCTTTGGTACAGTGCCTATATTCACATGCGTATTGCCTACGACATTAGCCTCGTTACCACCACCGAAAACGTCACCGATCTCTCCAAGAGATGTAGCCACAGCATCATATTTCGTCTTATTCGCATCACTATACGCCTTTCCATAAATCTGATTAATATTCACTGTGGGGTTGCCATAGACAGTAGCATGCTCTCCAAGGCCACCTCCAAATACCTTGCCGATGCTGGTACATGAGATCACATTTACTTCGGGATCAGCATAAATCTTAGTGCCTTCAGTCTTACATGTACCATCAGCATTATATCCATATACCGAATAGGCTGCATCATTACCACATCCATACAGCTCCCCAATAACGATTGGGCGACAACCCGTCTCCTCGATATTCACCTTGATATGTCCCTCGATAACTCCACCAATATTATTACCTCCGAACACCTTTCCGAAAGTTCCGCTGGTGATGGTCAGCTCCACGTTACCATGAACGTCGGCATTATCAGCGCCACCAATATACTCATCGACTGGAGCCTCGGGTTGACAACCCAGGACGGTAATAATGTCTCCCCAGACCTCTGCATTTTTACCAGAGCCTACAATCTTGCGCAAATCCAATGCGCAATCACAGGTCGGATCTTCTGCATTAGTGTTAAAAAGGATGTCCCCCTCAATGGTACCTTTCTCATTACTACCACCATAGGCTTCATGGATATAGCCACCAGTCAAAAGGGTCGTAGCATTACCAAGGACATCGGCTCCCGCATTAGTGATCCACTCGTTGCCTTTTTTATACTTGTCCTTACCGTTACCACCTCCGAACACATGATCTATCTCCCAGGCTCCCTTAACAAGCACATCTGTTTCCGATACCTTCGCGGCATTACCGCCACCATACACATCCTGCACACTGACGTCACAAGTATGTATAATAACTGTCGCTTTCTTACCTGCAGTCGCATAGTCAGCCAAGTTTCCACCTCCATAGACAGCAGCAACTTGATAAGTATGATCTGTAGCATTTCTGTTTGCTTGCTTTGTATTATCAGGATCTTCCTCTGTTCTATCTACATTTCCTTTTACCGTCTTATACACATTCACCGTCACATTGCCCTTTGGCGAACCGTTCAGATTATTGGTACCAAACACACGACCACTCTTGATGACCTGCACAGGGGCTTCAGCCGTGCCAGAATTATCAAAGCTGATATTGAAAGCTGTTGCAGTCCCAGGTACAGCAGGATTATCTCCATTTGCTGGTGTACCCGTAGTACCCAAATTCACAGTAATATCTCCATATACCGTCGCCTCAATATCCGAAGCACCACCATTAAAACCAGTCTTCTGTCCTAATCCGCCACCGTAAGCATCGCCTCCGATAGATCCTCCAGTTAAGTTGACCGTCGTGGTATTGGTTGTTTTTCCTGTAGTTGCATTGTACATGCCTTCTGCCCAGCCGCCAGCACCATCGTTTAATGTCGCATTCCAGTTGGCAGTATTCGAATCAGCCAAGGCGCCACCGCCATAGACATCTTCACCGATAGTACTATTGCCTTCGATGTTGACAATCACAGTCCCTTGTACATTACCAGCCTCACCGCCACCGAATACCGAGCGATTGATTTGGGCATTTCCCGAGATGGTCGTAGTTGTATTCTTCGCCAAACCGAATCGGGGATCAGCAGACGTACCCTTACTTCCACCAAATACATCACCGATAGTAAAGTTGGAGTTCCTTAAAACACCATTATCAACTGCACCTATACTACCCCCAGAGATATTAACTGTTATATGGCCGTGAGTTTCTGTCTCAGTATCTGCCTGCATCTTGCCATATCTTTCATCATTAGCATTAGCAAAATAAGTACCAACCGATGCCAAACGTCCACCACCAAAGACTGATCCAAGCATAATTCCATTGCTGATATTGACCTCGACATTACCACCCACAACACCAGCTGTTAATGCCGTTTCACTGAATCCACGTCCACCGCCGAATATATTTCCATCAACGCCGGATGTTCCTCTGGTACCAATAATGACGTTTGAATAATTCTTGACTTCTGTTGTACCATCTGCCTTTGTGATAGTGACATCTCCGCCGATATTTGTTTTAGCATTACCTATGACGTGGCCATCCTCACCACCACCAAACGTAGAACCATAGATGCGAGCATCGCCAGAGATATTCACCTCAGTACTTCCTACATTGGTCCAGGTGTTGAAGTTGATGCGCTGGTCGCCCTTACCTGCTCCGAAGACATAACATGTAACAGGGTGATTTCTCATCTGCTCATGTGTACGGGGTACGCCGACAGTACCGCCCGTCATATTGATAGTACACTTACCTCCTGACCACACTGTGCGCACGCCATCTTCATCCTCAACGTATGTACCCACATCTGTCTGCTCATTACCGCCATAGACGCTGGTCAGGATATGGCCACCAGTGATATTCACCACAGTATTGCCACCTACAGAACCTGCCTCACGATGCCATAATCCGTCGCCATAACCCTGCTCTGCCATAGCATTCGTAAAATTAGGATTACGCTTATACGGATAGTAGCCACTACCACCGCCAAACACATTACCATAGAAGGTATGGCCGTCAGTTGCGAAATCTGGCGTACCATCCCCATCAGAGTCTTTATAAATATCGTAAGGAAGATGCTCTCCTTCAAATGGCCAACTGTCGCATTCCAAATCTCCAGTGACAGTATAGTTATTTCCCCATACGTCATTTTGATAACGCTCCGTTGTGTTTTTACCACAGCCAATCTGTCCACCATTAATCGTCACTTGCGTATCGTGCTGCACATGGCCATTCATACTACCACCATAGACGGAGCCCTTGACGAAGGCATTTCCATCGATGGTCACGTATGTCTGAGTTGCTAAGGCCTGGGTTTCAATGAATGAAAGGTATTTGGCTTCTTTGCCTTCATAACATTCCCAAACATCGCCTGGAGCCATACGTCCTGGGTGCTTCTTCCCAGCATGACTTGGGTCTGTGAGTTGACAATCGAAGTCGTCTTCATTCTCGTATGGAAGGATTCCTTTACCCGCACCAAAGACGTGTCCTGCATCATCAGGCCCACCTGGTGAAGTCATCTTCATATTATCTGGACCAATTTCAGCATTGCCTTGGATGGTTACGTTACAATATCCAGTTCCATTATTTGCCAACGACCATGGCATTCCTACTTCCAACTCAGGATGCGCTGCAACAAAATCCTCATCATTCATATCCGCTTCTGTAGTAATGTTATATTTACCCACAGATGCAATTTCACCACCACCATAGACACTGAGACCAACTTTAGCATCGCCCTGAATGGTGACAAAAGTATTACCACGAACCAAAGCCGCATAACCATACTGCTCTACGCCCTTACCAGCACCGAACACATCCTTCTTGATAACAGGAGCGCTAGTTCCTGTTGGTAGACCAACCTTCACCACCGTATTCCATTCCACACGGCCAACCTCGCCACCACCATAGACGGTACCATTTACCGTGCCGTTTCCGATGATGACCTTCGTACCCTTATTAACACTTTCTGCTGTGATATTTACAGACCCATTATTATCACCATTAACACCCACCATGGCTTTATCACATTTGAATGAGTCCGTGAGTCCTTTACCGCCGCCGAACACATCACCAGTGATGACTGGAGTACCGTCTACAGGCGAATACTTGGTTGGATCATTAGTATCCTGAACAGCGCAGATATTCACATTTGTATTGCCTTTGACTATACTCTCATTACCGCCTCCATAAACATTACCTCTAACTTCTGTGGTACCACTAATCGTCAGGGTAATGTTACCTTCTACGGCACCTAGGCCTTCAAGCGACTCTGTAGTGAGTACATACCATTTATTGCTCCCCACAGGATATTCAAAAGTGGCCTTCAAATTCGTTGTAGTGCTTGCATCGGATGGGATGACCACCCCTTCGGGAAAGAATTCTGTAGCAGATTTGCGGTAGCACCACGTATAATAGCGGTCTGTACCATCAGCATTCTTTACATAATCGAATACACCATTTGCATTCTGCATCACACCTGCCTTGTCAATATAGGGATATTTCGTTTTGCTCTTATCATGAATACGGAAAGGCTCAATCTTCCCAGAATAGCCTCCACCAAAGACATTACCTTTTACAGTACAATCTTTAAGATTAGAGGTCACAGAGCCATTAACATTTCCGAGGTTTCCACCTCCATAGAAATTTTCTTCAATAATGCAATCATCAAGAAAATTTGTAATATCACCCGTAGAAGTTTTACCAAACTGTGCCCAATTGAGATAAGAACGAATCGTTGGTTTTGTTGCAATACCATTTGACTCCACAAAACACTCAAATTCAAACAATGCATGGTAACCTTTATTATCGCCACTTCCTTGATATGCATTACCTACACCACTGATTGTATTGAGTGGATTAAATATATTATATCCATACTTATTCCAATAAGCCTCTGTTGAAGGATTTGTAAATTCGACATTACCATCTTGTCGTTTTTCTCTGAAATAACTAGTACCACCATTGCCGCCACCATAGTATTGGGTGAATATTGTGCCAGTAGCATGAGTTGTTACAGTCTTACCATCATTCATAACTCCCACTTTTGGCCCACCACAAAACTTTGTCACTTTACTGTGATCGATGGTGACATCTATGCTTCCTTGAACCGGTTTAGAACCATTAATACCACCGCCGTAGAATTCATCAATAATGGAATGGTCTACCTTAAAAGTGACATCCCCCATAACTTTTTCGTAACCAGCACCGGCAATCATGCCGAAGCGGCCACCATTGGTGTAACAATGCGGGTTTCCTTGAACAGCCAATGTGGGATTAACACCCGTATTGTAAATACCAGAAAGATAAAACTCTGGATATTCACCCCCAATGCAGTTAACAGCACAAAGACGCACCACTGTACTCTTAGCATCGTCATTGGCATGCGCTCCAGGTGTGAATCGTAACATACGGAAATGACCGCCCATCAAGAAATACTGTATATTGTTGAATGGTGGATAACGTACAATAACCTGCTCAAAGTGACCACCGTTAAGAATTATCGGAGCTGGTACTTTTGTTAATGTATTTTTATTTTTGTTTCCATCATACTCAAACTGGGTTGTATGCATAAATGAAGTCTCAGTAATTTCAAAATGCCCCTGTGGAACAAAAATGCCAATGGTGTTCTGATTTACATCGTGGCGAACTGCTAAACCTAATTCTGGAACTGGCAAGAAATCAAAACGAATAGGCTGGATTCCATCTCGGTTATAATCTTTTCGGTATTGAAACTCGAAACAATAGTCGGGTTCATTATCTAAGTCTTGGTCAATGCTCATAATTGTATAAGGATGCCATTTGCTGTCAATGTTTGTTCCAATAGCGCCATTCTCATTTCTCAATTGATAATTGCTAAGTAAGACGATGGCCTGGTCATAAACGGAGAGACTGAGTTTCTCATCTGCACCTGATCCTGTTTTGGTGGCCGCATCTAAGTTTGTAACTGCTGTGTGCCATTCATCGTAAACGGTTTGTTCCTGGAAAGTGGTGGATAATGTGCCTGCAGGTTCAAAAGGGTTACCTACTGTACGGTTACCGCTCGATGCTGTAATGTTTACGCGGTCGAGGTTGTGGCCTTTGTTATGGAGATATACAGCTTTGCCCCAATAAGCCTCAATGGTGATAGAAGTAACACCCTCAGGCACATAAAAGAACCCTCCCTGAGCAAAGACACGAGGATTGGTGGGTGAATATTTATCTTTAGTAGTACAATAGCGATCAGCATAATTATAACCACTTTCCCAATTTGGGGTAAAAGTATGATCAAAAGCAACGCCATTAGCATCAGTACCTGTCGAATTGGTAACATTAGCCACACCTCCAGGAATATCAGTTATCTTCCATCCTGTGACAACATAACCTTTGTAGTTTCCACCATAACGTTTGTCCCATTTAGTATTATAATCCTCAGCTGTAGTGGCAGGTATCTGTACTGTTGGATCACCAAACAATTCATTATAATATGGCAGTTGAACTTTATAGTAACCGTAATCGTGATTCAAAATATCCATATCGGTAATGGTCAGAGAAATAGTTTTAGAAACGACTCCACTAGCAGCATGCCCACCTGGATTGACAGTGACGCTTAACTTTTGTGTAAAACTCTTACCATGATAAGGTTCTGCAGTAGAACGAGCCTGCCAGTCACCTTTACCATTATTGGCTTCAGGATCCCATGTCCGGTCTGGATCTGGATTTATAATAGAAGGATATTTACCCCACTTCTTCAGTATAGGATAAGGAGCAATGCTGGGGTCGAGCACCCACTTGGCTATCAATGCAGTGTCTGCAGCAGTCTGATTACTTACAGCTTTGTCCGTGACCCAGTAAGTACAAAGCTGACGGTTACTATTAAGAATACTACGATAATACTCAAAACGTGTCAAATACTCTTCATCAGCAGGCCATGAACGCTTATAATATTTAATATTACCATAACTATCATCAAACGTAGCATTCCCCCGGAAGTAATTATAGGGATTAACACCATTAGTGGCATCGTTCTTAATCATAAAGTCATCACTGGGTCCTCCATAAACTGGATATTTTTTATTTCCCCCAGTAATATCTCCATAAAACATGCAATTAACCACCATCCCGACATCTCCAACATTACCTTGATTGATAGCATCTGTTGCGATATTACCGACGACACCTGCCACAATAGCACCACCTGTAATAACAGCATAACTATAACAATTGATGACGCGTGAAGAACCTACGAGTTTGCCAACTATACCACCAACATTGTTTGTGCCACTAATCTGACTCGTGCCTGTGACACTGGTAATATTACCATCGTTATCTTTGGTTTCTGTAATCTCACCCAAAACACCACAATTATAAATGCGAGAAGCACCAGCGGCATTACAGCAAATGGCACCAGCATCGCCTTCAGTATTACCACTATTGATCTTGATATTTTCAAGTATCACGTTCTTAATGGTAGCATTCTTAGCATATGCAACCAAAGGCACAGATAGTCCGCTCAATGGATTGAGCTGGCCGTCAATAGTCCCTGTGAAGGCGTGTTCGTCGTCTGTACCTAACGAAGTAAAAGTAGATGTAAACGTAAAGTCTGGAGCCAGGATATAATAACCTCCTAAATCAGTAAACTCTGTAGAAGAGTGAATCACTTTTGGCCTTAAAGAAAGTGTTATGGACTGATTCGCACTGCCGGAAGGTTCAAGTGCGGTAAAGGAGGTCACAACTTTCTGATGGTCAAAGCGCGGCATCAACTGCAAATTGCCATTGCCATCGTCCACCACCATAAAGGTGGCGTTGGTAATGTTCAGCGTGGTCTGGTCGTAACCTGTCGCCGTCTGGCGAGAGGTGGTCGTCATATTCTGCAATGACACGCTACTTGACGTACCAGTCCAGGCACCACCTGATAATGCAGATCCTGTTGTATTAGCCGTGAAATAGCGCTGGGTATAAGCCTTGTTTTGAATCTGCAGATTGTATGGATCAAAGCCATTACGTCCTTCGTCGTAGTTTTCTGCATCAGTAGCAGCTTTGGTCTTAGCCTCAGACTGGGCACCTGTTTCCCCTGCATATTTATAACCCATCTCACGGTCGATATTGAAGTTGGGTTTCAGATACCACTGTATATCGTCTTCTGCATCGTCTACTGAGGCAGGTGCCTCAGTAGTAGTAAGTATTGTTGCCGTTCCATCAGACTTGGCATAGATATCCCCTTGTTTCAACAGGAATGGAGATGCCGTTGTTTCTTCTTCCAAAGCAGCGCCCGTATAGGTTTTGGCGTAATCGGACTTCACGTCGTAAGTAACGTAGAAGTCGGTTTTGTACTTTTTGTCCTGATTAGCATAACCATCCAAATTGCCGTCAGGAGTTACAGCAAGAGAACTGGATGAGAATGGTTCACTTTTATAACAATACCACTCTACTATATTGTTGTTATTAGGATTTTCGCCCTTCATATACACATCGATGGTAGGTTCAGGATTGCTAATTGTGTATTTATGATAACCTGTGGATTTAACAGCTTTGGGATACCAATGGTACTCCTCCACCATCGGACTATTAAACTTTCTCAGACCATCTGTATTTACTACTGTAAAGTCAGCATCAGTGTACATTGGCGTACGCATGATTTCCCATCCATGCTGGTCAAGGAGAATGACTTGCGGAGCTAGGTCTACCGCCTCTAATGTGAATTTGCCATCACCCATGTCAATCGTCTGGAACCAATGGTCGTCCTCTTTTATAGATTTTTCTTTAGCGTTACCGCCCCATTCTGCCGCAAATGCCCATGCTTTATATTGATGCCATTCCATTCCTGTTAGCATAGCGTTGTTAGCAGCAGGATTGTCACCGACAAGGTTATGCACCGTGGGGTTGTTCTTCCAGTACTGCTCAAACTTATTGACTATTTGACGGTCGTCTCCTATAACGCCAAATGTCTTCAATGTCATGTTATCCAACGAAGTACCAAGAAGCATGTATTCTGTTGGTTCTCCATTAACTATTGAGGCGGTCATCTTGGGTTCTTTTTCATTGGTGTAATAACCACTATTTTCGTATGCAACACTCGTTACGACTCCAACTTCGTCGTTAGGTTTATATGTGCGCAAATATGATTTGCCCTCATACTCCTCTGTATTACTGATTTTAATCTTCTGATTTTGTTCAGACTTAATAATGACATGATAGGGGTCAATAGCATCACCCGTCAAAAGATTACCATCTTTAGAGCTGACTATTTTCCACAACCAACGGGTACGGGTAGAGGCACCACTTGCCAACTGTTTATCCCATTGCGCCTGACCATAGACATAAAGATTAAAGTCTCCATTATTGTAAGGATATATGGCCTTAGTAGCCGTTTCTTCAATACCATCGCTTCCATTTTCCTGATTGAACGACACACCGTTAAGGAATTTCAGAAGATAGGTTTTGCCTCCTGTTAGGTCGATGGAATTGCCGACATTATAGGTCACATAGATCTTTTTATCGTCTCCTGCATCTAGAGGACTGGAGATTTCATTTGTAGGTGCATAGGTATCAGTAGATTCGTTGTATCCAGACGTTTTGAAATAGTGATACTCGGAAACTAATGGACTAACCCACTCTGAAGGCAGTTCCAAGTCAGAAGAAGAACTCGATATATCTCCTTCTATAAGCCTACCCGCCTTATCTATCAGATAGTATTTTGTAGACAGATTGACGGTGTGAGCTTGAACCTGAAGCGAGGCATCTCCTGTGGCTGTTGTACTGATATTCATACCATCAGGACGGCCTATACGATAATAGTCTGAACCACCTGTGGCTGCCATCAACTCCATCTGCTCATAGGTTTTCGGATTTCCTTCGTCGTTGGCACTTCCTGCCATCAAGATGAAATACTTGTTATCAGAGGCATTGGCAAGCGAAAGCGTAGACGGAGTGGTGTATGTCAGGAAAAGATTCGAATCAGCATTTTTGATTTGTATGGCATAAGGATCACTGCCTGCTAGATACCACATACGATTATCTGTCGACACATTACCTGCAGAAGATTCATGAGCAAGGGTTCCGTTATCATCATATATGTAATGGTCGTTCACCTTAATATTATATACGGCTGTCCCATGCAGGTTTAGGAATTTGTCTGCAAGGTGGTCTGTCGTGTAGACCACATAAATGTTAGCATCTGCCAAAGGAGTTTCGGTAATTTGGTTATCATCAATGAGATTATCTTGCGAATAATCACCACTAAATGAATAGAATTTCACCGATTCTCCTGCAATATATGGACTGCGGATAGCTTCTGGGATGTCGCTATATCCATCCAATTTTGAACCAGCTTGCTGTGTTACATGATACTTGATAGCAACTCGTCCACTACGATCGACAACGCTGTAAGTATACGCGTTTGTCACAGCCTCGAAAACAAGATCACAATTTTTGTAGTCGTTGCCGCCATACGCTTGATAACGGGACTTGCCGTTGTCATTATTGTTGAGGTAGCCATGACCGAATTGATCTCGTCCATCAGCATTAGCAGGCATTTTATATCCGTCGGCAACAATTAACTGATAAGTATTTTCAGCGTTGCCATTGAGGAGTCCGAAAGCCCATACTTTATTATTTTTTGCTGTAGAAAGTGGATTTCTGAGACGAATATCGCCTAAACCACCAGCTTTAGCTGAAAGGAAATAATTAAAATAAGCCGTACTTTTACTTTGAATCGTAATCTGATAGGGGTCTACAATATTGAATTTCCAAAGGTATTTGGCCGTTTTAGGATTGGCAGTTGTCTCTGTGGCCGTATTTGGATCACCTTGCCATTCGTTTTGATAAAGATATCTGTTACCTGACAATTTGATATTATAAATGTCACCATCAGACAAGCCAATAGTACTGAGTTTTGTTTCATCCAACTCATAAGTGACATAAATATCAGCATCACCCGCTAATGTCTCGCCCACAGATAGCGAGGGGTCAGAATTAAATGTACATACCCTGGATGTTTGATTGAACGTCACGTCGCGTGAAGAATAATAATTCCAATTCTTAGCCAACGGACTTTTGTATTTGTCGGGCACAGCGACTTTTTCATCGCTACTTGTCGTAAACGTCAGGGCCTCAGTACGTTCACTGCCAAGAGTGCCATCATTATTTAGTCTTCCAAGATTGATGATATGATACGTGAGAGTGCCACCTCCCTTGGCATCTCTTCTTTTACTCCGGAATTCGGTTTTCTGAACCCATGCATTGAGACCAGAAGGGACGTTAAAGGAATAGACAGCGTAGTTGGGATATGAGACTGCATCTTTGGTGCCACTGAGTGTAAGGTCTTGAGCTATCTCCGGAGTACGAGTGTTGCTCTCGCCGCCAACAGGTCGGACAGCCACAACAGTAATATCCTCCATTTTGATGGAGTAGCCTTCGGATGGATAAACAGAAATATAGACAGTGGTACTACCGTCATCCTCTTCAGTCTGCAACAACACGGAAACCTTTCCGCCTGAGCCAGAGAACTCTTTTTCTCCTTTTTCTCCGAATAGTACCTCAACATCAGCCCATGCCCCCGTGCTGACCATCGTTAGCATCAGCACAGTGAATAACCTTGTCATATATGTCTTCACCATATTTCGTATCATCAATCTTACTTTGTCTCTATTTGTTTCTACCTATACCCTAGGCATACTCTAAACACGCTCTAAGCATACTCTTGGCAAGCTCTAGGCATAGTCATTGGGTATGCTTACACTATGCCTACACCTTGCGAAAACCTTGCCTAACATGAGCGAGCTCTGCTTTATTCTCACTTAATCACGACCTTTTTACCATTCTTGATATAGAGTCCCTTCTTAGTGGGAGCGGTGGGCAACTGACGGCCATCGAGGGTGTACCAGGCAGATTGGCCCTCTACCTTATTATTATATATAGGAGCGATGGCCGTAGTGCCATCGCCATGGAGCGAATAGCTACCACGGGTGCGCATCTCCGATGTCGCCTGGAGGTAGACATTGCCTGTTGGGATGACACCTGCCTGGGAGTAGTAGAATACGTCGTTGTAGAGGATATAAGCATCACCGAGACTTACCTCATGACCACCTTTTCCTTCGTCTTGTGCCACTTTCAGCAGACTGGTAGTCCTCGAAGGCTCTTCGTCCGTGGGTGCGGTATAGATAGTAACATCTGAAGGAATCTCCTTCGCGTTGTACACCAGAACGGCCATACCTGATGTGATGACCTTAACTTCAGTCAGACTCAAATTGGTCTCATTGATACCCGTGATGGCATAAGCCTTCAGTACTGATGGTACCACGATGGTTTCACTGGCTGCAAAAGTGTCGTACTCGTTGCTGGCGCTGAACTTGATGTTATCCATCCTAACGGCATTCTCACTGCCCATCGTAAAGTCCTTCCAGCCATCGGTGATATTATACTCCGTCAACAAGTTGGCTGGCACATTAATCTTGAGACCTTCATTGGCAGGGATAGCGCCCTCGCCCATCTTCAACACCTGATTGGCATTATCAATCCTGATGCTCGTCAGACTGGTACAGCCAGCAAAGATATTCGCACCGATACTGGTAACACCCTTCTCGATCACCACACTGGTCACCTGTGCTCTGACAGATGCCCATGGATCTGTCTCGCCACCAAAGTCAACAGTAGATCCCTCGCCCGTGATCATCATAGTGCCGTTGTCCGCATCATACGACCAGGTGACATTAGAACCCTCTGCACTGATATCATTAGTGGGTTCCTGAGGCCCTGGTCCCGGCTCTGGCTGCACCTCCACAACATGGAAGTTCGCCTCCTTCACCCAAGCACCAAGTCCAGCTTTTACCGTAAAGGTATAGTCGCGCTTCAGGGTCAGGTCCTCGGGATCATCACCCGAGAGTTCAATATCGCCGACCACCTCAGGCGCACGCGTACCACCTGGGGCAACAGTCGAAACAACCTTGATATCCTTCTTGGCGATGTAATAACCCTCAGCAGGGGCCACTGTCAGCGTCACGAGCACACTTCCGTCCTCAGAGGCTTCTGCCTGATTGGCAGAAATCGAACCACCCGTATAGGATTCATTCAGGTCGATCTTGACCTGCGCCGTCGCTGCCATACTGACGATTGTCAGCACTGCCAGCATCCAGATTCTGTTCATTACCTTTTTCATAATGCTTCTATTTTAAATTTTTACTTTTTCACTTTTCACTATTCACTTTTCACTTCTCACTTCTCTATCACTTCACTATCACTTTCTTCACATACTTGCCGTTATCGGCATAGACGATATAGACGCCTGCGCTGTAGACCTGCGTCTCCACAAACTCACTCGACTGGATCGAGTAAGCTGCCAGCGTAACACCAGCAGGTGTAACGATGCGTACATCGGTTGTATAGCGCAACTGCGACTCCACGCAGATCTTCTTCTTTCCAGCCGTCACAATCAGGTCGTCATCACCGCCTAACTGATTCTGAGCCTTGGGCACATTCATCTGAGCCATATCACCGCTAAAGATAATGCTGTTGACATTCCCCTCGCCACGGGTTTCCTGTGCTCCTGACTTCTTCATGAAGTAAGGACGGAAAGGCAATGCCGTCTTAGAGGCTGTCAGTTTCTTATACTTATTTCCTCCATCGCTGGAATTAAGCAGGAAGTCGCCAGAGGCCAGCTCCTTATTCTGGTAATTCGGATAGAAGATATAATTATCTTTCTCTACACTCGCCATTTCATCATCACTGACGCCGATCGGTGCCTTCTCAGCCGAGGCGAAGGTGATCGTCTGCGTACCAAGTTTTGCAATGGCCGCATAGGTATTCTTGGCTTCGAAATTACCACTTAAGTCAAACTCATAGTAGCTGACTCCAGGGAATCCTATCAGATACGGAGAACCTGCCTTCAGATATGGATACTTATCATAGGTACGCAGACCATTATAATATGACTTGTAGATGTCGCTATTAGCATCTTTACTCTCTGATTGACTATAATAGTAATCATAGAGGAAGGTGTTGGCATCACTCTTAGAGCCACTTTCTGCAGTAGCAGGATATGTAAACTTGGCCGCCAACTCGTCAGTCGTCGAGGTTGTAGCGTCAATGCCATCGTATACTCTCAGCCAGTACTCATGGCCCTCGGTACTTCCATCGAAGAAGTGGGTAATCTCACCCTTATCCTGTGTCGTTACCAACTCTGCTGTAAACGGCAGACTGATATCCTCCCAGCCCTTTGACTTGCCTGTGCTAGTCTCAATCGTCACGAAGTTCTGCGGTTCACGCTGATACCACATGACATTGTTCTCACCCATCTTGTAGCCAATCGGGCAGTTGAAGTCCTGCTTGTCCACGAGCAGGTGGTCACCAGCAGAAGTCTTGTTGCTGAGGACCAAGTGTCCATAGATAGTTGGAGTGGGAGCCACCTTGACGCGACGATATACATCATTGATATAGTACTGGCTATAAACCGGTTCCTTGAAGTAATCTGCCAAGACATTATAAGTCTTACCACTAGCTGGTGCATATACCAGCAGGTTTGGTGTCTCGTCACGGTTCACGATACTAATAAGTCCATCATCGTCGAGCAATGGCTGATAGAACAAGCTACCGTTGAGTCCTAATTGATATGTCGCATCATTGTGGCCGGCAAAGTCGATGGCCGTCATACCCGGATAGGCCGGATGAGTGTTCAAATCAGCAGCGTTCTCAGGCTTGGAATGAGATACCAGATTGACACTTGGATTAAAGTGTGCCACACTCATATTCTTATTACCATAGTAGGCGGGTGCACGATAGACGCGGTTGCTCTGGTCGGTACTCAGCAGACGACCACTGCTCTTCACGATAGGCGACGGCACTTCCTCATGTGGCCTGGCCTCATTCCAATTGTACGTCAGCATCTGTCCGAAGTAGATATAATCATCTGGCCAGATGGGATAATAGCTGGTCTCATTGGTCGTCGTATTGGTATGGGCGCGTTCCTCTGCCGATTCTGGAATATTACCGCCTGCATAGCGGAAGTCGCCATCTATGAAGCGATCCTCGACATACTTCTCGCCATTATAGCCTGATGAACAATAACTAAAGTTGCTGCCATAATGTCCAGTTTGGGGCTCCGACAAGGTATTATTATTCGCATTGATGGTGTAATACTGATAGTCTGTGCCCGTTGCGCCAGCATGATCATTGTAACGCTTATAGAGATAGAAGCCATTGAGATTATAGGCTACGGTTCCATTATAGAAGTCCTTTTCCGACATCGGACGTGCGATGCCATGTGTCTCATCAGAAGTAACCTTATAGGCATTCGTGTCGAGATAATAACAGTTGACGATCTGCTTGTTACCTGTCGTCGACGGATTTCCAAAAACTGCACGAACACCATCTGGGAATCCTGTCGTCTGCTCACTCTTCACCCAACAGTTCTCCACATAACCGTCACCTGTATCAGCCACACCAGCAGAAGTGAATGAACCCATGACGCCAAGATTATAGACATTACCACAGAGACTTCCAAACAGAGAATTGTTAATACCGCTGATGTAATGTCCATCACCATGGAAGTTACCACTGAAGCACTTGGTCTCATTGCCAATAGGAGTCCAGTTGGTATAGGCTTTAGGACTCATATTACTCTTCAGGATAAACTCCAGATTATCACAGCCACTGACATGACTGTCGAGCGGAGTATGCCCACCAGAAGCAGAGAGACTCAGGTCAAAGAAATCCTTCAGCAAGTCGAGTTCGTTCTTGCTGGCATCGCTCTCACATGTACGATTATCGATATAAATCTTTGGGTCACGAATTGCCCCTGGATGATCCACATACATGTGGTGCTCCTTGTCCTTCATCACAGCATCGAGGTCATGATAGTTGGCCACCTTGATAGCTACGGGGTTCGAATAGGTCTTGCCCAGATAATTCTTTGAGTAGAAAGCAACCCATACCTTCTCGTTCTGATACCAATAGACTGGCGTATTACCGTTATCGAAAGGCAATCCGTTACGATGATTCTCGGCATCGTCGAGGTTGGTGTATATTTCCCATCCGTTACCCATTGGCTCATAGAGTCCGGGATCTACCGTAGGTGCCTTGAGTCCGACAGTATAACCAGGCAGCACCGTTGCAGGAGGATTCAGCACACCGAGTCTGGGCACACCACTCTCCAGCTGCAGATGGATATTCACCACGTGCAGCTCGTTGGCCTGTTTGATACCGCCACCGTCTTCATCCTCATAATAGGTATACTGATAGACCACTGTAATAATCTTCTCCTTGGTCACATCGTTGATGTCACTCTCCCTGCTCACATAAAGGGTTGTCGTTCCCGTAGGTTCCTTTCCTTGAATGATAAAGTATTTCTGGTCGTTAGTCAGAGCACCATATTCCGACTTACTGAGAGTCTGGCCCTTTGAAATTGAACTGCCAGAAGCATTCGTATAGCCCTCATAACAGTAATACTGTTCACCAGTTGAGGTGAATGTGACCCCTTCTACATTTGGATTAGTGTATAAATCCGCATCTTCAATCACCTGTCCCTTTCCATAAGGAATACCTTCATAATCGAAATTCTCTTTGGCAAAGTAGACTTTGTCATTTTCGTTAGCAATAACCACACGAGTATAGTGACGCTGATCGTTCTTGATCTTGGTTTCAAAGATGGTATTGGAGATACGTGGATTAGTACTGGAGACTGACCCTCCCTCATAAGTCAATGTCGTGGTACCACTGTGATCCGCTCCATATGCCTCAGGCTGGAAGACCGCATCGTATTCTACATCCACCTGGTCGCTATAAGGCGATCGATAGGCTTGTGCTACGGTTTGCGTATTGTTAGCATCATAGAAGTCCAAATAGTTCGGATCCGACAAGACATCAAAGGCATCGTGGTTGTACGTGAAGTTACTACGGTCTGTCTGGGAGAGTGAACACCATGCACTGATGGCACTATAGTTGGTGCCACTTAAATACTGTTTACCTCCATAATAACCTGGACTCGTGATGATATAGGCAGGTGTCATCGCTGCAGTGATTTCTAAAGCTTTTGATGAATAGCTGGCACTAGTATTGTTTATCTGACCTTGTGTCATTAAATCATTCAACAACAAATAGTTCTGATCGTCGAGTTTGACAGTGTTGATACATACAAATGCTTCGCCGAAGGCATCTTTGGTTGTTGCATCTAAAGCATCATATTCTGTAAAAGAGATGGCCGTACCCTTGTTGACAGTCTTTACTGTACCATTGTAAGTATAGGTCACATTCTGTGTGGCTACATATGCCCTCTCTACTTCAGCCTCAGGATCATTAGGATCGGTGGTCGTCTTACTGGTATGATGATTCTTTGTATCCTCAGTGATAATCTCACCTTTATTATATTGACGATGTCCGTATACACCATTCGACGCCGTCGTGAAGGTCGGACCTTCCCGATATCCATCTTGCTCTGTCTGTATTCTATTGGTAGTCACTGTACCATTTTCATTAACAGTATAGGTCGTCGCATCTGTTTCAGGGCTATACCAGTTGTCCCAGATCTTGGGGCTGTCCATGTCGAACGTCAGTACATAACCCGTATTATGTCCGATATTGTTCGAAGAACGGAAAATGTAATCGACACCAGCCACATTACCATTACGGTCATGGATATCCTGGCCATTGGCATCCTTAAACGTATGTGAACCTACTCGGAATGTCGTAAAGGCAGTCTCGTCCATCACGTAAGTGCCTGCCTCGTATTCGGTCCCGTCAATTGTACATGTCATGCAATTGACATAAGTCTCTTTACGGAATAGTCTCTGCTCATTTGGCTTGAGATTATGCCAGTCCCACCAGGTGATGACGTCATTCAACTCATAGCTGTCGCTCTCACCGTTGACAAACACCTTATCATATTCCTTCTCGCCTTCTTTGGTGCCAATCTTGACCACTTGGTCATTATCATTCAATGTATCATAAGCATACAGACTTGGCTTGACGTTCATCAGTTGTAACTTTCCGTGTGAGGCAGCTGTGATAGTCAACGGGATCTTCACCTCTTTCGCATATGCATTGGCACTACCTGTATAGGCCGACACATTCACATCGTAGATATATACATCACCCTTCACATACCAGTAGTGGGCATCAGAATAAGGAGTCTGCCCGATAGTATATGCATTATTCGTGGGGTAGCAGTCGTCTATGATTCGCTTCTGAGGATGGATAAAGTTTCCTGAGGTTTCATACGACATCGTTTCATAGACGTTGGCCTCATCTCCGCTGATAACTTCAGACGTTGATTCTGTTGACCAGTCTCCATCATCAGCTATAGAATAACGATAGCGCTTATGAGTACGTGCATCATCGCGCAATTCTATATTATTTACTTTCTTTTCCCTATTATATTCAGACAAGAGGTCGTTATCCTTGTTTGGATAATACCTTGGCACACGGTGCTCGTTCTTGGCATACACGAAGCCACCACCCACCTGATCTCTCTTCACATTGATCAAGTCGAGCTCAACCACACCGGTGATATAGCCATAGTCCTTTTTTTCTGCAGTACTGTTTTCTGTAGTCAGTTCCAGGAACACGCCTGAAGCCAAAGCCACCTGATTGCGACTAGAGCCCTTGTTTCGGTCACTGCTTGTTGGGTTAGATGCCTTGTGGCTGTAATACGTCTTGCTATTATCCTGTACACCATTTCCATCCACATATGTATCACCAAACTTCACGTCACTAGTCAAGTTACCCAGATGGTTTACGACACTATAGATACCGAAGTAGTTACCATGAACAGCATCGTCCCCGGAATCTGTATTAATCACCGAATGTTGTTGGTTCAGTGATAACTCACCCACACGGTTAATGGTATAGACAGTGGCATCGCCCACGTCGGCCACACGATCCTTGGCACCCTGAAGTACCAGTCGCGAGCCATAGACACCACAGAGGTCCGCACGCTGGATGGTATTCAGCAGTCGGCCTGCATAGATAGAGCAGAATCCATAAGGTGTAAACGCTGCCTTAATCTGGGCTGTAGTAGGATTCGTAATTGATGAGGAATTATCAATATACTTCTGATAAACATCCTCATCAATAGGCTGACTTGAGGTTGTATAGGAAGTTCCGTTGATGATAATATCAGATACGCATACATATTGTAGCTTAAAGTAAGCACGCTCACGGTTGGAAAGATTACGGTAGTCATCAAGTTCAATTCTCGAGTCGAGTCTATAGAAGTCCGTGCCGTAGTTAGTGATGTTGAGCTCTCGGTAGCCATCAACCATCGAGAGGTTTCCACCTCCATAGAGACCACCTGTGTGCTCTGTTCCCACGGTAATGAAGTCACGGTGATAAACATCATAGAGTGTCGCAGTGGTATTTCCATAAACCGTCGTAGCATTAGCGTAGGTCTGGTCACTGTTCGATGACACGTTACCTCCAGCGAACACTGCATTATGAATCATCACTCCACGATCATTCTCACCTTCCGTGGTGATAAAGTTCTGCCATTCTACCGGCCAGTCCTCTGCACTTTTTTCTTTCTTTGGCAAGGTGTTCAGATAATCAGTGGGCACATAGTCGAATGGTTTGTAAGTTATCCCTTCGTATGTTACATTACTACCACCCTTTTTTATCTGAAGTCTGGGCGCAACCACGACCTTACAATCTTCGGTCAAATGACCATTTTTATAATAATAGGTATGTCCAGGCGAACCCGTAGATGTTTTGCGGCTTGCATCATCAAAATAACCCGTACTGTAAACATAGCCGACATTTCCACCACCGAAGACATTGCCATAACCATCGGCAATACCAGCCACAGTTCCGATCTCACCACCATAGATGTAGACAGCCGTCTGTCCGAATACATATCCGTCAGTATAGCGTCTTTCCTGATCTGCCTTATGACCGAATCCCAGAAGATTGAATCCTTTGCCACCGCCATAGACATCACGAAGCACATGACCGTTATACATCTCGACATTTGTCGATCCATAATGATAGACTTGGTTAAGCGTGCGCTTAGCACCTTCCTCCTTAGTAGAGCCACGGCCTACAGTGGCAATCTCACCACCACCATAGACACTATTCCTGATTAAGCCACCAAATATAGCAACATTTGAATTATCCACATTACTATTATCATCGTATCCGCCGCCATAGACATTACCGCAGTCCTCCAGGCGGTAATTGGGTTGCCCCTTCGGATGAGATTCGTCAGACCATGTCTCGTCGTGAATCTTCTCCTGATAGTAGTCAGAACCATCCTTTACATAAGTAAGGTCTGTGTTGGTGGTTGGCTCTGCATCGAAATGCTCATAGCCGATATAGCCGTTGTTAAGTGTCACGTGTGTCGTACCATAAACGGCTCCACCCTCACCACCTCCGAAAGCATTTCGCTGGATGGCGGGAACGCCCTTCAGGAAACCGTATCCAGTAGGAAGGGAAGCCTGATCCTTGCGGATGCCGATGACGACATGGGTCTCACCCGAGATATCGCCTGTGTCTGAAGCAGAGAGAGCTCCTACATGATGACCTACACTGCCTTCCCAGCCTCCACCATAGACATTACGTACACTACCGCCCTCAATGTAGGCATTGGCACTAGCAATAAAGCTGCCAGCTCCATGAAGATCTTCTACAGAGCCACTGGTTCCTGCTGCATAAACGTCTTTTCCAACTGTACCACCCAGCAGGGCGATATAGGTCGTTCCTGCAACGACAGCATCAGCGCCCAGTCCTCCACCGTATGCGTAGTTCGACACTTCTGCCCCTTGATTGATGATGACATTGGCATTATACTGATAGGTTTTGGTTGAACGGTCGTCCATCTCTGCCTCTCTTACCAACGGATTATTCAGATTCGTGGCATCATTGTTGACATAGGAGGTACTAGATTCACTGAAGGTAAACGGTGAGGGATCATAGCCTTCGCCCAGCGTCCAGGCATACAACCAATCTGCTGAGGTAAACTCATTTCCAACTACAGTTTTATCCTCGGAATCTGCTGGCCACTCCGATGGCTTATAGGCATTCATGAACTTCTGTACACTCTCGGCATTATGCACCTTTCCTGCCTGTCCACCGCCATAAACCTCATAGACCTTAGCACCGCTTTCCAGATTAACCTCAGTATACTCTGACCACGAATCACCACCAAAACCTGCACCATAAACCGTTCCCAAATATAGCGCACCTGTTGTAGGATCCGATTTACCTGTATAAACAGGTGCAGAGATATTCACTTTGCCATAGAGCGTACGGCGCTTATTGTTATTACCACCATAGATAGCTCCCTCTACAATGGAGGTTGCACTCCGATAGTTGACATTGGCCTCATAGACATCGCATGGATGATAAGTGTCTGTACCGTATGCACCACCGAAAATATTATTGACCTTGATCGTAGAACCCTCAGGTACGTTTACCAACGTGCGACGGGTTACACCTTCTTTATAACTGCCACCATAGACATTCTTGATATCGCCACGGATAAGGTCGATAATGGCTGAGCCTTTATCAGGTTGTCCCTGAATAATTTTTGTTTCATCAGCAGGATCCTTATGATCCACAAGAACTGATGGAGTTATTCCCATACCGACACCACCACACTCTCCACCACCGAAGACGACAGTGCTCTGGAAAGCTTGCATGCTTTGAGGAATATCAATGAGAATGTAACTGCGGTTCTGCATCTTGTTCTCCTCTTTCTCACCGAAGAATCCCTGTCCCGCGCCGTAAATTTGGCCTACCGCATTATACTCGCTGTTACTACTTGAAGGACGGAAATTGATAAAGGCATTGTCCATCCAAGGTTTGGAGTAGCCGGTGCGAGCCGTTCCTTTGTTTGAATCAGTTGTACCTGTGCCGCCTGAGGCATAGAAGAACTGTCCATATAGTGGATTCGTATAGTCGTAGACGCCATAGCATCCACCGAAAATCTTCTCAACCCTACCTTGCTGGTATTCGATATAAGCCGAAGCATTGAGCACAGCAGACTTATCATCATTTGATGCGCTGTAGCCATGAACCTTGGCCAACGTACCATTACCATTCTCAGTATTATCATCGTCGTCACGTACACGGCTCCAGAACTTACCTTCACCAAGGATTTTTCCACCCAAATCATTACCACCATATACATAGTCGCGGACGTATGGGAAGCCATTCACACCGATGTAAGTCTCTGTATGACCATAGATATCTGCATTACAACTGCCAGCAAACGTATTGAAGATTCGACCGTTTCCTAAATTGATGTGGGTATCACCAGCAATAGGACCCTCGAAGCCTCCACCATAGATGAACTCTATCTGAGCCATCTCGTCACTGATGTCCTTAGATTTAGGAACACCTGGATGATTGCTCGAGCCCGACAGATTGACGTAGGTACTATAAGCAGGATTATAGGTGTAGTTCCCATCATCCCCCTTCTTACCGATAGCACCCTCTTCACTGCCTCCAAAGATCTGGAAGGTGTAGCCTGCATTCAGATTAACAGTGGCACTGCCCCAGATTTCTGTCTCCTGACCCTTACCGCCACCAAAGACGTTCAGAGCTTTACCGAGCACATCCATACCCTGCTGACCCAGGATGACACCTGAATGTCTTTTAGTTATCGTATAGGTATTACCGTAGAGTTTATCTTCTCCAGTCTCGTCATCAGTATCCACTTCATCGAACAAGATATCGCGGTCTACGATCGTCGCATTGATGTTGATAATGACATTGCCGTTCACGATACCACTGGAATAACAACCGCCATAGATATTACCGCCTTTGAAACGTCGATTCAGATCATCAGATGAAGCAGAACTGACTGGAGCATTAGCAGCTATCACATTTTTATCGTTACCGATGAATGTATTCCATTCCAAGCCTTTAGTTCTGTCGCTTTCATCAATCCAACGCTTGGGCTGGATCTTCAGACCACTGAGGTTGAGTCGCAGCTTGTTACCGATGGTCTTACCAGCCTCAGGTGTTTCATATGAGCCTTTAACACCACCCACATAAGCTGCATTCAGACCTTCGCGGAATGGCACATTGGCATTGTTACAACCTGCCACCAGTTTATCGTATATGATGACTTCGTGCTCGAAATCGACTGAAACCAAACCATCCTTGATGATACTTCCCACATTACCACCACAATAGAATGAACCGAACTGGGTACTATATGGCTTGTAAATATCTGGAGAATTAACACCGTCATCAAATACCACATTTGGATCGATCTTCATAGCACAACCATCCATGTACGTATCGAAGACATTACCTTCTCCTACCAGTTGCAAACTACTGAAATTAGCATCCGCATACTTTCCAAGTACACTCTGCTCTACCATGTTTTCACCATTGTTGCCGAGGAAAACCTTGTCAATGATGACATAAGAGCCAATCTTCAGCTCCGCTGTTGCTCTGGCGATATCTGCAGACTTCTTCTCCAGCGTAGCACTGTTACCTCCTACATAGAGAGCCCCCTCGACAATGGTAGGTTTCGCTTCTGTTCCACTGACTCGGATTGACACACGCTCTGCATTGGGGCGATGGGCATTGAGCGCCGCAACAGAACTGGAACCAGGATTATAATAGAAGTCTCCCCACTGCGGATCGTCCTTAAGTGAAGCTTGGTCTGTATAGGCATACGATCCATTACCACCGCCATAGACATTACCATGGATGGTCGTGAATATACCTACGGTATTGCCACCATAGACTGTACCTGATATATCGTTGCCACCATAGACATTGTTGACGTATCCACCTAGAACACGTACACGTGCAGCATAACCGGCAGGAGCCTGACCTGGGTTATCTTCATCAGGTAATTTAATCTCCTCTGTGGGAACAGGGACAGAGGTTGAGTTAGCATAAGAATACTCCGGACGCACATCAGACTTACGACAACCGCCATAGACATTGTCAATCCATAATACTTCGGCATCTGTCGTCTCGGCATTTGGTTTATCTGCATCAATTTGCAGGAGGAGACCTTCCGGACTGGTCATACGGCCCTCATTACCTCCGCTGTAAAGGTCACGGATTTTGCCTTTCTTAAGGAACCACCGCGGGCGGATAGCCATATCGGCAAAGTTGTTGCCGCCAAAGACACGGCCAAACTGGAACGAGCCTTCAACATTAGTCTGCGTCGTATTTAGGTTCATCTCCTGAATACGGGTATCATTAAGCAATTCCGTATTCCCCTCCTTGATACTATTCACCACGGTGCTAGTATTATCGATACAAATAGTGGTATTACTAGTCACCGTGGCATTGTTACCACCGCCAAAAAGTTGGCCGAAAGTACCACCATTGATCTGCAGATAGGTCTTCCCGATGACTGGTGACGACATACCGTAATAGGGATTATCCGTCTCGCCATCACTTAATGTAGCAGAAGTATAGTCATAATTGCCATCGCCACCGCCAAAGAGTTTGCCGATGAAGATTTTATTGGCAGAGAGGTTCGTACGAATAAAAGAATCGAAGGTGTTATCAACATGAGTCTTGGTATCGGTGTTTACCTCCGGTGTAAATGGCAGAACCTTCGCTGTTGCGTCGGTTCCGATAGAACCAGAGACGTCATTACCTCCATAAACAGCATTAATGACGACATCGAAATGGTCTGCACTGATATCCACAAAGGTAGAGCCACCGACATCTGCCTGACAGGCACCGCCAAACACCTTTCCATGGATATTAATCTGTGCGCGACTCGTCGCCACTGTAAACACAAATAGGAATAGGAGCAGCATTCGCAGGCCGTTCCTGAAGTATGTCTGATATGGTAGATTCGTCCTCATGATTCTTATTCACTACTCAATGTTATGACCGGATTGTCCAGATCATTATCTGATAATATATATAAATAGGTAGGCTTCACCGTCAGGGTGACAGTTTTCTTCATACCAGGTGCAGCCGGATTGGATTCAGGCCATGTGGTATTAAGTGTATTCACCGAAGTTCGTGTATTACCTATTTTATGGTTACTCTTATCATATACGTCATATTTACTGGTGATAGTAATTTCCGTATTGTCTGTATAAAGACATGGGGCACAATATGCCTGCTTGAGCGATACGGGGGTGGATGTCGTCGTCTTGTCAAGCACGACCTCTGCGTCAGAATTCCCAGTATTATCCACCAACAATAATGAGAGTGTTCTCTCAATGCTAGTGCCAGTTTTTGTGATAGAAGGAGTTCCTATCCCCTGCCCTTTCCTGATGTTCACTACAGCATATACATCATTGTACGTATAGGTCAATGTGCATTCCCGCAAATGAATGCTGCGCACCTTGGCATAGTCGGCATCCAATCTGAATCTGATCTCCAGACCCGTAAAAAGGTGAGCCATCAGCAGGTTGACATAGTTCTGGGTATTGATGCCTGAGAGATAGCCGTAATTTCCTTCTGTAACAGTTGCCGAGGATGCAGCCTTAACTCGCTGCACACCAACGACGATACAGATATCATTTGTCGTAATGGCAGGCAAATCGCTGAAAGTCAGGTTAATACCATTTGAATAACCACCATCAGGTGCTGTCTGAGTAGCTAGAATAGTTGACGGCATATAACCATAAATATAGTATTGACTCTCCTCTTTCACATTGAGATTAGATGCCCATCCTGAAGCAGAGAATTCACCATTTTCATTTACCATGCCGGCGTCATTAGTGAGATAGATGCGGATATTCTGACTACCGGTGTATGACGCCGCGCCTTCGGTACGAGTGACAGCACCGAGTTGGAGCGGCACGCCTTGCTCAGGCTGCTGAAGGTCATCCTCTGACCTGTCGGTACAGCCCGTCAGCAGCAGGCTGCCTGCTACCAGACAGCTCCACAACCAGCGATATGTCATTCTTCCCTCTATCATCATCTCTTCCTACCAGTTATATACTTCCTGCGGTGTATCTATATTCATCCAGTTCTTGATCTCAACCATACTCACCAACAGATTTCCACTGCTGACGAAATAGCCGTATACAATCCATGTGTGGTTACGCGAGAAATCATCTGCACTCTCAGTTTGGAAGGCGACAGTTCTCTTCGTGGTACCTATCGTATAGGTGACCTTACCTGTCACCTTTTTATCAGATTCACGCAGATAATAATGGCCTAACTCCGATAGCTTTTCTTCTTTGATTCCATTATTGATCTTATCCTCGTAATCCTGACTCGTCATCGTGGCTTCATCATAACTATATGCAGCGGGGCTGTCGTTTACTTTAATAGTGGTGCCATCGATATTGGAAATCAACTCCGTCTGGGTCACATAGTCTCCAGTTGTTTTGACTTTATAGCGATTTGTAGGATATGCCCCATCCAGAAACAGATATTCCTCATTGGGCAGAACGCTGTTATCCAGCTTAATACTATTAACGGTCAGATTGTCTGTATTCTTAGACGACTTGCTGAACACAAATCTGATCTTCGACACGGCACGCACCAGACGAACATTACTCAGTCCCCCACTCTCCGGGCCAACACGAAGTACAGGCGACGAGCCGGATACCATCTGATCCTTCAAGACGCCCGACATCGGCAAACCATCACCTGGTACAGAAGTGATCAGAGGCGAAACACCAAAATAACCACTCTTGATTGTGGCTCCCTCCAAAGTAGCCCTATCGGTATATGCATCAAGTGACAACCCGCTGTTTGAACTGGTCACATTGGCTGCCACATAGACATCCACGTTTGGTTTATTCTCTGCAAAATCGTCGCTGATATCCATCGATACTTCACTGCCTGCCTCTGAGAGCGCCACATTGGTCAGGGCGACATGGCCAACGAACTTACCGTCATCTTCTTTTTTAGGATCTTCGGCTTTTGTGTGATTCTCAAAGACCCAGACATGGAGACTATGGATCTCGTTCTCTTCGGCAGTGGCATCGACATCACCACCATCGGCACGAGTCACGACAGGACGGTCTGGTGCAAAGACATACACCTTGAGCACGGGCTTTTTCTTGTCCGGCTCGGGCTCATCGCCACCCTCCGACGACTTAGAACAAGCCGTGAAGAGCAGGAGTAGCAACATCAGCATACCGCTCAGCCATCGTGTGATATATCGTCTTTCGTCTCTCATTGCCTTTTCCTCATTTTTAATCCATGATTACAGGACCCGTAGGTTTCACTGCCACCCACTTAGGCGTAGTCTGAACACCTATCTCCAGATTCTTTGCCAGAATACTGGGTAGCACATTATAGGCCTTTTCCAACGTTTTTACCGTCATTTCGACAGATGTAGTATAGTCTTGCGTGAAAACACGCTTCTCGTGGTCTTTAATGTTGTTCGGGTCTGCAGGAGTTATATCTTTCATCTTCAACTCACCCACCAGATAGAAGCGGGTATTGGGATAGACGTAGCCATTCAGACATTTAAACGATTGAGTACCAGTATATTCAAACTCCAAAATGACTTTTACATCCTCGCCATCACAACTCTGAAGCAACAGTGTATTAAACTCTTTTGCATTATCAAAATCAGTAGTTGTCAGATAAAAGTCGTTTCCTACCTGAGTGTCATAAACGAACTTCATATCAGAATCCAAATTGCTGGCAGGCTTAAACTGATAATTGACTAGTCTCTGACCACTGACGATGACACCCGTCAGACGGAAGTAATTCGTGGTGACTCCCTCAGTGGTAGTTTTGATAGAAATGGTATTACCAGCTCCTTCCCGATATTTCAAATCTTCCGCATTAGCCCTCACTTTCAGTGCGAGTCTTGCCACAGCGTATTGCAGAGGATCGGCTATAGCGACGGTCTTGGTGTTCGCCTCTACCTGTAGAGGATAGGTTGTAGGGAACTTCGCATCTAGCACAGCGGCCCATGTAGAATAACCTTTATAATCATTAAATGTCACTGAGGCTGTAGAAGTACGGATCCCACTCTCCACAAAGTAGTAGAGCGCTGGTGGATATACAAAGCGCGAGACGGTATTAATATCGTCGAGGGTCGTTGTCTGAAGCTGCGGCTCGAATTTTTTCCCAGTTTCACTATCCACCCATCTAATAGTAGCTGCACCATCTGGCAGATTGAGGTTTTTGGGATAGCTTGTAGCTGAGAGGGTGATGTTATTGGCCGCAGCCAAAGCATCCGATTGAATCTGTCGAAGGATATCCATTCCAGGATCATCAATGGCAGCGGGCGGATTGTCCAAATAGGCTTGTGCCGCATCGCTAAGCGCCTTTAACCACGTCTTTACACTGGCCGCAGAACCAGGAAGATTGAAACCGTGATTGGTAAAGTTGCCTAAGAGATTCTGGAGAAGCACATTACTGGATGCTCTCCATAAAGCATTAACAACACCCGTCATAGCATCCGCCAAAGCGGTGGCCTCAGCAGGAACGACAGTTGCATCAGGATAAATTGGCTCTGGCTCGAAATAGATGTCACTCGTGGCAGTCAAATTAAAACCATCAGGAATGACCGCTTTCAGACTGCCGTTATAAACGATAGCATCAGATTTGATACTATTGTCAGCTTTCGCATAGACCAAACAGCCATTCACGCCATTGGCCATATTGCAATAATGCGAGTGATAATACCTAAAATCGGCTTCATTCTGATTTGCAGAATAATAATTGATAGAATCTGAGGGATTGTCTACCGAACAGTCTGAAACCACCCCATCTTTCAGAGCGACAAAACGGAAATTGGTTATTTTGCGATAATAGTCATTCAACTGCACGACCTCATCTGCCAACCTTGTCAAAGCTCTATTTGGGTTTGCGGGCGCACAAGCCAAGAGCAGACTCATTGGCTCTGGCTCTTTGGGCTCTTCGATGACTACTGGAGGCACGGGAACATCAGTCTCAGCCTTCTCCGACGCGCAACCTGAGAGCATGGCAACGAACAGGAGCATCAGACTGATCATCTGATGTCGCCTCAGCATTGCTATCGTTGAATATTCTCTCATGCGCGTGTACTTATTTAATTTATAAATCTGGGGTGTAGACACCTCCTGGATTCCAGTTGAGTGTAACTGAGACACTGACCTCACTAGAGGTCGTATCGGGCTCAGGCTCTGGCTCTGGTTCAGGCTCAGGACTTGGACCTGGATCAGGGCTTGGGCCTGGATCGGGACTGGGTCCGGGATTGGGATTATCCGGATTGTCTGGATTATCTGGGTTGTCTGGTCCAGGGCCAGGATCAGGACCAGGACCGGGATCGGGGCCGGGACCGGGATCAGGACCAGGGCCGGGGTCAGGGCCAGGACCGGGATCAGGGCCAGGACCGGGATCGGGATCAGTCGTCGTAATGTTAACGCCACCGTCATCACCTATCCAGCACTTGATAATCTTAAACTGGCCAGCACGCAAAGGCGTCTTGATAGTGAGTACATTCTTCGTGATGCTACCATCAGGCTGGGGCACGTAGACCTGCATCTCCCAAAGTGGCTCGCCTGGTACAGTGATAAACGGCTCCTCCGTCTCGATGACGGATCGCGTAGTCGTCTGCTTGGGTTCCCTCGACGGGAAAGTCACCGAACTGAAAGCCAGCTTATCCTCATCTTCTATGGTCGTGCGTGTTGTCCTGACAATAGGAGAACGAGCATCAAATTGATAAACACTGTCGCAGATGTTAAAACCAGTAGCAAATCCCGTACTGAAAACACGTATCTTGTCAAGCTGTCCATGCCCCCTGGGGTCGATCACCAGTGTGGCGGAACAGTTGGCCATATAGAGGTGGACATTGAAATTCTGGTCAATGCCTTCGAGCACCTCCATCGGCTGCCGGGCCGTGAAGAGACCTGTGGTATGTGAGTCGATCGTATCACTGACGACCTGCTTGAGTATTGCCTGGTGACAGGAATTTCCGTTCTCCAGGGTCACCAACTCATTGTCGAGGATGTTCGCCGTCGCCAGGTGCATATAGCGGCGCATCGGCAGGTTCAGCGCATAACTGGCCTGGTTGGCGTCCATGAAATGCTCATCGTGCTGCAAACGAGTTGAGTCGCCCTGCGTATCGTAGAACGAGAGGTCTACGTCGTGGGCATAGTCGGTGAAGATGTTGCCAAGTTCCTGCTTCAAGGCATCGGCGATTTGGAGGTCCGTCTCCGTGGTCAGCTGCGTCTTCAACTCAGTGGTCATGTTTGTCACCAACCGCAGCTCATAGTCCATCTTCGCCTGCTCCACACAGTCGCTCAGATCCTCGTCAATCACCGAACAACCGGTAACCGATGTCAGCAGTGCCAAGCACCAGAGATATGTCACTCGTCTCAACATTCCTTCATTTTTTTCTCCTTTTCTCACAATAGGGCGCTCGGCTCCGCCGCTTGCTACCGGGAGGGACGCAAGACTGTCCCCGTTGTGAGATTTATTGGATTGTTACATTAAAAGACAAGCCTGTCGTCCAATTTAGATCTACAGATAGCCCCAACTCCATCTTTGCAGCACGTAAGTCTGGTATAGTATTATATGCCTTTTTCAAAGAAGTGGCTCCAACAGTAAGTGTTACAGTAGTCTCAACATCCTGACAGAAAACCCTATTCTTTGTATTATCACCAGCTGCATAAGTAGTTCCTGTAGTAGGATTAAGTTTGGCAGCCAAATAAAATTTACTACCTGTCGGAATCAATTGGTTATTTTCCCCATAGAAGGCACCACCATCATTTACCAATTCAACAACTACACTAATTTCTTCATCCTTATCCGTCTGTAAAGCTAGGGTGTAATTAGCTGCAGATGCAGTCGTCGTAGCCTTGACAGATGTACCTCCTGTCTGAATAGGATCATAAATCGTATATTGTGCAGCTCCTGTAGGTTCAAAATTCCAAGTGACATTCTTCTGACTTCCAATCAATATACCAGTAACAGGATAGCCTGCAGCTGGAACAGTCACTGCAACTTCATTTCCATCAGCATCATTTGCCTTCAGTTCAGTAGTGCCTAACACAACCTGAGATTTCATGCGACCAACACCATATTGGATAGGGTTGTCCAAAACAACACCACGCGTATTGCCTCCAACTTCTGTACCTGAATACAAGGCAACGACTTCAGCCCAAGTACTCTTTGAGGAGTAATTTGCCTCTTGTGCAGCTGTTGAAGTATGAATTGGCGTGTTTACTGTATAAAACAAAGAAGCTGGTTTGACATATGTATTCAACTCTGGCTGAGAATTTCCACCAACGACAACACTGGCAAAAGAAAACACATTAGATGAACAGCTAAGACCAACAGCTCCATCAGGCAGGCCAATATTATTTGGGAATGTATTAGCAGTAGTCCATGTCAATGTATTATCAGGACTTGTTCCTTCTTCAGTGAAATATTCCTTGATTTTGTTTTTCACAGGATCTGTATATGTGGTTGCTGTAAAAGTAGTTCCAATATTGGTGAGCTTATTATATACATTCTGAACAAATGCTCTCACCGAATTGGCTGATCCCGCTTTTAAAGACTGGAAAGACTGCAGGAGCGCATTCAAATGGATTGCAGATGCATGAGCTGCAGAAACTGCTGCTGCCTCTTGAGTAGACAAAGTACTAATAATACCATTCAATGCCGCAAGGACTGCAGTTCCTTTTTCATCAGTAGAAATGTTAGAAAATGTTTTTGTTTGAATAGGCACTAAACTAAAGTTGATAGCATCTGCTGTACCAGACGTGGCATAATTAGGAGTTAAATCTCCGCCCTTTTCATCTGTGATTTCACCATAAAATAAGAAAGCTTTTGTTCCAATAGGTATATTAACATCAGCATAAACTTTTCCATGGAAATTACTAGCTGAGCCCGTTTTATCTAAGCCTGTTGCAGAAATATCGGTCAAGCCTCCAGCAGAGGTAATTGGTGCAGAAATTCCACTTGTAGAAGTTGCATATCTATTAGCATCCACAACACTGATTGGATAAAGATGTATATCCTTTATTCCCTTGAAAACACCATTATTTGGTGCCCCATCTCCATCCATACGGGTTGATGCTTGACTTCCTGATGTTGGAATTGAGATTGCAAACTGAGTCTTCACCGAATTCGTTTCCGGATTATAGTTCGGATTATCGATCACTTCGTCACTCGAAGACGAACAAGCGGAGAAACCTACTGCGCCTGTCAGTGCTATCGCACCAAAAAGGGCCAAATTGAATAATTTCTTCATACTGTTATCGTTTTTATTGTTTTTATTTTTGATTTCAATTGATGATATACACTACATTAACGCCTAACTGCGGGAGGAGGAAGATGCGGTTGCCCTCACCGAGGTAGGTGCCACAGTGGGGACATTCATATTCCTTATACCAGGCGTAACCGACGGCTACACCGGCCTCGGCCTCGATGCGCCAGGCACGACCCAGAATCCAGCTATAGCCATATTTGCCACCGAGGGCGAAGAGGTCACCCTGCAAACGACGATCCTGGGCGCTTTTGTAAAGGCCAAAGGGAATCTTCGTATTGCCTACGTTATAATGGCTGTAAATCAAATCAGCCTCGATATAACTCTTATGAAACAATGTATCGTTCAACCAGCGACGCACATTCGGAGCCACTAATATATGGCGCCACTTCTTGTTCTCATCCTTGTTGATGTCCCAGGCATTCAGACCAACGACAGCACCTGCCGACCACTTGGAATTCAGACGGACATCGAAACCGAGGTTAGGGGTCAACGTGGCGTCATAGAGCAGATTAGTCTTGAAGGCAAACGTCTGGGCGCTTACCTTCTCTACATTCACAAAAGCCAGTAGTGAGATGCAGGCAATGGTTAAAGATTTCAATTTACTCACGGTAATTACCAAATTTTAATGCAAAGATAGACAATTTCTTTATATTATAATGTGGAAAAGCGTTGTTTCTTTTAAAATTTTGTCGTTTTATTATAACATTTCGTCCATAATTGATTTAAATCAACAGTTAATTATCCATAAAATCATGTATTATCCTTGACATATCGGACGGATTGTTTATGTATTATAACTAATAATCCGTCTGATCTGTCATATAATAATTTGTCAGAAATTCTGGAAATCAATTACTTACAATTTTGGCATCTAAACGATATCTTAAATTGTAACGAATGGAAATAATCTTTACTTTCAAAACTACCCCCCCCTAAAATACAGGCTAAAAAACACGAAAAGAAGCCATTACTATTGCTGGTTGGCGCGGAGGGCTGCGCCCATCTTCTCGCGATATTCGGAAGGCGTCATTTTGTAAGTGTCCTTGAAGATACGGTTGAAGGTCACCGTGTTACTCATGCCACACTCCGTGGCAACGGTAGCAATCGTATAATCGGGCTGTTCCAACAACAATTTGGCACCATACTCCACGCGCTTACGGCTGATATAGACAGAGGTGTTGGAGGCATCGGAGTACTTGCCCATCATCTTACCGAAACGGTTCTTATCGACACCAATCAGACGCATCAGATCCTCACGGCCAAGGCCGGGCTTCAGGAAGAGACGGTCGCGAGTGACCTGCGTATCCATCTCGATATAGAGCCGGCGGTCTTCATCGTCGGGAGCATCAACACCATGGGAAGAACCAGCATTGGACAGCTCCACCGTGCGCATCGTCTCTACGGCTGCCACCACCTTCGGTGATGTGAGTGCATCGCCATTAAGCACAGCCCGACGATAGGCATCCAGACTATTGAGCACCTTCATCAGCTCGACATTACGTCGACGGATATAACGGACATAATAGAGAATGACCAAAGCCAGAACAAGTATTGCCACCAGAATGACAATCATGACGGTGAGCCACTGGGACTTCTGCTGAGAGGAGGACTCTTCCTTCAACAGGCGATAGGTGGTCTGCATCTGCTCGCCAGACTTGATGATATGTAGCTTGTGGGCGATGACAGCTACCTGACGGCCACAAGCGGCAGCCTGTTCATAGTCGCCCATATCCATACGGAGCAGAGCCTCGCGGTTAAGGGCGGAGAGCATACGATAAGAGATGGTGTCGCCCTGTTCGCTGATAAATTCACGGTAACGGACAATGATACCGAGGGCTTCCTCATGATGATGGCTGAGCTGCAGATAGTCAAAGATATCCATATCGTCGATGGCGTTGCCACAGGTGGTCTTCTTCCAGGCAGCATAGGCTTTGTTAGCCTCAGTCATATCTCCGGCATGGGCATACATACTGGCTCGGAGGGCATAGACCTGGCGCAGACCGCGTTCCCTCGCTTTGAGCATGATGGCAGGCGACGGGTAGAGGGCCTCAGCTTCTTGATATCGGGACATGTGGATGGCATCCTCGTAACGCCCATCGCGCGTGTACATCTTTAATAATTCCCCATAATAGTTGCGCAATTCGATATGCTTGTTGACATATTCTGCCTCACGCATGATCTCGAGTCCCTCCAGACAGGAGGCATAGCCGAGGTCAATGTGCCCATGATAGTGGTGCTGTTTGCCACTCATGAAGACGGCCATCGACTCGAAGGCCCTATCACCACGGGCCCTGGCCATCTTACGTAGATTGTAAATGGTTCTGACCAGATCATCGTGGAGATAGAGTTCGTCGTAGCAGTCCATCAGTCGTTTATAGAGGAGCAATTGTACATGGGAACTGTCGCGAAGGGAGGGTTCAGCCTTGACACGCTCGAAATAGGAAAGGGCCTTCAGATAACGACGCATGTTATAGTTCAGGTCACCCTCAGCAAAATCAATCCGCCAGGCTGGTTCCGTCTGACGCTCACGAATGGTCCTTAAAATGGCCTGTGCAGTATCGGGACTGGTGATGTTACAGGCATAGGATTTCGTGATGGTTAGCATGGAGTCGGGCAAGGAAATCTGCGCATCGCCAACTAGCGACACGAGCACGAGACAAACTATCAAAAAGCTTTTACGCATCCTCATTTAACTCCCTACAACACCCAGGATTAATGGGTAGACTCTTCGCGTTCCTCGAGGAACTCACTGACTTGCTCTTGCATGCCGCGGGTGACGGCGATGCGGCCAGAGCGGGTGTACTGAAGTACACAACCGAAGGTATCGAGGGCACGGAAGAGGGAGATAATGTCCTCGGTGACGCCGTGCTTCATCACGATGGTATAGGTGGGGTTCACCTCAATAATCTGGGCATCAAAACGGCGGATGGTACGCGAAATCTCTGAGTTCTCCAAAACCATCGGAGTGGCAAGCTTATAGAGGCCAGACTCACGGATAAACAACTGATCGTCCGTGAAATAGTTGGCCTTGATGACATCGATCTTCTTCTCAATCTGACGGGCAATCTTGATGATCTGGTCCTCATCGCTCCAGGCGGTGATGGTATACTTATGCACACCAGGAATACTGGAGGCCGACACGTTCAGACTCTCGATATTCACCTGACGACGCGTAAATACGGCCGTCACCTGATTCAGAATACCGGCTACGTTCTCTGAATACACCAATAATGTATATAGTTTCTTCTCCATAATCAAATCTCCAACTTCATATCATCAACATTCATTCCCGGAGGCGTCATTGGCAACACATTATCCTCCTCAAGGATGGCACACTCCAGAATATACGGACCGGCGGTCTTGAGCATCTTCTCAACGGCTGCAGCCAGATCCTGACGCTCAACGACAGCCTCGTAGGGGATACCGTAGCCCTTGGCAATCTGTGAGTAGTCGGGGTTCATCATCTTCGTGAACGACTTGCGGCGCAGCCAGAACATATCCTGCCACTGACGCACGTTACCGAGGTAGTGGTTGTTCATCAGAATCATCTTCACGGGAGACTTCTGCTCCATGATGGTACCGAGTTCTTCGATACACATCTGGAATCCGCCGTCACCCATAAAACAGCAGACCGTACGCTCGGGGGCAGCGAAAGTCGCTCCAATGGCGGCAGGCATACCGTACCCCATCGTTCCCAGACCACCACTGGTACAGATACTGCGTTGGTGGTGATACTTGAAGTAACGGGTGGCGAAAAGCTGGTTCTGACCAACGTCCGTCACCAGGATGGTATCGTCGGGACTCTGTTCAGCCACGACATTCACCACCTCACCCATCAACAGCGGACCTTCCTTCGGATGGATGGCGGGTTCGATGACCTTCTGCCGCTCTTTCTTGTCGAGCTCACGGAACGAATCGCGCCAACCTTGATGCTTATTCTCTTTCAGCAGAGCGGTAATGGCTGGCAACGACTCCTTACAGTCGGCTACCACAGCCACATCGGTCTTGATATTCTTGTCGATCTCACTGCGGTCGATATCGAGGTGGATAATCTTCGCCTGCTTGGCGTAGGTCTTGGTATTGCCCGTCACACGGTCACTGAAGCGCATACCGATAGCGATGAGCACGTCGCACTCCTGTTCCTTCAGATTCACGGCGTAGTTGCCGTGCATACCGAGCATGCCGACGTTCAACGGATGATCGGAAGGCAGTGCCGACAGTCCGAGCATCGTACGACCAGCAGGGATATCGGCCTTCTCGAGGAAGGCTTTCAGTTCCTTTTGGGCATTGCCGAGTTCGACGCCCTGCCCTACCAGTGCCAAAGGCTTCTTGGCATTGTTAATCAGTTCGGCAGCCTCACGGATTGCCTTCTCGTCGAGTTTGGGATAAGGGACATACGAACGCACAAAGTTCACCTTCATCGGCTCCCAGTCAATCTCCTCAACCTGTGCATTCTTAGCGAAGTCGAGCACCACAGGACCAGGACGGCCGGTACGGGCGATGTAGAAAGCACGACTGACGGCCCAAGCAACATCCTCGGCATGACGGATCTGATAACTCCATTTCGAAATAGGCTGAGCCACACCCACGAGATCCACCTCCTGGAAGGCATCTGTACCCAGGGCTGAGATGGGCACCTGACCCGCAATCACCACTATCGGGGTGGAGTCGAGCATCGCATCGGCAATACCCGTCAGTGTATTCGTAACTCCGGGGCCACTGGTCACCAAGGCCACACCGACCTCGCCCGAGACGCGGGCATAGCCCTCTGCGGCATGGGTCGCTGCCTGTTCGTGACGGACCAGAATGTGGTCGAAACATTTCTTCTCTCCTCGTGTATAATCAAAAAGGGCATCATATACAGGCATAATCGATCCGCCGGGGTATCCAAAAATGGTCTTTACCCCCTCAGCCTGCAATGCCCGCATCAACGCCTTCGATCCTGTAATTCTATCTCTTAACATAATCTTATTATTCTAACTTATCTAGCTCATCTAGCTCGACTAGCTCATCTAGCTTATCTAGCTTATCTAGCTCGACTAGCTCAACTAGCTCGACTAGCTCAACTAGGCCGACTAGTCTATAACCCTTATTCCTCCCTTATCGGCCGAGCTGACGCTCTGCGCATAAGCCCTCAGCGCCTTGCTGACTACACGATTCCGCTTCAACGGCTGCTGCGGACGTGCTGCCAATTCTTCATCGGAGAGCTTGACATTAATCGAACGACTCGGGATATCAATCACGATGATGTCTCCATCCTTGATCTTACCGATATTACCACCATTGGCAGCCTCGGGCGAGATATGGCCGATACTCAGTCCTGATGTTCCGCCAGAGAAACGTCCATCGGTAATCAACGCACACTCTTTACCCATGTGCATACTCTTAATATAGGAGGTCGGATACAACATCTCCTGCATACCCGGACCACCCTTAGGACCCTCGTGGGTGATGACCACACAGTCGCCCTTCTTGACCTTGCCACCAAGGATACCCTCACATGCATCTTCCTGAGAGTCAAAGACCACTGCCGGACCCTCGAAATGCCACAGGCTCTCATCAACGCCTGCGGTCTTCACCACACAACCGTCCTGGGCAATATTACCAAAGAGCACAGCGAGTCCACCGTCCTTCGTATAGGCATGCTCCAAATCGCGGATACATCCCTCAGCACGGTCGGTATCGAGACTCTCCCACTCTTCCGACTGGGAACCCATCTTCGTCGAGAAACGGTTACCAGGGGCACTGTAATAGATTTTTATTTTATCTGTCTCTTCTTCCTTGCCTCTTCCTACTGTCTCGCTACCCTCTTCCTTCTGTCTTGCTACGATTTTCGCAGTAATGTCATAACATTTCATCGCCTCGGCCAAAGTCATACCATCGACACGGATAGCAGAACCGTCAATTAGACCGCCCTTCGAAAGCTCATTCAGGATGCCGAGAATACCACCGGCACGTCCGCACTCCTGAACACTATACTTCTGGGTGTTCGGGGCCAACTTACAAAGACAAGGCACTCTGCGCGAAAGTTCGTCGATATCCTTCATCGTAAAGTCAGCACCAGCCTCCTGGGCCACTGCCAACAGGTGCAGCACGGTATTCGTACTTCCTCCCATCGCAATGTCTAGTGCCATCGCGTTCATAAAGGCCTTACGGGTAGCGATCGAACGAGGCAATACGCTCTCATCACCATCCTCGTAATAAGCAAACGCATTCTTCACCACCTGACGGGCTGCGGCCTTGAACAACTCAATACGATTGGTATGGGTAGCCAAAATGGTACCATTTCCTGGCAACGACAGTCCGATAGCCTCCGTCAAAGAGTTCATCGAGTTGGCCGTAAACATACCCGAACAACTACCGCAGCCCGGACAAGCACAAGCCTCGAGTTCCTTCATATCCTCATCACTTACCGTAGGATCAGCGCCTTTCACCATCGCCGTAATCAGGTCGGCATTCTCACCGCGCCAGCGGCCTGCCTCCATCGGACCACCCGAACAGAACACCGTCGGGATATTCAGTCGCATCGAGGCCATCAGCATACCTGGCGTCACTTTGTCGCAGTTGGAGATACAAATCATCGCATCAGCCTTGTGGGCATTGACCATATATTCTACGGAGTCGGCGATAATATCACGCGAGGGCAATGAATACAACATACCGTCATGTCCCATAGCGATACCATCATCAATGGCGATGGTATTAAACTCAGCGGCATAACAGCCCATCTTCTCGATCTCCTCGCGAACAATCTGCCCAATCTCATGCAGATGGGTATGTCCCGGAACAAACTGGGTAAATGAGTTCACTATGGCAATAATGGGCTTACCAAACTGCTCATGTTTCATACCTGTGGCCACCCAAAGGGCACGGGCGCCGGCCATACGTCTGCCCTCCGTGCATACCGCACTTCTTAACTGATGCTTCATATCTTGAATTTACTTTTTTACCTTTTTACCTTTATTTTAGGTGCAAAAATACATTAAATCCGTCAAATAGCCAACTATTTCGGGAAAATTTCGTATATTTGTACCCAAATTATTGATTACTAATGACAAATTGAAATGAAAACGACCTTCTTTTCGCTGTTCTTGATGGCCGCCACAACAGCCACTACAGCCCAGACACAACATGCCACCACCCTTACTGAAGACTGGCAATTTTCACACGACAAACAGACATGGCAGACCGTTAGCGTTCCTCACGACTGGGCCATAGCCGGACCCTTCGACAAGAAATGGGACCTGCAGATGGTGGCCATCGAACAGAATGGTGAGAAAGAGGCCACAGAAAAGAGTGGCCGCTCGGGTGCCCTACCCTGGATTGGTAAGGGCCACTACAAGCGTACCATCACCATCCCAGCCAACTGCAAACACGCAGAACTGCTCTTCGACGGTGCCATGGCAGAGCCTACCGTCTATCTCAACGGTCAGAAGGCGGGCTACTGGGCCTACGGCTACAACACCTTCCGTGTGGATATCACGCCCTTTATGAAAGCAGGCGATAATCTCTTGGAGGTTGACCTCCAGAATGTCGAGGAGAGCTCGCGCTGGTACCCCGGCGCCGGCATCTACCGTCCCGTCACACTCATCACCACAGGCAACAACTGGATTGACCCCTGGAAGACTTTCATCCGCACCCGTGAACTCGCCACTGACAAGGCCATCATCGACGTCACCATCGGCTCTGGTAGTCCGCTCGACGCCCAACTGGGCTTCGAGGTTGAACTCCGCGATGCCAAAGGCAAACTCGTGGGTCATGAGCACGCCTCAGACATCGACGACAACGGTGAGGCCCACATGACCTTCACCGTTCTGAATCCCCAGCCTTGGTCGCCCGAATCGCCTTATCTGTATACAGCCCACATCAAATACATGCAGAACGGAGAACAGCTCGACGCCCTCACCCAGAAGTTCGGTATCCGTACCGTCAAGGTCTCTAAGGAGGGTGGTTTCCAACTCAATGGCATCACCCGTAAGATCAAGGGTGTCTGTCTCCACCACGACCTTGGTCCACTCGGTGCCGCCATCAACAAGGCTGCCCTCATCCGTCAGATCAAAACGATGAAGGACATGGGCTGCGATGCCATCCGTACCTCACACAACATGCCCTCCCAAATGCAAATGGATATCTGCGACTCCTTAGGTATGATGGTCATGGCCGAGAGCTTCGACATGTGGGTCTATCCCAAATGTAAGAATGGCTATGCCCGCTTCTTCAAGGACTGGTGGTACAAGGACATCGAACACCTCATCCTCGCTAACCGCAATCACCCCAGCATCATCATGTGGAGTATCGGTAACGAGATTCCCGAACAGGGTTCTGAGGAAGGCAGACAAATATCCATCCGCCTGCAAGACGCTTGTCATGCCCTCGACCCCACCCGTCCTGTCACTCAGGGTCTCGACCATGCCGAGGCTTCTATCGAGAGTGGGGTCGCCAAGGTGATGGACGTACCTGGCTTCAACTACCGCGTACATAAATATGGTAATAGCATCAAACAACTGCCTCAGGGATTCCTCCTGGGTTCCGAGACGGCCTCTACTGTCAGCTCCAGAGGCGTGTATAAGTTCCCCGTAGCAGTAACAGACAACTCGCAATATGCCTCATGGTCACCCAACTACATCCCCGACGCCATCAAGAAGGCCGACGGTCAATGTTCTTCCTACGATCTGGAATACTGCTCATGGAGTAACCTACCCGATGATGACTGGGTATGGCAGGATGACAAGGACTGGGTCATCGGTGAGTTCGTGTGGACAGGTTATGACTATCTCGGAGAACCGACTCCCTACGATGAGTACTGGCCCTCACGCAGCAGTTACTTCGGCATCTGCGACCTCGCCGGCCTGCCCAAGGACCGCTACTACCTCTACCGCTCCCACTGGAACACGGCAGAGCACACCATCCACCTCCTCCCCCATTGGAGTTGGGGTCTCTCAAAGAAGGACAAGGGGAATCGCATCGGCAAGGTGACACCCGTCTACTGCTACACCGACTATCCCTCTGGCGAACTCTTCGTCAACGGCAAGAGTCAGGGCCGTATCACCAAGAATCCTGCTGAGCGCCTCGACCGCTATCGCCTACGCTGGAACAATGTGAAGTACGAACCTGGCGAGATCAAAGTCGTGGTCTATGATACCAACGGCAACCCCGCTGGCGAACAGACCATCAAGACTGCTGGTACCCCTGCCAATTTAAAATTTGATGTCTGGACTCAGAACACATCTCTAACCCCTAACCCCTCACCACTAACCACTGGCGACGACCTCGCTTTCATCACGGTCTCACTCACCGATGCCCAGGGCACACTGATACCTCAGGCCGATGATCAACTCACCTTCGAGGTCAGCGGAGCCGGCACCTTCGAAGCCGTCTGCAATGGCGATGCCAAGAGTCTGGAATCCTTCAAGCAGCCAACGATGAAACTTTTCAACGGCCAACTGGTTGTCATTGTCCGCAGTGCAAAGACACCAGGCACCCTGACATTGAAAGTGACGGATGAGAAGCTGAAAATCAGTAATTCCATTGACATCACAGTCCAATAAAACGAATCCCCTGCCGATTGGCAGGGGATTCATCTTTTATTTCACTTCCTCAATAATCTTAGCACCTTCTTTCAGTGCCTCCATATTCAGAGGAATCAGTCCATGATGGCGCTCAGGCAGGGTCTTCTTCAAAGCCTTCTCCACACCCTTGTCACTGACAACAGGGGCAACCTTCAGCAGACCACCCAGTACGATCATGTTGAACACCTTACCGTTCTTCATCTCAGCAGCCTTGTCCATAGCGTTGATCTCATAAACGGTGATATCTTTACGAGTGGGTTTATTGATGATACCAAAGCCGTCGTAGATCAGAATACCACCGGGCTTGATCTTCGGCTCGAACTTCTCGAGTGAAGGTTGGTTCAGTACCACAGCAATATCATACTTGCTGAGGATAGGCGAAGAGATACGCTCGTCGCTCACGATCACCGTTACGTTGGCTGTACCACCACGCTGCTCAGGTCCGTATGCAGGCATCCAAGTCACCTCTTTATCCTCCATCAGTCCTGAATAGGCCAGAATCTTACCCATCGAGAGCACACCCTGACCTCCGAAACCTGAAATTATAATTTCCTTTTTCATACAAATTATCTTTTTAAGACAGAGTATCTTTTTTAAAGACAGAGTAACATATTAACATATTAATCATTACTCTTGGTATTCTGTTTTTTGTCTTTATTTGTTATTCTGTTACTATGTCTTTCTTATTACTATGTCTAAATCGTAGTGTCTTTGAGGTCGCCTTTGGGATAGAAGGGGAACATATTCTCCTTCATCCATTCATTAGCCTTTGCAGGAGTAAGCTTCCAACCGCTGTTACAGGTTGACACAAACTCAACGAGACTTGAACCCTTACCAGCCATTGAAGCTTCGAATGCCTTACGCAAAGCCTTCTTGGCCTTATTGATAGAGGCAACACTCTCTACGCTCTGACGAGTTACATAGCAAGTTCCCTCCAGACCAGCTGCGATATCAGCCATCTTCAGGGGATAACCATGCAACTGCGGATCACGGCCATAAGGACATGTAGAGGTCTTCTGACCAATCAGCGTCGTAGGAGCCATCTGACCACCCGTCATACCATAGATAGCATTATTAACGAAGATGATCACGATGTTTTCACCGCGATTCAGCGCGTGGATGGTCTCACAAGTACCGATACAAGCGAGGTCGCCATCACCCTGATAGGTGAACACCAGACGATCAGGCCAGCAGCGCTTGATACCAGTAGCCAGTGCGGGAGCACGACCATGGGCAGCCTCCTGCCAGTCTATATCTATATAATTGTACGCGAAGACAGCACAGCCTACAGGCGATACACCTACGGCCTTGTCTTCCATACCCATCTCTTCGATGACTTCGGCAATGAGCTTATGCACCACACCGTGACTACAGCCCGGGCAGTAGTGCATATTGTTGTCGTTCATCAGCGTCGGCTTCTTGCAGACGATGTTCTCTGGTTGAACTATTTGATTTCTATCCATAGCCTTACATTACCTTTTTAAGTGCATTAACAATTTCTTCGGGATCGGGAACGATACCACCCAGACGTCCGAACTGCTCTACGGGCACAGCGCCATTCACAGCAAGGCGAACATCCTGTACCATCTGTCCGGCATTGATCTCAGCTACGAGGATACCCTTTACCTTCTTAGAGAGTGCAGCAATCTGCTTCTCGGGGAACGGGAACAGAGTGATAGGACGGAACAGACCTACCTTGATACCCTGCTCACGGGCAATCTCTACACTCTTCTCAGCGATACGAGCTGCAGAACCGAAGGCTACGATTGCATACTCAGCATCGTCCATCAGCTGCTCCTCGAAGCGAACCTCGTTCTCCTGAATCTTAGCATATTTCTCCTGAAGGGCGATGTTACGCTGCTCCATAATCTCTGGCTTCAGCTCCAGAGAGGTGATAACCACACGCTCACGATTCTTTGGCTTACCAGTAGAAGCCCAAGGACACTGGGCAATCACCTCCTCGTCAGTACGACGGGGCTTGAATGGAGGCAGAACAACCTTCTCCATCATCTGACCAATCACACCATCGCTCAGAATCATAGCAGGATTGCGATACTTGAATGCCAACTCGAAGGCCAAGTCAACGAAATCTGCCATCTCCTGAACAGAAGAAGGAGCCAGAACAATCACCTTGTAGTCGCCATTACCACCACCACGGGTAGCCTGGAAATAGTCACCCTGTGAAGGCTGGATGGTTCCCAGACCGGGACCTCCACGCTGAACGTTCACAAACACACCTGGCACCTCGGCACCAGCCATATACGTGATACCCTCCTGCATCAGAGCGATACCAGGAGAACTTGAAGAGGTCATCGCACGCTTACCGGCACCGGCAGCACCATAGACCATATAAATAGAGGCCAGCTCACTCTCAGCCTGAACCACCTGCATACCAGTGGTTTCCCAAGGCTTCAGCTCTGCCAAAGTCTCAATCACTTCACTCTGCGGAGTAATAGGATAGCCGAAATAGCCGTCGCATCCGCAACGAATAGCAGCATGGGCGATAGCCTCATTGCCTTTCATCAACACAACTTCCTTGTTTTCTGCCATAGCTTATTCCTCCACTTTTTTACGATACACGGTGATACATCCATCCGGACAGACGATGCCACACGAAGCACAGCCTACACAGGCCTCCTCGTTGACAGCCTCTACGTATGGGTAGCCGTGAAGATTCACTTTGTTGGCCAGGGCGATAACCTTCTGGGGACAAGCGATGATGCACAACTGGCATCCCTTACACCTCTCGGTATCTACCACAATGGCGCCTTTCATTTTTGCCATAACGTATTTGTTTTATTTATGGGTTATACATATCCTTACAATAGAAAGCCATGATGTCGTCGAGCATCTTCTTGGCTTCAACAGCAGGACTCTCAGGATCGAGTTCGATGGCCTGTATATAGGCATTGATGGCCTCATGCCACTGACCACGCTTGCGCGCCTCATTACCCTGATTATAATACTCTGCTGCAGTCATCATTATCAATTATCAATTGTCAATTATCAATTGTCAATTACTTATAGTATTCCTTCTTACCTGCTGCCAACGTATTCTTCATCAGCGAACAGATGGTCATGGGTCCTACACCACCAGGAACGGGGGTGATGAACGAGCACTTAGGTGCCACCTCGTCGAACTTCACATCGCCATTCAGACGGAAACCGCTCTTACGGGTAGCATCGGGCACTCGAGTAGTACCAACGTCGACTATCACAGCACCTTCCTTCACCATATCAGCCGTCACGAAGTCGGGCTGTCCGATAGCTGCGATGATGATATCAGCTGCACGACACTCATCCTTCAAAGTCTTTGAACGTGAGTGACATACGGTCACTGTGGCATCGCCATACTGCTTCTGCATCATGAGCTGAGCCATAGGCTTGCCAACAATGTTCGAACGTCCGAGAATAACACATTTCTTACCCGAGGTCTCGATGTTATAGCGCTTTAGCAGGGTGATAATACCCAGCGGTGTAGCTGAGATAAAACAAGGCAGTCCAATCGCCATGCGACCCACATTGATGGGATGGAAACCGTCGACATCCTTACGGTAGTCGATGGCCTCGATGATCTTCTGCTCGTCGATGTGTTTCGGTAACGGCAACTGCACGATGAAGCCATCGACATCGCCATTGCGATTCAGGTTATCGACACAGGCCAACAGTTCTTCCTCAGTCACATCCTCCTCGAAACGAATCAAGGTGCTTTTGAAGCCACAAGCCTCGCACGCGAGTACCTTATTCTTTACATATGTTTCAGAACCACCATCATGACCCACCAATACGGCAGCCAGATGGGGCTGTTTGCCTCCCTTTGAAACAATCTCTTTTACCTCTTCAGCAATCTCAGCCTTAATAGCCGCTGCTGTTGCCTTTCCATCTATCAGTTGCATTCCCAAAACTGTAAACCGTAAACTATAAACTGTAAACTATCACTTAATCCACTGCCATTCGTCCTTGGCCTTCTCAGGATCCAGATTCATCAGCGCATCCACATCCGTAGCCTTCATACCGATGTAGACAGCTACTTCCTTCAGCGACTCGACCTCTTTATCTGAAATATTGGCATCTGACTTGATGATCAGAGCCAGCATCGACAGCATCTGATAGCGCAGATCCTCACTCAAGGCACTGGCAATCTGACTACCACAGTCACCAATCAGCTGCAGGAAAGCCATCGGCTTACGAGCCTCCAGTTCATCGTGCTTAGCAATCAGTTTCTTCACCACGTCCATACCCTCGACCTCTGCTTCCTCGCTAAAGGTGCCACGCAGGAACTTACCCAAGAAATCATACTCCTCAGGCTCTACCTTACCATCGGCAATGACGATGTATGAAGCCATCGTGAGCATAGAGAACAGGAAGCTGTTGCGCAGGTTCTCGCGAACAGGACTGTTCACATTGAACATTTGACGGAACTCGTCTGAAATCACCACATTCTCCGCGGATAACTTTGTCTGAGGCTTCTCGGCCACATGCTCTGTCAATTCCTTCATCGGGCCTTCCTCGAAGAGTCCCTTCAGGTTGTCAATCCATTTACCAAATGCCATATTATTTAGTGTTTAGGGGTTAGGGGCTAGGGGTTAGAATTTCGGCATACCACCCTTCATGGCTTTCATGGCGTTGGCCATCTGAGCCATCTTCGATGAGTTCATGCCTGTTACCATACGCATCATCTTACGAGTCTGGTCGAACTGCTTCATCAGACGATTGACATCCTCCAGTTTCGTACCACTACCAGCGGCGATTCTACGACGACGACTCTGGTTGATGATATCAGGGTTGGCACGCTCCTTTGGTGTCATCGAGTTGATAATGGCCTCGATACCCTTGAAAGCATTATCGTCGATATCGAGATCCTTGATCTGCTTGCCCACACCAGGAATCATCGCAGCCAGGTCCTTCACGTTACCCATCTTCTTGATCTGCTGAATCTGACCCATGAAATCATCGAAGTCGAACTTGTTCTTGCGGATCTTTTTCTCCAGGCGCTTGGCCTCTTCCTCATCATACTGCTGTTGGGCGCGCTCTACCAGAGAAACAATATCACCCATTCCGAGAATACGGTCAGCCATACGGTCAGGATGGAACACATCGATAGCCTCCATCTTCTCACCTGTACCTACGAACTTAATAGGCTTGGTTACAACCGTACGGATAGAGAGGGCTGCACCACCACGGGTATCACCATCAAGCTTCGTCAGGACAACGCCATCGAAATCAAGACGATCATTAAACTCCTTAGCCGTGTTGACAGCATCCTGACCCGTCATCGAGTCAACCACGAAGAGCGTCTCATTGGGATGAATAGCATTCTTCAAACTTTCAATCTCCTGCATCATCTCCTCGTCGACAGCCAGACGACCTGCGGTATCAATAATCACCACATCATTAGCCTTGGCCTTAGCCTCAAGGATGGCGTGGTTGGCAATCTCTATCACATTCTTGTTGTCTGGTTCTGAATAGACAGGCACACCTACACTCTCTCCCACCACATGCAACTGTTGGATAGCAGCAGGACGGTATACGTCGCAAGCCACGAGCAACGGTTTCTTGTGGTTACGGGTTTTGAGCAAATTGGCGAGTTTTCCACTGAAAGTGGTCTTACCAGAACCCTGAAGACCAGACATCAGGATGATGGCAGGAGCACCAGGACGTCCCTCAACCTTCAGTTCGGCAGCCTTACCACCCATGAGTTCAGCCAGTTCATCGTGAACGATCTTCACCATCAACTGACTGGGTTTCACAGCAGTAAGTACATTCATACCTAGAGCCTTCTGCTTCACGGTATCAGTAAACTGCTTGGCTACCTTGTAGTTAACGTCGGCATCCAACAAGGCGCGGCGAACATCCTTTAGGGTCTCGGCCACATTGATCTCGGTGATCTTTCCCTCACCTTTCAGTATCTTAAACGATCTCTCTAGTCTGTCACTTAAATTCTCAAACATCTATAAACTATAAACTTTAAACTATCAACTAAACTACCTCATAGCCGAACTTCTCGCAGAGTTCAAGACTCATCTCCTTTAGTTTGAACTTCTGGATCTTTCCAGAACCCGTCAATGGGAACTGGTCGATGAAGAAGACATACTTCGGAATCTTATAACGGGCAATCTTTCCACGACAGAACAGCTGCACATCCTCAGGTGTCATCTTTACGCCCTCTTCGAGAATAATAAATGCACCTACGGCCTCACCATATTTCTTAGAAGGTACAGCAGCCACCTGCACGTCGCGGATGCCAGGCATGTGATAGAGGAATTCTTCGATCTCACGGGGATAGATGTTCTCACCACCACGGATAATCATATCCTTGATACGGCCCGTAATCTTATAGAATCCCTGTTCGTCCATCACGCCCAAATCACCAGAATGCAGATAGCCGTTCTTGTCGATAACCTCAGCGGTTGCTTCGGGGTTCTTATAGTAGCCCTTCATCACGTTGAAGCCCTTACAGCACATCTCACCTTGAACACCTACAGGACACTCCTCGCCCGTCTCTGGGTCGAGCACCTTCACTTCTACAAAGGGGTAGTCGCGACCTACGGTGGTGCAACGCTGTTCGAAGGTATCGTTCAGACAGGTCTGTGTCATACCTGGCGAACTTTCCGTCAAGCCATAGACGCTGGTGATAGTCATATACATCTTCTCTGAAACCTGCTTCATCAACTCCACAGGACAGAGACTGCCAGCCATGATACCCGTACGCAGACACGACACATCGAACATCGAGAACATCGGATGGTTCAGTTCGGCGATAAACATCGTTGGCACACCGTAAAGGGCCGTACAACGTTCCTTATGCACGGAGGCCAATACGACCAACGGATCAAACTTCTCGACCATCACCTCCGTACAGCCATGCGTCAGACAGTTCATTGTGGCCAGTACGACACCAAAGCAGTGGAACAAAGGTACACATACGCAGAGCTTATCATCCTGCGTAAAGCCCATGTTCTCACCAGTGAAATAGCCATCATTGGCGATGTTATAGTGAGTGAGCATCACGCCCTTGGGGAATCCGGTAGTACCGCTGGTGTACTGCATGTTCACCGTATCGTGGCAGCTGACGTTCTTTTTCATCTCCAGCAGCACCTCGTCCTCGATATTCTGTCCCAGCAGCAGCAGTTCGGCCGTATTAAACATACCGCGATATTTCTCCATACCGATATATACCACGTTCTTCAGGTATGGGAAACGTTCGCTGTTCAGATGGCCACGCTCACAATTCTTCAATTCGGGCAACATGGTATAGGTCATGTCCACATAGTTACAGTCCCATGTACCATCAGTGATGCAAAGCGTATGCATATCGGAGTCCTTACAAAGATACTCCAACTCGTTCTGTTTGTAGTTCGTATTTACCGTGACCAGCACTGCGCCGATTTTGGCGGTAGCATAAAGGAACGTCAACCAGTCGGGTACGTTAGTAGCCCAGATACCCACGTTAGAACCTTTCTTTACACCTATACTGATCAAGCCTTTGGCCAGATTATCCACGCGCTCATTGAACTTGCTCCAAGTGAAGCGAAGGTCACGATCACTATAGACGATATACTCCTTATCAGGCGTCGTCTCAGCCCAATGTTCCAACCACTGGCCCAATGTGCGCTCAGAAAGGGTATAGCCAGAACTTCCTGTCTCGGCAGGATATGTTCTATCAGGCAGTGGTCTGCCTGCCATATCTAATCTCACGTTACTCATGTTCATGACTCATTTAGAAGGGAATATAGATAAGAGCGAGAATCTTGGCTGACTTGCCAGGGGCACCATGCAGATGGTGCTTCACAATAGAATCATAATAGATGCTGTCGCCTTCCTTCAGCAAATACTTCTCCTTACCATATTCTACCTCTACTTCACCCTGCATCACATAGATAAACTCCTCACCCTCATGGGCTGAAAGCTTATAGTCGGGTGTAGTCTCGGGATTGATATCGATGATGAACGGCTCCATATGACGACCAGCCTTCTGCTGAGCCAACGGATGATACTCCATGTGCTTGCGGGCATCAGTAGCATCATTGCTGAAACTGATACTGCTGTCACGTTCACGGTCTTCAGCACGACAAACAACTGGCCCCAGGGCATCATTGTCGTCCATAAAGGTTCCCAGTCGCACACCTAGTGCACGGGCTATCTTGATCAACGGCCCTAATGAGGGCAGATTCTGGTCGGTCTCGATGGAGTTGATCTGGTCTACTGACAGACCACTACTCTCTGCAATCTCCTCTAAGGAGAGGTTCTTTGATTCTCTGATTCCCTTGATTTTGGAACCAATGAAAGTGTTGGTATTGGGCATAATTATATAAAAATTGATATCGATATTAACTTTAGGCCGCAAAATTACAACAAAAAAACGAAACTCACAAACTTTGAGCCTTGTTTTTGTTAATCTTCCCAAAAAAGCACTCCAATTTCAATTTTATTTTGTATCTTTGCCGAATAATCATTCATTACTACTAAAATACGATATTGCAAAATGAATTTGAATCTAACATCTAACATCAAAATGCCTGACCACGAGTTAAGGCGACAAGTGATTGATCTATGTAACAAGACAGGCAAGCCCCTGTTGAAACTCTCCACCAAGGATTACGTGGACAACGGACTGGGGCATCTGGTAGAACAATTCGACGGACAAGCCGGTCTGGTGAACATTGAAGTATTCAACGAGTTACAGCACACCATTACTGGATGGCCTGGTGGCAAACCCGATGTTGACGACACCACCCGACCTGAGAGAGCCAAGCCCTACCCCAAGCGCGTAGTTGTATTCTCCCCTCACCCCGATGATGACGTCATCTCCATGGGAGGTACCATCCGACGACTGATGCAGCAGAAACACGATGTACACATAGCTTACGAGACATCAGGCAATATTGCTGTAGGTGACGAGGAAGTAAGGCGTTTCATGCATTTCATCAACGGCTTCAACACCATTTTTGCCAATGGCTCCGACGAAGTAATCAAACACTCTTATCAGGCAGTCAAGGCCTTTATCAAGAACAAGAAGGAGGGCGACCTCGACAATCAGCAGATTCTTCGTCTGAAAGGACTGATCCGCAGAGGAGAGGCCCGTCTGGCCTGTGAGTATAGTGGTATCGACAGTAAACACATCCACTTCCTCGACCTGCCCTTCTATGAGAGTGGTAAGATTGAGAAACTGCCCATGACTGAAAATGATGTCACACCTATTATCGAACTACTCTCAGAGATTCAGCCCCATCAGATCTACGTAGCTGCCGACCTCGCTGATCCCCATGGTACCCACCGCAAGTGTACTGATGCCGTGTTGGCTGCCATTGACGAGGAGAAAAAGGCTGGTGCAGAATGGTTGAAGGATTGTCGTGTATGGATGTACCGTGGTGCCTGGGCTGAATGGGATGTGGCAGATATTGAGATGTGTGTACCGATGAGTCCAGAGGAACTGCGTGAGAAACGAAATGCCATTTTGCGTCATCAGAGTCAGATGGAGAGTGCACCCTTCCTGGGCAACGATGAGCGACTGTTCTGGCAACGTGCTGAGGACAGAAACCGTGACACAGCGAAGCGTTATGATGCACTCGGACTGGCCTGCTACGAGGCTATGGAGGCTTTTGTAGAATACCATTTTTAGTAAAAGTGTATGAAACAGATAATCATTTCATTATTGTTGATAATGAGCATCCATGTTTCTGCTGGTGAACCAGCAAACTATGAGGTGGTTCCGATGCCACAAAGCATTGTGGAACAAAAGGGTGCACCATTCATCCTTGAAGAGGGTGTTCAGATCCTGGCAACACCTGAATTGCAGCGGGAAGCTGAGTTTTTGAAGCAATATATCAAAGAGGTCACATGGAACGATCTGCCCATCGCCCAGAAGCGAGAGAAGAAGGTTCGGTATATCGAACTGAGTGTCACGCCTACGGTTAAAGAAAAGGAAGGATATGTGATGACAGTCAGTCAGAAAGGCGTCACCATCCAAGGAGGCTCGGCTGCAGGCGTGTTCTATGGTATCCAGACCTTGCGCAAGGCTGTGCAGGAAGGGGTTATCATGAATCCTGTCATCATCACCGATGCCCCACGCTTCGGCTATCGTGGTATGATGCTTGACTGCTCACGTCATTTCTGGACTGTTGACTTTGTGAAGAAGTTCATCGACCTGATTGCGCTCCACAACATGAACCGTTTCCACTGGCATCTGACTGATGACCAGGGGTGGCGCATCGAGATTAAGAAATATCCCAAACTGACAGAGTTCGGCTCACAACGTACTGGCACCATTCTCGGAACGAACTCCGACCTTGACGATGGCATTCCACACGGTGGATTCTACACGCAAGCAGAGGCCAGAGATATTGTAAAATATGCACAGGAGCGTCACATCACTATCATTCCTGAGATCGACATGCCTGGTCACATGTTGGCGGCACTGGCCTGCTATCCAGAACTGGGTTGTACGGGTGGACCTTATCAGGTAGGACACTACTGGGGAGTCTATACCGATGTGCTCTGCGTGGGTAATCCGAAGGTCTATGAGTTCGTGGAAAATGTGCTAGCAGAGATCATGGACATCTTCCCATCGGAGGTCATCCACATTGGTGGTGACGAGACGCCAACGGTGAAATGGGAGGCTTGTCCAAAGTGTCAGGCACTCGGGCTTGAGAAGCATCAACTTCAGGCACATTTCACACAGAAAGTGTTCAATTTCCTGACGGCTCATCAGCGCCGTGCCCTTGGATGGGATGAGATCCTTGACGGTTGTCCGAAGGACGCCATGATTATGTCATGGCGAGGTTCGGCTCCAGGTGCCAAAGCTGCAGAACTGAGGCACGACGTTATCATGACTCCAACCTCACATGTGTATTTCGATTATCTACAGTCGAAAGAAGCCCAGTTCGAGCCCAGTCGCTGCGGTGGTTTTATTCCTGTGGAGAAAGTCTACGCTTTGGAACCTGCTCCAGATACCCTTTCCGTAGAGGCCAAAGCCCATATTCTTGGCACTCAGGCGAACCTCTGGGCAGAATATCTACTGACGGAAGGACTTGTAGAGTACCAGGCGCTCCCACGTATGTCGGCACTCGCTGAAGTACAGTGGACCCAGCCTGAACGCAAGAACTTTGAGGCTTTCAAGGAGCGCCTGACCCGCTTCACCACCCTCTACGAACTCTATCATTACCAGTATGCCAAGCATCTTTGGCCTGATCGTCAATTGCCCAGCCGCTGGCAATTCTAACACCTTTCCAACACGATTATGAAGAAACTGAGTATCCTATTTGTTTCGTGTCTCCTGAGCCTGGGCATCCAGGCTCAGGCTGACCTTGTACCTGCCCCTCAACAGGCACAATGGGGCAATGGTAACTATACCCTTCCCCAACAGCCCACCATCGCCTGTTCCTCCGCAGGCATCATGCCTGCAGCAGAGTACTTGCAGACTTGTCTGAAGAATTACGTCTCCATAAACGCCTCCGTTGCTAGTGGCAAACAAGGCGATATCCGTCTCTCTGTGAAGAAAGGTCTTGCCAAGGACGGCTATGATTTGAAAGTAACAGAGAATGGTATCGACATCATTGGTGCCGACTATGGTGGCATACTCTCTGGTATCGCCACCCTGAACCAGCTACTCATTATCAAGGGATCTGTTCCTTTCGTGACTATCTCCGACACGCCACGTTTCGGATGGCGAGGTTTCCATTTGGATTCTTCACGTCACTTTTGGACTTGCGACGAAGTCAAGGAACTAATCGACTTAATGGCACTCTACAAATTGAATCGTTTCCACTGGCATCTCACAGATGACCAAGGTTGGCGACTAGAGATCAAGAAATACCCCAAACTGACAGAAAAGGGTGCTTGGCGTATTTATAACAATCAGGATACTGCTTGCTGGCAACTCGCTGCCAGAGACGACAACCCCGATATGCTCATCCCCAAGAAGAATACCCGTGTGGAGAATGGCGACACCCTCTATGGCGGCTATTATTCACAGGAGGACATCCGTGACATCGTAAAGTATGCCAAGCAACGTGGTATTGAGATTGTGCCTGAGATAGATATGCCGGGACATTTCTTGAGTGCCATCGAGAATTACGAGGGACTTTCGTGCTTCCCTACTATCGGCTGGGGACAGTTCTTCACCACACCGCTTTGTCCTGGAAAGGAAAAAGTCCTGGAATTCTGTAAAGACATCTGGAAGGAGGTCTTTGCCTTGTTCCCCTATGAATATGTACACGTGGGTGGCGATGAGGTGCGTAAGGATACTTGGAAGGAATGCCCTGATTGCCAGAAACGTATTAAGGAGAAAGGTCTGAAGAACGAAGAAGAACTTCAGTCGTGGTTCATTCACCAGATGGAGGCCTTCATCAACAAGAACGGTCGTAAGATGATGGGGTGGGACGAAATCCTTGAAGGCGGACTCTCCAAGACAGCTACCGTTACATGGTGGCGTACATGGGTACCCGATGCACCTCATCAGGTTACCGCACAAGGTAACGATGTCATCTATTGTCCAGGCTCGCCCATGTATCTGTCACAGGCTGAGGAGAAAACCAGTATGCGCAGTATCTATGAGTATGATGTCCAGCCTGCCTCGATGAACGCCAAACAGAAACAACATGTGATAGGTGTACAAGGTAATCTCTGGTGTGAATACATTCCTACCCGCGAGCGAATGCTGTTCCAATACTTCCCACGCATCCTCGCCCTTTCAGAACTGGCATGGACGAAACCAGAGAAGAAAGACTATGACCGTTTCTACAAGGGGCTTCCACAACAGTTTGCGATGCTTCACAAACTCAATGTTCCCTTCCGGACACCTAGTCTTGATGGCGTCTATCGCGTTAACGCTTTCACCTGTGAGGGTACGATGGTTGTGACTTGTGCAGACCCCATGGCTACCGTTCGCTACACCACTGATGGCAGTTTCCCCAATAAGGATTCCAAACTTTACACTGGCCCCGTAACCTTTGACGAGACCTCACAGGTTATCTTACGCACTTTCTCACCCTCAGGCAGAGCTGGTGAGATGCTTCGCGCCGACTTTATCAAACAAGGATATCTGGAGCCCATCAAAGCTGACGCCTCGAAACTCTCAGCAGGTCTCAATGCAGCATGGCATGAATATCCGGGTACCAAGTGCGCTGAAATCCATCATGCCCCACTCAATGGCGATTATCCCATCAGTGACGTGGTCATCCCCGAGGGCGTCAAAGGGCATATCGGCCTTATTATCACAGGCTATATAAAAGTACCCGAGGACGGTGTCTACACTTTCTCACTGATGAGCGACGACGGAAGTTGGCTGAAGATCGACGGAAACATGGTAGTCGACAACGACCGTCCGCAGAGTCCTCACGAGGAGATCAGTCAGCAGGCACTCAAAGCTGGACTTCACAAATTTGAAGTACGTTACTTCGACAGCAACGGCGGTATGCTCCGCCTCTGGGTATTTGATCCACAGGGCAAGAAATTGGCACCTGCAGATATCTACCTCAGGTAATAAAAATCCTCCGCAGTTGCGGAGGATTTTCATTTATAAATGATTCAACAGATCGGCCTTGCCGTCTGAAATAAGTTTGAGAACAAGTTCGCCGAAGAGGGTGTTCTGCCAGGCAAACCACGGACGGGTGTAGTTCGATGCATCATCCTTATTGAAGGACTCGTGAATAAATCCCATGCCTGCATCGGTCTTCAGAAGGGTGCGCATGCACCAACGGATCTCCTCGTCATCCTGAGCAGTGAAACACTTCATCATGATACTCATTGGCCAGATCATGTCGTAGCCGATATGGGGACCACCGATACCCTCTGCGGCCTTGCCTCGGAAGAACCAGGGATTATCCTCGCTCCACACGAAACGTCGCGTGTTCTGATAGATGGGGTCATGAAGGTCTACATCACCCAGATAACCCATACCTAACAGACTTGGCACGTTAGCATCGTCCATCAAGAGACGGTTGCCAAAGCCATCAACCTCAAAGGCGTAGATCTTACCATACTTGGGATGATCCACAACAGCATACTGCTTCAGAGCTGCCTCCACCTCTGCAGCGAGGGCGGTACATTCAACCGCTTTTGCGGTTTGAGCATTCACCTTCGTAAGGATCTCTGCCATTTTCTTCAAAGAGGAGACGGCCATGAAGTTCGAGGGTACGAGGAACGGCAGGGAGGTACGGTCATCAGAGGGACGGAACACCGAGGCAATCAGTCCGACGGGCTTCACTGGAGCCCCATAGCCACCCCATCCTACAGTATCATAGGTACGATCGGTGACACGATAGAAATGGTATGGGCCTAAGCCATCCTTACGCTGCTGCTCCTTGAATGTCTTCAGAATATTCTCCACTGCCTGAAGCCAGACATCACCGAAAATAGAAGCATCACCCGTTACCAGCCAATACCAATAGGCCAGGCGCACGGGATAGCAGAGTGAGTCGATCTCGTATTTACGTTCAAAGACATCCTTCTGCATGTCTGTAGCATCGGACTGCCAACCAGCACCTGTAGGTCCGTCGTTGAAGGCATTGGCATACCTATCTATATTAATACATTTCAACTGACGAAGGATAACACCACGCAGCATCTTGCGAAGTTTCTCGTCCTTGGCACAAAGCTGCACGTATGGCCAGACCTGAGCCCCAGAGTCGCGTAGCCACATGGCAGGAATATCACCCGTATAGACGAACGTGTCATCCTCACCGTCAATAATCCGGTAATGGACGGTAGACTCAAGCGTATTGGGGTAGCAGTTGGCAAACATCCATGCCAGTCGGGGATTACCACTCAAAAGCTTTTGCACCTCACGGATCTTCGCCTCGACAGCCTCGGATGTAAAGAGGCGCTCGTCTACAGGAGGTCGCTTTGATGGATAGACCTTGGTATTATCAGGCACCACAGAGGTATAACGGTTGCTGACGCTCACCTCAGCGTTTTCCTGAGCTACTGCTGTCATCGACAACAAGCAGCAAACCATAAACAGAGTCTTTCTCATAAGCATTACGGACGATTCTTGGCTTGTGTCCCCCAGGCTGACGGTTCACTGCCCATCTCAAGATCGAGGGTTCCACCCTTCACAATATCCTGATACATCAGATACGACTTTGTGTAAGGTTTGCCATTCAGTTTTACACTCTGTACATAGATATTCTCCTGGCTGTTATTCTTAGCCCGGATAGTGAAAGTTCTGTCATTACCAACATTGATCTGTGCTTCGTCGAACAGCGGACTACCGATAATATATTTACCACCTGCTGGCTCCACCTGATAGAGACCAACAGAAGATAGGACGTACCAGGCTGACATCTGACCTACATCCTCATTACCAGAGAGGCCATCGTAGTCGTTGAAGTACATCTCCTTCATTGTCTGACGCAGCAACTTGGCAGCTTTCCAAGGCTGACCCATGTAGTTATACATATATATAATATGGTGGCTGGGTTCATTACCATGGGCATACGAGCCGATCAATCCAGAGATGTCTGGCGAAGCCTCCGCACCCATATCACCACTGACAATAAAGAGAGAATCCAACTTCTCGATAAAGCGCTGTTCACTACCGAAGAGGCTTGCCAAGCCATGCACATCGTGGGGCACGAGCCAAGTATACTGCCATGCATTACCCTCGGTATAATCGTCCTGGCGATGGATGGTGTTAAAGGGATTGAAAGGCTCACGGAACTTGCCATCACTACCCAGACCACGCATAAAACCAGTCTTCTTGTCGAAATAATGCTTATAGGCGCGACTGCGATTAAAGAAGTATTTATAGTCAGAACTCTTACCCAAAAGCTTAGCCACACGGGCAATACCATCGTCAGCCAAAGCATACTCCAAGCCTTTAGCAACCGTCTCAAAGGTAGAGTCTTTATCGTAAGGCAGATAATCATATTGCTTCAGCAGATTCATGCCGCGTTCGTCGAGCATAGCCGAGGTCTTCATGGCATTGAAAGCCTTCTCTTTATCATCTACAAAGCCCTTGAGTACCATGTCGGCCAACACTGGCACACCAGGATTACCAACCATACAATCGGTTTCATTACCCATCAGATGCCATACAGGCAACTTTCCCTGCTGGTCGAAAATCTTCAAGAAGGTTTTCGCCATATCAGGCTGTTTCTCAGAATGGATGAGGGTCATCAACGGATGGGCGGCACGGTAGGTATCCCAAAGCGAGAATGTGGTATAGTTCGTGAAGGGACTGTCAACATCGCTGAACACGGAGGGGGCTGTCATCGTGTGATACATCGCCGTATAGAAGATAGTACGCACGTTGTCATCCTCAGTCATCACGTCAATCTTGCCCAATTCGTCGTTCCAAGCCTGGTCGGCAGCAGCCACCGTCTCCTTGAAATTCCATCCCGGCAGCTCGGCCTTCAGATTGGCCTTTGCCCCCTCAATGCTGGTGGGTGATAGCGCACACTTTACCATGACGGGCTGAGAAGCGTCTTCGATCGTAACCACCATGATGGTGTCGCCCTGCTGTTTCTTGATTTTCACAGGCGTGGAGAACTCTGCAGTGAAATACACATACTGATTACGGGCCCACCCCTCTGAACGGCGATAGCCGGAAATCGTCGTAGGGCTTTCCTGATTGATCTTACTTTCAGTGACATGATCCCACCCGATGCCCTGGTTCAAATCGATGCGTAGCATGGCTCGCGTAACATCGGCCCCGAAAGTATAACGATGGAAGCCCACGCGTTTGGTAGCCGTGAGTTCAACAAAAACGTTTGGTTCCTGCAGACGGATGGCATAGTAGCCTGGTCGCACAGTCTCATTGGCATGAGAGAACTTGGCCTCAGTCTCGCAGCAATGGGCTACAGGCAGGAATGCCACATCACCCAGATCGCCAATACCTGTTCCGCTTAGGTGCATATGTCCAAAACCTATCAGCACTGAGTCGCTGATGTGATAGCCCGAGCACCAATCCCAGCCACGGGTATGCTCAGTAGGGCCCAACTGCACCAATCCAAAGGGTACGTTAGCACCCAAAAACACATGACCATGTCCACCTGTACCAATCCATGGATTCACATAGTCGGTAAATTTACTGCCGTGACTACAACCATTTGCAGACATCACTGGAATTGCAGAGAGCATCAACAGCGCACTCACTAAAACGAATCTTAATTGTTTCATATTATAATAGAGGTAATGTTAGTTACTAGGTCACAAAAATAATAAATATTGTGAAGAAATAGTGCTCTTTTTTGGTTAAAAAAATAAAAACAGGTCACATGAATAACATTTTTTTGTATCTTTGAGCCATTAATCTATAAGTTATGCGCATAATAATGTTATTAATTGTCAGTTTGATGCCAATGCTGACACTTGCAGCAGAAGAGGCCTCATCCCCTAACGGACAGATGAAAGTCACTTTTGATATCAAAGATGGAAAGATGGTTTACAGTCTGTCGTATCAGAACCGTCCAGTGATACTCCCCTCGCAATTGGGCATAGAGTTCCTAAACTGGCCCAGTATGATGGAAGGTTTCGAGATGGGGGAAACCAAACACACCACTTTCGACGAGGTATGGAAACCCGTCTGGGGCGAAGTGGCCCATATCCGTAACCACTACAATGAGATGGCCATTACCGTTAACCAGCCTGCCACGAAAAGGCATATCATCATCCGGTTCCGAGTCTATGATGAAGGCATCGGATTGCGATACGAGCTGCCACGACAACCAGGTCTCGACAATGTAAAGATCAAAGAAGAGCACACAGAATTTGCCATGACTGGCGACCACACAGCCTACTGGATTCCTGGCGATTACGACACCGATGAGTATGAATACACCATCTCACGTCTCTCAGAGATCAGAGCATTAGAGGAAAAAGCCCGTACAGAAAATGCAACGCAGACTGCCATCCCAGCCCCCAGCACACAAACGGCCCTCTTGATGAAGACCGATGACGGATTGTACGTGAATATCCATGAAGCTGCTCTCGTCGACTATTCTTGCATGCACCTCACGCTCGACGACCAGCGAATGGTTTTCAAGAGTATCCTCACTCCCGATGGCAGGGGACTGAAAGGGTTTATACGCTGTCCGGCCGTCACACCATGGCGCACCATTATGGTAACTGACGATGCCCGTCAAATGCTCGCCTCACACCTGATTCTGAATCTTAACGAGCCTTGTAAATTAGAGGACACGTCGTGGATTCACCCAGTCAAGTACATGGGTGTCTGGTGGGAGATGATGTCAGGTGCCGCCTCATGGAACTATGCTGACTATCAGGCTATCCGCATCGGAGAGACGGACTATACTAAGCTGAAACCCGTAAACAATCATGCAGCGAATAACGACAACGTGAAACGGTATATCGACTTCGCCAGCCAGCATGGATTCAGCCAGCTACTAGTTGAAGGATGGAACGAGGGCTGGGAAGACTCCTGGCAGAAAGATGACAACTACAGCTTTACCCGCTCTTATCCCGACTTCAACGTTAAAGAGCTCCAGGCTTATGCCCGTGACCACGGCATGAAACTGATGATGCACCACGAGACATCTGCCTCTGTCGCCAACTATGAGCGTCAGTTGCAAGATGCATATCGCTTTGCACGCGACAATGGATACGACGTGGTGAAGAGCGGCTATGTGGGCAACATCTTCCCCCACGGAGGACATCATTTCGACCAATGGATGATCAAGCACTATCTATACTGTATCACCGAAGGTGCCAAATACCACCTGATGATTAACGGACATGAAGCGGTCAGGCCAACAGGCCTCTGTCGTACCTATCCTAACATGATCGGCAATGAAGCGGCACGTGGCATGGAGTTTCAGGCAACGGCAGGCTGCGAACCCAAACATGTCTGCATCCTGCCCTTCACCCGTCTGCAAGGCGGTCCCATGGACTATACACCTGGCATTCTGGAAATGGATGTTTCAAAGGTGAACCCCAACAGCAGCGCCCACGTGAAGGCTACAGTATGCAACCAACTGGCCCTATACGTCACCATGTATAGTCCGCTACAGATGGCTGCCGATGTGCCGGAAAGCTATGAACGATATGCAGATGCCTTCCAATTTATTGAGGATGTTGCCATCGATTGGGACAAAAGCATTTATCTGGAAGCTGAGCCCGCAGAGTATATCACTGTGGCCCGCAAGGCGAAAGGCACTGCCAATTGGTTCGTAGGCAGTGTGGCTGGCCAACATGCACATCAGTCAGACATCACCCTCGACTTCCTCGATAAGGGGAGAAAATATCTGGCAACTATTTACTGCGATGCAAAAGATGCTGACTGGCGCACAAACCCAGCCAGTTACACGATTACCCGTCAGACAGTCACCTGCAAAACTCGTCTGAAACTACGAGCCGTGGAAAGTGGAGGCTACGCCATCAGCATCAAGCCACTATAGTAGACATACTTGACGAATACAGTCGCACGTGCGAACAGTGTGATGCATCGCCGAAATTAGAGAAACCCTATTTGAATAAAATATTTTTATGAATTTAACTACCATACTACCACAACTTGCAATAATACGCTCATTATAAAGCAATTACAAATTGTGGTAGTATTCAGTTGAATGGTAGCAAATAGGGATTTAGCGGTTTTTTCGAACCAAATAGTACGTATTGACGCTGGTTACGCGCATTTTTGCATACCGCTTATTTGCGAATAAGTGCCGCTTATTTCAAAATAAGGGTGGGTTGTTTGCGAATAAGGCAGGGTTATTTCGGAATAAGCCAGGGTTATTCCTTTAATTCTTTTTGCACTTGGA
>JAFSNR010000027.1 GCA_017443345.1 Prevotella sp.
ACATATTATATGTCCTGCTTCAAATTGAACTATGAAGCAGGACATGAAAGACATGTAGCAACAGTCAAAGAAGACCTCAATTGTTAAAATGTTCTATTTTTCTTCCCTTTTGTTTGGAGATTAAAACAGAATCTGTCCCCATGACTATTACAAATATCCCCAGGAATCAAAAACCTGTCCTGGCAGTATGTATATGAGTCGTTTCATGGTGTCTTCTTGCAAAGGTACGACTTTTTCTTGAATTATGAAAATAACTTATTGATTATTAATAGCTTAATTTATAGAACACCCCTTATCTAAAAAAAATCAGGAAAGTTTCCTGATTAATTATAGTTTCTTTTATTGATATTGTCAAATTATTGAGTAATTTTTTCATATTCTTGAATTCGTTGTTTTCATTTTTGACTTACAGGTTTTCAGAGCCTGTTGACTGTACTAATGTATAGTTCCATTCGAACTTGTGCTTCGTAGGAATATTTTAAGTCATCTATTGAATAAGTATTCATAATACATTCTTCAACTCATTTTATAAATTCTTCTGGTGGTAAGTCAGATAGTCAACAATTTTTTATTTTATTTAATGAAATTTCGGTTTTTTGGTTGAGCTCTTTTATTTTTTTTCAAATTTCTCTTGCAGCCATTTTTCATACAACTCGTTTAGTGTCTTCTCAATATTCGTTGTCTGGGGTTTTAATTGATTCATTATTTAAAAATCTTTTTTCATTAGTTAATCAATCTAGCGCATAAAGTGCTGTTGTAATAATTTCTTTTTCCGTCCTAATTTTTGGTTTAAATTCTGGATCGTTAATAGTTTCACCAAGAATAATATTGAAAATATTTTTAACACTATTACTTTTGAGCTGTTTTCCTAGTTTTACTAGTTTACTAAGGTAATCTCAATATTCTGGATAATAGACATTCCATTTTTGATCAATAAGTGTTAAGTAGTCAGTAATTTTTAGTTTTTCTACTTCCTCTATTGATAGACTATTTTCCATTCAATATGTGTTTTCGATATTTGTGGTGTTTATTTCGTTGTTAATTGGTTTATTTTCAGCAGCTTGTGTTCATAATGTTAATAATAAAGATCCTGCAATAATTCAATTTCTTAATGTTTTTTTAGGAGATTTACTTTCTTTCTTAACAGAAGAATTTACATGATTATTCATGATTGTATTAACGAACCAAGGCAATGACAAAACTCAGCAACCTCTTTGGCAGGGTGCTGACGAGTATATGATATGTGATGAATAATTACTGCCTAATGGCTTGCCTGTTCAATGCATATACTTATTCTGTTCGTTTTTATGGAGTGCCCAGACTTCACATGTTGACTGACTTCCGAAGGTGAGGAGTGAGGCCAATAGTGTGTGGGGAGACGACCGTTTACCATGTGCCTATCTATGGGCGACAGCCATGCACACTTGCCTCCATATCCCTATGCAGCTTAATAGCACACGCTTTCTTCATCGGAACCACTTGAGGTGGCTCCTCGCCCTTGCACCGTCTCCCGCCTGCCTTTCCTTTGCTGGCGCACAGGGCTGTGAACGCAGATAAACGCTACCCCCTGCCGCGGCTTCTTTTGGTCTGTCAGCGAGTCAAAGAACTCGGTTAATACTTTTATTGTGGGCAAAGATAGGGAAAATTCCGCAAACTTCCAAATAATTTGGTGATTATTTGGTATATTCGTCCACGAAACGACAAAAACGACGTCTCGCGGACAAATAAATGCCATTTTGTTTGGTGGTATTCGAAATTTGTTGTATATTTGCAGTGGATTTCGAATAGAAGGCCGTTATGGATGAATACGTAAAAAGGGATGTCTATCTCAATCGCCTGATTGTCAGAAGAGATAATAACCTGATTAAAGCAGTCACAGGACCGCGTCGTGCAGGTAAATCTTTCCTTCTGAATCCTATATTCAAGGATTACCTTTTAGGACAAGGTGTCCCTGAAGACCATATCATCAGTATCTCATTCGATATTGAGGATGAGGACACCCCACAGGAACTGCTCGATCGTGAAAAACTAAAGGAGTATCTTTATTCACGCATCACCTCCAAAACAGAACCTTATTATGTATTCCTCGATGAAATCCAGGAAGTAGATGACTTTGAACGCATTGTCAACGGACTGAATAACAAGTCCAATGTCGATGTATATATCACTGGCAGTAATTCCAAATTCCTCTCCAACGAAATCAACACCATCTTCAGAGGACGCAGTGATGAAGTGAACATCATGCCATTCACTTTCAAGGAGTTCTGCCAGGGCAGGACAGAATCCGACAACGAATTGTGGAAAGAGTATTATACCTACGGCGGACTTCCGGCACTTCGCAGGATGCCGACTCCAGAGCAGAAGACCACCTATCTGCAACGTCTCTGGAAGAAGACTTATCTCGACGATGTGGTAGAAAGGCATCATGTGGAAAACCGTGATGCATTGGAGGCTATTGCCGATGCCCTGTGCTCTTCTGTCGGCTCGCTCACCAACACAACACGCATCACCAACACACTGGCAAGCGTCAGAAAGATTAAGATTACCGACGATACCGTCGCCAAGTATATCAGTTACCTTGAAGAAGCATTCCTGTTCAACGAAGCCAGACGATTCAATATCAAAGGTAATAAGTATTACGAAAACATCAAGAAGTATTATTCGGTTGATGTCGGGCTGAGAAACGCTCGTCTGAATTACAGGCAACTGGAACAAACTCACCTGATGGAGAATGTCATCTTCAACGAGTTGTTACATCGAGGCTACGCTGTTGATGTCGGTGTGATTGAGATAAGAGAAATGAAAAACGGGAAATCGGAATACAAGCAGTATGAAGTGGATTTTGTAGCCGCTAACGGAAATGAGAAGTACTATATCCAATCAGCCTACGAACTCTCTACTGAGACAAAGCGGGAACAGGAACTCAAATCCCTGAAGCGGATAGACGATTCTTTCCAAAAGATTGTAATCGTCAAGGATGACATCATGCCTTATCGTGACGAAAAAGGAATCTACTATACGGGCTTATTCCAATTCCTTACCAACAATAATGACATGCGGGTGTAGTGTAATGGCAGCACGCAAGACTTCAGATCTTGATTCGGCGTACCTCCAGTGCGCAGGCGCGGGTTCGATTCCCGTCACCCGCTCGAAGAAAATTGAAATTTGCGGGCATAGTGTAAAGGTAGCACACAGGCTTTCGGGGCCTGAATGTCGGCTTCCAATCCGATAGTGGGGGTTCGAGTCCTCCTGCCCGTGCAGACAAACGATGGAAGAAGAGCAACTTCAGCAACAACAGCCTAAGGCGAAGGACAATTTCAGGCGGTGGGACGATCCGCTATTCGAGGACCTTCGCAGGATGTTCTCGCGTGCCAAACTGCGTGAGGTGTTGACGCACAGTTCCTTCTATGAACAGGAGGAACGGGGCAACAGCCGTTATGTGTTTGCAGGGATGTTTGTGTTCAAGGGGCAGGTGGCTGAGGTGCTGTTCCGCTATGCCGCAGGCGAGGGCACACGGCTGCAGCATATCCTGGGCAACCTGTTTCGCAACGAGCGATTGGAACGGCAATTCGATGAGTGGCGGCTGTGGCAGTTTGCCCGTGGCGGCGAGAAGTTCGACATCAAGTCGCACAAGCACATCTTCGTCTATGCCATCTACGGCTATGTATCGACCCTCGACGAGGACCTGCGCCAGTGGTTCATCTCCAAATATATAATAGGTGAGGCCGAACACCTGCTGAGTCACCGCAGGCGCAACCGTAACCTGTTGGCACAGGCCGACGATATAGTCCGCAAGACCGACGGCAGGCGACTGACGATGGAGATGGAGCAGACGGCAGAGGGGCTGCACTGCGCTAAAGCGATGCTATCTGACGGTACGCTGCTCTGTGAGGCAGAGAGCAAGAGCTGGCGCTACGCCCGTCAGAAGGTCATGAAACTGGCTCTCGACATTCTGGCTATGCCCTCGCGCAAATATATCCTCTCCAATCCGGAATATCAGGCCCGTGTGCTGGCACGTATGGAAGCAGAAAAGGCTAAGCGCAGGGCAGAGATAGAGGCGCGCGATGCAGCCAAGGAAGAGCAGCGTGCCCTGAAGAAGGAACAGCGCAAGGCCGAGGCGCGAGTCCGCGATGCCAAACGGCGCAAGAGTCAGGCCGAGGCGAAGATCCGCAAGGCAGAGAATGCCCGTCGTGCTGCCATCAAGGCCGCCAAGGAGTCGCGCCCCATGAGTGCCAAGAAGCGCCGGTTCTTAGAAGACAAGAAGAAATAAGATGCCAGCCATCCAAAATAAAAATCTCCCTTTACTATCCTGCTTTTGTTTTTATACTATCCTGCTTTTGTTATTTTACTATCCAACCTTTAATCATTCGCTTCACCACTTTTCTTTCCGCTCAGTCCTGCTTTTGTTTCCAGACTGCGTTACAAAAGTTTATTTCCTTCGTCAGTTTTTTCATTTCACGTCCTGAAACGTACATTTCACGTCCTGAAACGTACATTTCACGTCGAGAAATGTACGTTTCCCGTGCGGAAACGAAAAATATAACGAAGCATAATAACATTTTATCTTCGATGGCACCAAATTCATCAGCCTAAATTTTGTAAAAAACACTTAAGTTTCCTATTTTCAACCGTACAGGTCGAAAATCTTTTTTGTTATGATTGAGAAGTTTTCCAGTTAAGTCTTCGTGACATATACCCTGAGGGAAACTTTCTTGATAGCCTGAACACGAAGGCACTCGAGCATCGCTCGGGTGCTTTTGCTATACAATGGAAACTATTTCCGTTGTGAGATATTGCGGGGATGGTGCTCGAGGATCTCGGTCCGGAGGGTGGAGGTGTCGATGTGGGTGTAGATCTCGGTGGTGCCGATGCGTTCGTGGCCGAGAAGGGCCTGGATGATGCGGAGGTCGGCACCGCCTTCGAGCAGGGCTGTGGCAAAGGAGTGGCGCAGGGTGTGGGGTGAGATGGTCTTCTGGATGCCTGCCAACTCGGCCTGACGCTTGATCATGATGAGGATCATCACGCGTGTGAGATGGGCGCCTCGGCGATTGAGAAACACATAATCCTCCTCTCCGGGTTTGATTCTCATGTGGTTGCGATCGTCGAACCACCAGCGCAGTTCCTGGATGGCGCGCTTGGAGATGGGTACGAGGCGCTCCTTGCTGCCCTTGCCCATGACGCGCACGAACTCCTCGTCGAGGTAGAGGTTGGAGAGCTTCAGGTTGACGAGCTCGCTGACGCGCAGGCCACAGGAGAAGAGGGTCTCGATGATGGCACGGTTGCGATGGCCTTCCCACTTGGAGAGGTCGATGGAGGCTTCGAGCTGATCGACCTCAGCGGTGGAGAGCACCTCGGGCAGGTGTTCGCCAATCTGGGGCGACTCGAGGAGTTCGGTGGGATCGTCGTCGCGGTAGCCGTCGATGAGCAGAAAGTGGTAGAAGGAACGGATGCCACTGAGGATGCGACACTGGGAACGGGCGTGGATGCCGATGTCGTGGAGACTGGCGGCAAAATGCTGCAGATCTTCCAGAGTGACGTCGAGCACATCTTTCTCCTCACTGGCGAGATAGTCGAGCAGTTTCTGAAGGTCGCGCTGATAGGCGTCGAGCGTATTGCCCGACATGCCGCGCTGGAGCTTCAGGTAGCGCATGTAGCCTTTATAGATGTCCTTTGCCATATATATTTTGCGCAAAGTTACGTCATTTTTTTTGAAATACCAAAAAAAAGACGTACCTTTGGCTTCGCCGAAAGTACTCACGCTCGGAAAAACTCAAATAAATTTGGTTTTTCGCTCACTTATTCGTACCTTTGTAGCCGTTATATAACAAATATAGGATATGAAAATCCAAATTATCAATGGCCCGAACCTCAATCTGCTGGGGCAGCGGGAGCCTGGTATCTACGGCTCAGAGTCGTTTGAGACTTGCCTGGCAGACTTACGTCAGCGCTATCCAGACGTACAGATAGACTACTATCAGAGCAACGTGGAGGGCGAGCTGATCAACCAGATGCAGCGGGCAGGATTCTTCGAGGGTTACGATGGTATCGTGCTGAACGCGGGTGCCTATACGCACACGAGCATCGCGCTGCACGACTGTATCCGCTCGCTGAAGTGTCCCGTCATCGAGGTCCACATCTCCAACGTGCACCGTCGCGAGGAGTTCCGTCACCACTCGATGATCTCAGCAGCCTGTCAGGGCGTGATCTGCGGCTTCGGACTGGACAGTTACCGACTGGCCATAGAGGCGCTGAAGAAGTGAAAAGTGAGAGGTGAGAAGTGAAAAGTTAGAGGAGTATATCCTCGCGCATACGGAGGCGGAGCCAGAGTACTTGTACAGGCTGTGGCGGGCGACGAACGTGCACACCATCCACGGACGCATGGCGAGCGGACATCTGCAGGGCAGGCTGCTGAAGATGCTCGTGAAGATGATCAGGCCTCAGTACGTGCTCGAGATCGGAACCTTCAGCGGCTACAGCGCCATCTCGATGGCGGAGGGGCTGCCCGAGGGCGGACGTCTCTACACCTTCGAGATCAACGACGAGATGGAGGACTTCACACGGCCCTGGATAGAGGGTTCGGCGGTGGCTGACAAGATTGAATTCATCATCGGCGACGCGCTGGTGGAGGCTCCGAAACTGGGCATCACGTTCGACCTGGCCTTTATGGACGGTGACAAGCGGACCTACCGCGACTGCTACGAGATGGTGATGAAGATCCTGCGCCCAGGTGGATTTATCCTCGCAGACAACACGCTCTGGGACGGTCATGTGGTGGACCACGCCTACGACAAGGACCGTCAGACGCAGGGCATTGAGACCTTCAACGACTACATCGCCCGCGATGAGCGCGTGGAGCAGGTAATCCTGCCGTTGAGAGATGGACTGACACTTATTAGAAAAAAGTAAAAAGTTAAAAAAGAAAAAAGGTAAAACATGCAAGAGACAAGACAGAACAAGATTGCGAGGTTGCTCCAGAAGGAGCTCTCGCTGATATTCCAACAGCAGACACGTGCCACTCACGGTACGATGGTCAGCGTGACGCGTACGAAGATCTCCCCGGATCTGAGCATCTGTACGGCTTACCTGAGCATCTTCCCCAGCGAGAAGGGCGAGGAGATACTGGCCAATGTGAATGCGAACAACAAGTCTATTAGATATGAATTAGGTACGCGCGTGCGCAATCAGCTACGTATCGTGCCCGAGCTGAGATTCTTCATCGACGACTCGCTGGACTATATTGAGCACATTGATGAACTTTTAAAAAAGTGATAGTTTAGAGTTTAAAGTTTATAGTTTAGAGATGATATGAACTTCCCGTTCTTTATAGCCCGGAGGTATCTCTTCTCGAAGAAATCGACGCACGCCATTAACGTGATCAGCGGTATATCGGTGGTTGGAGTGGCTGTGGCTACCATGGCTCTGGTGGTGACGCTCAGCGTGTTTAATGGTTTCCACGACCTCGTGGCGACCTTCTTCACATCGTTTGACCCCCAGCTGAAAGTGACGCCCGCCCAGGGTAAGACGGTGGCCGCCGACGACCCCGTGCTGACGCAGATCAGACAGCTGCCGCAGATAGAGGTGGCCACAGAGAGCGTGGAGGACATGGCGCTCGCCATGTACCGAGGCCGACAGGCGATGGTGGTCATCAAGGGTGTCGACGACAACTTCAAACAGCTCACCCATATCAATGAGATCCTGATCGGCGAGGGCGACTTCAGCCTGCACGCTGCCGACATGGATTATGGCATCCCGGGTATCAGGCTGGCAGAGGTGCTCGGCACGGGCTACTACTTCGAAGAGCCGCTCCGCATCTACGCCCCGAGGCGCGAGGGACAGCTCGACATGACCGCCCCCGAGGAGGCCTTCGAGGAGGACGAGCTCTACTCGCCAGGCGTGCTCTTCAACGTGAAACAGTCGAAGTACGACAAGAACTATATACTCACCAGCATCGCCTTTGCCCGCAGACTGTTCGACCAGCAGGGCATGCTCTCGTCGCTGGAACTGCGGTTGAAGCCAGGCAGCAACTTCGACGCCACCAAGGCGGAGATCAGTCAGCTGTGCGGTGACCGTTTCGTGGTGAAGGACCGCTACGAGCAGCAGGACGACACGTTTAAGATCATGAAGATCGAGAAGCTGATTGCCTACATCTTCCTGACGTTCATCCTGATGGTGGCCTGCTTCAACATCATCGGCTCGCTCTCGATGCTCATCATCGACAAGAAGGACGACGTGGTGACGCTGCGCAACCTCGGAGCCTCGGACCGTCAGATCGTGCGCATCTTCCTCTTCGAGGGTCGTATGATCTCGGCCATCGGAGCTGTGATCGGCATCCTCATCGGACTGGGACTCTGCTGGGCTCAGCAGCAGTTCGGCCTCGTGGGTCTCGGATCATCGAGCGGCAACTTCGTGGTGAACGCCTATCCCGTCAGTGTCCATCCTGAGGACATCGTGCTGATTTTCGTCACCGTCCTCATCGTCGGCTTCCTGTCTGTATGGTATCCCGTTCATTATTTCTCCAAAAAATTTGTTTTTTAACGTTTTTATCCGTACCTTTGCAGCCGATTTTCAAAGTATTTAAGTTCTAGAATTTATCGATTATAACAGATGAGTTATCTATTTTCATCAGAATCAGTATCTGAAGGACATCCCGACAAGGTGGCCGATCAGATTTCAGACGCCATACTAGACCAGTTCCTGGCTTACGACGACAAGGCCCGCGTGGCTTGTGAATCGTTCGTGACGACAGGACAGGTAGTGATTATGGGAGAGGTGAGCAGCGACGTGTATATCGACCTGCAGACCATCGCCCGCAATACCATCAAGCGCATCGGCTACACGAAGGCCGAGTATCAGTTCGACGGTGACTCGTGTGGTATCCTGAGTGCCATTCACGAGCAGAGTGCCGACATTAACCGCGGTGTCGACAACGGCAACGAGGACGAGCAGGGTGCTGGTGACCAGGGCATGATGTTCGGCTACGCCACGAACGAGACGGAGAACTTTATGCCCGTCAGCCTCGACCTGGCTCACCTGATCATGCGCACCCTGGCCGATATCCGCAAGGAGGGCAAGGAGATGACCTACCTGCGCCCCGATGCCAAGAGTCAGGTGACGGTGCAGTACTCTGACGAGGGCATCCCCGAGAGAATCGACACCATCGTGGTTTCGACCCAGCACGACGAATTCGACGAGGACGAGAAGATGCTCGCCCAGATCAAGGACGACGTGATCAATATCCTGATCCCCCGCGTGAAGCAGCAGATTCATTCGCAAAAGGTGCTCGACCTCTTCGGTCTGGACATCAAATACTACGTGAACCCCACAGGCAAGTTCGTGATTGGCGGTCCTCACGGTGACACCGGACTGACGGGTCGTAAGATCATCGTCGACACCTACGGCGGCAAGGGAGCCCACGGCGGCGGTGCCTTCTCGGGCAAGGACTCTTCGAAGGTGGACCGTTCGGCAGCCTATGCCGCGCGCCACATCGCGAAGAACATGGTGGCAGCAGGTGTGGCCGACGAGATGCTGGTACAGGTGAGCTACGCCATCGGCGTGGCCAAGCCCATGAACATCTACGTGAACACCTATGGCCGCAGCAAGGTACAGATGAGCGACGGCGAGATTGCCAAGAAGATCGAGCAGCTCTTCGACCTGCGTCCGAAGGCCATCGAGCGCACGCTGAAGCTGCGCCAGCCCATGTATGTGGAGACAGCTGCCTACGGACACATGGGCCGCCAGTCGGAGATCGTGAAGAAGACCTTCACCAGCCATTACCATGAGACGAAGACCATCGACGTAGAACTGTTCACGTGGGAGAAACTGGACCGCGTGGAGGATATCCGCGAGGCTTTCGGACTTTAACAGACTATGCTGCAGCAAGATAGCATCCCCATACCAAGTTTCCCGACGGTCAATGAGATCACGGGACTACAATCGGCAAAACCGCAGACACCCTACCAGGTGCTGCGGTTGTTGCCTAAAGATGCTACGCCTGCGCAGCAGGACTCAGCCATACAGGCCTGGTTCGGCCATGCCGAGATCCATTATAGTGAGCAGCCCGACACGTTGCACCTGCCTGGACACGAGGTGCCGCGCGACCTGAAGGAGGTGAACATCCCGCAGTACTACCGTGAGAACTTCTTCTCGACCAACTCGCTTTACCACGAAGAGGTGACGGGAGGGCACCACGGTGTCGCTGGCGACCCAGTACCCTACGCCCTGCACAACGACGACATCATCACCGGACTGTTGCTGATGTGCTTCCTCTTCATCATGTTCGTCTTGTCGCGCATCTCGGAGTTCATGATCCATCAGGCCAAGGATTTCTTCTACCCCTCGAAGTCCAATAACATGCTGATAGAGACGGGTCTGGAAATCAGGATGCAGATCGTATTCGGAGTGGTGACCTGTCTGCAACTGGCACTGATCTACTATTTCTACGTGATCGGCTACGTGAGCAACAGCTTCATACTCGACTCGGAATATGCTCTGCTGGGTATCTATATGTCGACCTTCATCGTCTATTTCTGCGTGAAGACATTACTCTACACGATGGCGGACAGAGTGTTCTTCGGACGTAGAAAAAATTTACAATTCCTGGGGTCGCTCCTCTTCATCACCGCCATCGAAGGCGTCATGCTCTTCCCATTGGTATTGTTGCTCACTTACTTCCAGATTTCTGTCCAAATTGCCGTATATTATTTCATTTTCGTGCTCGCATTCGTTAAAATACTGACATTTTACAAGTCGTATGTCATCTTTTTTAAACAAAAAGACTTTTTTCTGCAAATTATTTTGTACTTTTGCACCCTCGAAATGATACCTTTGTCGGTTCTTTGGACTGCACTTGCGGTAATCACGAATAGTTTGAAAGTAAATTATTAAGACATAGATGATCAAGAAGATTCTGGTTTCACAACCAAAGCCTGCCAGTGAGAGGTCGCCTTACTTCGACATTGCGAGCAAGTTTGACCTAGAGTTGGTGTTCCGTCCTTTCATCAAGGTGGAAGCCATCACCTCCAAGGAGTTCCGTGCTCAGAAAGTGAGCATCCTGGACTATACAGCTATCGTGTTCACCTCGCGTCATGCCATCGATCACTTCTTCAACATGGCCAAAGAACTGAGAGTCAACATCCCCGAGGACATGAAATACTTCTGCGTGACAGAAACCATCGCACTCTATATACAGAAATACGTGCAGTATCGCAAGCGCAAGGTGTTCTTCGGCGAAACAGGTCGTGTAGACGATCTCGTGCCCATGATGGTGAAGCATAAGACAGAGAAATATCTCGTGCCTATGAGCGACGTGCACAACGACAGTCTGTCGAATCTGCTCGACGCTAAGAAGCTGCAGCACAAGGAGTGTATCATGTACAAGACCGTCAGCAACGACTTTACGCCCGAGGAGGTGAAGAACTTCGACTACGACATGCTGATCTTCTTCAGTCCTGCAGGAATCGAGTCGCTGACGAAGAATTTCCCCAACTTCAAGCAGGGTAAGATTGCCATCGCCACCTTCGGTCCGACAACTGCCAAGGTAGCCAAAGACGCAGGACTCCGTCTGGACATCGAAGCCCCCTCGGAGAAATATCCCTCAATGACTGGTGCCCTGCTGCACTATCTGCTGGAGACACAAGGCTAAGACGCAGGATGGTGGCTCCTATGACATTAAGAAAACAGGAGCGCATCGTCAGCAGACAGCTGATAGAAACGCTCTTCGAGAAAGGTGACAGTCAGTCGCTGGCAGCCTATCCTTTGAGAGCCATCTATACCCAGACAGAGCGACGGCCTGAATGTGCGGAAACGCAGATTCTGATCAGTGTCCCCAAGAAGCGCTTCAAGCACGCTGTCGACAGGAACAAAGTCAAGCGCCAAGTACGTGAGGCCTATCGTAAGAACAGACATCTGCTGAGCGGACATATCGGCGAAGGCAAGCAACTGCTTATCGCGTTCGTATGGCTCTCAGACAAGCACAGCACTACTACCGAGGTGGAAAAACGGGTTGTCAGTCTGCTGCATAAAATAGCATCAAAGGTATGAAGTGGCTTTCCAACATCATCGCCCGACTGCTGATACTACCCATCCGTTTCTACCAGTTGTGCATCTCTCCCCTACTCGGGCCTTCCTGTCGCTTTCAGCCCACCTGTAGCGAATATGCCCGACAAGCCATTCTGAAGCATGGACCCATCAAGGGATTGGGACTTGCCATCTGGCGAATATTAAGATGTAACCCTTGGGGTGGCTCGGGCTATGACCCCGTCCCCTGAAAGCTAGAAATACTAGAAGTACTAGAAATACTAGAAAATAAAATATATGAAGAAGAACTTTGTTGAAGAACTGAAATGGCGCGGCATGCTGGCACAGATGATGCCTGGCACAGAGGAGCTGCTCCAGAAAGAAATGGTAACAGCCTATTTAGGAACTGATCCTACAGCCGATTCTCTGCATATCGGCCACCTGTGTGGTATCATGATGCTTCGTCACCTGCAGCGTTGCGGACACCGTCCCATCATCCTGGTAGGTGGTGCCACTGGTATGATTGGCGACCCCTCAGGCAAGAGTCAGGAGCGCAATCTGCTCAACGATGAGACCTTGCGTCACAATCAGGAGTGCATCAAGAAGCAGGTAGCCAAGTTCCTCGATTTCGAGTCGAAGGAAGCTAATGCTGCTATCATGGTCAACAACTACGACTGGATGAAGGACTTCACGTTCCTCGATTTTGCCCGTGAGGTGGGTAAGCACATCACCGTTAACTATATGATGGCCAAGGAGAGCGTACAGCAGCGTTTGAACGGAACAGCCCGCGACGGTCTCTCATTCACTGAGTTCACCTATCAGCTGTTGCAGGGCTACGACTTCCTGTATCTCTACCAGCACTATGGCGTGAAGCTGCAGCTGGGTGGTAATGACCAGTGGGGTAACATGACCACAGGTACGGAGCTCATTCGTCGCACCCTTGGCAACGAGGTTGAGACCTTCGCCTTGACTTGTCCGCTGATCACCAAGAGCGATGGCAAGAAGTTCGGCAAGACCGAGAGCGGCAACATCTGGCTCGACCCTGCCCGCACCACACCTTATAAGTTCTACCAGTTCTGGCTGAACGTCAGCGATGACGATGCTGAGCGCTATATCAAGATCTTCACCTCGCTGGAGAAGGATGTGATCGATGCACTCGTAGAGGAGCACAAGCAGGATCCTGGTCGTCGTGTACTGCAGAAGCGTCTGGCAGAGGAGGTAACCGTGATGGTACACTCTCGCGAGGCACTCGATGCTGCTATCGAAGCGAGCAACCTGCTCTTTGGCAAGTCGACCAAGGAAGGTCTTGAGAAGCTCGACGAACAGACGTTCCTCGATGTGTTCGACGGTGTCCCCCAGTTCGAGATCGGTAAGGACCAGTTAGGTCAGCCTGCTATCGAGCTGTTCACGACGGTGGCTCCCGTCTTCCCCTCAAAGGGTGAGATGCGTAAGATGGTACAGGGCGGTGGCGTCAGCCTGAACAAGGAGAAGCTGACTGACCAGAATCGTGCCATTACGGCTGAAGATCTCATCGACGGCAAGTATCTTTTGGCCCAGAAAGGCAAGAAGAACTACTATTTGCTGATCGTAAAATAAGATAAGGTAGTAAAAATTTGGCCGTATGGCATTTTTTTACTACCTTTGCACCCGCAATCCTGGACGATGGTGTAATGGTAACACTACAGGTTTTGGTTCTGTCATTCCCGGTTCGAATCCGAGTCGTCCAACAGAAAGTAAACAGAGACTTAGGTTTTCCCCAAGTCTCTGTTTTTATTTTTCTCTACTCTTGTTTTAATGCAAACTTTACATGTGTTAGTCTGTGTAGTACTACAATAGTGACTGCCTCGATGATATATGCGATGAGATAACTGTACCAGAGAGCACTGGGTGCAAAACGGGAGACGATCCAAAGCACGGGGATAACGGTCAGTGAGAGGGCTAAGGAGATGAATAACGCCATTCTGTGGTGGCCGTAAAGCTTGTAGACAATCATAATGGCGTAGATATAACAGAACGGGATGAAACTGAATGCAAAGACGCGCAATGCATGGTTGCTCTCCACAAGAATCTCAGGCGTTATGGCTCCGAAGAGTTCAGCTACAAACTGCGGAAACATCCAAACCACGATGCAGGTGACAATCATCGAGACAGTGATAAACCCGAAGGAGTTGCGCAATACCATCCGGAATGCCTCTTCGCTCCCCTTACCCACCTGTATGGCACCCAACGACTGCAGTGTTCGACAAGTACCTGCCAGATAGAGGTTGTAAATCTGCAACAGGTTCATGCAGACGGCAAAGATAAAGATACCATTGCGTCCTGCCGTAGAGAGCACAATGTTGTTGGCTGAGAACAGCAACAACGTGAGACAGACCGAAGCAACCGCCATCGGTGCTCCTTGCGAGAGGATGTTCACCCATTCTGGTTTCTCGTGCTTGAAGGAGAAGCGCAGATGATTCGTCTTATAGTGGAAGTGCCAGCACATCAAGACGATACCGACCACATGACCAACAATCGTGGCAATAGATGATCCGGCGATACCCCAGTCGAGGAACTTGATAAAAACGATGTCGAGCATGAGGTTCACCGCATTGTCTATCAATATGGCTATCGACACTAAACGTGGACTACCATCGACCCCCACCATCGTACTGACTGCCCACATCATCAGATAGGCTGGGCCACCTAGAAGCATGGGGCGCAGATACTCCATTGTAGGCTGGAACAAGTGCTCGTTGTCGCAAAGTAAGGCTGTGGCTCCCTCTGTCCAGCAGATGCCCACCATCGTGAACGCTAATCCGATAAGCATACAACCCAACATCGACTGCGTATAGAGGTATCGCAGTCGCACCATATCTTTCTTGCCCAGGGCAAAGCCCACCAGCATGCCTGCACCTGTCTCCACCAGAATGCTCAGCGTGAACATGAGCTGCACAACCGGCTTCGACAGGTTGATGGCGCTAACCCCGTCCTCACCTATCAGGTTACCAACGATGATACCATCCACCACATTTCCCAAGCATCCGGAAAGCGCAATCAGGATCGATGACCACAGATAGCGCCAGAACTCCTTACTGAAGGCTGTCTTTTCTTCTTGATTCATGATCTTTGCGTTTATTCGAAGATTGCAACGCCACACTTTAGTCAAAGAATCCGAAGCCGGCTATAGCCTGGAGCATCTGCTGGTCGTAATCCCAAGAGGTTGTCGACCAGTAGAAACCTAAGCGGTGAAGCACTTGCGACGTGTAACTGTTCCGACGTCCCACACTTGCCGACTTCTGTCCATGGGCCATATCCTTATAGGCCAACAAGGCAGACAGTTGCTTAGCCTTCTGCGGATCGTTCTGAGCCTCTGCCATCACAGCCTCAAACTCATCGGACTCCACAAAGCGCACGCCACCCGTAATGTCGCCCAACTGCGTCAGGATGTCACCCATCAGCTGGATGTGGTTATTGTAAGGATGGAACACGGTACAGTCTTTCGGCGTGGATGCCAGCAGGACAATGGCACGAGCCGTCTCGTTGATGGGCGAGAACTCTGCTGGTGCATCGTACATGGCGTATGGACAGCATCCCAGCATATTATAGACCTTGATACGGCCCATATAGCTGTTTGACTGGAAGTTAACCTGGAACTCACCATCTGTGCTACGGGCAGCCAGGTTACCCACACGCATCACCTTCGCGTTGAGTCCATGCAGAGCCACAGCATCGAGAATAATCCTGTCGGCCATGAACTTGGAGTAGATGTACTGGTTGCTGAGAGTCTGGCCGAAGTAAAGGTTCTGTTCTGTGAGAACCACATCAGGCGCAGGCACGCCGTTGACGGAAAGACCACCCACACTGGTCGTTGACACATGAACCAGACGGGCACCCGTCTTCAGGCAGAAATCTACGCAGTACTTGGCACCACCTATGTTGACGTCCTCGATATCCGTACCCTTGGAGAAGTGCTTCACGTTGGCGGCACAGTTAAAGACGGTATCGATAGAGTGGTTAGGAGTTAGGGGCAAGAGGTTAGAGAAGTCCTTCGTCACGTCACCAAGAACGATGTGCAGGCGCTTGCCAAAGAGATCCTTGAAAGCATTGGCGAAGTAATAGTATAATAATGTACGCAGACGACTCTCGGCAGCCTCAGTTGTCTCGCCACGTACCATACAGTAGATATTTTCGGCATCTGAATCGATGAGTTCACGCAATACATGAATGCCCAGATATCCAGTGGGACCTGTCAGCAGAACATTGCCCAACTTTTGGCGTTCACCCTTCTGGAATGCACGAAGCGTGTTACGTTGCAACATGTTGTTGATGGCAGTATAGTCGAAGCCGCTCACCTCATCGTTGCCCGACTGAGCACCATCACTAGCAGTGGCTCCACCATTGATGAAATTAGCCAACAGTTGTGGAGTCGGATTAGCAAAGACATCGCCATAAGCCACATGCACGCCAGCCTTATCGGCTTCGATAATCACACGAGTCACCATCAGCGACGAGCCGCCCAATTCAAAGAAATTATCGGTAGCACTGATCTTGTCCATCGTCAGGACATCGCCGAAAATCTTGGCAAACAGGCGTTCCTGGTCGTTCTTTGGCTCCACATATTCGCGGTCGGCTACCTGAATGACAGGTGCTGGCAGCGCCTTGCGGTTCACCTTCTGATTCTGGTTCAGCGGAATAGCGTCTATCTGCATCGTGGCGGCAGGAACCATGTAAGGCGGTTTCTGCTGGGCGATAAAGCTATTGAGTTCCTTGATGTCGACCTGCTGATCGCTGACGATATAAGCAGCAATGAACTTACCACCGTTCTCGTAGTCGAAAGCCTGTACGGTAGCGTCCTTGATGCCAGGATACTGACGGATAACGGCCTCAACTTCTTTCAACTCAATGCGGAAACCACGAATCTTCACCTGCCCGTCGCGACGACCTACGAACTGGATATTTCCGTCAGGCAGATAGCGCACGATATCGCCAGTACGATAGCAGCGGGCATATTTAGTGGTTAGTGGTTGGGGGTTAGTGGTTAGAGAAATGAAAGGATTCGGGAGATAGACCTCTGCCGTCTTATCAGGACGGTTCAGGTAGCCGCGGCTTACCTGAGGACCGCTCACCCATAGTTCGCCGACGGCACCAATAGGCAAGCGATTCAGTTGCTTATCGACGATATAAAGTCGGATGTTGTCGAGCGGTTTGCCAATAGGTGCATTCTGCTCGAACTCCTTCATGGGATAGGTGGTGGTGAAGATAGTGCACTCCGTAGGACCATAGCCGTTATGAAGCTGGTAGTTGGTGGGAGGTGTAAGCGGCAACACTTTTTCGCCACCCACCGACAGATGAAGCAACGAATGGTTATCGAAGTTCATCGCGAACTGGCATCCCACCTGTGTGGTCATAAACGAATGCGTGATGCCCTCACGATTGAAGTAGTCGTTCAGGTCGGGCAGGTTCAGACGGATGTCCTCGCCGATGATATAGACGGCAGCACCACAGGTCAGAGCCGAGTACATATCCATCATACAAGCATCGAAACCATACGAAGCGTAGGCTGCCACCTTGTGCTCAGGCTTCAAATCGTAGTAGCGATGATACCAGTGGCAGAAAGCCACGAGATTGCCATGCTCCAGCTGACATCCCTTTGGCGTACCCGTAGAACCAGAGGTGTAAAGCAGGATAAAGAGACTGCTGGGCTTGATGTCGGCCACAACAGGAGTCTCTGCTGCAGGTAACGCAGCGATATCCTTTGTGAGCAGCACCTTACCCTGATAGTCATTTACGATGGGGCGTAGCTCCTCGTCGGAAATGAGCAGTTTGGCGCTGGCATCCTGCATCATGAAGTTCAGTCGCTCGGCGGGATAGCTCGGATCCAGAGGCTGGTAGGCACATCCGGCCTTCAGCACACCCAGTGAGGCAATCACCATCCATTCACTTCGTGGAATCAGTACGGAAACCACATCCTCGTTGCCAAGTCCCTGCGACTGTACATACTGGGCTATGCGCTCCGACTGCTCGTCTACCTGCTTATAGGTCAGACGCAGATCGTGATAAACCATAGCGATGTTGTCGGGATGCTGTGCCACCTGCTGACGGAACAACGAGATGACGGTCTGAGCGGCGTCGTAATCTACATCGTTCTGGTTGAAGTCGTCGAGCACGCTGAGTTGCTTGGAGTCAATCAGGGAGACACCAGTCAGCAACGCCTTGGGATTGCGGATAAATGCCTGCACAGCCAGACTCACGCTGTCGGCCAGACTCTGCATCAGTCCCTGCGAATAGCGTCCGTTGTCGTACTCAATCCAGACAGAAGGTACACCCTGATATTCCTTAATATAGAAGGCCACACGGAACTTGGGAACATTCAGTTCCAGGTTCTCCAACTCCAGTTCTTTGCCCTGACAGGTATATTGACTGACGACACCCATTTGGTAGGCAAACATGATTTCGGCCGAAAGGTCGTAGTCGGCGGCAATCTTTGCAAACGGATAGTTCTCGTGGGCGAGGGTCTTGTCGAAGTTCTCGCTCACTTCCTGCAGGAATTCCTGCACAGTCTGATGACCAATCTGTGCACTCAGAGCCAACGTGTTGACAAACATACCAATGGTATTGTGGATGCGCAGGTTAGAACGGCCATTGCTGATGGTTGTTATGCAGAGCCGCTCGTTGTTGGAGAAACGAGATAGCGTATAGAACACGGCAGCCAATGTGAGGTGGGCAGGTGTGATGTGGTTGGCGCGACAGAAACTGTCGACGGCAGCCATATCAAAAGGCGAGGTTGCCAGACTGACAGTACCCTGTTCAATAGGATTGGTCAGGTCGGCAGGAATCTCTGTGACGCCTTCCAGCGTGCCCAGACTCTCTTGGAACCAGGCACTGGCAGCGGCAAAGGCTTCACCGCTTTCGGCCTTTTTCTCTTCCATCACGAAGTTGGCGTAGCTGAGATCCTCAGCATCGAGGGCTTCGCCGTTGAGTTTTGCGCACAACTGACTCAGGAAGAGGTCCATTGATGCACCGTCGAACACCAGATGATGAACGTCCATCAGCAGATAAACCTGCTGTTCTGTGGTAACAATCTCAAAGTGATAAAGAGGTCCTCTGTTCAGATTGAACGGTCTTACAAACTCATGCTTGTAGTGTTCCAATTCTGCTTCCGAGAGGTTCGAGATGGCTATCTCCACTTTCTGATCTGTGTCGACTATCTGTACGGTTTCCGAGCCCTCGTTGCCGAAATGTACCGTCAGTTGCGGATGCAGTTTGACGAGTGAACGCAGCGCATCGGCCATGTCCTGTGTGTCAGTGGTCTTTGGGAATGCCACCTTGACAGGGATATTATAAACCGTAGACGTAGGATTCTTCATGCACTCCACATAGACTCCCATCTGGGCGTAAGACAGGGGACATTGAGAGAATGAGACATTGAGAGACTGAGACATTGACTGCGCATGATCATTTCTCATTTCCTCATTTTCTCCATTTCTCATTTTCATCATCGAAGCGATGATCTCATTCTCGATGCTCTGCAATGTGCCCGTCTTTACGAGCGACTTCGAGTCGAGGGTAACGCCGTAACGCTTGTTGACTTGTACAGCCAGTTTGATGGCCGAAATAGACGTCAGACCAGCATAGCCCAGTACGGTGGTGATGCCAAATTCCGTGTTGTTCACGATGCCGGCTATCATCTCGTGCAGTTCCTGTTCCAGCACGTTCATCGGCACATTCGACTCCTCCACCACTGCGGCTTTCTTCTCGGGTTTCGGCAACGCCTTCTTGTTCACCTTTTGATTCTGATTCAGCGGAATGGCGTCAATCTGCATCGTCACAGCAGGCACCATATAAGGCGGCTTCTGATCGAGAATAAAGTTGTTGAGAGCCTCGATGTCCACCTGTTCGTCACTGACGATATAGGCAGCAATGAATTTGCCGTTGCCACCTTCCTCATCGAAGGCCTGTACCGTAGCGTCCTTGATACCAGGGAACTCGCGAATAACGCCTTCAATCTCTTTCAGCTCGATGCGGAAACCACGTATTTTCACCTGACCATCGCGACGACCAACAAACGAGATATTGCCGTCGGGCAGATAGCGTACGATGTCACCCGTGCGATAGACACGAGCATATTTCTCATCAGTAGTGAAGGGATTACCGATATACACTTCTGCCGTCTTCTCAGGACGGTTCAGATAGCCACGACTAACCTGTGGTCCACTGATCCACAACTCTCCAGCCGCACCTATAGGCAGACGATGTCCCTGAGGATCAACGATATAGAGATGCATGTTGTCGATGGCTTTTCCGATGGGTATATTCTGCTGCTTATGCTCTACAGGATAGAAGGTAACAAGCACCGTCGTCTCTGTAGGACCATAGACATTCACGAGTTTATAACTCTTTGGCGGAGTAAGACCGGCTAATTTCTCACCTCCAGTAGAGAGATAATTCAGCGAGTGACTTTCGATATTGGTAGCAAATTGATAGGCCACCTGTGTTGTCATAAACGAATTGGTGATGTGTTCACGCTCAAAATACTCGTTCAGCGCCACGAGGTCCAGACGCAGCTCCTCGGGGACGATGTGAAGCGTAGCGCCACAGGTCAGGGCAGGGTACATATCCATCATGCAGGCATCGAAGCCATAGCTGGCGTAGGCTGCCACTTTATGTTCAGCCTTCAGATCGTAATAGCGGTGGTACCAATGGATGAAAGCCACCATGTTGCGGTGTATCAGCTGGCAACCCTTGGGCACGCCCGTCGATCCTGAGGTATAAAGCATGATGTACATGTTGTCAGGCTTCGGTTCTGCAGGCAGCTGGGGTACAGCAGGCAGTCCCATCAGTTCCTTGGTCAGCAGCACGTCGCCTTGGTATTCATCGACGATGGGGCGCAGCTCCTCGTCGGCTATCAGCAGCTTGGCACTGGCATCCTGCATCATGAAGTTCAGACGCTCCTTCGGATAGGAGGGGTCCAGCGGCTGATAGGCACAACCTGCCTTCATCACACCCAGCGAGGCGATAGGCATCCACTCCGAGCGGGGTATCAGCACCGATACGACATCTTCCAAGCCCAGTCCTTTAGCTGCAATGTATCCAGCTATGCGATCGCTGATGTCATCCACCTCGGCATACGTAAACCGCTTGTCCTGATAGACCACAGCAATGTTCTCAGGGGTAGCTTTTGCCTGACGACGGAACAGCGACACAATGGTCTGCGTGTCGTCATAATCTACATCGTTCTGATTGAAGCTGTCGAGTACTTCTATCTGGTTTTCCGTAGTGATATTGACATCTCTCAGATACTCCTCCTTGAGGAATCCTTTCACCACCGCCTCATAACTTTCCAGATACTGGCTGATGAGCTGCTGCGAGTATTCATTGGAGTTATATTCGGCTTTTACCTGATACTTGCCATTCAGGATAAACGCTTTCAGATAGAGCGAAGCCTCTAATGTACTGTTACACAGACGGATGGTCTTCATGGGCTTGCCACACAGCTGTTCGTCGGCGAACATCATGCCGTGCCAGGCGAACATCGAGTTGCTCTGTAATCCCAGGTCATTGAGGGCATCGCTGAAAGCGTAGGCTTCATGCTGGCGAACGCCACTCATCTGGTCTTGTCCTGCTTTCAGGTAATCGAGCACTTTCGTCTCGTTGTCAAACTTGGCATAGACAGGCAACGTCTTGACCGTCATACCTACGGAATGCAGGAAACGCTTATCGGTACGCCCGTTGTAGATGGTCGTGAACAGCGACTCCTGTTCATTATTATACTTAGCCAGCAGGAAGCTATAGACCGTTGTGAAGAAATTGCTCTTGAAGATGCCCTTCTCCTTGCAGAAGGCATCCACCTCAGCCATCTCTACGTCGAGTGTTCTCACCATTGACGCCTCGCTATGCTCAGGTTCCTCCAGATCGGGCATCAACTGCGTGAAACAGTCGCCACAGTCGAAGTTCTGGGCATACCACTGTTTCCCCTCCTCGAAGGCCGATGTCTTGCGCAGCTCGGCCTCAGCGATAGCCACTTCAGCCATCGTCATGGCCTCAGGCTCCAGCGTACCGCCACCATAAACCTTGTCCACATCGCTCAGCATCACCTTCAAGGTGGTACCGTCACCGATAATATGGTGGATGTCGAGGAAGAAGTAGAAATGGTCGGCATCCTTGAGCAGACGGATATGGAACAGACGGTCGTTGTAGATATCAAACGGAACGATGAGCGACTGATCATTAAAAGTTCCGTTTTCAATGTTCAATGTTCCATGTTCGATGTTCAGCGTAAACGTCTCTGTATCATCGATGGTCTGCAAAGGGTCGCCCTGCTCATTCAGTTCGATACGTGTGAAAAGCGTCGGATGGGCCTTGACGGCTGTCTCAATCGCCGTCTTGAGCTTTTCCTCATCGAGACTGCCATCGAGCACATATAGATAGGGTAAGTTGTAACATGCCTCTCCTTGATGTGCTACACACTCTACATAAAGGCCAAATTGTACTTTGGATAATGGTGACATCGTTTTCATATTGGATAGTATTTATAATCGTTCAATTCTAAGATGATGTTGTTAATTCAGTTTTTTAATAAGCGTCAGAACGTTATGTCCACTATCATCAGACCCTACACGCTCATAATTGATGGTGTCCATCAATTCACGAACCAACAGGATACCCAGTCCGCCTATCGGACGGTCTTCGGCAGACAGTGTCGTGTCAGGACGATCATTCAACGTAGGGTCAAAGGCTACACCTGAGTCGATGATTATCGCCTTCAGGGTCATTCCATCCGACATGATCTGCACCTCAACAGTACCCTCTTGTCCGGCAGGGTAGGCATAGTCTATTACGTTGACAACAGCCTCCTCGACAGCCAATCGCAACTGACGTGCCAGCGACTTCTCGATGTTCAGTTTCTCCAAAACAGACTTCATGAAAGCACTGAACCTGGCTACCTCCTTCACATCATTCTTCAGTACAAGCGTTTCCGACATATTATTGCTTCCTTGCATTTAAAATACAATAATTTACGCCAGCAGACGGTCATTGCGACTTTTCCTTCTAACGCTGCAAAGATAGTCGTTTTTTCTTAATAACACAAACCTGGGTGACACAAACTTGTGTTTTACAGGTCTGTACAATGCACTATTATCGTTTTTTAACACACTATCAGACATAATACCCGCGTCAATGCGCTGCATTTTTCCTCGAACTATGATTTGTGACATAACTTTAAACTTTTAATTGTTGAACAAAAAATGAATTTCGCTGCAAAGGTAAGCAGCGAACAAGGCATTTTCCAAAACTTAATGGCGATAAATTATCTTTTTCACATATTTTATGGCAAAAAATTACCAAAAATAATTTTAAGTTAAGTATAAAAAGTATTTTTAGTTAAGAGTTTTTGAACTTTTAGTTAAGAGTTTTTTGATTTCTAGTTAAGAGATTCTGTAAATATAGTGTAGCAAAACATTGCCGTAAGGCTAGCTCCTCACATTTTTCAGCAAAGCATTGAGCGTCTCACGCGTCTCAAATGTCTCACGTCTTTTTCGTCTCACGATCGTGCGAAAAAAAAATTCCATTATTAAAAATTAAAGAGGTATACGAACTTCAATACCGAATTTTTTTTCGTGAGACGCGTGAGACGTGAGACATGTGAGACATGTGAGACGGTATGTTTTCCTGAAGTTTTTCGGATTTTGTTAATAATTCCAGATTATTCTTTGTATCTTTGCAGCTGTTATTAGTAAAACCAGACTATATGATAGAGCTTGGACTATACGAACAGATTATTAACCAACTATTTGAAGTAAAGCTTGGTGAACTGAATCATCAAGAGTTCTATATTGGTAAACAAGCTATAACTAAAGATAATGTTGCCAAGTATTTGTCTCGGTATTTGTACGGTCTTTTTGAAGATGTTTTTTCTCAGATAAGTCAGGATGAGGATAGCGTAGATAAGGCAATAAAACTTGCAAATGATATCATTAAGATACTGGCTCAAGATTTATATATTGATGATAATAATCTGGTATCTACAAAATCCGAGATATTGACAGCAGTTGTAGACAAAACCAAGAGCGAATTCCCTGATATTGCTGAGCGAATAAAAGAGATAACACCTATTACTTCGCTTATACGAAGCACACTCTTTACAGGTTCTAATAGGCAGGTGTCAATGGAGAGTGAGCTCAAACGCGAAATTTTATCTGCTGATGAAATATGTCTTTTGGTTTCCTTTATTCGAAGTACTGGTGTTAACTTGATCTATAATCAGTTGAAAAAATATGCCCAAGGTGGCAAACGACTCCGTATTATTACAACAACTTATATAGGTGCAACAGATTTCTACGCTGTCATGAAACTTGCTTCATTACCAAATACAGAAATCAAAATATCATACAATTCTTCTATCGATAGACTTCATGCCAAGTCATATCTCTTTCTAAGAAAGACAGGATTCCATACAGCCTATGTCGGCTCGTCAAATCTTTCTGAAGCGGCACTTACTGAAGGTCTGGAATGGAATGTTAAAGTCACTCAAAAGGAGCTACCTCACATCATTAAGGAGATACGGCATGCATTTGAATCGTATTGGGAGAATCCACTTTTTGAGACCTTCGTATCTGGTAGAGACGATGAACAACTCAAGGAAGCATTGTCAGGCGTAAAGAGTGAGAGTATTGATTACAATGTACTAGACCTGATAAAAGCCCATGACTATCAAGATGCTGTTTTGGAAAAGCTCAAATTGGAACGTGAGGTATTTGGCCATTATAAGAACCTTGTGGTTGCTGCAACAGGTACAGGTAAAACGGTTATTGCTGCATTTGACTACAAAAATTTCTGCCAACATAACCCTAGGGCCAATTTCTTGTTTATTGCCCATAGAGAAGAAATTCTAAAGCAATCCTGTCGCACGTTTAGAACCGTGTTACAAGATGAGAATTTTGGAGATTTGTGGTATGGAGGAGTGGACCCCAAATCAATGACACATTTATTCGCATCAAAGGATTTGCTGAATAACAGACTTGACGAGTTAGATCTTGCAGAAGACTTCTTTGATTATATCATCTTCGACGAGGTGCACCATATCGCTGCCGATTCATATCGTAAGATTCTAAGCAGATTCAAACCCAAAATACTCTTAGGCCTTACAGCTACACCTGAGCGTATGGATGGTGAAGATATTACGAAAGATTTTGACGGTAAGATATCAGCAGAGATTCGTCTCGACGATGCTTTGAATAATCGGCTGTTGGCACCATTCTATTATTTCGGAATAACTGATAGTGTTGATTTGGCAGACATCCCGTGGAGAGCAGGAAAGTATGTTATTTCAGAGTTGTCAAAGGTCTACACTTTTAACGACCAGCGCACAGGATTGATCTTGAGAAAGATAGAAGAATACATTCCCAACTGTCATGAAGTGAGAGCGCTTTGTTTCTGTGTTGATGTTGACCATGCTAAAAATATGGCAGCGAAATTCCAATTGGCCGGTTTAAAATCTGCATATTTGGTGAGTGATAATGGGGCTGATCGTGTAAAATGGAGTAAGCAGTTAAAGGAAAGGAAAATTAACTATCTCTTTGTCGTTGATATGTTCAATGAGGGTGTGGACATTCCATCTGTTGATACGATATTGTTCTTACGACCAACTGAAAGTCTCACGGTATTTCTTCAGCAGTTTGGTCGTGGTCTTCGAAAAGCAGAAGGTAAAGATCATGTAACGATACTTGATTTTGTTGGTCATTGCAATAAGGAATTTAATTATACAGATCGTTTTCGTAGACTCATCGGACGTACCTCTATGAGCGTCGCAGAAGAGTTGGAAAAAGATTTTCCACATCTTCCTCTAGGTTGTCATATCACACTTGAAACAAAGGCCAAAGAGTATATACTTGAGAATATTAGGGCTGCTATTAATTCTTTCCGAAAGAACAGGCTGATTATGTGGGTTCAGTCTTATCATGGTGAGACTACGCAGTCGCTAACGCTGACCAATTTCCTGAAGATACATCAGGTGCCATTGGAGAAATTATACAAGAATTTCACTTGGAAATCGCTATTGCAACTAGCTGGAAAGATCCATCAGGTATCACGATTTGAGAAAGAACTTAAACGTGCTGTATATAAGAAATGGCTATCAACGGACTCCTATTCGTATTTCTTATTTATAGAACAATTGGCTATCAAACGTTTTAAAGTCAGTGTTCAAAGTATGAATATGATAGAACAGCAGATGGCTCTGATGTTTTATTACGATTTGTTCCAAGAAGCTGGTCGTTATACAAGTTTACAAGGTATGTTTAATGATCTCTCAACAGACGAACTGTTCTGTAATGAAATGTCAGAACTCATTGTTCTATTAAAGAACAGGTGTGAGGCCTATGAGATGACAGACAATTCTTCAATAATGAATATGCCAATCAAACTACATGGCACGTATACGAAGGACCAGATTTTCGTGGCTATAGGTACATCAACTATAGATACAAAATCTTCTTGTCGTGAAGGAGTTGAAAGAAATAAGCGTCTCAACGTAGAAGCTATGTTTGTTGATATCATTAAAGATCGAGAAGAAGGTTCAAACACCAATTACAACGATTTCGCTATCAATGAATCGTTGTTTAATTGGGAAACGCAAAATAAAGTAAGTTCCTCTTCACAAGCAGGTAAGAATTATATTAATGAAACTCAAACTATGCTTCTCTTTGTTCGCCAGCAAGATAGCTTCCCGGAAGATAAAGGTAGGACGATGGGATTTACATATCTTGGCGAAGTTAAGTTGGTAAAATGGCAAGGAGCAAAGCCAATGGAGATTGTCTGGAAGTTGAAAACTCCAATGCCAGCATCAATGTTGAAAATAGCAAAACATAGATTAGTAGGATGAAACAGATAGAAGTGGTAGCAGCGATTATTCGCAAAGGAGATAAGTTATTCGCCACTCAAAGAGGGTATGGCGATTTCAAAGACTGGTGGGAATTTCCTGGCGGAAAGATGGAGCTAGGGGAAACACCAGAAGAGGCGCTCGTGAGAGAAATTCGCGAGGAGCTGTCGACTGAGATCAATGTGGATAAGTTTCTGTGTACGGTGGAGCATGATTATCCAAAGTTTCATCTCACCATGCACTGCTATCTCTGCTCACTACTGACTGAGGCGCTGCATCTGAATGAGCACGAAGCAGCTCGATGGCTCACAAAAAATGAGATGGACAGCGTGAAGTGGTTGCCAGCGGATCTGGAAGTAATTCAGAAACTCTTCGAATAAAAAATAGGCTTTTGCGTCTCACGCGTCTCACGTGTCTCACGTCTTTTTTGTCTCACGTTCATTCTTCATATATAAAATAATGTACGCGCGAAAACGTTTACAACGATTTTTGTCATTTTTAAGTTTTCTAATTTTGTCATCCGTACATTATTTCGTATCTTTGCACACGGCTAACGAAAAAAGGAATGAAGACAAACTACGAAATACGATATGCGACCCATCCGGAGGACGCCAAGCATTACGACACAACCCGCATCCGCAGGGAATTTCTCATTGAGCGACTATTCGCCAACGACGAGGTGAACATGGTCTATTCAATGTATGACCGTATGGTGGTAGGTGGTGTCATGCCCGTGAACGAAGCACTGAAGCTGGAGGCTATCGACCCGTTGAAGGCCGATTTCTTTACGACGCGTCGCGAGATTGGCATATACAACGTAGGCGGAGCTGGCAAAGTGAAGGTTGGCGATGAGACTTTCGAGTTGGATTACAAAGAGGCGCTCTACATCGGAAGAGGCGAGCGCGATGTGATTTTCAACAGCAATGATGCTTCCCAACCAGCCAAGTTCTACTTCAACTCCACCAATGCCCACACGGCCTATCCCTGCAGGATAATCACAAAGCAGGATGCCGTAGTGGCTCACATGGGATCGTTGGAGATGTCGAATGAGCGCAATATCAACAAAATGATCGTGAATCAGGTGCTGCCTACCTGTCAGTTACAGATGGGTATGACGGAACTGGCGCCTGGCTCTGTGTGGAACACAATGCCTGCGCACGTGCACTCGCGCCGTATGGAAGCCTACTTCTATTTCGAGTTGCCCGAGGATCAGTCCATCTGCCACTTCATGGGCGAGCCACAGGAGACACGTCATCTCTGGATGCGTGGCGAGCAGGCCGTGCTCTCGCCAGAATGGAGCATCCACTCGGCAGCTGCCACTCACAACTACACTTTCATCTGGGGCATGGGTGGAGAGAACCTCGACTACGGGGACCAAGACTTTTACAAAATCACTGATTTAAAATAAACTTCTAAAACAAACAATTATGGCAAATCTATTTTCACTCGAAGGTAAGAATGCATGGATCACAGGTGCTTCTTACGGAATCGGTTTCAACATTGCCAAGGCTTTCGTAGCTGCAGGCATCAAGACCATCATCTTCAACGACATCAACGACGCTGCCTTGGAGCGCGGTCTGGCTAACTACAAGGAGGCTGGTATCGAGAACGTGAAGGGTTATGTATGCGACGTGACTGACGAGAACGCTGTAAAGGCTCTCGTAGAGAAGATCCACGCTGAGGTTGGTAACATCGACATCCTCGTGAACAACGCTGGTATCATCAAGCGTATCCCCATGCACGAGATGAAGCGTGCTGAATTCCAGCAGGTGATCGACATCGACCTCGTTGGTCCGTTCATCTGTGCTTCTGCCGTTATCCCCGAGATGATGGAGCGCAAGGAGGGTAAGATTATCAACATCTGCTCCATGATGTCTGAGCTCGGTCGTGAGACTGTTTCTGCATACGCAGCCGCCAAGGGTGGTCTGAAGATGCTGACCCGCAACATCTGCTCTGAGTATGGTGAGTACAACATCCAGTGTAACGGTATTGGCCCGGGCTACATCGCTACACCTCAGACTGCTCCTCTGCGTGAGCGTCAGCCAGACGGAAGCCGTCATCCATTTGATTCATTCATCTGCGCCAAGACTCCTGCTGGTCGCTGGCTCGATCCTTCTGAGCTCGGAGGCCCCGCTGTGTTCCTGGCTTCTCATGCTTCAGACGCCGTTAACGGTCATGTGCTTTACGTCGATGGCGGTATTCTCGCCTACATCGGCAAGCAGCCGAAATAAAGGAAAATCAAAAAAGGGGTTCCGATTGGGACCCCTTAATTTTTATTTACAAAATTAATTTAGAGAGCGTCAGCAAGCTCGGCACCTGGCTTGAACTTAGCGACCTTCTTAGCAGCAATCTTAATCTTCTGCTTTGTAGCGGGGTTGATACCCTCACGAGCGGGGCGCTCGTTTACGCTGAATGTACCAAAACCAACGAGAGCTACCTTGTCACCAGCAACGAGAGCATCCTTAATAGCTGCAACTGTTGCGTCGAGAGCCTTCTTTGCGTCTGCCTTTGAGAGACCAGCACCTGCTGCAATCTTCTCTACCAATTCTGATTTGTTCATAATTTAATTTTTTTTAATGAATTATTAATAGTAATAACTAATGTTTGATTGAATTCTTTGGCAAATATAGTGTAAAGTATTTAAAGAAACAACAAAAAAACGGAAAAAATAACATTTTTCATGAAAAATAGTTGTATTCGAGCCTTTTTCGGCATGAAAAACAGATATTTTTAGTAATTTTGCGCACAAAATAAGAAAACTGCGATAGTATCGCGAACAGTAATTCAAAAATATTCAAACAGTTATCACATGATGTTCCGTATACCACCCATCACCAAGAATCTGCTGATTATTAATCTGCTGGCATTCTTAGCTACGTTCGTTCTCCAGATGCGAGGCATCGACCTGGCTGACATAGGAGGTCTGCACTTCTTCATGGCAAGCAACTTCCATCTATATCAGCTGGTGACCTATCTTTTCCTTCATGCCAGCTTCATGCACATCCTGAGTAATATGTTCGGTTTGTGGATGTTTGGCTGTGTCATAGAAAATGTATGGGGTCCGAAGAAGTTCCTTTTTTATTACATTTCTTGTGGAATCGGCGCAGGATTATTACAGGAGCTCGCTCAGCTTGGTTCGTTCTATATGACGGTAGCAGAATCTGTACCAGGGGCTGGTTTGGGAACCGTCTTTGAATACGGGCGCCACTATGCCAGTGCCCTGAATGCGTGGACCACTATTGGTGCTTCGGGTGCTGTCTATGCCGTCATCCTTGCATTTGGTATGACCTTCCCCAACGAGCGGCTGTTCATCATCCCCATCCCCTTCCCTATCAAGGCAAAATGGTTTGTGATGGGTTATGTGGCCATCGAGTTCTTCTCTGCCTTAGGTTCTTCTGGCGACGGTGTGGCCCATACGGCTCACCTCGGAGGAATGCTTTTCGGCTATCTGATGATACGTTACTGGAACCATCATCCCGACTCAGGCTATGACCGCAGTCGTGGACAGCAGTTCTTCGACAACCTGAAGCGTAACTTCGAGCAGCGGCGTCAGAATCAGGGAAACACTGGCAGTGGCCGATATGATAACAGTCATATGCACGCTGAACACGGATCGAAGCAGGACGACATGGAATACAATGCCCGCAAGAAGCAGAATCAGGATGAGATCGATGCCATCCTCGATAAAATCCGTAAGAGCGGCTACGACAGTCTGACGAAAGAAGAGAAGAAAAAACTCTTCGATGCAAGTAACCAGCGATGATCAACGGACTGAAGACCCTCACGGTAAACCTCGTAGCCGGAGCCAATGTTGCCACCGTGCTGCTATTGGTTCTGGCAGGCTATGCCGACTATATCAATCCCGAAAGGTTCCCCATGCTGTCAAACATGGGCATGACCTTTCCCGTGTTCCTCATAGCCAATCTGCTCTTCCTTTTCTTCTGGCTCACGTTCAAGTGGAAGAAACTCTGGATTCCCATCCTCGGCTATGCGATCGTCTATCCCCCACTGGCGGCCTACATGCCTATTCATAAGACCCAACAGGTGCCTGACAATACGATTAAGCTGATTTCCTATAACGTCTGCCAATACGGAGGCAACTATAAGTACGAATTCGGCTTTGAGACCGTCTATAAGTACCTGAAGGAACAAGATGCCGACATCGTCTGTATCCAGGAGGACGTAGACAGTTGGCGTCGCTTCGTCTTCCAGTGGTATGAGAAGATCTATCCATATAACGACACAACGTTATTCAGCAAACTGCCCACCTCGATGAACGGTGTGGGTATCCACTCGAAATTCCCCATTATCAGGAAGGAACGTATACCCTATAAGTCGGAGGCTAATGGTTCTGTCGCTTACTTCCTCAAGGTCAAGGACGACACTCTGCTCGTCATCAACAACCATCTGGAGACCACTCACCTCTCAACAGAAGACCGTACACACTACAAAGAGATCCTGAAGGGCGAGATGAAACGCGACACCATCAAGGAAGAGTCGATCCAGCTGCTGAGCAAGCTGGGACATTCCTCAGCCATTCGCGCCAAACAAGCTGATGCTGTCCACGAATACATCGAGGGACATCGTCAGTACCCCATCATCGTCTGCGGCGACTTCAACGACAACCCCATTTCCTACTCCCGACGGACTATCGCCAAGGGACTCACAGACTGCTTCATAGAGACTGGGCAAGGCATCGGTTTGTCATATAATCAGAAAGGATTTTTCTTCCGCATCGATCACATCATGTGTTCGAAAGATATCCAACCCTACAATTGCCAAATCGACAACAAAATGGACGCAAGTGACCATTATCCCATCATTTGTTGGCTAAAAATGGCTGATAAACCTTAAAAAAATGACGAAAATCGCCAAGAAATTTTCCCACTTCGGGAAAAATGTCTATATTTGCACGCTCAAATATGCGCGAACAGAATTAAATAACAATAAATAACATCAAAAATCAAAATGCAAAACAAAGGAATTGTAAAATTTATCGCAGTGCTTCTGATTCTCGTGTGCTGCTTCTACCTTTCCTTCTCATTCGTGACACGCCACTTCGAAAGTAAGGCTGCCGCTATGGGTGAGGAGGCAGGTGCGGAGTACCTCGATTCAATCAAAAACGAGAAGGTGTATATGGGCATCTATTCTCTGAAGCAGTGCCGTGAGATGGAGATTGGCCTGGGTCTTGACCTGAAAGGCGGTATGAACGTAATCCTCGAGGTATCTGTACCCGATGTAGTCGACGTGCTCGCCGACCACAAGACCGACGCTACCTACAAGAAGGCTATGGAACTAGCCAAGAAGGAAGAGGAGACCAGCCAGAACGATTTCATCTCTCTGTTCGTGAAGTATTGGAAACAAGAGGCAGGCGGACGTCCACTCGCTGCTATCTTTGCTACTCAGCAAATGAAGGGCAAGGTAAGCACACAGTCGACAGACTCTGAGGTAGAGAGCGCTCTTCGCGCTGAGGTTCAGAGTGCCGTCGACAACTCATTCAATGTAGTCCGTAACCGTATTGATAAGTTTGGTGTTGCACAGCCGAACATCCAGAAGCTCGAAGGCCAGAGCGGCCGTATCATGGTCGAGATGCCTGGTATCAAGGAGCCCGAGCGTGTTCGTAAGCTGCTCCAGGGTTCAGCCAACCTCGAGTTCTGGGAGACCTATAACAGCCAGGAGATTACTCCGCTGCTGGCTCAGCTGAACCAGCGCTATGCCATTCAAGGTGGTGAGGCTACTGCCGACACTGCTTTCGTAGAGCCCGCAGCAGAGGCTGTTGCCGACTCAGCTGCCGCAACCTCTGGTGACCTCGCAGCCAAACTGGCTAAGAAGGACAATAAGGCTGACAACAAGGCCCTCGAGACTGCCAAGAAGCAGAACCCGCTGTTCTCTCTCTTCCAGCCCACACAGGGTAACGCCCTCGCCGTTGTTGGTTATGCCAATGCTCGCGATACCGCTGAGATCAACAAGATTATCTTCTCTGACCTCGCCCGTCAGATTCTGCCCGCAGAGCTGAAACTCCGTTGGGGTGCCAAGGCTGAGAACTTCGGAGGCCAGAACACCAAGGGTGACATCTTCGAGCTCTATGCGCTGAAGATCACTGAGCCTTCAGGTCGCGCTCCGCTGGAGGGTGATGTCATCACCAATGCCAAGGACGACTTCGACCAGATGGGTCATCCCTCAGTATCTATGCAGATGAACTCTGACGGTGCTCGCCGCTGGAGCCAGATTACCAAGCAGAACATCGGTAAGGCCGTTGCCATCGTGCTCGACGATGCTGTTTACTCTGCTCCCCGTATCCTGACTCAGATTGACGGTGGTAACTCTCAGATCACTGGTAACTTCACCATCGAGGACACCAAGGACTTGGCAAACACACTGAACTCTGGTAAGATGCCGGCTCCTACCCGTATCGTACAGGAAGAGGTTGTTGGTCCTTCACTGGGTGCTCAGTCTATCCAGCAGGGTATCATGTCGTTCATCGTAGCATTTATCTTGCTGATGATCTACATGATTCTGCTCTACGGCTTTATCCCTGGTATTCTCTCAGATATCGCTCTGCTGTTCAACCTGTTCTTCACACTGGGTATCCTCACATCGTTCCAGGCTGCCCTGACGATGCCTGGTATCGCCGGTATCGTACTGACACTGGGTACTGCTGTGGATGCTAACGTGCTTATCTACGAGCGTATCAAGGAAGAGCTGAAGAAGGGTCTCAGCGTAAAGGAGGCTCTGAACAAGGGTTACTCTAACGCTTTCAGCGCTATCTTCGACTCGAACTTCACATCACTGATCACAGGTATCATCCTGCTCTACTTCGGTACAGGTCCTGTGAAGGGCTTCGCCACCACTTGGATCATCGGTATCTGTGTCAGCTTCTTCACCGCTGTGTTCATGACACGTATCGTTTACGACTACATGCTGAGCAAGGACAAGTGGACTAACCTCACCTTCGTGACAGGTTACTCTAAGAACCTCATGCAGAATGCCAAGTACAACTTCATGGGTATGTACAAGAAGACCTTCACCATCTGGGGTGTAGCTGCCATCCTGTTCTGCATCTCGTTCGCTGTTCGTGGTCTGAGCCAGAGTATCGACTTCACTGGAGGTCGCAACTACGTAGTTGTACTCGACAAGGTTACTCCTGTAGAGGATGTACGTAAGGCTATGGCTGGCGCATTCATCAACACGATGGGTGAGAAGGCTAATCAGGAGGCCAACACATCTGTCATTGCCCTCGGTGCCGACGGTAAGACTGTCCGTATCTCAACAAACTGGGATATCGAGTCAAATAATCCTGAGGTTGACGACCAGGCAGAGACCATCCTCTTCAACACACTGAAGAAGGCTGAGCTCGTTAGCCAGTCTGATGTTGAGGCATTCAAGAACCCCGATGTTCGTGAGGGTGGCTCTATCATCAGTTCTGCAAAGGTTGGTCCTTCTGTAGCTAAGGACATCACTTACGGCGCTATCATCTCTGTGATCATCGCCCTGATCGCCATCTTCCTCTACATCCTGCTCCGCTTCCGCAACCTCGCCTTCTCTGTAGGTGCTACCGTTGCTCTGGCGCTCGATGCATTGGTTGTTATCGGCTTCTACTCAGTACTCTGGGGATGGGTACCCATGTCACTCGAGATCGACCAGGTATTCATTGGTGCTATCCTGACGGTGATTGGTTACTCTATCAACGATAAGGTGGTAGTATTCGACCGTATCCGTGAGAATATCGGCCTCTATGGCAAGCGTGATCGTCAGCAGCTGTTCAATGATTCACTGAACCAGACGCTGGCACGTACCATCAACACCTCAGTGACGACTCTGATCGTGCTGCTCGCTATCTTCATCCTCGGTGGTGATAGCATCCGCTCGTTCTCATTCGCCATGATTCTTGGTGTAATCTTCGGTACACTTTCTTCACTCTTCATCGCTGCTCCTACGGCTTATCTGACCTTGGGTCGCGCCATCAAGGAAGAGAATGTAGAAACTGCACCTGCCAAGAAGTAAGAAATAAGGCTTACACCTTATTAATATATAAAGGCTGCACTCTTTTCGGAGTGCAGCCTGTTTTTTGTGTATCGAGTAAGACTTCTTTATTTCTTTTCGCGATGCTCGCGACGCTTCTTCATGTCTGCCTGATAGCTTTTGAACTGTTCGGCTGTCATAATCTTCTGCAGCTCGGCATCGTAGGCCTTCATGGTCTCCTCCATCTTCTGATGATGCTCATGGTGTTTACCATGCTGACCATCCTTGGGAGGCTCAGGACGCTGACCCTTGGCATCTTTGTTATCCTTTGGAGGACGACCAGGACCACCTTTATGGCCATGATGCGGAGGGCGAGGCCCCATCTTGTCAGCATACTTGTTGTTCAATTCGAGTAACTGCTTAGCCTGTTTGTCGTTCAGATTATAACGCTTTACAGCCTCATCTGTGCGATGCTTGACCATCTCAGTCTTGTCAAACTTCTGGTCTGGACACTGGCACTCTTTCTTTTCCTGTGCGAAGGCTGTCGTACCAACCACTGCGGCAGCCATCAAAGTTAAAATCATTCTTTTCATATTCTTTCCTTCTTTAATTAGTTATACTTTGATTCTTCTCTCAGTTGCAACTATAATTTTGACGCGCAGGCCATCAGAAAGTTTAACCTCAGCCCTACCCCTTCAGCCAACCACCCAAAAGATTCAGCGAATAACTCGTTATCTTCAACAAATCTTCCTGGCATCTAACATCTTTTAACTTTTCATCATGCAGTATTTTTGCTTTTCTCAGTTTATTCCATAGAAATCAATTATTTTTGCATCTGATATGAAGAAATATGTAATGTGGGTAGCCATCGCCCTGATGATGACAACAGTTATAGCAAGCTGTACGTTGGATTCTGAAACGTCAGAGCCAGTGTTAGTGATTTGTCCTGTTGATTCTGATTCTATTCTGACGAACGAGGACAATGAGCTTAAGTACATCTCTTTGACTCGCACTGAGCAGGAATTGGTGAACAACAACAATGAGTTCGCCTTTAACCTGTTTCGTGAGATGATAAAAAGTCAGACTCGTGAACAGAGTGAGATTGTTTCACCCATTAGTATCACCTATGCCCTCGGCATGCTGAACAATGGCGCCGCAGGCGACACACAGAAACAGATTAATAAGGTGCTGGGATTTGGCGAGGCAGGTATCGATGGAATCAACGATTTTTGCAAGAAAATGCTTACTGAAGCGCCGAGTCTCGACAAGCTGACAAAGGTGATGATTGCCAACACGATCTACATGAACCAAGGATTCGAACTGAAGAAGGATTTCATCAGCAAGGCCAAGACCTTCTACGACGCTGAACCTGAGACGCGCAACTTTGCTGACGGCAAGACGCGTGAGGTGATCAACAAGTGGGGTAACGACCACACGGAGGGTATGATACCCGAGGTGCTGAATGAGGATGATTTCGATCCGACATCCGTCAGTTATCTGCTGAACGCCATCTATTTCAAAGGTGCCTGGGCCAATAAGTTCGACAAGGAAAACACGAAAGACGAGACTTTCAAAGGCTACAGCACAAATAAACAAGTGCCCATGATGCATCAGGAGCACGAATTCAACTATACGGAGAATGAACTCTGCCAGGCTCTATGCCTGCCATACGGCAACAATGCTTATCGCATGACCATCTTGTTGCCGAAGGAGGGAAAGACCATCAATGAGGTATTGAAGACCCTGACAGCTGAGACATGGCAGAGCTACCAGTGGATGGGTAGTGCCATCGTGGATGTAAAATTGCCTCGTTTAGAGTCACAATCGGAAATCCAGCTGGAGAAGATGATGTCGACTCTGGGCATGCCGAATGCCTTTGACTCCAATCTTGCAGATTTCTCGAACTTCTGCAATATTCCTACCTATATTGGCATGATGAAGCAGGTGGCGAAAATCAAACTTAACGAAGAAGGCACGGAGGCTGCGGCTATTACCGTCATCGGCATGAAAAACTCAGCCATTCCTTCTGAACCTCAGCATGTTAGCTTCTATGCCACGCGCCCGTTCCTCTACGTCATCAGCGAGCAGTCCACAGGCGCCATCTTCTTCATCGGGAAGTATGTAGGCGACTGACACTGACAATAAGCGACAAAAGCACAGCAAGCAAAGTTTGATAACCGATATGAGAACTCAAGGATTATTCATGGCGTCAATGCTGCTCCTGACAGTGGCGGCGGGCTGCTCAAAGGGTGAGGATGGGAACGAGCCTATTATAATGTCAGATATGAAAAATGTCTATACATCCTCAACGAATTCTGTCACCCCCCCGTCGATGGAGTGCAATTTCAGAGGCGTCTGGACGGTGGACGACGTGTCTGCCGATACGGTGGACGTCAATGTCAGGACTGGCGTTAACATCATTGACTATGGTGTCATCAACACTGTGGCTTTCTACGGATTCCCCTATCGCGCGATGACCAAGAAGATACTCCCGGAAGTGAATATCGCCAAGATTACCACCGATATGATTGTTGGAGGGCCTCTGCCTGCTGACGAGGCCGTGCTGCTGGATGCCATCATTGCCCACGGTGACAACTATAACTGCATCGGGAACTATGTGTCGGAGGAATACCGTTGCATCGGACTTTCCGAGAATGCCATCTATCTCGAGCTGAAGCCTGGCCAAGACTATGCCGTGCAGTTCCTTCCTTGGGTCGTAACCACAGCCCAAGGGGATACGTTCCCCATGGTGGCTACCATAGTGCCTGACAAGAGTACGGCCACCCTTGACACCAAAGGTGAGACATTCTCGAGTACCCTCACGGTGTCGCAGGTGGAATATAAGGTAAGCGGCGAGACCGTGATTAAAAAACTGAATCCGGAGATAAAACTGAAATATACAAGTATCGAGAAAATAGCGCTCGCAACCCTTGGAAACTGAGCAGCAACTGCAGGAAGCCGTGAAAGCCGGAGACCGCCAGGCCATGAGGCGGCTCTATGAGCGATATAAGGGATATGCCATGTCGATAGGACTGAGGTATATCCCTGACGACGAGGACGTAGAGGATGTAGTACAAGACAGCTTCGTCAAGATCCTGACTTCCTTTAAGCAGTTTGACTATCGAGGTGACGGCTCGCTGGCGGCTTGGATAGGGAAGATTGTCGCCAACAAGGCTATAGACTTCGTGAGGAAACATGAGCATATCAGCTTCACAGGCACCATCCCGGATGTGGCCGATGAAGAGCCTGAGCTGGAAAGTATACCTCAAGACGTGCTTACAAAGATGATTGCACGACTGCCCGCAGGCTACAGACTGGTGCTCAACCTCTATGTATTCGAGCACTGCTCGCACAGCGAAATAGCCCATAGGCTGGGTATTCAGGAGAAGTCTTCCTCCTCGCAGCTGGCAAGAGCCAGACAGATGATGACAAAGATGATGGCAGACTATATCAAACAACACGAGACATGAAGCAGAAAGACTGGGCCGAAAGGCTGGAATCACACTTGAAAGGCTACCGCAAGTCACCCTCACGCGACTTGTGGGAGGGCATCGAGGCTTCGTTCGAGAGACAGGAGCGTCAGTCTCGCGTTGTATCCATCCGTCGCTGGATGGCAGCCGCCGTCTTACTGGGTGCATTGTTCGGAGGAGGCTATCTGCTTTGGAAGCCTGTCTCGCCTATTGTAGTGGCTGAGCTTACCCAACCATCAGAAAAGATACCACATTCAAATGAGGAGGAACTGATTGCTCAGGATATTCTGCCTGCTGCCAAAGCTACATCTGCGAGAGAGACCAAGCACTCAACGAATCATTCCGAAGAACCTGAGACATCAGAGGAAATCATGCCCTCAGAAGAAAGCCTGTCTTCAGAAGGAATCCTGTCCTCGGAAGAGGCTCAAACATCTCAGGAAATCTCTGAAGATCAGCCTTCCAGTCAGGATCATCCTCGTCAGACGGCTTTTCCTCCTACAGCCCAGGAACCCTATCCGCAGCAGAAGCGTCAGCATCAACATGTTGAAATGGGACTATACGCCTCTGCTGGAGCAGGAGACTTTCAGAACCGCAACGGCGTGATGATGAATCCGGCCTTGCAAAGCCAGTTTGCAGCCACTCGAGCAGACCAGGCTTATCTCGTTGGCTACGAAGAACGTCAGAATCACGACCAACCAATATCCTTTGGACTCTCGCTCAGCTATCCTCTCACCAGCAGACTATCTCTGAGCACAGGCGTGGTCTATACAAAACTGAACTCTGACTTCGTCACCATCATGCCTACCAGCCAGATTCATCGCCACCAGTCGCTCCACTATATGGGCATCCCACTTACCCTGCACTTCAGACTATGGCAGTGGCGAGGCCTGAGTGCCTATCTCTCTGCTGGCGCACAGGCTGAATGGAACATCAAGGCCAAGTCCAATACAGACGGTGTAGATCAGACGATGACGAAAGACCGCATGCAGTGGTCGGCAGGAGGCAGTCTGGGTCTGCAATACAATCCCCTGTCGCAACTCGGCATCTACGCAGAGCCAGGCATCCGCCACTACTTCGACAATGGCAGCACCGTCAGCAATTTCTTCAAGGATAAACCTACGAGTTTCAATCTCCAGATAGGCCTGCGGGTAACATTAAGCAAAAAGCATCGCCCCCAATGAGCGATGCTTTCTTTATCGAAGTACCCCTAACGCAACTTTTCTCGAACTCTTTCCTAAGAGACCTCGATAAGATTTGGGCTTTACGTGAGGACATTCCAGACCCAACAAAGCCACAATACTCCGTGAGGTAGTAGAGTTCTTGTTGAACAATTTGGACGCAAAGGTACGAGTTTTTTCTGATAATCCAAGCCTTATCACTCTTTTTAACGTAACAAATCCAACACGCATTCTAAAACGTAAATCGGTATCAATCGCAGGAATGCCCCTACGGTAGTAGGGATAAGTCTTTCTTTGTCCCCTTGCTTGTGTCTATTTTTCTTTCTTGAAAGTAGGCATACAACGGTTTTTTCTTTAAAATCTGCCAGCCCAATGGAACAATTTATGCTCTACTATACCAACTTTTTCTAACTTACGTGATATTTATATTAAAACAACTATTATGAAAAGACAATTTAGAGACCTAAGAGACGATACCAAAAAGCGTATCGCACAGAGCCTAAGAGGTCGCACGTTTAGCGACTCGCACAAACAGGCTATCAGTGACGCAATGCGTCAGTATTGGGCTACTATACCATATCGCCCAACCGAAAATAACGAGAGTAATAACCAAAACAATGAAACGAATATGTAAACGACCAATCCAAATCGATGCTTTGACTATCTGCTACGAGGTCATGCATTCTTACTACTATGAACAACTCAGTAACCTTGACTATGGCGAGTGCCTTGATATGTACGAGTTCAGACTATACCGCACAGATGGACGCTACTTTGATAACGTCTATTCCATCAGACTATGGAACGGCACACGAGACATCGAATGGGGCTATCTGAAATTCAATCTTGCAAGAGGTGATAAGGAGAGCAATACCCATACAAACGGAAAACGTAAAGTGTGGATGAGCCTCAACAATGAAACGCTCTATACAGATGATTTCCACTTTCTAACCTACATAGAACAGAGGTTAGGGCTGGAGTTCCACAATGTGACGAGCCTTGACCTTTGCCTTGACACGCCTTTTAGCATCAGTCCATTGATTAAGGTGTACCTACACAAAAAGGACGTGACAACCATCTTGAATGGCAAGCGTATCATAGACAGAGACGAAGACAGAGCAGAAATATCCTATACGACAAGTGGAAGCCTCAACAAGCAAGACAAGTACAAGACGGTGAACATCAAGCAACGCAATGCCATCAAAGATAAGACCAAAGGCGTAACCGTTCAGACCTACGACAAGGCGGCTGAGATTAGCAATGCCTCAGATAAACAATACATTCTTGAACACTACGGCAACCCTAACCGTCTCTATCGTACAGAGGTACATCTAAACGCAGAAGATGTCAAAGCCTACGTTGAACGTAAGGGCATCGAATACACGCCCCTCTTGCTCACTGATGAGGCTACCCTCGAAGATATGTTTTTCCATTTCTTAGGTAGTGTGATACGTTTTCAGTGCGGAACATCAGATACCAGTTGGGGGCATATCCTCGGACGTTGGTAGGATTATAACAACCCCCTCTATCAGATATAACCCAACGGTTATATTCCTTATTATATATAGGGGATGCGTATCAAATTAAAAATGTATCAATGAAATCAATAAATCGAAATCATTGATACATCTTTTTTGTATCAGTCTAACTTAAAAGATTAATATAAACATTCCATTTGGTCGTAGAAAGGCATTATTTCCTTAAATAATGCAAAAAAATCTCCTTATGATAACAATCTATTCTAATAATTTGTATCTTTGTGGTGCAGTTCCGAAAGGGATTGTGACATATTGAGAAAGCGCATTTCGCTTATTCTGACAGCGTGAACTTGGACACTTCACAGTTGGCTCACAAGCCGATGTAATATCAGAATAATGGGAAGGACGCTCTTCTTGGTTTGTATTCCGTACACACGAAATACATCCAAGTGGGGCTTGTTCATTTTCCTTATCTGTATTACAAGGGAGTCCAAGCCCTACGCTGAGGATAAGGTAGGATGGAGGCTCCACTTTCTTTTTATGCCTTACGATAACTATTAGCCGCACCCATAGAGCCATAAGTGCATTGTTTGATATAATGGGAAAGTATATCCATTTCAATGAGGATGTAAGAAAGGAATTATTAGAAGTATTGGAAAATCTAAAGGACGAATATGTCCCTGATTCTGCTGACAACGTTCTTGCATTATTGGACATCAAAGACGCAATAATGAACGACTCATTAACTTCTGACCATCTTTTAAAAGTTCAGAACTGTGAGAAATATGAGCAAATAATGAACATTATTAGAACTGCAAGATTAAATTTTGACCTAACGAAATATTCAGATTAGTCACATATTTTTTAACACTTAAAAATTCCAATTATGAAGTATTGTGAATCTTGCGGCAATCAATTAACTGACAATGCCGTTTTTTGTCCTAAATGTGGGACTCGTGTAGGAGGCAATAGCGAAACTCCTCAACCAGTTGAGAACAACAATCAAAACCAAGTAGAAGGTTTAACTACTGCACAAAAAATCACTCTTGGGGTTGTTGCCTTCATTGCTTTTTCAGGTCTCTTTAGTGGAGAGTGGATACCAGCAATAATATGCGTTTGCGTATTGGCTGCCGTAGTAGCTATTTTTATGGGTGCTATTGACACGAAATACACATGGAAAGCTACTATTTGCTGCGCAATTGCTGTAATGATTGCCGCTGTAACAACAGCAGATAAAGAGGAAAGTAATCAAAGCCAGAATCAAACAGAACAAAAGCAAGAATCTCCAGCAGAAAAGGCTGCACGAGAGAAGAGAGAAAAGCAAGAAAAGATTGACCGAATGATGAAGGAAGCATTTGCTCGTGGAAAAGACCAAGCAATGAATTATACATATTATCAGAAATGCGACCAGTGGTTTAATGCTTACTATTTTACACCTGAAACAGATGAAGAAATAGAACTGTTTAAGAGATACAGAACTGAGTATGATAAGGGATGGGATGAAGGAAAGAGAATTAAAGCAAAGATAAATAACTGAGTATAAGAAAATGGAATTAAAAGAGTCAGACAAGTTTAGTCAAGCATTGACTAATCAGAATTAGAGTTGTCGAAGTTTACCAGACGAAGAACGTGTAAACGTTTCCGCTATGTCATGTTAATTATGTTGTCTAAGATTGGATAGCACCATTTACAAAAAAACTGAGGTTGCCCGAAGGGCTACCCCAGTTTTTTTTCGAGGTCAGAGATTTCCTTATCATACCTTGCTTGTTCAGCCTCGTACTCCTTTCGGCGTTGGTCTCGTTGGAGTTTCAGACGTTCAAGGTGATTGCGGTTGTTCTCGTCAACAAGTTCAACACACTTGTCGCAATAGGCATCTAATAAGTTACTAAAAGCCTTGATTTTGTTCTCATCAGTCCAACGCTTGTTGTCGATACAGTCCAGCCCTTCAAGGATTTCGGCATACCGTTTGTAATACTCTAAGGCTTTGAGGCGTTCACCCTTCTTACCCTCATTAAGTTCACGCATGTAGCGTTGAGCGCACTTGTAGCGAGCATCAATGTTAGTAACACCCTCAAGGTGTTCAACTTGTTCCTTACTAAAACTCTTGTACATGATTTTCATGGATTGGAGTTTTTCATCTTTTGTCAATTTCGCATTCATAATACTGTATTTAAAGAAAAATAATAAAACAAAAAGTTAATAACATTTCAAAGAACGCATGTAAACCGCATGTTTACATGTGCAGAGATATAGATAAAATTATTAATTTCCAAATTCTCTAACATGTTTTAACAAGTTTAGCCCACATTTCCGCTGAAACATGGACTTGTTCATCTATAGAGCCTCAACAAGTTAAGATAATAAGGTCACGTCAAGTCTTTATCAGTTCACGCAGATAGCAAAGCAGCGGCTTAACTTGTTCCCAAAATTTGCTCCAATTCTCTTCTGTTGTTGAACTGATACACTTTACCTTTTATGCGGATGAAGCCCTCAACATCGTCCAATGGCTCAAATAAAGACTTCATCGACACCCCCAAAGCATTAGCAATCTTTTCAATCGTGTCGAGGCGTGCGTTACCATTCAGTGCCCTCGTCAACGATGCAGGGTCTATACCCATATCCGCTGCAAGGTCTTTCATTTGCTTTCCTTGTTCCTTGCATAGTCGCCTCACATTATCTGCTAATATCTTACTCATAAGTGTTTTTTCGGCAAATGTAGATATAATTGTCGTATAATACAAATTATTTAATGTTTATTAGTAAAATAAATCAATTATTCTTTGGTCGTTTCTTGACTTTTTTGTACCTTTGCAACATAATAAATTAACGTATATATCAAATATGGATAAAATTTGCATCTTTGCCAGAGTTTCAACCAGCGTTCAAGACTATGACCGCCAAGTAAACGAACTTACCGCCCTCGCTCAGCGTAACGGTTGGAGCGTTGAGGCTGTCTTCTCAGAGAAGATAAGCGGAGCCAAGAAGAACAGCGAGCGCAAAGAACTAAACCGTATGGTCGAGTTTGTTCAAGTCAATAATATTAATAAGGTGGCAGTAACCGAACTCTCACGTCTTGGACGTGACACTCTGCAAGTCCTCGAAGTAATCGAGCAGTTCAACAAGTTGGGCATTAGCCTCTACATCCAAAACTACGGTATCGAGACGCTGACCGTAAACGGTGAGGTCAACCCTATGTCTCAGTTCCTCATCACTATCTTGGCAGAGGTGGCACGTATGGAACGTAAGACCATCCGTGAACGTGTTGAGAGCGGTTACAAGAACTATCGAGCCAATGGCGGCAAGGTAGGACGCAAAGAGGGCTACCGCAAAAGCGAGGCAGATATGAGAGAGCAATATGCCGAGGAAATACGCCTACTGCGTAAGGGCATCAGCCTACGCAACATCAGCAAGATTACAGGGGTGAGCATCAATACTATACGCAAGTGTCAGAGCCTTATCTGAAAAAAGTTGTCTCAAAATTTGGAATTGTGAAAAATTATTTATATCTTTGCACTGAACGTTCAATTCAGCTGAATTTCAAAAATAGAGGAGGTGAAAGCCCTCCGAGCCAGAACTATGGCTTGAAAATAAGTGTCAATTTTAGACACAAATTAAATCTAATACATAGTGATAACTTTAGAAAATTGCGAGAAAATCTTAAACAAAGGAGCAAGAAAGTATAACAAGGAAGAGATTAGCCAAATTAGAGATTACCTATACTTCATAGGTCAAATACAAATAGAGAATAACGAAAACTAATTTTACAAAAGAAATGGCAAACGTGATTTTATACTGCCGTGTTAGCACGGACGAACAAGCGGATGGATGCTCACTCGATATGCAAGAGAGATACCTAAGAGCATACTGCAACAACCACCACTATATTATAATAGGTGAGGAACAGCCTTATAAGGAAGACTACTCTGCCAAGCACTACGACTTGCGCAGACCCAAACTGAAACAAATCTACGACTACTGTAGGAAGCATAGGCACGAGGTTGACAAGATTCTTTTCCTACGTTGGGATAGGTTCACACGAAACCTTGAGTTTGCCTTAACCTATAAACGCAAGTTCTATGATGAATTAGGCATCGAGATTAACGCCATAGAATCGCCCATTGATTTCAAGGGAGCAGAGTGGTCTATGATGTTGGGTATGTACTGCGGTGTGGCACACACTGAGGATGAAAAGATATCACGAAGAACGAGAGATGGCATACACGGCACTTTGCTCAAAGGTAGATGCCCTAACAAAGCACCAAGAGGCTATATCAACAAGAGAACTGAGAGTGGAGAGCCATACGTTGACATCGACGAGACCCAAGCAAAAACCATAAGCCAAGCGTTCAAAGAGGTTGCCAAGGGTGTCGAAACTGCCAACTGCATAAGGCGTAGGTTATACCCTTCTATTCCAAGAGAGACTTTCTTTAGGATGCTGCACAACATCTTCTACACAGGTCAAATCAGAGTACCAGCGTACAATGATGAGCCAGAACAGATTGTCAAAGGACTACATAATGCCATCATTGACACAGAGACATTCAACAAGGTTCAAGACATTATTAGTGGCAAACGCAAAAGCGAGCCCAAACTGAGCAAGGCAATTGACCCAGACCTATTCCTACGCAAGTACATAGTGTGCCCCATCTGTGGGCACTCTATCACAGGTGCTACAAGTACAGGCAAAGGCGGCAAATACAAGTACTATAATTGCTGTCACGATGGTAAGCACCTACGTAAACCAGCAGGTTACGTCAACGACACGTTCGCCAATTGGGTGGGCGGTTTAAGACCCAATCAAGAGGTTTTAGACCTTTATACTGAGGTACTTCAAGACCTACGAGGCGAGCATAAACAAGATGTTCAAAAGGAGGTTGACAAGTTGCGCAAAGAGGTTGAACATGTTGAGGCTCTTCGTAACGGAGCAGATGACAAGTTCTGTGAGGGAACTCTATCAAGTGATGCACATGTTCGAATCACAGAGAGGTACGAGAGGCAAATCCAAGACCTTCAAGGGCGCATAGAACTCCTACAGGCTGACACCAAGCAGCTGAAAGAGAAGATAGACTACTCAGTGAATATCATAGCAAATTTAAGAAACTTTATGATAGACGCGCCAGTTAAGGTCAAATGCAAAGTGCTGAGTTCGATGTTTCCGCAGAAAATTGAGTTTGACGGAGAAAAATATCGAACTCACGATTACAACAAGGTGCTCGACCTTATATTCCAAGAAACCAACAAGTTACGAGGGTACGGAGAAAAAGAAAGTGAGAAATCTGAGGCAGTTTCTCACTCAGTACCCCGACCGAGAATCGAACTCGGAACTAAGCTTTAGGAGAGCCTTGTTATATCCATTTAACTATCAGGGCCTGTCGTAAAGACGGCACAAAGGTACGGAGAAAAGACGGAATTACAAAATTATCGAGCGAGTATTTTCAATAAGTGCCACTTATTTTGAAATAACCCTGCCTTATTTGAGAATAAGCGTCCCTTATTTTGAAATAAGCGCCCCTTATTTCTGCACGTTCTGACGGAAGCTGTCAAACTGCGCCATTCCATCGTTGCCGTAGCAGAAAAGTCCCACGCGGATGCCCTTCCAATAACCTCCCCGCATGGGGAATGGTTCGCCTGCAGGGATGAAGTGATCACCATCCAGACTGTAGAAAAACTGATGACTATTCTGCTCACTATTATTCAAGACACGCAGATAGATTTCTGAGAACTGGCCCTGCCTGAGGATGGAGCGCACACCGCCAACTTCCACGAAGATACCCTCCTGACAAATACCAACGCTCCTGAACTGCTTGCCAGAGCAAAAGAGGCCTGCATAACAATCGCCAGTGGCAGAGATTTTCGTTGTACTCTCGCTGACGTAGCCCACAACTTTCTGCGTCAGCATATTGCGGCAGGCTTTCAGACTGTCTGCTGGCATTGCATGAAGCGTGAGCCATCCCCTGCGTTCTGTCAGATTCCAATGATCATCCTGCGGATTATGGTTCCATTGCCATTGCAAGCCAAGAGTATCAGAGAAGTCATCATCAGTTTGGAGAGGCTGCATTTTCTCCGATGAAATGGGCTTTTTCCATGAAGACACAGGCTCGCCAATGCCATTTCCATCGTAGTCGACTCCCATCAACGGCCAATCATCTTGCCAACGAGCTGGCTGCAGATGAACCACACGCCCCAAGACAGGCGTCTCCTGAAAATGATAGAACCACCAACTGCCATCTGGCGCATCAACGAGGGCTCCCTGATGAGGGCCATTCACTTCGGTAGAACCCTGCTCGAGCACGATGCGACGCTCATAAGGCCCATAGATGCTGCGTGAACGAAGCACCGTCTGCCAACCTTGCCCTACTCCTCCTTCTGGGATAATCAGGTAATACCAACCATTGCGCTTGAGGAACTTCGTGCCCTCAGCCACTGGACCTTCATAGACTGTTGTGCCTTCATCAAGCAGTTGCTTGCCATCAGGCGACATGCGATGCACGATGATAGGCCCAGCCCCATGGCGACTGCGCCCCAGATAAGCCTGCCCGTCGTCGTCCCAGAATGGGCAGGGATCTTCCCATTTCTCTACCCTACGCACCAGATGAAGAGGTGCCCAAGGACCACGGGGATCACTGGCTGTACTCATATAAAGTCCTTCCTCAGGGGTACAGAAGAATACATAGAAAAGTCCGTCGTGATAACGGATGGCAGGAGCCCACGAACCTCCTGCATAGTGGAGGTTTGCATCCCACCCAGGCTCATCGAAACGACGGTATATCTGACTGATATACTGCCAGTTGACCATATCTGTGCTTTCAAGAACCTGCATACCAAGGAAATGGAAGTCGGAGGCCACCATATAGTATCTCTCGCCCACGCGGATAAAATCAGGGTCGGAGAAGTCGGCATTCAACACTGGATTGCGATAAGTTCCGTCGCCCTGATCACCCCACGAGAGGGCTGACATGAGACATAATGAAAGGAGCAAACATTTCATAAGTTACAAATATTTTCTTTGATGTTGCAAAGATACATTTTTTCACCTTAATAATAAAGCACTTATGGATTTTTTTACTATCTTTGCGAAAGAATAAATTATCAACTAAAAACTATTGAGATGAAAAAATTTCTTTTAATGCTGCCATTATTGGCACTTTTCGGTTGTACTGCCCCTGAAGCAGAAGCACCCGTATTGAAAATCGACGGTGGTCTGATTCAAGGTGTTGCAGCCGAAAATCCAGGCGTGTTTGTCTACAAGGGTATCCCCTACGCAGCTCCTCCTATTGGAGATCTGCGTTGGAAAGAGCCACAGCCCGTCATTGCCTGGGACAGTATCCGCATCTGTGACCGTTTCGGCCATCCAGGCTATCAGGCTGTTCACTATCCTGGCTTCTACGCTTCAGAGTGGGGCTACGGCGACGAATCTCCTTACAGCGAAGACTGTCTTTATCTGAACGTCTACACCAAGGCTCCTGGCGATGTGAACAAGAAACTGCCAGTAGCCCTTTGGATCCATGGAGGCGGCTATCGCGAAGGTTGGGGCACAGAGCCAGAGTTCGACGGACAGGAATGGGCATCGAAGGATGTCGTGCTCGTTACCATTAACTATCGTCTGGGCATCTTCGGCTTCATGCCTTATGGTGAGCTGTCAGAGGAGAGCCCCCATGGTGTTTCTGGCAACTACGGTATTCTGGACCAGATTCAGTCGTTGAAATGGATCAAACAGAACATCGCCCAGTTTGGTGGCGATCCTGATAATGTGACCATCTTTGGGCAAAGCGCAGGAGCAGGTAGTGTCCGCACCATCTGTGAGAGTCCTTTGGCTCGTGGTCTGTTCCACAAGGCAGTCATCATGAGTGGCGGTGGTCTGAACGTGCCACCAAAAGATGGCGAAGAAGCTAAGCCTGCGACGCCAATGGCTAAGTTTTTCACCTACAACCCCACGCTGAAAGAGGCTGAGGCAGAGACCAAGAAGGTGATGGACTGGGCAGGACTGACAGATCTTGAGAAGCTGCGCAAGGCATCGACAGAGATTCTCTACACCGTTACCAGCATCTACAACATGGTTAACAAGAGCGATGTCTACGTGATGGAGCGTCCCATCGTCGATGGCTATGTATCGAAGAAGAGTTTTGACGAGGCCGCCCGTGAAGGTTCGATTGCAGATGTGCCCTACATGATTGGTTACACGCTGAACGATATGGGCTCGATGGGTCCTGGTATTGCAGAATTCTGTAAGGTTCGAGAGTCTCAGGGTGGCAAAGCCTGGGCTTACGAATTCGCACGTCCATTGCCAGATGACGGCAAGCATCCTGACATCACTAACCGTCTGAAAGGTGCCTTCCACTCCAGCGACCTTTGGTTTGTATTCAAGAGCCTGAAGCATTGCTGGCGTCCTTGGACTAAGGGTGACTGGGATCTTTCTGAAAAGATGCTCACCGCCTGGACAAACTTCGCCAAATACAGCGATCCTAACGGTGCTGAGGGTGCAGAAGGCATGAACTGGACTCCCTGCACGGCAGAAAGTCCGAAGTTTATGCTCTTCAAGCTTAATGATCAGGACGCAGAAGCTTCAGAGATGGGAGAACCTATCCTTCCTGAATAACCTTCGCGATACGTTCAAGCGCTTCTTTTAGACGACTACGAGGGCAGGCTATGTTGAAACGGACATAGCCTGCTCCTGTTTCCAGGCCATACATAGTACCAGGATTAATCCACACACTGGCCTCTTTGAGCAGACGCTCACAAAGCTGTTGGACAGGTATTCCCATCGCTGAGACATCAACCCAAGGAAGATAGGTTCCCTCAAGACGGCAAACCTGCCATTGAGGTATGTTTTTACCGATGAAATCGCACAAAAACGTATAATTTCCCCATAGATACTGGTTGAGTTCATCAATCCAATCCTCACTCTCGTTATAAGCCGCCTTCAGAGCAACAGGTCCGAATGGATTCAGGTCGCACACCTCATTAATATTGATAGCACGATCGAGCCGATGGCGCCATTCTGGTTGTGAGCAGATGATATTTGCTGCCTGCAGACCAGCGATATTAAACGACTTAGAGGGCGAATTGAGAATGACACTATTCTGACGGCACTCTTCGCTGACAGCTGCAAAAGGTTGGAAATGGTAACCAGGCATGATGAGCTCGCAGTGGATTTCATCGCTCACAACCTTCACGTTGTATTTCAGACAAATATCATTCATGCGCCCCAATTCCTCACGAGTCCAGACACGGCCCGTGGGATTATGAGGATTACAAAGAAGGAAGACGGTGGTCTTATCGTCAGCACATTTTTCCTCAAAATCTTCCCATTCCACCGCAAAAGTATCACCCTCACGCTTTAAGCCCGTCTCAAGCACCTCACAGCCATTATTACGAATTGACGAGAAGAAACAATTATAGTCTGGCGAGAGAATAAGCACCTTCTCACCAGGCATCGTGAGCGCCTTGATGGCTACAGACATCGCTGGCACGACACCAGTTGTATAGAGGATTTCCTCGCGATGGATGGTCCAATGATGGCGTCGCTGGAACCAGGAGATAATGGCATCATAATAATCCTCCTCAACAACAGTATAGCCAAATACACCATGCTCAGCACGTTTACGGACAGCCTCAAGGATGGCAGGAGCAGCCTTAAAGTCCATATCAGCTACCCAAAGAGGAATCAAATCCAATGAAGGATTGACACCTGCCTCAGGCATTTCGTCCCATTTCACGCAGCTGGTTCCACTACGGTCAATCAATTCATCAAAATCGTATTTCATTTTCTGGTCTCTATGATACAATTATTGGGTTTACGAACATTCTCATCAATGGTAATACTACCGATGGAATCGGCAATAATGTGTCCGCTTGTAGGATTCTTGATGTTCTCGATATGGCCCTTGACATCAGCCTCAACAGTAGTGTACTCAAAGATTCTATCGCAGGCAGCATCGAAGGTGCAGTTCTCGAGCACGAGGTTATCCACATAGCACAGAAGCTGTTCGCCAGCGAGGTGACAATTCACCAATCGCACATTTTTAGAATGCCAGGCAAGATACTCTCCATCGAGCACGGAATCATAGACCGTCACGTTCTCACACTCCCAGAATGAGTCCTTTGTGACAATCTTAGCATTGTGAATCTCCACGTTCTTACAATACTGGAACACATACTTCGAGTCGCTCTCAAGACCATCCACATAGATGTCCTCAGAGAACATAAACGGATAAGTTCCTTCATGGAGTTTCACATTCTTCAGCTTCAAGTCCTTAACCTTCCAGAATGTTTCATCGGCATCAGTAATATTGACATCCTCGAGTTCCACATGATTCATCTCACGGAAGAACTTAGGACCATCAATCGTGCAATGCTTCATTACAAGATCGTTAGTATACCAGATGGCAGAGCGCGAGCCTGGTGCGAAATAACAGTTCTCGATATAGGCTCCATCAACATGCCACCAAGGGTATTTACCATAAAACTTACTATCATAGCAAGCCATATTCTGACATTGCTTGATGCCAGACTCTCCATCGACGATCGTGATATTCTCAAGTCTCAAATCGTGGGTGGCAAAAAGCGGGCGCTCGCCGCCAAATTCCTTGTTCTTAATCAGTTCCATTGTTTTTGTATTCTTATCGGCCACAAAGATACAAAGAAAAATCCGTAATCAGCTTATACCAATTACGGATTATTCTACCCATTTAAGGGTTTTTATATATTTTAGAGAGAAATCAACCAAATCAGATGGCAGCGAGCAGGCGGCTGTCGATAGATTCCATCACGATCATGCGGTTTGCAAGATACATGTTGTCCTGAGTATCGTTCATGCGATAGGTCTTTACAGAGGTCATGTTAGGACCTGCTGAACGATAGAGCGTCACCTCTGAAGGGAGATCGTAAGCCTGCTTGTCAGCATTCCACGTGCTAACCTCTACATTATAGCCGTTCTTATAGTACTTGTAAACGAGGCGACTGCTCTTGGTCCACTGCTGTTTGGCTTCGTCCCAGCTCAGCATCTCCTTGTTAACCAGACGTCCCTGCTCATCATACTCATAGGTGTATTCCATCTTCTGAGCCATCTGCTGGTTTGCATTCTTCTCGTAAACCTCGATCTTGTTAACTACGTTGTCCTCCATATCTGCGTTGTACAGATAGTTAACCTCGTTGCTGTTGATTGCGTTGAAGTACATCGTCAGTACTGTTGCTGCTGTAATGATTGACTCCATATCTCTTAATCTTTTAAATTGTTACTATTATTGTTCTTTTGTCCTTTAGACGGTGCAAAGGTACGATAAGTTGCAGTAACGTTGTGTTATCCGAATGTTATTTTTAGGTTAAATCTTTTTGTCTTGTCATTTTTTTACCTTAACTTTGCGCTCAAATATGCATCCTACTAAATATAAATATGTGTCTTTGGCCGCAATGATAGCGGTGATGTTGCTCTTAGGACTCTATATGTGGATGACCTATCACTCTGCTGTTAAAGATATCAGCGAGAGAGCGGGCAACCAACTGCCATGGGCCATGTTCTACGAGAGTTACAACCGTGCAGAGATTCTGTCTAAGGGTGATACACTCAGTCTGCCCCAATTGCGAGGCGACATGTCGCTCGTATCCTCCGTTGAAGGCATGAACGATGTACTGAGTCGCAAATATCACTCGGAGATCTCGCTCGACACACTATCAGCTTTCGTAGATAGTCTGCTCAGCGTCGTAAACCTGAATCGCGATTTCACGATTCTCGAGGTCGACCATCGAGGAAACATCCTGCGTCGCAGCAATAACCAAGAGACAAGCAGCTCGCTAAAAACACGAGTATTCAGTGTCCGTCGCGACCAATCCAAGGGTATCCAATTAGCGCTCAACAATCCCTATCCAGAATTGGCAAGGAGGCTCAGTCCACTCTTCCTGGCAAGTGCCATCATCTTGATTCTTTTTGGTGTAATCCTACTCAGACTGTTACATTATCTGGACGAGCAACAGGCAATAGCCGATTTGCGTAACGATTTCTCGTATGCTATGGTGCACGACATGAAGTCACCCTTGTCGAGCATTATCATGGGTGCCCATTTCCTGCATTCAGGCAAGTTGGACGACAAGCCAGAAATCAAAGAGAAATACTACAATATCATCGAAAGCGAAGCAGAGCATCTGCTAACACTCGTAAACAAGTTGCTGACCATCTCAAAACTGGAGAACAAAAAGCTTATACTCAACAAAAACGAGGTTAATCTGGAGCCCATCATCAACGACCTGATTGAGAAAGCCAAGGCTAAGGTTGAGAAGCCCATAAACATCATCACCGATCTTAAGACGAAGATAGTCCTGGCTGACGAACAGTATATGACGGAGGCCATTGCCAACCTGATTGACAATGCCATCAAGTACTCCAAAGATGAGATAGAAATCAGAATTACAACTTCTGAAAACGACAAGAACGTCCTATTAAAAATCTACGACAACGGTATCGGCATTTCAAAGGAAGACCAACGTATTATCTTTGATAAGTTCGGCCGTGCTGCCATCCATGAACAGAATCGCAAGGGTGGTGTCTCTGGTTTTGGACTAGGGCTCAACTATGTTGATCAAGTGATGCAGGCCCATGGCGGCAAGGTCACTGTTACTAGCGAAAAAGACAAATATTCAGAATTTACTCTTTATATTCCTAAAAGTGTATGATTAAGTTATTGATAGTTGAAGACGACGCATCACTGGCCTATATTGAGAAAACAGGTCTGGAAGACATTATCGGCGGTTATGAAGTCACCACAGCCTCTAATGGTAAGGAAGGACTGAAGGCGTGGGAGGAATCACGCCCTGATGTGATCATCTCAGATATCGACATGCCTGTGATGAACGGATTTGAAATGGTAGAACGCATCCGTGAGACTGACGGTGAAGTAATCATTATCTTCACTTCTGCCCTTACATCGCCAAACGACGTAAAGGCAGGCTATCGACTCGGCATCAACAATTACGTGAAGAAACCTTTCGTACCAGAAGAACTCGATGCTCACATCCAGGCACTGATGAAGATGCGTGGCGGAGCAAAAACTCAGAAAGAGATCAATCACTATAAGCTGGGCAAGTACACGCTCGACGCGGAACATGCCACCCTACGTAACGATGAAAACGGCCTGTCGCAGACGATTACCCAACGCGAAGCACAAATCCTTCAGCTGTTGGCAGAGAATAAGAATAATGTAGTTCGTAGAGAAGCCATCCTCAGTCGTTTCTGGAATACTGAGGATGACTACTTTGCATCACGCAGCCTTGATGTTTTTGTGAACAAACTTCGTAAACTGCTAGCCGACGAACCGAATATCACGCTCAAAACCGTTCGCGGCGTCGGCCTACAATTACTGGTTTCCTAAGTTCAGGCGCAAACCTACCTGCAGGTTGAAGTTCGTCGGCTTATCCTTGAAATAATTACGAACATCACTGCCGTTATTGAAATAGTATTTGACACCTGGTTCGATATAGAGACCTATCAACGGGATGATATCGCACTGGACACCTACCGCTCCCTGCATTGAGAATTGTAGGCGATCTCGTCCATCACTACTGGTCTGAGAGTTGAAAGATTGCTTCTGCTGGTTCTTGATATTATAGTCAACTTGTCCACCAGCAGAGGCATATATCTTCAAGAAACGATAATTCCAAATCTGATATTGCAGGCTCACGGGGATACCTATATAATGGAGAGTCTGTTCTGTCTTAAATTCAGAATCAGACATCTTTCTTATAAAGTCAGAACGCAGACGGGTATAAACAAGACCTGTAGCAATAGAGAATCGTGGTGCAACCGGGATATTGGTAGTCAAACCAAACGAAATGGGCTGATAATGCTTCTCCTCTTCTGCCAGATTAGCCACATAAATCACTTCGCCATCACCACGTGTTCCCGAGGATCTGTAATTATCCATACTGTAATTGGCAGCCATTGCAGGGTTCATGACAACACCATTAGAACTCATCTGGTTCCCAAAGCCGTTAGAAGCATAGAGTCCAAAAGCTGCCTGAGACTGGCTTTGATTAGAAACTTCGGCGATTTTCCGATCAAGTTCACGGATAACATCGTCTTCAGAAGGCAATTGCTTTTTAGCGGCAGGCTGTTTATCAGAAGATGGCTGCTTTGAAGGCTGCTCTTCAACAGGTTGCTGCTCCACTGGCTGTTCTATCGTTTTCTGTTCAACCAATTCAGCCAACTGCTTTTCTGTAGGTTGCTCCTGATTAGCAGCTACAGACTGATCGTCTGGAGTTGTCACAACAGATGACATCACCTGCTTTAATTGAGCAACAAACTGCTGTGATTTCATGACGATACTGCTCTCTGTAGCCTCAGCTTCAGAAGTGGTCTGAGTTTCGTTAACTTTCTGCACTTCCGCCATCTGACTTGCGCCATTTGATACAGCTATCTGCCCATTGTCTGATAGATGCATCAGGTAATCACCTCCCAGGATGACACCTGCAAGAATGGCTGCCGCTGCTGCCCATCTGCCCCATAAAGGAACAATACGTGGACGTTTCGGAGCAGCCTGCTGAGCAAGTTTTGCCTCGATACCAGCCCACAAGTCTGCTGGCGCAGCCTCTTCGTGGTCTGCCAGCCGATCGCGTAACTGTTTAATCCATGCTTCCTGTTTCATTTCCTTTATGAGTTAAATAATCATTTATCATTCCTGTCAATAGTTTCTTTGCGTAAAAGAACTGCGAGGCTGACGATGCCTCTTTAATTCCCAGCCGACGGGCGATCTCCTTGTGCGAGAGTTGCTCGAAAACATGGAGGTTTAACACCAGTCGGCAACCTGCAGGCAATCGCCCTATCATCTGATTGAGGATGTCGGGGGGAATCAACTCCACCTGTGGATCTTCCTCATCTGCAATATCTTCTTTTGGCATCACGTCTGTGGTCTTCACCAGATCATGTTCGTTGAGCCAATCGAGAGCTCTATTCGTAACGATCTTCGACACCCAAGCCTTCAGAGAACCTTCACCTCGGTATTCGAATTCGCCTATGGAGGTCAGTATACTGACGAAACTGTCTTGCAGCACATCCCTAACATCGTCATGCCCTGAGATATACCTTAGGCCTATCGCCATAGCATATCCTGAAAAGCGGTCGTACAGACGTCGCATCGCCTGGGAGTCACCGCCACGTATTGCATCGAGCAGCTGCCTTTCAGTCTCCAAACCGTCTCTCCCTATTTGATCTTTTTAGTCGTGCTAAATACTATCTTTAATGGTGACGACGGGGACATCACATATTTCTCTGTCCAGGGAGGGGGTATCATGTATGCCTCACAGAGATCCACCTGCTTGACCGTAATAACACCCAACCATTGCTTTGCCTTTGTATCGTATGTCATTGATGACTTTTCATAATCAGGAATTGGCGTAAACTGATAGAACTCATTATCAATCTTAGCTATAGCCGCATACTGCCAATTTTTGATGTTATAATAATATGCATCAGAAGAATAGCCGACAAAACCATACTCCAAATATGCATTATATGTCGCACCGTCTTTTTCAAAGGTTACCTTTTGCGGTTCCATAGTTTTGAATTCCTTCTTAAAAAGTGAGTCAACAAAGAACTTTGTCATATTGTTCTCAGCATCCATGAAGAGACCAAACGTTGACGTATTATTCAACTCCGCATGAAGGATTCCCTTACCAACTTCTTTCCCATTGGCACTCCATACCATTTCAAAATCACCATACTGTGAATCGTTAACAGAAGGAGAATTATCTGAATTGATGCCTGAAGCATCTGCATAAACAATGCTGTCTTTCTCAATTACCGATTTCCTGACAAGCTGAACTAAACGAATGCGCTGTTGCTTACCCTCGTATATTGGTTTCTCGGAAGGAGTGATACTGGCAATGATACGCAAACGATACAAGTTATCCTTACCATAGAACTCCTTATAATTAAGTCCATTGATTTCGCCCATCATCATATCGATCTTCTCATCTGTGCCCACAATCTGGCCGCAGAGAGTCTCATAGCTCCAAGTCTCCTCACTATTCTTCGGAAGGACACGGATTGGAAATACATCCATCACCACCTCCTTCATATTGGCCTTCTTAATACCCACATAGGTCATGTCCTCAATCTTCATCGAGGTGAAAGTATAAGCAGAACTACCCAAATCATCAACACTCAAGTTAGCAGCAATCTTAAGTTTGTATCTCCAACCTTCCTTGAGAACAACATTGTTGACTGCCATACTATCAAAAGTGGCAATGCGTTCACCCTTATCATCGATAGCCTCCTTTACTGGAGCCACACGATGAGCAGCCTTATCAGCATCAGTTAAAACGAATTCTGGTTCAATGGTCACCATCCAGGTCTCTGTTCGGGCAGATGGAGTGATATCAATATTAGCTCCGGAATTATCAGAACTATCATTGGAGCATGCTACAAACAGTATCACACTCCAAACCATTATACCTATTTTATATATAAGCTTTTTCAATTCCATTCTCGCAAATTCTGATTGCTTGTCTGTATATATAACTGCAAATTCAAAAAACCTTGCACAAAATGTCCGTAAATTAACCATTTTAAACATTATTTAAGAAACGAACTTCCCTTGAAGGCTGACACCTTGCCGTGCCAACAACTAACAAAAAAGAAATAATCATAAGCGTAACTCTATTTTTCCTTATAAATAACCTTATTAGCTCCACTAGTAATTTTCAATGCCTCAGGGTGTTCCTTAATAAAGGAATCGATGTGTCGAACACGCTTCTCTGTGAGTATTTCGTCAACAGCTATCAGAATTCCAGTTTCTTCCACATCACCAAAACCATAATTGATAGCAGTACCAAATAGTCGCATCGTTGGAGAAAGGTTCATATAAGCATTCACCAATGGAGGTATATTATAACCCAACTTACGGATCTCTGTATTTAATATTCGATAATCTTCCCTGAAGTCGTCCTTACAGAAGAGAGCAGCCAAGACCTGCGGATCTTCTTCCATTTCCAACGGTTTCATCGGCAATATGAGCTTATCTTTGTCATCAAAATGTTTTTTCAGGAAGTACAAAATCATATCGCGTCCCTTACGGATATAAGAGGGATACATCGTCATCTTACCAAAGAAATAACGCACATTAGGCATGATGACCGTCAGCGCGCCCAAACCATCCCAAAGATTATCGAGAGCAAAAAGACTCTTTGCGCCCATGCGGGAACTCTGATAAGGTAAAGAAACAAAAGAACGTCCCAACTCTATGGTATAAGGCATATATTCCTTAATGAATTTATCGGAGAAATGGAACATGTGACTGGTAGCGAGCTTGGGCTGTCCTTTCTCATCCATTTCCCAACAAGTTCCCTCCAAATACCGATACCCTCCAATAATCTCTTTTGCCTCAGGATTCCAGACAATTAGCTGCTTATAACAATTCTCACAGGTATCGAACTCGTCAATATCCATTTCCTTACCTGTTCCGCCTCCTGCTTCACGAAAAGCAATCTCACGCAAACGACCAATTTCCTTCATGACATTCGGTGCATTATGAGCTGTAATGACATAAATCTCATTATGACTCTTGTTTGTCATACGAAGCTGAAGCGTGGGAGTCAGTTCACTCTTGAGTACTTCTTTGTCTATTGGTTGGATAATCTCCTGTTCCATCTCTTATATATTTATAGATTGTAGACTTGTTCTCTTACAAATTGAGCCCATTCCATCGGGGATTTGCTCTTATCGAAAGTTTGCCAGGGAATAGGTTTCCCGATCTTTACAACGAAGGTCTTGTGAACATTCTTATACATTTCATCGGCCAAAAAGAGCATAGCAAGATTGAAGGGCAGGCATCTGTCGCTGAAGTTGGCCAAACGATAGAAGAAATTAGAGTTCTGCCCCCCGAAGTGGATGGGCACCACGTCGCGCTGATATTCCACACTCTTCGAGATAAATGTCTTAGTCCATGGTATGTCGCAAATCACACCATTTCGCTTGCGCGAACAAAGCCCTGCAGGAAACATCAGGATGTGGTTCCCGCTCTCGAAACCAGCCTTCACCATCGCAGGGAAATTGCGACTCTGACTTCCCGTCTTGTTGATGGGAATACATAGGGGAGCCAGTCCTGGTAAATTCATCAGCAAATCATTGACCAGGTAACGAAAACGCGCATCGTAATGACGCCCGATAATGGCTCCCAAAGCGATGCCGTCAGCTCCTCCAAGAGGATGATTACTAACAAAAGTATAACGTTTGCCATCGTTAGGATCCGGAAGATTCTCCTTTCCAACGATGTCTAGCGTCATATCCAGATATTTAGCAACGGCCTCCAGCCAATCGACGCCAGTCTTGTCGCGATTATCCCAAATAAAAGCATTTATCTGATCCTGGTGGACGATACGCTTCAACCATCCCACCAAGAAACCTGGCACGAATTTCGCCTTCGTGCCCATCTTACTTTTTAGGATTTCATCAATGTTGATTGTCTTCTCTGTTACAGTTGCCATTTGCACATTATCGTTAACAAGCTGCAAAAATAGCACATTTCTTTCAATTCTGAGCAAAAAAAGAAGAAAAATGTATCTTTTTAAATGTATTTAGTACACAAAAAGGAGGCAAATCAATAAAATAAAGTTAAAATTTAAAAAAAGTGGGGAAAAGTGGTGTAAAGTGGGGAAAATTTCCTACCTTTGTAACCGAAATCTATTTAAATAGGTACATATGCGCTTTTTAGGGAATATAGACGCTAAGACTGATGCGAAGGGAAGAGCCTTTCTGCCAGCAGTTTTCCGCAAGGTGCTACAAGCATCTGGCGAAGAATGTCTGGTATTGAGGAAGGACGTTTTCCAGAAGTGTCTTGTACTCTATCCCGAAAGCGTATGGAATGAGCGGCTTGACCTATTAAAGGCCCAATTGAAACCATGGAAACAGGCACATCAGCAGATATTCCGGCAATTTGTGTCTGAAGCCGAAGTGGTAGTGCTTGATGGCAATGGCCGATTCCTCATCTCAAGGCGTCTGCAGAAAATTGCGGAGATTAATCAAGACATCCAGTTTATCGGCATGGATAACACTATTGAGATCTGGTCACCCGAGAATCTGCAGAATACACTCAAACCTGAAGAAGAGTTTGGAATAGAATTCGAAAACATCATGAACGCTGACGATGCCTTATGATGAATACTGCCGAGACATATCACGTTCCGGTACTCCTTCAGGAGAGCATAGACGGGCTGAACATCAAGCCTGACGGTATCTATATAGACGTCACCTTCGGCGGAGGAGGCCATAGCAGGGAGATTTTGAACCGTTTGGGGAAAAACGGTCATCTCTATAGTTTCGATCAAGACGAGGATGCTGAGAAGAACATCCTTGATGACGACAGATTTACGTTCGTAAGAAGCAATTTCAGATATATCCACAACTGGATGCGCTATTATAACGTTGCACACATTGACGGCCTGCTGGCAGACCTTGGTGTTTCCAGTCATCATTTCGATGATGAAACTCGCGGATTCTCTTTCCGTTTCGACGCGCCATTGGACATGCGAATGAACAATAGATCGGGAGTGACGGCAGCAGAGATCCTTAACACGTACAGCGAAGAGATGCTGGCCGACATATTCTACATCTACGGAGAATTAAAAAATGCCCGCAAGATAGCAGCAGCTATCGTAAAGGCAAGGAGCTACAAAAATATTGAAAAGACTGGTGACCTCATGCAGGAAACAGAGAAACTGTTCCTACGTGAACGCGAAAAGAAAGAAATAGCAAAATTGTTCCAAGCGCTGCGCATTGAGGTTAACCATGAGATGGATGCCCTGAAGGAAATGCTGAATGGTGCCAAAGAGATCCTTAACGAAGGAGGCCGGCTTTCAGTCATTACCTATCATTCGCTAGAAGATCGCATCGTAAAGAACATGATGAAAGCGGGAAACGTCGAGGGTAAGATGACTCAGGACTTTTACGGTCGTACAGAGGCACCATTCCGACTGATAAGCAATAGGGTGATTACACCAAGTGAAGAGGAACAAGAGCGCAATCCTCGTAGCAGAAGCGCAAAATTGAGAATAGCAGAAAAAGTATAAATATGGCCAAAAAAGAAGACATAGAACTAGAGATCCAACAGCCCGTAGTAGCAGACGATCCCATCATAGACGAGGAGAAGCTCGTTGAAGAGGAAGCTGCCGAGATGAAGGAGCAAGCCAAGAAGACGATCCAGATGATCAAGGAGAAGGCTAAGGAAGAGGATCCCAAGCCTAGCTCCGCGATGACGCTGAGGACGATTCTGGGCGGCGACTTCTTGACGGCGGAGATGGTTCGTCGTCAAATCTGGCTTTTTGTGCTCATGGTTATCTTCTGTATTGTCTATGTAGCCATTCGCTATCAGTGTCAGCAGGACATGATTGCCATCGACAAATTAGAAAAGCAATTACTTGACGCCAAATACAAGGCCCTATCCAGTTCAAGCACTCTGACAGAGAAGTGTCGCGAGAGTCATGTTCTGGATGCTTTAAAGCAAAACAAGGACAGTCTGTTGCATATATCAGACCAGCCACCATATATAATAAATGTACCAGAATAAGAAGACGGAATGAGTAAGTTCAAAAGCGATAAGGTAATGCCCCGCTACTTCGCCATTGCAGTAGTCCTGACATTAATTGGTTTTGCCGTTGTGGGCAAGGCCATGTATATCATGACTGCCAAGAAAGACTACTGGACACAGGTGGCAGACCGTCTGAAACGTGATAGTGTTAGCGTCAAGCCTAGCCGTGGTAACATCCTTAGTTGCGATGGTCAGCTGATGGCCAGTAGCATACCTGAGTATAAAGTCTACATGGACTTCCAGGCAGGAAGAGACGACTCGGTACATGCCCACAAGCAAGATTCCATTTGGGAAGAAAAAATTGACACCATCTGTGAAGGGCTGAGTCAAATTTTCCCCTCAAAGACGGCAGCAGAATTCAAGAGCCATTTGTTGGAGGGCAAAAAGCGTGTACTAAAGAATGGCAAAGAAGGTGCTCGTCACTACCCCATTTGGCCGCGACGCATCGACTACAACACATTCTGCGAAGTGCGCAAGCTTCCTATTTTCAAAGAGCCCAACTACAAGGGAGGCTTCCACTGGGAAGAATTCAATGCCCGTCGACGTCCGTTCGGGTCACTGGCACAACGTACTGTTGGTGACATGTTTGGCGCCAAGGATAGCGCAAAATATGGTCTGGAACTATCTTACGACTCCATACTTAGAGGGAAAAACGGTCTGATGCATCGTCGTAAGATTCTTAGCAAATATCTGGACATTCCAGTCCTGTTACCTGAAGACGGTGCAGATATCGTTACAACCATCGACGTCAGCATGCAGGACTTAGCTGAGCGCGCCATGATTGAAGAACTAAAGGAAATCAATGGCGAGATGGGAGTAGCAATCCTGATGGAAGTTAAGACTGGAGACATCAAAGCCATTGTTAACATGACGCGCGGCGCTGACGGAGAGTATCACGAAGCGGTCAACAACGCTATCAGCTACCGTTGTGAGCCAGGATCGGTATTTAAGACAGCCTCATTCCTGGTTGCACTCGACGACGGGGTAGTGGACACCAGTTTTGTCATACATACTGGAAGTGGCGTCATGAACATGCATGGTCGTGACATGAAGGATCATAACTGGCGTCGTGGTGGTTATCAAGATATCAATGTTGCCCGTGCACTGGAGGTCAGCTCGAATATTGGTGTCAGCTATGTCATTGATAAATTTTACGGTAGTAACCCAAAGAAATATGTAGAAGGTCTATATCGTGTTGGTATCCATGAAGACCTGAAAATTCCATTGGTTGGCTATCACACTCCAATGATCAGAATACCTGACACAAAGACTACCGATCGCGCTAAATATTGGAGTAAGACGACGCTTCCATGGATGAGTATCGGTTATGAAACACAGATTGCGCCCATCAATACCGTTGCCTTCTACAATGCTATCGCCAACAATGGCAAGATGATGCAGCCAAGGTTCGTCAAGCAGATTGTCAAAAACGGTGAGGTCATTAAGGAGTTTGAGCCCGTAGTTCTTAAGGAACGTATCGCCAAACCACAAGCCATTAAGACGATGCAGACGATCTTGGAGCATGTTGTCAGTCAAGGATTAGGGAAAAGAGCAGGCTCGAAGTCATTTAAAGTCGCAGGAAAGACTGGTACAGCCCAGATTGCTGACCAATATGGTGGTTATCACTCGGGGATCACACGTTATTGGCTGTCATTTGCTGGCTACTTCCCTGCCGACAATCCCCGATACACCTGCATCGTCTGTCTGAAGAAATCAGGACTGCCTGCCTCGGGTGGTGGTATGAGTGGACTTGTCTTCCACCATATCTCTGAAGGTGTAATGGCCCAAAGTCTTAAGCTCGACGTCAATGATGCTCGCGACACCTTATCGATTATGGTCCCCGATGTCAAAGGCGGCGACCTGGTGGCAGCCAATTACGTGCTCGACCATTTGGGAGTTAAAGCAAACAATAACCGAAGCAACATCAGTACGCAGAAGGAAATAATCCCTGATGTAATAGGGATGGGTGCCCGTGATGCAGTCTATCAATTGGAAAGCAGAGGAGTCAAAGTCAAACTCAGAGGTAGAGGCAAAGTCAAATCACAGAGCATCTATGCTGGCACATTAGTCAAACAAGGCATGGTGTGTGAACTGAATATGGAATAAACAAAGAACAACAATGATATGAAGCTGAATGAACTACTCAAAAATGTGGAGGTCCTCAACATTCTCGGTAATGAAGATGTTGAAATAACTGGCGTAAATATCGACTCCCGCCGCGTCGAGGCCGGACATCTTTTCGTGGCCATTCCTGGCACGCAGACTGATGGTCATAAGTTTATCCCCAAGGCTATTGAACAAGGGGCTGTAGCCGTCTTGTGCGAATACTTTCCCAACAAACGTGAGCCAGGAGTAACCTACATCGCAGTGGAAGCTACTGAAGACTGTGTAGGGGAAGCTGCCACGCAGTTCTATGGCGAGCCTTCAAAGAAACTGAAACTGGTTGGTGTTACGGGTACAAATGGAAAAACGACTATCGCCACCTTATTATATAATATGTTCCGCAAAATGGGACATAAATGCGGACTACTGTCAACTGTCTGCAACTATATTGAGGATGAAATCATCCCAGCAGATCATACGACACCCGATCCTATTGAACTGAATCGCTTACTATCAAAGATGGTGGAGGCTGATTGTGAATATGCATTCATGGAATGCTCCAGTCACGCCATCGCCCAAAAACGCATAGGGGGGCTTAGTTTCGCTGGTGGCATCTTCACCAATCTGACCAGAGACCATCTCGACTATCATGGTACATTCGAGAACTATCGTGATGCCAAGAAAGCCTTCTTTGACGGACTGGACAAAGAAGCGTTCGCCATTATCAATGCCGACGACAAAAACGGAATGGTGATGGTTCAGAATAGCAAGGCTGTAGTCAAGACCTACTCTACCCGAACCATGGCTGATTTCAAAGCCAAAATCATCGAGTGCCACTTTGAAGGGATGTACCTCGACATCAACGGTAAAGAGGTTGGCGTACAGTTTATCGGCAAGTTCAATGTAAGCAATCTGCTTGCCGTCTATGGTGCAGCTGTCATGTTAGGCAAGAAACCCGAGGATATCCTAGTAATTCTCAGCACACTGAAGAGTGTCAACGGACGTCTAGAGCCGATTCATTCACCAGAGGGCTATACGGCCATCGTTGACTATGCTCATACTCCAGATGCTTTAGAGAATGTACTCAATGCCATCCATGAAGTTCTTAACGGCAAAGGAAAAGTCATTACTGTCTGCGGAGCAGGTGGTAATCGTGATAAAGGGAAGCGTCCGCTGATGGCCCAAGAGGCCGTCAAGCAGAGCGACAGGGTCATCATCACCTCAGACAACCCTCGTTTCGAAGAACCAGAAGATATTATCAACGATATGCTGGCAGGTCTTGACATCAAACAGATGAAGAAGGTGGTCAGCATCGTTGACCGTCGAGAGGCTATCCGCACAGCTTGCATGATGGCTGAGAAAGGTGACGTTATCCTCATAGCCGGCAAAGGTCACGAGGACTATCAGGAGATTCAAGGTGTAAAGCACCACTTTGACGACAAGGAAGTTGTCAAGGAGATATTTGGGATTTAATCATTAAAAATACAAGGCCATGCTATATTACCTCTTCAGATTCCTTGACCAATACGACATCCCTGGATCACACATGTGGTCTTACATATCTTTCCGTGCTCTGTTGACACTGATTTTGGCATTGCTGCTTTCTGCTTGGTTTGGCGAGCGCTTCATCAAGTGGATGAAGAAGAAAAAAATCTTTGAAACAGAACGCGACCCAAAGATTGACCCGTTTGGAGTCGAGAAGAAAGGTGTGCCAACGATGGGTGGACTCATCATCATTGTGAGCATCCTCATCCCTGTACTACTCTTAGGACGAATCCGCAACACCTATCTGATCTTAATGATCATCACCACCATTTGGTTAGGCTTCCTCGGATTTCTGGATGACTATATTAAGATTTTCAAACGCAACAAAGACGGTCTGAAGGGAAAGTACAAAATTGTAGGACAAGTAAGTGTCGGCTTCATTGTAGGTCTGACACTCTGGCTCAGTCCTGATGTCGTCGTACGTGAGAATGTAAACATCAAGCAGAATCAGGAGATAGTGGTCAAGCATAAAGCTGAAGCGGTCAAATCTCTGCAAACGACCATCCCCTTCATCAAGAATCACAATCTGAATTACTCAAGTGTGATGGCCTTTTGTGGCAAGTACAAGGTGGCTGCCGGATGGATGCTGTTCGTGTTTATCACCATTTTCGTTGTAACAGGCATCTCAAATGGTGCAAACCTTAACGACGGCATGGATGGCATGTGTGCAGGAAATTCCGCCATCATTGGTGTGGCCTTAGGTATCTTGGCCTATGTATCTTCACACATTGGTTATGCCTCTTACTTCGACATCATGTACATCCCCCATTCAGAAGAGTTGGTTGTGTTTCTCTGTGCATTTGTCGGAGCCATGATTGGTTTCCTTTGGTATAATGCCTTCCCTGCTCAGGTCTTTATGGGCGATACAGGATCTCTGACCATTGGCGGTATCATCGGTGTGTGTGCAGTCATTATCCACAAGGAGCTGCTGCTTCCTATCCTCTGTGGAATCTTCTTTATCGAAAGCCTCAGCGTTATCATACAAACGATGTGGTTCAAGATCCAGAAGCGCAAAGGCAAACGTGTGCGCGTATTCAGGGCTGCCCCAATTCACGATACATTCCGTAAGCTCGATTCACAACTCGATGCAACAAGCACATATATTCTAAGAGGATGGCCTCACCGACCCTTCCACGAATCAAAGATTACCATCCGATTCTGGATTACGACCATTATCTTAGCTGCCCTGACACTGATTACATTAAAAATGAGATAGAAATGAAGAGAATCGTTATATTAGGTGCAGGAGAAAGCGGTGCTGGAGCCGCCGTCCTTGCTAAAAAAGAAGGTTTCGACGTGTTTGTTTCCGACATGTCTAAGATTGGTGACAAATACAAGAAACAGCTCGATGACCACCAGATAGAATGGGAGGAAGGCCAGCATACTGAGGAAAAGATTCTCAATGCCGACGAGATCATCAAGAGCCCAGGCATCCCCGATACTGCTCCTATCATCCAGAAAGTCAACGCAAAAGAAATCCATATCATCAGTGAGATTGAGTTTGCTGGTCGTTATACCAATTCCAAGATGATCTGTATCACTGGTTCTAATGGCAAGACTACGACAACATCTCTGATATACCATATCTTCAAAGAGGCAGGATACGACGCAGGTCTGGCAGGCAACATCGGCAACTCTCTCGCACTACAGGTAGCTGAAGATCCGCATGAGTATTACATTATCGAGTTGAGTTCCTTCCAACTTGACAACATGTACGATTTCCGTGCGAACATTGCCATTCTGCTTAATATTACTCCTGACCATCTGGACCGCTATGGTTTCGAGATGCAGAACTATGTAGACGCCAAGATGCGCATCATCCAAAACCAGACTCCCAAAGATGCCTTCATCTATTGGGCAGATGATCCCATCATCAAGCGTGAACTAGAAAAATATGACATCAAGGCTATCCAATACCCGTTCTCTGAACTGAAGGAAAATGGAGTAATTGGCTACATCGAGAAAGGCCAATACAAGATTGAGGAGCCAGAGCCATTCAATATGGAACAGGAAAGCCTCAGTCTGACAGGCAAGCATAACATCTACAACTCTTTGGCTGCAGGCATCGCCGCCAATGTTGCAGGCATCAAGAAAGAGGAGATCCGCAAGAGCCTGAGCGACTTCCCTGGCGTGGAACACCGTCTGGAGAAAGTCTGCATGGTACGTGGTGTCCAGTATATCAACGACTCCAAAGCCACAAATGTCGATGCATGCTGGTATGCATTGGAGTCAATGAAGACAAAGGTCATCCTGATTATTGGTGGCAAGGATAAGGGTAACGACTACGAACCCATCAAACCACTTGTCAAAGAGAAGTGCTCAGGGCTGGTCTACCTTGGTGCAGACAACCAGAAGTTACACGACAATTTCGACCAGATGGGAATCCCCGTCCGCGATACACACTCCATGAAAGAATGCATGGAAGCGTGTTATGAGATGGCCCAACCTGGTGAGACTGTACTGCTCAGTCCCTGTTGCGCCTCCTTCGATCTCTTCAAGAACATGGAGGATCGAGGCGAGCAATTTAAAGAATTAGCAAGAAACCTCTGATATGAACAAAAAGATAGGCAACATCTTCAAGGGTGATAAGGTCATCTGGATGGTATTCTTCTTCCTCTGTATGATCAGTATCGTCGAAGTCTTCTCGGCTTCGAGCAACCTGACCTATAAGAGTCAGAACTATATCGGCCCCATAGCCTTCCACACCGTCACAATCGTGATTGGTGCCCTTGTTGCTGTAGTGACGCTCAATATCCCTTGTCGCTATTTTAAGCTGATGACGCCTTTCTTACTGATTATTTCGGGCATCACACTCCTATGGGTTCTCATTGGCGGAGAGTCTATCAATGGAGCAAACCGTGTCATCTCCCTACCTGGAGGTATTACCTTCCAGCCTTCAGAGATTGCCAAGGGCACGATGGTGCTGATTACGGCGCAGATTCTCAGTGCCATGCAGCGTGAGGACGGAGCCGACAAGAAAGCCTTCAAGTATATCCTCTGGATTGTACTTCCTACAGCTGCCCTGATTGGAATTGAGAACCTGTCGACAGCAGCCTTGCTCCTTGCCGTCATCTTCCTGATGATGTTTATCGGACGTATTCCAATGTCGCAGATGGCTAAACTGGTGGGTGCAGCAGGTTTGGTCATCGTCCTGTTCCTGACATTGGTCTTGACTTTGGGAAGTATCGGTGCAGATGACGAAAAGAGGACCCAGACCGTCGAGGCTGTCGCTGACAACACTACGGACACCAAGGTCATCAAGGGCGGAGGTGTCTTCCACCGTTTTGTCACCTGGCGAAACCGTATCGTCAAGCATCTCGACAAAAAGGATGTGTCACCCTTGGAGTACGATCTGGACAAAGACGCCCAGGTGGCACACGCCAATATTGCCATCGTGTCGAGTAACATTATCGGCAAGGGACCTGGACAGTCTGTGGAACGCGACTTCCTGTCGCAAGCGTTCTCCGACTTTATCTTTGCCATTGTTATCGAGGAACTTGGCATCGTTGGTGCTGCATTCGTGGTGTTCCTCTATATTGTTCTACTATACAGAACGGCACGTATTGCCAGTCGATGCGAGAACAACTTCCCTGCTTTCTTTGCTATGGGACTGGCATTATTGCTGGTTGTTCAGGCTGCGTTCAATATGCTGGTAGCTGTAGGCATCGCTCCTGTCACAGGTCAGCCCCTGCCGCTTATCAGCAAAGGTGGTACTTCTACCATCATCAACTGCGCTTATATCGGAGCTATATTAAGTGTTAGCCGCTCAGCGAAAAAAAGAACGGGAAATTTGGCCATAAAAGAAATTTAATTTGTAATTTTGCACGCAATATATAAAAAGGTATGGAGAAGAAGTTAAAAGTTATCATTAGCGGAGGTGGTACAGGAGGTCATATATTCCCTGCCATTTCCATTGCGAACGCCCTGAAAGCACTACGTCCTGACGTTCAGATTCTGTTCGTAGGAGCTATTGACCGTATGGAGATGCAGCGCGTACCTGCCGCAGGTTATAGAATCAAGGGACTGCCCATCTGTGGCTTCGATCGTCAACACAAACTGAAGAATATCAAGGTACTGTTCAAGATATGGAAGAGCCAGCGTATGGCTAAGAAGATTATCAAGGAGTTTAAGCCCGATGTTGTCGTTGGTGTTGGAGGCTTTGCCAGTGGCCCTACTCTCAACACGGCTGCCTCAATGGGTATCCCTTGTCTGATCCAGGAGCAGAATTCCTATGCAGGAGTCACCAATAAACTGCTCGCTAAGAAAGCAGAAAAAATCTGTGTCGCCTATGAAGGCATGGATCGTTTCTTCCCTGCAGAGAAAATCATCATGACAGGTAACCCCGTTCGTCAGGCACTTCTCAATACCAAGATCTCGCATGAGGACGCAGTGAAGAGTTTCGGACTCGATCCTACCAAGAAGACAATCCTGTTGCTTGGAGGTAGTCTGGGAGCCAGGACCATTAACGTCAGCGTATTGCTCCACCTGGATCTTGTAAAGTCTACTGACGTACAGTTTATCTGGCAGACTGGAAGCTATTACAGTGCAGCGATTGCTGAAGAACTGAAAGGTGAGAATATCCCCAACCTGAAGGTGACCGACTTTATTACCGATATGGCTACAGCCTATAAGGCTGCCGATCTCGTCATCAGTCGTGCTGGTGCCAGCAGTATCTCTGAATTCTGTCTGATTGGTAAGCCTGTCATCCTGGTGCCAAGCCCTAACGTGGCTGAGGATCACCAGACCAAGAACGCGCTGGCACTCTCTACAAAGAACGCAGCTATCCATGTAAAGGATGCCGATGCACCTGCTAATCTGCTGGAACTGGCTGTCCACACAGTCAACGACGACAAACGACTGGCAGAACTCAGTGAGAACGTCCTGAAGTTAGCTCTGCCAAACTCTGCAGAAATCATCGCAAAAGAAGTTATCACGTTAGCAAAATGAATGTAAAAGATATTAAAGCAGTCTATTTCGTAGGAGCTGGTGGCATCGGCATGAGTGCCATCGCCCGCTATTTTCTCAAGAAGGGACTCGTCGTAGCTGGATACGACAAGACACCTTCCGAACTGACACGTCAGTTGGAAAAAGAGGGGATGCTCATCCACTACGAAGAGAACATCGACGAGATTCCTCATATCTGTAAGCAGAAGGAGGTTTGTCTGGTCATTTATACCCCTGCTATCCCAGCAGACCATCAGGAACTGGTATACTTCCGTGAGAATGGTTTCGAGATACAGAAGCGTGCGCAGGTTCTTGGTACACTGACCCAAGCTCACAAAGGACTCTGTGTGGCAGGAACCCACGGTAAGACCACAACATCCACCATGTGTGCCCATATCATGCACCAGAGCCACCTTAACTGTAATGCCTTCCTCGGAGGCATCTCAAAGAACTATGGTACCAACTATATCCTCTCCGACTCCGATTACGTAGTGATTGAAGCCGATGAGTTCGACCGTAGCTTCCATTGGCTACGTCCTTGGATGTCTGTTATCACCTCAACAGACCCTGACCATCTGGACATCTATGGTACGAAAGAGGCCTACCTCGAAAGTTTCCGTCATTATACTGAACTGATCCAACCAGGTGGAGCACTGATTATCCATCGTGACCTTGAGATGAAGGAGAACATCCAGACTGGTGTGCATCGCTATGACTATAGTCTCACAGAGGGCGATTTCCATGCGGAGAACATCCGCATCGAGAACGGTGAGATCACTTTCGATTTCATCTCCCCCATTGAGAGTATCAAGGACGTACAACTGGGACAGCCAATTCCCATTAATATCGAGAATGGCATCGCTGCTATGGCGATGGCACAACTCAACGGCTGTACAGCAGAGGAACTGAAATACGGCATGAAGACCTATGGTGGTGTAGATCGTCGTTTTGACTTTAAGATCAAGAATGACCGTGTCGTTTTCCTCAGCGACTATGCCCATCATCCGAAGGAGATCTACCAGAGTGCCAGAAGTATCCGTGAATTGTATAAGGACAAGCACATCACGGCCATCTTCCAGCCGCATCTCTATACGCGCACTCGTGATTTCTACAAGGATTTTGCTGATGCGCTGAGTCAGCTCGACGAAGTGGTGCTCACGGAAATCTATCCGGCTCGCGAACAACCTATTGAGGGTGTCACCTCCCAACTCATCTACGACAACTTAAAAGAAGGTGTCAAAAAAGAGATGATCCGTAAGGACGAAGTGCTCGACTACGTCAAGAACCACAAATTCGAGGTTCTGATCGTCTTGGGTGCAGGCGACCTCGACAACCAGGTGCCACAGATTACGAAAATATTGAATAGTAAAATCAAATAATAGCAAAAGATGACCATCAACTGGAAAAAGTCCATGATAGTAGTCTGCGATATCGTCATCGCCGCCTATCTGCTGTTCGCTGTGACTGCGTTTAATAAACCAGATGCAGCAGCGACGTGCAGTGAGGTCAAGATCGATATCAAGGAAGGTCGTGTTGACGGATTCTTAAATGCCAGTGAGGTCAAGAAACTATTGTCAAAGGATAAGATCTACCCACTCTCCAAGTCCATGAATGCCATCAATCCCCGACAGATTGAGGAATCCCTGGAAAAGAGTCCTTTCGTAGAGAATGCCGAATGTCACAAGACTATGAATGGTCACGTGTGCATTAGCATCCAGCAGCGAATTCCTGTCATCAGGGTCATGAATGCCAACGGTGAGAGCTATTACATCGATACCCACGGTAATATCATGCCAGAATCCCGTTATGTGAACGACCTCATTATCGCCACAGGATCTTTCTCCAAGAAATATGCCCAGAGCGTGCTGACAAGAGTGTCCAACCACATCATGGCCGATGACTTCTGGAAGAATCAGGTGGTACAGATCAACATCCTCGATAACGGCACGATGGAACTGGTGCCACGCGTGGGCGACCATATTATATATTTAGGTTTACCCAACCACATAGACAAGAAACTGGAGCGTCTGCGCAAATTCTACCTCTACGGACTCAACAAGGCCGGGTGGAACAAATACAATTATATCAATCTGGAATTCGACAACCAGATCATCTGCAAGAGAAATAACAGGAAAAAGAACAAATAATTAAGAAGAGATGGCAGCAAAGGAATTTATTGTAGCAATTGAACTCGGTTCATCAAAAATGACCGGAATCGCGGGTCAGAAGAACCTCGACGGCAGCGTCAATGTATTGGCTGTTGTCAAGGAAGACTCTTCATCGTTTATCCGCAAGGGAGTGGTCTACAACATCGACAAGACCGCTCAATGCCTCACCAGCATCATCAAGAAGCTGGAAAACCAACTCAAGACTGAGATTACTCAGGTCTACGTCGGTGTCGGCGGACAATCCATCCGCAGCGTGAAGAACGTGATCACGAAGGACCTGCCAGTAGAGACAATCATTACCCAGGACATGGTCATCGAACTGATGGACGCCAATCGCAACATGGTTTACCAGGATCAGGAGATTCTCGACGCTGCCGCTCAGGAATACAAGGTAGGCTCTCAATACCAACTCGATCCAGTAGGTATACAGGCCAATCGTCTGGAAGGTAACTTCCTGAACATTCTTGAGCGCAAGTCCTTCTATAAGAACCTCAACAAGTGCTTTGAGGCAGCAGGCATCAACGTAGCCGAGATGTATCTGGCGCCTTTGGCACTGGCCGACAACGTGCTCACTGAGACAGAGAAGCGTTCAGGATGCGCCCTTGTCGACATTGGTTCTGATACGACCACTGTATCCGTCTACTCCAAGAACATCCTGCGCCACCTGGCCGTAATTCCCCTTGGCAGCAACAATATCACGAAGGATATCGCTACACTCCAGATGGAAGAAAGTGATGCCGAGAAGATGAAGCTTAAATACGGATCAGCCTATACTGAGAACAGCGAGATCGACAGTGAATTGAAATACTCTATCGACGCAGACCGTCAGATTGAGAGTCGTAAGTTCATCGAAATCGTAGAAGGTCGCCTCGAGGAGATCATCGAGAACGTATGGTACCAGATTCCCTCTGAGTATTACGACAAACTTCTGGGAGGTATCGTCCTCACTGGTGGTGGTTCGAATATGAAGAATATCGAGAAAGCTTTCAGCAATCATACACATGTCGAGAAGATCCGCATCGCCAAGTTCGTGACACAGACCGTCATCTCCAACAATGAGGACATCAAGGCCCATAATGGTATGATGAATACCGTCCTCGGACTCCTCATCAAGGGCGACATCAACTGTGCTGGCAACGCTGTCGATCCTAATGGCGATCTCTTCAGCAGTCAGAAGCAAGCAATACCCCACCCCACGAACGACCTGCGTCCTGCCCGTCAGGCCACAGATATTCCTGCAGGTGTTATCCGTACTGAAGCCGAGAAGCAGAAGGCTGAAGAGGAGAAGCGCCGTCAGCAGGAGGAAGAGGAGCGCATCAAGCGTGAGGAGGAACTCAAGAAGAAAGAGGAAGAGGAGCGTATCCGCAAGGAGAACAGCACCTGGAACAAACTGAAGAGAGGCATCATGAACTTCGGTAAATCTATCGTAGAAGAAGAGTAAGTTTTTGTTGATTGTTTAAAAGTTGATAGTATATAGTTATGGAAGATAATATGAACAATATAGATATCCTAGACTTCGGAGCACCCGAGAAGGAGCACAGCATCATCAAAGTGATTGGCGTTGGTGGCGGCGGTGGAAATGCCGTAAACCACATGTACCGTGAAGGTATACATGATGTGACGTTTGTGTTGTGTAACACGGACAATCAGGCACTCAACGACTCTCCCGTACCTGTTCATCTTCAATTAGGTAAGGAAGGTCTGGGTGCTGGTAACAAACCCGAGAAAGCCCGTCAGGCAGCAGAAGAGAGCATAGACGACATTAGGAATATGCTGAGTGACGGCACTCGTATGGCATTCATCACCGCCGGAATGGGCGGCGGCACCGGGACTGGTGCCGCCCCCGTTATTGCTCGTGTCAGTAAGGAACTGGGCATCCTGACGGTTGGTATCGTCACCATCCCCTTCCGCTTTGAGGGCGACCGCAAGATCGACCAGGCCCTTGATGGTGTTGAAGAGATGTCAAAGCATGTCGACGCCCTTCTGGTCATCAACAACGAGCGTCTGCGTGCCATCTACCCTGAGCTGTCAGTACTCGATGCCTTTGGCAAGGCCGACGACACTCTGAGCATTGCCGCAAAGTCGATTGCCGAGATCATCACCGTTCACGGACTGATCAACCTCGACTTCAATGATGTAAAGACCGTCCTGAAAGATGGTGGTGTAGCCATTATGTCTACTGGTTACGGTGAAGGTGAGGGTCGTGTGAAGAAGGCCATCGACGATGCCCTGAACTCACCGCTTCTGAACGATAACGATATCTTCAACTCCAAGAAAATCCTGCTTTCAATCTCGTTCGCAGGCTCCAAGGACGGACAGAGTTCCCTCATGATGGAGGAGATGAACGATGTCAACGATTTCATGGCGAAATTCGGCAACGACTTCGAAATCAAGTGGGGACTGGCCACCGATCTCGAACTGGGCAAGAAGGTAAAGGTGACTATCCTGGCCACTGGATTCGGCATCGAGGATGTCGACGGTATGGGCAACCACCTCAAGAAACAGAGCCAGGAAGACCTCAACCGCATTGCAGCTGAGCAGGAGAAAGCCGCTGAGCGTCAGGACCGTCGTAACCGCTACTATGGCGGCGAGAGCAGCACGAAGCGCTACAAGCGTCGTCCCAACATCTACTTGTTCCGTCCTGAAGATCTCGACAACGATGACGTCATCTCAGCCGTTGAACAGACACCTACCTACAAGCGTACCCGTGAGATTCTGGAAAGCATCAACAGTCAGGCCAGCGGTGAAGACCTGAACGCCAACGACGAGACGACACAGAGCACCCAGGAGCCAGTTCAGGGCACCATCGTGTTCTCGTAATCACTGATACAATTCTTGTAACACACTTATCGACTTCATCTCCGGAAAATCCGGCAGGTGGAGTCGATAATATATTAAGGTGACCTCCAACAGGCGGTTACGCTCCTGATGCGACATGCGGAAAAGATGCATCGTCGGATAGTCCATGCGCATCATCAGCTGCACCTTATCGGCCTCCTCAGGATAGAGGAAGTCGCGATGTAAAGGCGGAGCTGGAAGGAACTCGCTCTCGCGCAGGTCAAAATAGTCACCCGTCTGATAATGATCCAGATTCGGATAGAACCCCAGGAAGCGCGAAAGCCGCATCAGGAACACCAGATGGAAATTGGCAAAGCGGTCTTCCTGGCCATCGAGCCAAAGGATACTGCTTTCCACATAGTCATACAGCAGTTCGTTGCGCTGTTCAGAACGAAGTGCATAATAGAGAAACTCGGCCAAGAATAGCGCCATCGAGAGCTTATGAGGATGGAAAGGAATAGAGGCGAAAGGACCCGCCAGTCTCACGTCCGACAGCTTCTGCAGTTGCATCTTGGGTCTGACATCCGTCTCAATCTCAAGAAGCGACAACGGCTGGAAAAACTGCTTCTTCATCTTCGACTTCGCCGTCTTGGGCATACTGACGATAAACGACAGTCTTCCGAACTGTCTTGTAAACATATCCACGATCATTCTGGTCTCACCATATTTGAGTGAATGAAGCACAATAGCCTGAGTTTTCGTCAACATACGCGTGCAAAATTACAAAGAAGTTAAGAGTTAAGAACCAAGAATTAAGAGTTTTTAAGGCGATAAGCTGTTAAATATCCTTAATTTTGCGTGTTTTCTTAATTCTTCATTCTTAATTCTTAATTAAACTCAGTACCTTTGCACCCGCTAAAAAGGCGACGGTCCCTTCGTCTATCGGTTAGGACGAGAGATTTTCATTCTCTAAAGAGGAGTTCGACTCTCCTAGGGACTACATTAAATCCGTCATCTGCACAGCCAGTGCTACTGATTACATCGGGAACGGTGGCGGAGGGCTTTGGAAAATGGAAGAATTGAAAGATTCTAAAATTGAAGGAGTCCGCCCAGGGCAGTCTTAGCGACGCAAGACCCATAAGCTTTAAATTAACAACAAAATTAAATTAAAAAATGGCAAATCACAAATCATCAGTGAAGAGAATCCGCCAGGACAAGAAGAAGGCGCTTCACAATCACTACTACGCAAAGACAATGCGTAACGCTGTGCGCAAGCTGCGCGCTATGACTAACAAGGAAGAGGCTGTAGCTCTCTATCCAAAGGTTCAGAAGATGCTCGACAAGTTGGCTAAGACCAACATCATCCACAAGAACAAGGCAGCAAACCTGAAGTCAAGCCTCGCTCTGCACATCAACAAGCTGGGATAATAATCGACTATTATACAGACTTGAACCGCAACTCGAAAGGGTTGCGGTTATTTTTTGTAGTTTTTTAGCAGATAAACTAAGTTTATCTGACTTTTTTTTCGTACCTTTGCAACCAATTAGTGAAATAAGGAAAAATGACAGAAGAACAACTGAACCAAGAACAGAATTATTCCGCGAGCAATATTCAGGTGCTCGAGGGACTTGAAGCCGTACGTAAGCGCCCTGCGATGTATATTGGTGACATCAGCGAGAAGGGACTCCACCATCTGGTCAACGAGACCGTCGACAACTCTATCGACGAGGCGATGGCTGGCTATTGTACGCATATCGAAGTAACGATCAATGAAGATAACTCCATCACCGTTCAGGACAACGGACGTGGTATCCCTGTCGATGAGCACGAGAAGATGCACAAGAGTGCCCTCGAGGTCGTCATGACAGTGCTCCACGCTGGTGGTAAGTTCGACAAGGGCTCCTACAAGGTGTCTGGTGGTCTCCACGGTGTGGGTGTCAGCTGTGTGAACGCCCTTTCCACCCACATGCTCTCTCAGGTTTACCGCAATGGTCATATCTACCAGCAAGAGTACGAGAAGGGCAAGCCCCTCTACGACGTGAAGATAGTTGGCGATACCGATAAGACTGGTACCCGTCAGCAGTTCTGGCCCGATGGCACCATCTTCACCACAACAGAGTATAAGTACGACATCATCGCCCGTCGTATGCGCGAGCTGGCTTACCTCAATGCAGGTATCACCATCACGCTGACTGATCTCCGTCCTGACGAGGAGGGAAATCTGAAGCAACCCGAGGTGTTCCACGCCAAGGACGGACTGAAGGAGTTCGTGCGCTACGTCGATCGTCACCGTACCCACCTCTTCGACGATGTCATCTATCTGAAGACTGAGAAACAGGGCACGCCTATCGAAGTAGCCGTCATGTACAATACCGACTACAGCGAGAACATCCATTCTTACGTGAACAATATCAACACCATCGAGGGTGGTACCCACCTGATGGGATTCCGTGCAGCCCTGACGCGTACGCTGAAGGCCTACGCCGATGCCGATCCTCAGATCTCCAAGCAGATTGAGAAGGCCAAGATCGAGATTGCAGGAGAAGACTTCCGCGAGGGACTCTCAGCCGTTATCTCCATCAAGGTGGCTGAGCCTCAGTTCGAGGGACAGACCAAGACCAAGCTGGGTAACAGCGAGGTGGCAGGAGCTGTTCAGCAGGCCGTAGGCGAGGCTTTGAGCAACTATCTGGAGGAGCATCCGAAGGAGGCCAAGCTTATCTGCGACAAGGTCGTTCTCGCTGCTACAGCCCGTATCGCTGCCCGTAAGGCCCGTGAGAGCGTTCAGCGCAAGAACCCGATGACTGGTGGAGGTCTGCCTGGCAAGCTTGCCGACTGCTCCAACAAGGATCCCAAGGACTGTGAGATCTTCCTCGTCGAGGGAGACTCCGCAGGTGGTTCAGCCAAGCAGGGTCGCGATCGCCATTTCCAGGCCATCCTGCCTCTGCGTGGTAAGATCCTGAACGTCGAGAAGGTCCAGTGGCATCGCGTCTTCGAGGCCGAGTCTGTGATGAACATCATCCAGTCGATTGGCGTACGCTTTGGCGTAGAAGGCGAAGGCGACCGCGAGGCCAATATCGACAAGCTGCGTTACGATAAGATTATCATCATGACCGACGCCGACGTCGATGGTTCTCACATCGACACGCTGATCATGACACTCTTCTATCGCTTTATGCCTCAGGTGATCCAGGGCGGACACCTCTACATCGCTACGCCCCCACTCTACAAGTGTACGTACAAGAAGACCTCCGAGTACTGCTACACAGAGCAGCAACGTCAGGCCTTTATCGATAAGTATGTAGCAGGTAATGGCGATGACAAGGCCCTGCACACCCAGCGTTACAAAGGTCTTGGTGAGATGAACCCTGAGCAACTCTGGGAGACCACCATGAATCCTGAGAACCGCCTCCTGAAGCAGGTGACTATCGAGAATGCTGCTGAGGCCGACGAGATCTTCTCCATGCTGATGGGCGACGACGTAGAGCCTCGCCGAGAGTTCATCGAGAAGAACGCCACCTACGCCAACATCGACGCATAAAAAAGGAAAGCCGCTTCGTTTTGAAGCGGCTTTCCTTTTTATTCCTGACCCTTATCTTGAACCAAATGAACGTCGCACTGCGGGAAGGCGATGCTAATACCTGCTGCGTTGAGCGACTCATAAATCACCTCCTTAGCACGGTCTACATAGCCAATCCGCTCAGCCACCAGCACGTATTGCTTCACGTTGATGTCGACGGCACTGTCGCTCATATTGCCTACCACCACGTAGATGCCACGTTTCGGATCGACAATCTCACGGCCGTAGTGGTCTTTGGTACGCATCCTCTGCATACCCTCCACCAATACCTGGCGCACGTGCTGGATATTGGTGCCATAGGCCACACCAACAGTGATGACGGCCAGCTCATACGAGTTGTTGCGCGTGAGGTTGTTGAAGTTCTTGCCGAAGAGCGACGAGTTGAGGAACGACATTTCAGTGCCTTCGACAGTCTCTGCCTGAACGCACTGGTAATTGATGGCAGTCACCTTACCACGCACACCGTCGCACTCTATCCAGTCGCCTACCCTCAGACGGCCACCCATCAGCTGGATGCCATAGATGAAATTGTTGATCACATCCTTCAGCGCGAGACCGATACCAGCCGAAAGGCCTCCGGCGACTAGTCCCAGCGAACCCGTCGGTATTTTCCAGACCGATATCACGACGACGGCGTAGAAGAACCATATCAACACGCTGATAATGCTGTTACCCAGCGACAGGTTGATCTCATTGGGACGAATCGATGAGCGATTATGCTTGCGCATGAAAGTCGTATAGCGCGCATATTGCCAGATGGCGTGAATAGCCCTATTGAGGTAACGCAGAACGTAGAACAGTATCAACAGATAGATGATGCTCCTGCCAGAAACCCGCAGCGTCTCATAGCCATCCTTATCCATCAGCTGGATAAAAGGATTCTCGTAGAACTTCACGTAGAGGTCGTTGAAGTCAAAGATATCTAACGACGAGCGTATGCATAACGGCAGGGAAAGCAGCACCATCGCCGGTATGACCACCTGACGGATGAAGTCATAGAACCAGCTGGCGCCAAAGAGCAGCGATTCACGGTCCTCACCGCCAACGTAGGTGATACGCTGGCGCATTGCATCGATACGTTTGTCCAACCACCGTTCCTTATACCGACTCAAGAGGTCCGAGATACAGAGGATTGTCAGCCAGAGGGCTAGCAGGAAATACCAACATACCAGGATAAGCAAAGCTACGAAGGTATAGCCGATGAAGGCGAAGCCAAAGGCGATGATATAGATGACCAACGACACCCATCCCATGGTACTGTCGACGGATGCGGCCTTCCCGCTCACTCTGATACAGTAGAACAGCTGCCTGAGAACGATCACTGCCAAGATAGGCGGGAACAGCATATTCATCAACTTGTCCGGAACAAAAGTGATGCGACAGACAATGATCACCAACGCAATCAGGAAGGTTGGAAAATAAATCTGAAGACATGGTCTGAACTGATCAGGCTTCACTCTGAGCAGCAAGGAACTTGAGATAGCGATGAGCAGCCATAGGAACGTGTTGATGTGCTTGACACCCATTTGGAAATATTCATCGCCTTTCCACCCAAAGCCAATCACCAGGAAGTATAGAATCGTTCCTAACAATATCGAAAACAGAGGTAGTTTTTTCTTGGAAATAAAGCGTTTGAGCCTGGTATAGCGGCAAAGCAGCCAGGTAGTCAATAAGCCAAAAAGCCAGAAGAAGACCAGAAGCACCAGCTCGATACAACAACCAAATACCATTAAGGCATTTTCTCCCTTGCTGGAGACATAAAGCAAATAATTATCGGTATTTTTTTCTTCATCATTAAATATTTCACCGAAATCATATTGGTTAGACAGGTCAACCCTGACTTTATCCCAATAGTAACGAGGCCTAGCCAGAATGTCGAGGAAGGGCGTCTGTCCATCAACAAACACGTATTGCTCAAGAGCCCGATAACGAGCTACAGCATAGTCGTAGGCCTCCTGCATGCGCCAATAAGCTTCCTGATAGTGTGTGCTGTCGGCTATCACGTTCTGACGGTTGTCGGCATGCATTTTCAGGAGCTCTGAGGCCAAATAGATACAAGAGTCGCGGAAAGCCTGGCCTGCTGAATCCAGGACAAACGGAGTCTGGATGGTATCCTTGGCGGCTATTCGGATGATTTCTTTTTCCAAGGAAGAGATGGAGTCCGATATGTGCAGGTCAATAGAGTCGTTGCGATAGAGCAGACTATCGGGCACGATTTCCACCTCGATTTCCTTTTTCATTGGCGGCAGTCGTCTGAGAGCCTCGATAAGTCTGGCATAACGGTCGATCTCATAGTTCAGGCTACTTACAAGGTGGTCATAAGGTCTTCTTTCCCTAGTGAAGTGGTTATATTCGTCCGTCACCTTCTTCAAGGCAAATGCCAAGTGAAACGTCATATCCTGCTCTTGTGTATAAAGCAGGATAGAGAGTTCGTTCGACTTTGAGATGACGTCCATCATCCTTTGATGCTGTCGCTCGTAATCTTCATCAAATCGCAGCTGAGTCTCTGAGCGCAGTTGGAAGTCCTCATGCAACTCGTTACAAAGATCCCTGAGCGTTAGAGACAATGACCGTCCGCTCACGATGGCCCAGAGCGGAAGAGCAAACAACAACAGGGAAAGGGTACTTATCAGCAGTTTCTTCTTCATATTCTTCACCTTATAGTAATCATAACGGCGGAGACCGTCGCTTCTTTTAGGCGTAGATTTTGATTTCCTGCTCTCCGCGCATGGCTCTGAGCACGTTCATGGCCAGGGCAGTCAGCTCGTCCTCACCGGGATAGACGAATACGGGGGCGAGGAAGCTCAGTCGGCGTCGCAGTCCGTCAGTGACGTACTGGCTGTGGGCGATGGCACCGGTGAGTATGACGGCGTCCACGTGGCCGTTGGTGGCGGGAGCCAGCGAAGCCAGCCAGCGGGCGATGCTGTAGATCATCGCGTCGAGCACCAGCTTGGCCTTTTGGTCGCCCTCGGCGATGCGACGCTCCACCTCTCTGACATCGTTGGTGCCAAGATGGGCTGTGAGTCCGCTATGGCCGTTGATCTTTCGAAGCATCTCGGCCTCGGTGTACTGTCCACTGTAGCAGAGCTTCACTAGAGCCGCCGTAGGCAGCATACCTGCTCGCGAGGGCGAGAAAGGCCCGTCGCCGCTCAGCGCGTCGCTGCACTCGATGGCCCGTCCGTGGTGGTGCATGGCGAAGGAGATGCCGCTGCCCATGTGGCAGACGATCAGATCCTGCTCTTCGTATTTCAGTTCGTGCTCGCGGCAATAGCGCTTGGCTATCTCGCGCTGGTTCAGGGCGTGCCAGATGGTCTGATGGGGCATTTCGGGCAGACCTGTGATGCGGGCCACATCGTCAAGTTCATCGACGACTCCAGGATCTACGGTAAATGCGCGACAGTCCTTGATCTCGCGCGCTATGCTCAACGCTATCAGCGATCCTAGATTACAGGCGTGGTGCAGACGTGGGTTCTTGGTATCTTCTATCACTTTGTCGTTCAGTTCGTAGACGCCGCTTTCGATGGGCTTCACTAGTCCGCCGCGACCTACGACTACATCAAAGTCCATACTATAGCCCTGACGCTGGATCTCCTCTAGAATCTTTTCCTTGCGATAGTCGAACTCATCCATGATGAACGGATAGCGGCAAAGTTCTTCAAACGGATGGTTTAGCGTGGCGTGCATCAGCAGCTCCTCGTCTTGGAAGATTCCCACTTTGGTCGAAATCATTCCTGGGTTAATTGCTAATATCTTCATAGATGGCCAATTTTTCTGCAAATATACGAATTAGTGAGTGAAATTCCAAATTTATTTTGAGATTTTTCCGCCTCGCCGACTCAAAGACGACTAGATAGTTTAAATAATCATAAAAGCACGTCAATCCTTGCAAGGTTTTGGCGTTCATCAGTTATATAAGAAAGATCAATAAAACGAAAGCATGAAAACGACATTAAAGTGGCTATTTAGTAGCCTTTTATTCCTCTCTGCCATGAATGCTCAGGCACAGGATGCACCTAGTTACAGACACTCCGCAAGGGCAGGTATCGGCCTTTGGGCTGCGTTTGGACACTATGATCCATACTACGACCAGGAGAGGAATCTGCAAGATGAGAAGATGAAACGTTCACTCATTCCCAACATCTGCTATCAGTATATGATGAACCGCCATTGGAGTCTGGGAGGCACCGTCAGTATGGGGCGATCGCGTCAGTATATGAGATACATCGACAGTGGCGAGATTGCAGACGAGAAAGGTGATACATTTTTCTCGATGTTATTTACCACCCGTTACTACTGGCGTACCAAGAACTGGGTAAAGACCTACTCAGGCATTGGCCTCGGCGTAGCATACGATTGGGAGAAAAAGTATGAGCCTTGGAGCGACAAACAGCATCTTTACCTTTCAGGACAACTGACGGTCCTGGGTATCGAGGTTGGCAAGGGCCATCTTTTCGGCTATGGCGAGTTCGGTCTTGGCGCAACAGGATGGTTGCAAGGCGGCATCGGATATAGGTTTTGATGAGGTCTGCTGGTGCGCCCGATCCGTGGGCTTAGATAAAAAGGTTATTGTCGACGATGCAATAATCCCGGTTTTACAACGTTTACTAATGTAGAACAATAGCATCAAAATGACAATGAACAAGGAAACTATCATCACCGCACTACTCGCCCTCGTATCGTTAGGTGCGAGCGCACAACTTGAAAGCGTGAAGGAGCTCAAGATGAAGTCAGAGTATTTCAACCATGAGCGGCAAGTGCTCATCTATACACCAGAGGGCTATCAGCAGTACGACCAGACTTACTATGATGTCATTTACGTGTTCGACGCACAAGACCGCACGATGTTCGACCTTGTCCATTGCCTGCTCAACATTGCCTGTAAGCCCGACCCAGACGGCGGAAGGAGCACGAGTTTCATCATTGTGGGTATCTGCTCGCCAACTCTTTGGGACATCAACTATTCTCGCAATAACGACTATCTGCCCATGCCCCTTCACGGCAACAATGGCCTGTTCAAAGAGGGATACAACTACGGCAAGTCGCCAGACCTGAAGAAATTCGTCAAGAACGAACTGATGCCATACGTGAATCAGAATTATCGCACGTCGGGACACACGCTCGGCATCGGCCATTCGCTGAGCGCGTCGTTTGTGCTCGACTGTATGATTACCGATGACCTTTTCGACGACTACATTGCCGTCTCGCCTAACTGCTGTTATGACGAATATCGTTTGGCTACGGACATAGAGAACTATCAATTCAAGAACCGCAAAACTCCCCGCTTCATTTATGCATCAATGTCTGGTGAGATAGATAATGGTCCTGAGTACTGGGGCGATGATTGGAAGGCGGGTTGGGAGCGTGTCAACACGTTCCTAAAGGACAAGTCGAACTTCAACGAGAACACCGTCACCTCCGTACACACTTTCCCTGGCTACGGACATTACAATGGCTTCATGCCAAGTGTGACAGCAGCCCTGAACGACTACATCGTTTTTGGTGCCAAGAACTTAGTTGGATATATCGGAGAGACCGTTAGCCCCGTCCACATTGAGCTTCGCGGCAAGAACCTGCCTGACGATATTTACATCACAGGCAACCAAGACGCGCTGGGCAGCTGGGAGGCGAAAGGCATCAAGATGAACCTTGTCAACGACAGCATTGCCGTCATCGACCTCCGTCTGCATCTGCCCGCCCAGTTCAAGTTCACCCGTGGAAGTTGGGAGCGCGAGGCCATTATAAAAAATGCAGATGCTGGCAACCATATTATACATGATGCCAAACACGCCACTCGCGTTTATCGTTTATGGGAAAGGAATCCCTGGATGGGAGAGGAACAATAACCCTGCCTTATCCGACAATAAGTGCCGAGTATTGGGAGATAAGATGGGCTTATCAGACAGGCGACGAGGTCGGCTTCGATTGGCGATCAGCTTCCCAACGATCGATGATCAGGTCGGCTATGGCTGTTGATGAGCTACCTGCTCATGGGTAAAGAGCTACGTTTTCGTCGACCAAGAGATTATTGCTCGTTACTAGTTGGGAGCATGGTTTGCTAAAAAAGTGTTCATCCCTCACATTTTCGTCGGAAAAGCCTTTGTATAAAGGAGTTTCGGGATGTGAGGGATGGCTCTTTTTTATGGTTCCCTGAAACTGCTCTCTTTTAGGACTTGGCTTCTGTTGACCTCATCCCAGAAACGCTCATAGGCATAGAGCTGAGCCTCACTCATAGCAGACTTATCCAAGATGTTCATGGCCTTACGGATATCCACGTACTCCAACATATCAAGTGTTTCATATTTTGTAATAGGAGCATCCTCTGACAACGGTAAAAGGGCATTGAGCAGGCTCATCATCAAATCCTTGTGCTCTGCGAACACAAGCTTGAACGTCAAATCTGCCTTCGGACTGAGATACTTACCCTTCATTGTCTGTTCTCCTTTCTTTGTCTCATTCTGCTTTTGCATAATACTTCGAATTTAAGTGAATAACTAAGATTATCGCTTGCAAAGATACAAACTAATCCTTGAACAACCAAATTTTTTACACAAAATCTTATCAATTCAGGCACAATGATTTAACCCACAGAGATCATGAGTTGCTTTCAGTAAGGATGCTAATCTTAATTTTTTATAAATATTGCACTGAACCTTGCAAGGTTTAGGGCACTTATCAGTTATATAGGTAGAAAGAAGATAAAAAAGCAGGTTATGAAGTTGCATTCGATGATACTCGGTCTGATAATGGTGGCAATTTTGCTGCCTATGTCTTGTAATAACGACAGTTCGACTCTGGATAGTTCACCAGAGTCACTCTATGCTGTAATCAAGCCAGAGGAAGGAACGCTGATCGATATTATCCCCAGCGACTATGTGTTGACGCTCAACGATATCATTGCCGTTAATCCTGAGACGGGTGAGTTTAAGATGAAGAATACGGAGCGAATCGATGCAAAGAGTTACCCCATACCTGTGCAGTACGTTATCATGTTCTATAGTAATGGCGAATACCTGTTCTCAGCCAGACTCAATAGTGTCTTGTCGAGCTATATGCCCAGCGGCCTGCAATTCTGCCATTCCATAACAGATAAGAACGGATTGGCCCGTTACGACCTCGGCGCAGTAAGAATCAAATCCCTGGACGGAACGGTGGAGGGAGAACTCACTGACGAGCAGGAGCGAGGCATGAAACGACTGTATCAGATTCTAGAAAGAGCTGGCAAGGTCAGAAGTAACATCGATTACGACTTCCAGTTCAATTAATCATCTTTGATCATCTTCAAATAATAATCTTCGTTTTTGTACCTTAATTATTTGCATTATTCCAAAAATAGCTATATCTTTGCACAACCCACAGGAACTGATCCCGTAAGTCGAAGTTCATCATTGAAGCCACAGTTATTTTTTCTATCTCGCGACAAGAATTTGCGCCATATATGCTATTTGTCGCAAAGTTGCCCTCTAGTCGCAACAAGTTGGAGATAAAATGATCGGATTATTTGGAATGAACCAAAAAGTCCCTTAATTTTGCATCAGATTTTTGATTCATATGCATTAGTTTGATAGTTATAAAATGTTTGGTTTGTTATTCTGAGTTAGTTCATTTTTTCGTTGTTTTGTTGATTTAATAATGTAATGCTAAAAGGCTCGCAAGCGTGCGAGCCTTTAAACTTTTTTCATTTAATGCCGTATTTCTCGGCCACCAAGATTCTCATATAGCAGCGAGTGCGAGGGAGTAATATTTCGATTCAGGACTGTCGGCCCGTGAGGGCAACACGCAACAGCACTGGGTGCCCTGTAGCACACCTGCCGTCTTAGCATAGCCGAAGAGCGTGATGGTCTTATAGAACACGTTACCTGCCACGATATCAGGGAAAATCAGGGCATCGGCCTGTCCGTCGATGACGCTGTGGATGCCTTTCTCGCGCAGACTGACACTGTCGAGCGAAGTCTTCAGATCGAGCGGGCCGTCGATGATACAACGTCCGAACTTACCCGTCTGGGCCTCAGCGATAATCTCCAGATAGTCGACGGTATAGGGGAAGGTCTTGGCGCTGACCTTCTCGGCACAGTGGATGAGCGAGATGCGTGGTTCCTCGATACCTAGGGCGTGACAGACATAATTCATATAGTGGATCTGCTGACGGCGCTGGGCCTCAGTGGGAACAGGGATAACGGCGGCATCGGTAAAGAAGAGCACCTTCTCGTACTTAGGAATCTCAGCCATCGCCACATGGGTGAGCACATGGCCTGGGCGCAGGATGCCGTTCTCCTTATCCAATATCGCGCGAAGGATAACATCGGTGTTGATGAGTCCCTTCATCAGGATATCGGCTTCACCACTTTTACAGAGGGCGACGGCCCTACGGGCACACTCGTCCTTATCGTCACCATCGACGTAAATGGGCTCGATGAACCCCATCTCCTTGCCTTTCTCCACAGCATAACGAGTGGAGGCATCATTGGCACAAACGACGGCTACACGCTTCTTGTCTCCTCGCTGCTGGAGGAAGACAATCATGTCATTCAAAGTCTTTATTGGCTGCATGGTCTTTAATTTTTTGGTTTTATGCTGCAAATATACAAACTTTTTTGTATCTTTGCAAGCGGAAATGACTAAAAACAACAAATATGAAGAAAACTTTGCTTATTTCAGCCTTGTTTTGCCAGATGGCAACAGCACAAGAGCAGGCACCAATGGTGCTGAATTACGACAAGCCAGCCACGTTTTTCGAAGAGTCGCTGCCCATCGGCAACGGAAAGATGGGTGCACTGATCTACGGCGGAAGTGACGACAACGTTATCTATCTGAACGACATCACCCTCTGGACGGGAAAACCCGTGGACAGGAATCTCGATGCCGATGCCCACCAGTGGATCCCAAAGATTCGTGAGGCACTTTTCAACGAAGACTATCAGCTCGCCGATTCGCTGCAGCTGCACGTGCAGGGTCCCAACTCGCAATACTACCAACCACTGGGTACGCTACACATCAAGGACCTGGGGCTAGGCGAAATCAAGGACTATCGTCGTAGTCTGAACATCGACTCGGCCATCGTCAAAGACAGCTATCAGCGTAACGGAAAGCTCATCACGAGGGAATACTTTGCCTCGAATCCAGATAAACTGATTGCCATCCGTCTGCAGGGTGACATTAACTGTCAGATCGCTCTGACAGCCCAAGTGCCTCACCAGGTGAAGAGTACGTTGGGACAAATCACGATGACAGGCCACGCAACGGGCGACCCACAGGAGAGTACCCACTTCTGCACAATGCTCAGCGTGAAGACTGACGGCGAGATGGCTGCCAGCGACTCGTCGCTCACCATCACCAAAGCGAAGGAGGCTATCATCTATATCGTGAACGAAACGAGCTTCAACGGCTTCGACAAGCATCCCGTGAAAGAGGGAGCCAACTATCTGGAGATGGTCACCAACGACCTGTGGCACACTCAGAACATGAGTTACGAAGAGTTCTACAAGCGTCATCTGGCTGACTATCAGGCCATCTACGACAGGGTGAAACTCAGACTATCTGGTAAGACCAGAGATACTAGTTATACTAGCCTGACTACAGACCAACTACTGCTGGACTATACGAACGGAGGTAACCAGACACCCTATCTTGAGGAACTCTATTTCCAGTTCGGACGTTATCTGCTCATCTCGTCATCCAGAACTCTTGGCGTACCTGCCAACCTGCAAGGACTCTGGGCACCACAACTGTGGTCGCCCTGGCGTGGAAACTATACCGTGAACATCAATCTGGAAGAGAACTACTGGCCTGCCTTCGTGGCCAATATGGCTGAGATGGCTGAACCACTCGACGAATTCATCCAAGGTCTGGCTGCCAACGGTAAGTATACGGCTAAGAACTATTATAATATAGGTGAAGGCTGGTGCTCGAGCCACAACAGCGACATCTGGGCGATGACCAACCCCGTGGGTGAAAAGAACGAGAGTCCGGAGTGGTCGAACTGGAATCTGGGTGGCGCCTGGCTGGTGAACACCCTCTGGGAACGCTATCAGTTCACACAGGACAAGAACTATCTGAAGGCTACGGCCTACCCGCTGATGAAGGGCGCAGCCCAGTTCTGCCTGCGCTGGCTCATCGACAATCCCAAGCAGCCAGGCGAGCTGATCACAGCCCCCAGTACCTCGCCAGAGAACGAGTATAAGACGGATAAGGGCTATCACGGCACCACCTGTTATGGCGGAACAGCCGATCTGGCCATCATCCGTGAACTGTTTATCAACACCATCGCCGCAGGAAAGATCCTTGGTGAAAAGAACAAGGAGATGGAGCAGGCACTGGCCAAGTTGCATCCCTACACCATCGGCCACATGGGCGATTTGAACGAATGGTACTACGACTGGGATGACTGGGACTTCCAGCATCGTCATCAGAGTCATCTGATCGGACTCTTCCCAGGCAACCACATTACGGATCAGGCTGATTTGTTAAAAGCTTGTGAGCGTTCATTGGAAATCAAGGGCGACAAGACTACAGGCTGGAGCACAGGCTGGCGCATCAACCTCTGGGCTCGTCTGCACAACCCCAAGCAGGCTTATCACATCTATCAGAAGTTGCTCACCCCTATTGCGCCCAGAGGTTCGAAAAAATCTAATTGGAAGGAATGGCACAAAGGCGGAGGAACCTACCCCAACCTCTTTGATGCCCACCCACCTTTCCAGATCGACGGCAACTTCGGAGGTACGGCTGGTGTCTGCGAGATGCTGATGCAAAGCTCAATGGTCAATGGACAATGCACCATCGAACTGTTGCCCGCATGCCCAGAGCAGTGGCAGGAAGGTTACGTGAGCGGACTCTGTGCCCGTGGCGGCTACGAGGTCAGCTTCGAGTGGAAAACCGGTGGCGTGCGCTCATGTACCATCAAGGCCAAAAACAACGGCACTATCACCTTATTATATAATGGTCAGCAGAAGACCATCAAAATGAAGGCAGGTCAAACTCAAAACATCAAAACGTGGTAAAAGAACAACTTCAGATCAAGGAAACTGATCTTGAGAAAGCCAAACAGTGGAGCGAATCGGTCTTTCTGGACAATGACCTCCTATTGACGGAACATATCAACGAGGCGCCCATGCCTACAGAGCCAAGAAAGATGAACTTCATCCTCATCGGACTCTGTACGGAAGGAGAAATTATGTATCAACTCGACGGACAGAAGATGAACATTGCGCCTGGAGACATCCTGATTGTCACCGAGAAGCATATTGTAGACAGCTATCATCACTCACCTGACATGAGGGGCCTTTGCATGATCATCAGCGTCAACTTCTTCCATGAGATCATCCAGAGCGTGAAGGATGTCAGTTCGTTATTCCTTTTCGCCCGCAGTCACCCCGTGATGCGACTGGAACCCAGGGAGATAGAGACATTCAAAGAGTATTTCCAGGTCATTCAGGAAAAGATCGGCGACAAAGACAACCACTTCCGAAAGGACCTTGTCAGGACTCTGTTGCTGGCCATGTCCTACGATCTGGGTAACATCATCTATCGCGTGCAACAGCACGACAAGCCTCGTACAAGGGCAGAGGCCATCTTCACCGATTTCATCAGAATGGTGGAGGCCAACTGCAGGAAGGAGCGTCGCGTAGGCTGGTATGCCCAACAGCTTGATATCACACCAAAGTATCTTTCGGAAACGGTGAAGAACGTCAGTCGCAGAACTCCCAACGAGTGGATAGACAATTACATCATGATGGAGATGCGCGTGATGTTGAAAAATACGACGAAGAGTATCAAGGAAATTGCAGAAGAGCTTAACTTCCCCAATCAGAGTTTCTTGGGAAAATTCTTCAAAGATCATATGGGGGTATCACCGTCGGATTACAGAGAATCCAGATAGCCTTGATGCTTCAGTTCGTCGACGGTATCCAATAGCTCCTGATACCAGTCTTCGCCAAAACGGCGGATAAGCGGGTCGCGAAGGAACTGATAAAGTCGCAAGTTTTCCTGAATACCCTTGGCTACAGCCATCTTGCAAACAGCCCAGCGATTGTAGTTCAGGCCCACGAGTCCCTCACCAAGGCGCTTCTCACGAATCGGATAAAGCGCACAACTTACAGGCTTGCAGAATCGGGTCTTCCCGGCTCTGTAAGCCTTTTCCAATGCACAGAGACAGCAGTTGTTGATGTCGTATAAACTATCATAATAGGTGAAAACACAATCCTTGCCTCTGACGATGCTCGTTACGAGGTCGCCCTCCTGGTCCGTGTAAGCTACACCCTGCTTATCGATGACGGCCTGGGCAGAGGCAGAGAGATCGCCCCAGACAGCATCCAGACAATCTTCAATCTCTGCAATCTCCTCCATCGTTACAGGGGCGCCAGCATCGCCTTCGACACAACATTCGCCCTTGCAGGCACTGAGGTCACAACAGAACTTCTCCGTCAGAATCTCTGAAGAGAGCAGCACGTCGCCGACTTGGATGATAGGAGGGAGTTGCATTTTTAGTTTAGAGTTTAAAGTTTAGAGTTTATAGATGATTACCATGCTATTGGGGTCATGCCATTCTGTTCAAGATAGGCATTACAGCGAGAGAACTGGTGCTGGCCGAACCAGCCGCCACGATTAGCACTCAGAGGCGATGGATGGACAGACTCGAGCACAAGGTTCTTCTGCTTATCGATCATATAGGCCTTCGAACGTGCATAACCACCCCAAAGCATATAGACGATATGTTCGCGATGAGTGGCCAGAGCCTGAATGGCAGCATCGGTAAACTTTTGCCAACCTAAGGTGGAGTGGCTATTGGCCTGATGGGCACGAACGGTGAGTGAGGCATTCAGAAGCAATACCCCCTGCTCTGCCCATCGCGTCAGATTACCAGAGGTAGGGATAGGTTTGCCAAGGTCGGCCTGAATCTCCTTGAAGATATTCTGAAGCGAGGGTGGAAACTGGATACCATCCTGTACTGAGAAACTCAGTCCATGGGCTTGGCCTGGCTCGTGGTAGGGATCCTGTCCGATAATCACCACCTTCACCTTGTCAAACGGACAGAGGTTGAAGGCATTGAATATCAGTTTGCCTGGAGGGTAGCAGGTCGTCGCCTGATACTCCTGTCGCACAGCTGTCGTCAGCTGTGCGAAATAGGGCTTATCAAATTCGCCCTGCAGATGCTGTTTCCAAGAATCCTCTATCTGTACTGCCATAGTAAAAACATAGTGCCCCCGCAAAGAGCGAGGGCACTTATTAAAATATTAATCTGTAATCAGGTTCTCACCAGTCATATCTGAAGGCTGCTCCAGTCCCATGATGTGGAGGATTGAGGGAGCCACGTCAGCCAGACGACCGTCCTTAACAGTAGCCGAGTTGTTGTTGGTTACATAGATGAAAGGAACGGGGTTCAGCGAGTGAGCTGTGTTAGGCGTACCATCAGGGTTGATAGCGTTGTCAGCATTTCCATGATCGGCAATGATGATTGCCTCGTAGTCGTTGGCTTTAGCAGCCTCGATGACTTCACGAACGCAGTTATCAACAGCCCAGACAGCCTTTGCAATAGCATTGTAGACACCTGTATGACCCACCATATCACCATTGGCGAAGTTCACCACGATGAAATCATACTCCTGAGTGTTGATGGCACCAACCAGCTTATCCTTAACCTCGAAAGCGCTCATCTCAGGCTTCAGGTCGTAGGTAGCCACCTTAGGAGAAGGCACCAGGATACGATCCTCACCCTCGTATGGAGCCTCGCGACCACCATTGAAGAAGAAGGTGACGTGAGCATATTTCTCAGTCTCAGCGGTGTGCAGCTGCTTCTTACCCTGCTTTGAGAGATATTCACCCAGCGTGTCCTCGACGTTCTCTTTGGGGAACAGGATGTGAACACCCTTGAAGTTAGCATCGTATGGCGTCATGCAATAGTACTGCAAACCAGGAATCGTCTTCATGCCCTGCTCTGGCATATCCTCCTGAGTCAATGCGATAGTCATCTCCTTAGCACGGTCGTTACGGAAATTAATGAAGATAACAACATCACCCTCCTCGATACAACCATTAACGCTGGCATTATGAATTGGCTTGATGAACTCATCAGTAACACCCTCGTCATAACTCTCCTGCATGGCCTGCACCATATCGGTAGCCTGCTTACCAGTACCGTTAACAATCAGGTCGTAACCTTCCTTGACGCGCTCCCAACGCTTGTCGCGGTCCATAGCATAGAAACGACCAACGATAGAAGCGATAGCTGCATCGTTATCGGCACAAACCTTAGAAACCTGCTCGATAAAGCCCTTACCGCTCTTTGGGTCAGTATCACGACCATCCATATAGCAATGAACAAACACCTGGTTCTTCAGACCATAAGCCTTACCAATCTCGATAAGCTTGAAGAGGTGATCAAGGCTAGAGTGTACACCACCATCAGAAGTCAGACCCATCAGGTGAAGCTTCTTGTTGTTCTCCTTAGCATAAGTATATGCAGCCTTTACCTGAGGATTCTCCATGATAGAGCCATCCTTGCAGGCACGATTGATCTTAACGAGGTCCTGGTATACGATACGACCAGCACCGATATTGAGGTGACCTACCTCAGAGTTACCCATCTGTCCATCGGGCAAACCAACGTCCTCACCAGAGGCCATGAGCTGTGAATGAGCTGATGTAGCTGTTAGAAGATCCAGATAAGGTGTGGGAGTATTGAAAATCACGTCACCCTTACCATGCTTACCGATTCCCCATCCATCGAGAATCATCAAAAGTGCTTTCTTTGCCATAACTTTTTTGTATTTTTGACGTTATTTCCTTTTCAGGCTGCAAAGTTACGAATTTTTTTTGTATCTTTGCGCACTGAACTCTATAATTTTTCAAACATGGTGAAGAGAATTAGCAAGAGATTGTTGTTCATTCTGATATTGCTCGGCATTTTGACAACTGGAGATGCCCAAGGGGCCTTTCAGGTTATCAAAGATAATCCTGATATTGCAGCTAGCAACTACTATGCATATCCGTTACCAACGAAACAGCTTACCCCTGCACCTGCAGGCAAGCGCCCATTCTATATCAGCCATTATGGTCGTCATGGGTCACGTTACTTGGATAATCGTAAGGGCTATGATATACCCTATGGCTATTTGCATAAAGGAGATTCGTTGGGCAAACTGACGCCTTTGGGCAAGGAGATGCTACAACGCATGGCTGATATCATCGAAGATGCTGAAGGCTATTGGGGCACTCTTTCTCTGCTTGGGCAGATACAGCATCGAGACATCGCACGCCGTATGGTAGAGCGCTTCCCTGAAGTTTTCGAGGGGAATGTTGTGATGGATGCCCATAGTACCGTCGTCAATCGATGTATCATGTCGATGGCAGCAGCTCTGACACAATTGTCGGCCATGAATCCGCAGCTGGAGATTCGCATGGATGCATCGCAGCACGATATGTACTACATGAATCATCAGGATAAGCAGTTGCGCGACTCCATGATGACTAAGAGGGCCAAGGCTGCTTATGAAGCTTTTATTAAGAACATCAAACACAATCCTCGTGTGACAAACCTGCTTTTTAATGATACAGCCTATATCCACGAACACGTCAGCGACTATTGGTTACCCTACTATCTGCTAAAGACGGGTTTGATGCAACAGAACACCAAACAGCAAGGCGGCCCGCTAGTTGCCTTGTTTACGAATAAAGAGATACATCAATTCTGGCAAAACGAGAACGCCTGGTGGTACATCATGTACGGACCATCACTGCTCAATGGCGGTTGTCAGCCTTATACGCAGCGCTATCTGTTGCGTCGTATCATTGCCGACGCCGATAGTTGTCTGAACTTGGAGCATCCTGGTGCAACTTTGCGCTACGGCCATGAGACAGTGCTACTGCCATTGGTTTGTCTGTTAGATCTTAATGGATATGGTTTCCAGACTATGAATCTCAATGAGGTAGAACCTAACGGATGGTGGGCATGTAGGGTATTTCCCATGGGGGCTAACCTGCAGTTTATCTTCTACCGCAAGAATCTGGAAGACAAAGATATTCTCTTTAAGGTTTTGTTGAATGAGGAAGAGGCGACATTGCCATTGCCTACGACGACACCGCCTTATTACCGCTGGCAGGACTTCCGCGAGTTCTATCTTAAGAAACTCGATGCCTACGGCAGAATGGATTAGCAATCTTCAAATTCGATACTAAGCTGTCCGTCGCCCAAGAGATTGTAACTCTTGCGGTGATAGGGCGTGATGCCAAACTGCTTAATCGCCTCACGATGTTTCTTTGTAGGATAGCCCTTGTTTGAGAGCCAGTCGTATTGGGGATATTCTTCAGCAAGTTGATTCATATAGTCATCACGATAAGTCTTGGCGAGGATACTCGCAGCTGCGATAGAGAGGTATTTACCATCGCCCTTCACTATCGTCGTATGAGGTAAATCCTGATATTTCTTAAAACGGTTCCCATCGACGATAACGGCCTCTGGTCGCACCTTCAACTGATCCAAGGCACGATGCATGGCCAATATCGAGGCATTCAGAATATTGATCTTGTCGATTTCCTCAGGGGTGACGATGCCCACGGCCCAGGCAACAGCATCGCGCTGGATAATCTCACGCAGTTGGTAACGCTTCTTCTCTGTGAGTTGTTTGGAATCGTTGAGCAACTCATTCTGATAATCATCAGGCAGAATCACAGCAGCTGCATAGACGCTACCCGCCAAACAACCACGGCCTGCTTCATCGCAGCCCGCTTCAATCTTTCCTTCGTAAAAATGACTCTTTAACATATTACGTATAACTTACTGACAATTCTTCGACTTCCTGAACAGCAACAAAGACAGCAAGAATCCCACCACGAAAATCGTTGATGTGCCCAATACGATGGCGAGATAGCTGTGGAGAGGCACACCAGGCAACTGCCACATATCAGCCAACGAAATCCACGCTATCACCCCTACTCCAGCCACGCAACCAAGAAAGGCCGCCAAGCGACTGATTCTCTGACGAATACATCCCAGCAGGAATAATCCCAACATACCTCCAGAGAAAATACTGGAAAGCGTCCACCACGCATCGATGATACTCTCGACACTAAGCATGGCGATAGCCACGATAGCCCCCAGAATGCCCACGGCAAAGCTGCTGAAGCGCACAATGGCCAATTCCAGTTTTTGATGTTTCGCTCTCAAAAAGAACGGACGCACATAATCCGTCAGGATAATCGTAGCGGCAGAGGTGACGGAAGTCGACACCGTACTCATGCCTGCAGCAAAGATGCTCGCTATGAGCAGACCTCGCAAGCCAACGGGAAGAACATTAACGATGAAATAGGGAAACACATAGTCGGGCTTAGCCTGAATCTCTGTAGGCAACTCTGCAACACCAGCCTGATAATAGCTGTAGAGCGCACTTCCGATGAGGAAGAAAAGCGCAGAAACGGGGATGAACAAGTAGCCTCCAAAGAGTGCAGAGAACTTTGCGTCCTTATCAGTCTTGGCAGCATGATAACGCTGTACGTAGTTCTGGTCGATGCCATAGTTCTGCAGGTTGATGAAGATGCCATAAATCAGACATACCCAGAAGGTCGACGTGGTCAAATCGGTGGTAAACTCACCCAACGAAAACTTATTTCCCATTGGACTGTTAGCCGCCAATTCAAAAGTCTGCATGGGCCCCTCAGGCATCGAGAACATTAGGATGGCTAAGCACAGAACGGCTCCACCTATTAATATAATACCCTGAATGGCATCGGCCCAGATGACAGCCTTCAGACCACCCATCATCGAATAGATAATGATACCTATCGACGTGAGGATGATGACCATGTGCATATCCCAACCCATGAGGATAAACATCGGCACAGCCAACAGGTAGAGGATGCTGCCCATACGGGCAATCTGTGTCAACAAATAGCAAGCTGACGCATAGAGCCGTGCCCAAGCGCCAAACTTCTCCTCCAGGAATGTATAGGCCGATACAGAGCCTCCATGACGATAGAACGGCACAAAATACTTGGCCGCGAAATAAGAGGCGATGGGTATTGAAAGCGAGAACACGAAAGCGTTCCAATCAGCGGCAAAAGCCTTGCCTGGATAGCCGATGTAAGAGATACTGCTGACGTAAGTGGCGAATATCGACATGCCCACCACCCAACCAGGTATGGAATGACCTGCCGAGGTGAACTCATCGGCTGAGGAGCCCTTCTTGAAGAAGGAACAACCGAAGATCACGACGCCAAGGGTGAAGACAATGAAAACGATGAAATCAATTACGTGCATTGCTTTCTCTTTTTAACCTCCGTCGGAGAAGCTATATCTGCAGTTTTCCGTTCTCAGTAGGCAAAGCAGCGAGAGCCTCACGGATCTTTTCGCGCTCAGGGGCTTCAAACTTATAGAAAGGCGAAGCCACGAAATCATCGTTGATGATACCCAAGAGAGAAAGGGCACACTTCAGACCTTTCAGATAGCTGGAGCCATGTTTGCCAACCGTATAGATACTTGTCGATATCTGCATGATGAGTTGTTGGAGCTGGAGAACACGCTCGATATCGTGCGCCTTGGCAGCATCGTACATAGCCACATAAAGCTCAGGAAACATATTGGCACCACCATTGATACCACCCTGCGCCCCTAAAAGCACACACTCGCCCGTTATCTCCTCTGGACCTACGAGCATGGCGAAATCCTTGCGATGCTGCATCTTATACATCACACTCTGGAAGTAGACGGCATTAGCAGAAGAGTCCTTGAATCCCACCACCTGCTCAAGTTCAGCGATTCGTCTGACAGTATCAGGTGCAAAACTCACCTTGACGTGCGAAGGCATATTATAAAGGAACACAGGCAGAGGCAACTGAGGCACCAGCTCCTCATAGAACTGCGCCAACTCAGGCTGGCCTGTGGCAAAATAATAGGGAGGAGCACTGACCACACCATCAGCCCCATAATCGGCAGCTTTTCTGGCCAGACGGACGCTCTCCTCTATCGACGTGTCAGTGATACAGGCCAGCAACGGCAGTCGACCACGATTGATACGGCACGACTCTTTGATCATCTGCTTGCGCACGTCGTAAGACAGACTCTGCTCCTCGCCAGTAGTACCTAGAACGAAAAGTCCATGCACTCCTCCTGCTATCAGATGTTCAATCAGTCGTTCAAGACTCTCCACATCGAGGGTCTCGTTATCTTTCAAAGGGGTTACTAATGGTGGGATAATACCACTCAAAGGTTTTTTCATCATGATGATAGTTTTTAAGTTTCAGTCAATTCAGTTGTTTCTAGAACATCTGAACGACTCTTCGGATGCCAGCTACGAGGGTGTCGATTTCATCCTTCGTGTTGTAGAGGGCGAAAGATGCACGGACGGTGCCAGAGATGCCCAGACGATCCATCAGAGGCTGCGCACAATGATGACCAGTACGAACGGCTATGCCCAGACGATCGAGCAGCGTGCCCATATCAAGATGGTGGATGTTGCCTACGTTGAAACTGACGACAGCATCTTTTTGCGAAGCATCCAGAGGACCATAAATCATCATTCCATCGATGGTCTGCAGCTGCTCCATACAGTAGCGCGTGAGTTCCAGCTCATGCTGTTGGATAGCCTCGAAGCCAATGGAATCAATATAATCGATGGCTTTAGCAAGTCCATGAGTGGCCACATAGTCAGGGGTTCCTGCCTCAAACTTAAAAGGCAAGCGCTCAAAGGTAGTCTTTTCCCAGGTCACTTTATCAATCATCTCGCCACCTCCTTGGTACGGAGGCAGCTTCTCCAGCCATTCCTCCTTGCCATAGAGCACGCCAATGCCCGTAGGACCATACATCTTATGCCCGCTGAAGGCAAAGAAGTCGCAACCCATCGCCTGAACATCAACCTTAAAGTGGGGTGCGCTCTGGGCTCCATCCACCAAGACGGGGATATTGTGAGCATGGGCAATCTTGATAATTTGCTCAACAGGATTGATCGTACCAAGCACGTTACTGACGTGGGCCACACTGATGATTTTAGTGCGCTCAGAAATAAGTGGCTCCAGCTGATCAATAAGTAGCTTTCCTTCGTCATTAAGTGCCAAGTGTTTAACAATAATACCCCGTTTCATCGCCTGAAGCTGCCAAGAGACGATATTCGAGTGGTGCTCCATCTCTGTGACGATCACTTCATCGCCTGCCTGCATCTGCGATTCGCAGAACGATTGGGCAACCAAGTTGATAGCTTCAGTTGTCCCACGCGTAAAGATGATTTCCTCGATTTTCTTAGCATTGATGAACTGGCGCACCTTCTCACGCGCTGCCTCATGCAGATCAGTAGCCTGCTGTGAAAGATAATGCACACCACGATGCACATTGGCATTCACATTGAGATACTCATCGCGCATCGCATCAAGTACACACAGCGGTTTCTGCGTGGTAGCCGCATTATCGAGATAAACAAGCGGTTTACCATAAACCTCACGAGATAAAATCGGGAAATCTGCCCGTACCTTATTAATATCGTACATATTACTTACACAGTTTACACCCGTCACATTTATTCAGTTCTCCACGGAAGCGTTTCTCCACAAGGTAATGGAGGCGATCGCGCAATGGCTCCAGCTGCATCTTGTCGATGACCTCATTGATAAAAGCATTCTGAAGAAGAAGTTTAGCCTCGTCGAGCGAGATGCCTCGCTGACGCATATAGAAAAGGGCGGCATCGTTAAGCTGACCAACCGTCGAACCATGGGCACACTTCACATCGTCGGCATAGATCTCCAGCATCGGCTGGGTGTACATACGCGCCTCCTTGGTGGCTGTCAGATTCTGGTTCGTCATCTGAGAAGAGGTCTTCTGAGCGCCATGCTCTACCAACACACGACCAGCAAAGGCGCCTGTTGACTGATCGTCGAGCACGTATTTATAGAGTTCGTTCGAGGTGCAATGAGGTGCCTTGTGAATAATCAGCGTGTTATTGTCCACATGCTGCTGTTTGTCAGCAATCACACAGCCATAGCATTGACACTCAGCCCCCTCACCGCTGAAGGTAAGATCAAGCTTGTTGCGGGTAATACCATTATGTAAGGTAATGACATTGTGGTTCACACGACTGTCGCGCTGCTGGTCGATATAGACATTGCTAATACGGACATTCTTATGATGAGTCTCCTCCATACAATAGAGGTCGAGCGACGCATTGTCGCCTACATAAGCCTCGATGACTTGTGTAGCCAGGAAATTGCGATCGTCAGCAGCGTGGTCGCAGAAGAGCATCTTAATCTCTGCACCTTCTTCAAGAATAATCAGCACACGACGATTTACCATCAGATCAGGCACTTGGCGCTGCGCATTGCTTGGAGTCGCTTTCAGTATGTTAATAACCTGAATAGCACGATCGACCTTTACGTTCTTAGGCACGTATACCAGCATACCATCCTGCGCCAACATGGTATTGAGGGCCGTGATGGCATCATCGCTGGTCTTGGCAAGTTTGGCGTAATATTTGGCGACAAGTTCAGGATAATCGCGCAGGGAGCCGACAATCACACCTTCGGGCAGATGACCTTTAGGTTTATCATCGTGATAGAACATGTCGTTAACCACGAAATAAAGGCTCGTACTCAGGTTGGGTACATCACAACGGAAAGCCTCGTAAGGATCAACGGGAATCTGGAGGCGATTGATATTGACACCATAATCGGGAGCAAAAAGCTTATGAATATCAGTATACTTATAGCGTTCCACCTTTTTCGAAGGGAATCCCAAAGCCTTAAAGTCCTCAAAAGCCTGATCACGAACAACATTCATCACCTCGGGCGCATGATCAAAAATCATCTGCCGAGCCTGCTCGTAAAGATCTATATACTGTTGTTGGCTAGACATTACTCCTCTCCTATTTCTTCCTTAATCCAGTCATAGCCGTGCTCCTGAATCTGCTTAGCAAGTTCAGGTCCACCTGTCTTGACAATTTTACCTTTGTACAATACATGAACGAACTGCGGACGAATCATCTCCAGCAGACGATCATAGTGGGTAATGACGATACACGATGTCTCTGGAGTCTGGAGCTTGTTAACACCCTCTGCCACGATACGCATCGCATCGACATCGAGACCTGAGTCCGTCTCGTCAAGTATTGAGAGCTTGGGCTCAAGCATCGCCATCTGGAAAATCTCATTACGTTTCTTCTCACCACCACTGAAACCTTCGTTCACAGAACGGTTAGCCAGTTTCGAGTCGAGTTCCACGATCTTGCGCTTCTCACGCTGAAGCTTCAGGAACTCAGCGGCATTCATAGGTTCCAAGCCCTGATACTTGCGTTTCTCGTTGATGGCAGTCTTCATGAAGTTGGTCATAGAGACACCAGGAATCTCCACAGGATACTGGAACGAGAGGAAGAGTCCTTCGTGGGCACGATCCTCGGGTTTCATCTCCAATAGGTTCTTGCCGTTGAAATACGCCTCTCCCTCAGTTACCTCGTAAAGTGGATTGCCCACGAGCACAGCGCTCAACGTACTCTTACCAGAGCCATTGGGTCCCATGATGGCATGCGTCTCACCATCGTTGATTACGAGGTCAATGCCTTTTAATATCTCTTTCTCGCCAATCTTGGCATGTAAGTTTTTGACTTCTAACATATTATCCTACTGTTCCTTCTAATGATACACTTAAAAGTTTCTGAGCCTCGACGGCAAACTCCATCGGGAGTTTCTGCAAGACCTCCTTGGCATAGCCGTTCACAATGAGTCCTACGGCCTGTTCTGTGGGGATGCCACGCTGATTACAATAGAACAGCTGATCCTCTGAAATCTTGGAGGTTGTCGCCTCATGCTCGAAGATGGCCGTGTCGTTATGTACATCCATATAAGGGAAGGTATGTGCGCCACAATCTGAACCCAACAAGAGAGAATCGCACGAACTATAGTTGCGGGCATTATCTGCATTCGAAGTGGCACGCACGAGTCCACGATAAGAGTTCTGAGAGTGACCAGCCGAAATACCCTTTGAAATAATCGTCGACTTGGTATTCTTGCCGATGTGAATCATCTTCGTTCCCGTATCAGCCTCCTGATAATTATTCGTCACTGCTACAGAATAGAACTCTGCCTGCGAGTTGTCACCTCTCAAGATACACGAGGGGTATTTCCACGTAATGGCAGAACCTGTTTCCACCTGTGTCCAAGAGAGTTTGGAATCGACACCTCGCAAATCGCCACGTTTCGTTACGAGATTCAGCACACCTCCCTTACCATTTTCATCGCCAGGATACCAGTTCTGTACAGTAGAGTATTTTACCTCTGCACGGTCCATGACAATAATCTCCACAATAGCTGCATGCAGCTGGTTCTCATCGCGCATCGGTGCTGTACAACCTTCAAGATAGCTGACATAAGCATCATCGTCGGCAATGATCAGCGTACGTTCAAACTGGCCCGTATTACGTGCATTAATACGGAAATAACTGCTCAGTTCCATCGGGCAGCGTACACCTTTAGGAATATAGACAAAGGATCCGTCGCTGAATACAGCCGAATTCAAGGCTGCAAAGAAATTATCGCGGTAGGGTACAACAGTACCAAGATACTCACGCACCAAATCGGGATGTTCCTTGATGGCGTCACCGATAGAACAGAAGATAATACCTTTTTCACGGAGTTTCTCCTTGAAAGTTGTCTTTACACTGACGGAATCCATGATAGCATCCACAGCTGTATTGCCACTCAGAGCCAATCGTTCTTCCAAAGGTATACCGAGCTTATCGAAGGTTTTCTCCAGTTCCGGATCAATTTTTCCATCGCCCTTCGGCTTTTTGGCCAAGGGGTCAGCATAATAGGAGATCGCCTGATAATCAACAGGCGGCACGTGGACATGTCCCCAAGTCGGCTCTTTCTGTTCCTGCCAATAACGGAAGGCCTTCAGGCGGAATTCGAGCATCCACTCAGGTTCACCTTTTTTGGCAGAGATCAGACGGACAATATCTTCATCGAGGCCTACGGGAATGATTTCCGTATGGACATCTGTCGTGAAGCCGAACTCATATTTTTGCTCGGCAATACGGCGCACCAACTCGTTATCGTCTTTCTGGGACTCAGGTTTTATATTCTTTTTCTTTTGATCCATATTAGTTATATTTGATGGCCAGCATCGTGAGGTCATCACTCTGTTGTGCTCCATCCACAAAGGCATGGACAGCCTCAGCCATCTGATTGACAATCTCAGCAGGCTGATTCTTTCCATTAGCCAGTAAGGCTTCTGCCTGATGGAGAATACGATCGTCACCGAACTGAACTTGCATGTCATCTTCTGCCTCGTTGAGACCATCTGTAAAAAGGAAGATGGTCATCTGATGCTCAAACTGTATTTCCTGAGGCACAAAGTCCAAATCAGCCATCAGTCCAAGCGGCACGTTAGGCTGACAAGGCACCAATGAAACCTCGCGGCCAATGAGCAAAGGAGGATTATGGCCAGCATTGCAATAACGCAAGAGTCCAGTTCCAAGTTCAAGCACACCAATGAATGCCGTCACAAACATACTATTCTCATTTCCGTCTGCCAATGCCTGGTTCAATGTATAGGCAATACGGTGAGGTTCGGCTGTATGTGCAGAGATATTACGGAACAACGAACGCGTCATAGCCATCACCAATGAGGCAGGCACACCCTTACCAGAGACATCTCCGATACAGAAGAACAACTTCTCGTCACGGATATAGAAATCAAACAGGTCGCCACCCACATCCTTGGCTGGCGTCAGCGTACCATAGATATCAATATCATCACGTTCAGGATAAGGCGGGAAGGTCTTAGGCAGCATCGACATCTGGATGTCATGAGCTACCTTCAGCTCATTCTCGATGGCCGCCTTCGATGCAGTAGTATCCTTGAGTTCCTCAACGTATTCCGAGAGTGAGTGCTGCATGCCCTCAAAAGAGTCGCGCAGCAGACGGACCTCGTCGTTATGTTTGATCTTAGGCAGAGGCGCACTGAAATTACCCTTTGCCACCTCATTAGCAGAATCTGCCAGTTGTTTCAGTGGCCGGGTAGCTCGCTTTATAACAATGCTACCTACGATTCGCGTCACCAATAAGGCAATCGCTATCAATAGGAGCAAGATAACACCAGCACCAATGCTGATGATATAAATCATGAAACTCGGAACCGTCAAGGCAATGCTCCAGTCCGTATGTTCTATCGGCTCATAGAATACATAGGCGGAGATGTTATCCATATCAAAGAACTTGGAAGGGGTGGGCTGAAGGCCATTTTCACTATAAAAGCCTTTCTTACGAGCTACCATCATATGGCCTATATGGTCGTCGATGGAATCTGGCGTCTCGCCAGCCAGTTTGAAAAAGTTCTCCTTGATGACACGCTCATTCTCAGGATGCGCAATATACGTACCGTCTTTATTGATAATAAAGGTAAGGGTCAGCTGTCGCCATTTGCGATCTGCCCAGTTGAGTACATTATCATCAGATGAATTCTCATCGATATCATTACCTGTAAAGACTTTGATGTTTTCGCCATTGACAGTCAATCCTTTGACAGTCTTACCGCAGAACCATTCAAGTGACAAGTCGGCCCCGATGATAGCTACCGCCTTGCCCTGCTTGTCATGGATGGGAATCATACAGGATACTAACGGTGTAATGGAATCCACCGCGTCAAAGAAAGGCTTAGACCAATAATTGCTATCAGCTTTTAAGGCCTCAGTAAACCACTCAGCCTTCAGATAGTCATGTTTTGCGTCACCGATAAAGCGATTCTCTACAACCCGTCCACTATCGACCTTGATGGCGTATGGGCAGTACCAATGACCTTTCTGCGGATAGTAATTGTCTATGAAGCTGATGCCACAACTACGGATATAGGGATTGTGGGCTACCACATCTTTCATGATGGCTGGCAACTTGTCGGGGCGATCAAGATTATTCTCTATCTCCGACACGTGACTTAACGTACCAACATAGACCGTCGATAGGATTCGGCTTACATTCGCATTGGAAGTAGACAGATAACTCTTATAGAGGTCTGTCTCTTCCATCTCACTGAAGCTCTTGACGAAGACATAAATCCCATAGCCCGCAAGACCCATCACAACGAGTTGCGTCAATGCAATCCATCGTGTGAGCCGCTTGGCAAAGGAGCTTCTCTTGGGTTTCTTACTCATCTTAAAGTTTCTGTTCTACCTCTATCTCAGTGAAGGTCTCGATGATGTCACCGACCTGGATATCGTTGAAGTTAACCAGTGAAATACCACACTCGAGTCCTGTTGCGACCTCCTTGGCATCATCCTTATAGCGTTTCAGGGCATCGATAGGAGCTGTGTGGATCACGATACCATCACGGATGACACGTGCCTTATCCTTGTTGTGTACCTTACCGTCAGTAACAAGACCACCTGCCACAGTACCAACCTTGGATATCTTGAACACCTGTTTCACCTCGATCTCACCAGAAATCACTTCCTTCTTCACCTTATCGAGCATACCCTGCATCGTCGACTTCACGTCATCGATCGCATCATAGATAATCGAATAGGTATTAATCTCAACGCCCTCACGGTCAGCAGCCTTGCGGGCATCGGCAGAAGGACGGACCTGGAAACCGATGATGATAGCCTCTGATGCAGAAGCCAGCATAACATCATTCTCTGAAATCTGACCTACAGCTTTCGAGATAACATTTACCTGAACCTTCTCAGTAGAAAGTTTGATGAATGAGTCGGAGAGCGCCTCGATAGATCCGTCGGTATCACCCTTAACGATGATGTTCAACTCATGGAACTCACCCAGTGCAATACGATGAGACAGTTCGTCGAGTCCCAATTTAGTGGTGGTACGCAGACTCTGCTCACGCTGCAGCTGAATACGTTTGTTAGTAATTTCACGAGCTTCCTGCTCTGTATCCATAATGTGGAAAGAGTCACCAGCAGTAGGAGCACCATTCAGACCAAGGATAATAGCGGGTTCAGCAGGACCTGCCTTCTCAATGCGCTGATTACGCTCATTGAACATCGCCTTTACCTTACCCCAAGCCGTACCGGCAATCACAACATCGCCGACCTTCAGCGTACCATTTGAAACAAGCACGGTAGAAACGTAGCCACGACCCTTATCGAGTGAAGACTCAATGATGGAACCTGTGGCCTTACGGTTAGGATTGGCCTTCAAGTCAAGCATCTCGGCTTCAAGCAGCACTTTCTCCAACAGCTCATCGACACCAATACCCTTCTTGGCACTGATCTCCTGACACTGATACTTACCACCCCACTCTTCTACGAGCAGGTTCATGTTGGCCAAATCCTCGCGAATCTTATCAGGATTTGCTCCTGGCTTATCAATCTTGTTGATAGCGAACACCATCGGCACATTAGCAGCCTGAGCATGAGCAATAGCCTCCTTGGTAGTAGGCATCACAGAGTCATCAGCTGCAACGATGATAATAGCAATATCCGTCACCTGAGCACCACGGGCACGCATGGCTGTAAATGCCTCGTGTCCAGGGGTATCAAGGAAGGTAATCTGACGACCATCCTTCAACTTCACGTTGTAAGCACCGATGTGCTGAGTGATACCACCAGCCTCACCTGCGATTACGTTCGTATTACGGATATGGTCGAGCAACGAAGTCTTACCATGGTCAACATGTCCCATCACCGTTACGATTGGAGCGCGAGTCACGAGATCGTTCTCATCATCGTCCTCCTCAGTGATCGCGTTCTGAACTTCAGCACTGACATATTCGGTGGTAAAACCAAACTCCTCAGCCACAATATTGATGGTCTCGGCATCAAGACGCTGGTTGATAGACACCATGATGCCGATGCTCATACAAGTTCCAATGACCTGGTTCACACCAACATTCATCATCGTTGCAAGTTCGGAAACAGTTACAAACTCTGTCAACTTCAGGACCTTGCTTTCAGCTGCCTGTGTCTCCATCTCCTCCTGCATACGCTCGGCGACGGCGTCACGCTTCTCTTTACGATACTTAGCACCCTTCTTATTCTGATTGGTTTTTGAAGTCAGACGAGCCAGTGTCTCCTTCACCTGACGTGCTACAGCCTCATCATCCACCTCAAGCGGCTTCTGAATCGGACGGTTCTTCTTTTTGTTCTTACCGCCTCCCTGCTGATTGTTGTCCTGGAAGTTCTGGTTTCCTCCCTTACTCTTATTATTCTTCTTATTGTTCTGGTTCTTTTCCTGGTTAGCTGCGGCCTCGATATCCACGCGTTCCTTTCCTCCACGGATACGTTCACGCTTTTTCTTCTCACCGTTGCCACCATGCATCTGAGCCTGCTTTTCCTCACGTTCCTTACGACGCTCCTCCTTAGATTTCTTCTTCGGACGAGTGCTCTGGTTCAGTGAGTCAAGGTCAATCTTTCCCAGAACATTAACCTTCGGAGCCATCTTCTCTTCGCTCTTCAGCGTAAAGATCTCTGCTGCCTCCTCTGGGCTATCAGAATCATCCTGATTGACCTCATCCTGATCAAGTTCAACTTTCACTTCCTCTTTTGCCTCAACTGGTTGTTCCTCTTTCTGCTTAGGTTCAGACTTCACAACAGCCGGTTTCTCTTCTTTCATCTCAACAGGACTCTCCTGAGTCTTTTGAGTCTCTGTAGGATCCTGCTGAGGTTTTTCTTCCTTCTTGGCAGGCTTGCCGATAGCATCAAGGTCGATCTTTCCCAATGGCGTAAAGGTTTGGCGCGTTTCTTCCTTCACCTCCACCACTGGCTCGGGTTTGATCTCTTTCTTGGGCTTTTCTTTCTTCTTAGGGAATATCATCCCTGCCTGGGTCTTTACGTCCTTGTCGCCCTTGAACTCTCTGACCAGTGCGTCGTATTGCTCATCGGAGATTTTCGTGTTGACATTCGCGTCGTCCTTGATTTCCCCCAGACTCGGTTTGTTCTTCAGATAGTCTATCGCCGTCTGAAGTCCAATATTCAGTTCTGTTAATACCTTATTTAATCTGACTCCCATCTAATTCTAATTGATAATTTGTAATTGACAATTGATAATTACTCAAACTCAGCACGGAGCACATCCAGCAGATGGTCAACGGTCTCTTCTTCCAGGTCAGCCTTCTCAATGAGCATCTCACGAGGTGCATTGAGGACAGACTTAGCCGTATCCAGACCAATAGCCTTAATAGAATCGATAACCCACTGGTCGATCTCGTCAGCGAACTCGTCCAGATAGATATCCTCGTCGGCCTCGTTCTCACTGACTACACGGAATACATCGATAGTGTATTCAGTCAACATAGAAGCCAATTTAATGTTCATACCGCCACGACCGATAGCCAGCGACACCTCCTCAGGCTGCAGATAAACCTCTGCCTTGTGATTTTCCTGATCAAGGATGATATTGGTAACCTTTGCAGGACTCAGTGCACGCTGAATAAACAACTGAACGTTGCTGGAGTAGTTGATGACGTCGATATTCTCATTGCAGAGCTCACGAACAATACCATGTACACGACTACCCTTCACACCGACACAAGCGCCTACCGGATCGATACGCTCATCATAACTCTCAACAGCCACCTTGGCACGGTCGCCTGGCATACGGGCAACACGCTTGATCGTAATCAAACCATCGTTGATCTCAGGAACCTCAGCCTCCAACAGACGCTCGAGGAACACAGGACTGGTACGAGAGAGGATAATACGTGGGTTGTTGTTCTCGTTCTGCACCTCTTTCACGATAGCACGAACGGTCTCACCCTTATGGTAGTTATCCGAAGGAATCTGCTCTCCCTTCGGCAGATGGAGCTCATTACCCTCATCATCCATCAGCAACACCTCGCGCTTCCAGATCTGATATACCTCACCACTGACAACCTGTCCTACCTTATCCTTATACTTCTGATAGAGAGAATCATGCTCCAGCTCCAGGATCTTTGAAGCCAGGGTCTGACGCAGGTTCAGGATGGCACGACGGCCGAATTTCTGGAAGTTCACCTCCTCAGATACTTCCTCGCCAACCTCATAGTCGGGCTCAATTTTCTGGGCCTCGCTCAGTGCAATCTCCTTGTTTTCATCCTCCACCTCGCCATCGGCTACTACCACACGGTTACGGTGAATCTCAAAGTCACCCTTGTCAGGGTTAACGATCACATCAAAGTTCTCATCCGAGCCATAGATCTTGGCGATAACATTACGGAAACTCTCTTCCAATACGCTCACCAGTGTAGTACGGTCGATGTTCTTGGTCTCTTTGAACTCCTGAAAGGTCTCAATCATTGAGGGGCCTTTCACATCTTTCTTAATTGCCATTTTGATTCTTTTATTTTTTTACTTTCTTTGATTTCTTACTTGAATGCCAGAATATACTTGGCGTACTTGATTGCGTCCATCGAGTAAGCCTTGTCCACATCGACGATAACAGGACGCTTCTTGCCTTCCTGCTTCTGCTTCTCCTGAATGGTCACCACAAAGTCACGTCCGTCAACCGATTTCAGCGTACCCTGCACTTTCTTTCCTTCCAGATCGAGCACCTCAACTGTATCACCGATATGGTTCACATACTGCTGAGCCACCTTGAATGGTTGACCCAGACCTGCGCTACCAACTTCCAGTTCATATTCGCCCAGTTCATCGCCCAGACGCTCCTGGAGGAAACGGCTCAGTTCGGCACAGTCCTCTATCCACACACCATCTGCGTGGTCGATTTCGATGACGATTCTGTCATCACTTGCATAGTTGATGTCAACGAGGAAGTAGTCATTGTCCTTCAACCACTCTTCCGTCAAAGTCTTAATTGTCTCTTTAGTAATCATTTAATCAAAACATTATATATCGAAAATGAGAGACTCTTTCGAGCCTCTCATTCCGCTGAACGGGTGCAAAATTACGCATTTTCCCGCTATCTACCAAATATTTAGTAACTTTTTTATGCAATAAAGCTAAAAAATCATTCTTTACTCAATAATTTCTTGTACTCATCCGTATTCTTCAGCAGACGGATAGCCTCTTTCAACTGTTTGTCGAAACCAAGAGTCGCCTCGATGCTTCCAGCCTGATAATAGTAGGCAGAGACGATATCCTGCTCAACAATCTGACGAATCACCTGCTCATGTTTATCGAGGGCAAAAGCCACATCGTGGTTCAGCTTTTTCTCCAACTCGTCGAAAGCGGGCTTTGCTTCTTCGTAATAACCCTCAAACTTCGCCGTCTTCACCAGTTCCGCAAACTGTTTCTTGCTGACGGGATCGTATGTAAAGCCACTCTGGATGACTCGCTCCTTGAACTCCTGCCAGTCAGCATCCGTGAGATGGAAGTCAGCAGCAGGGGCAATCGTCGGGTGCTTGGCGATATAGTCCACCACATAGTCGAACATGACCTCCGTAGAGTCCTGCCCAGAGGCAGAGAGATAGAAGGCAATATTCGGAATGGTGTCAGTCTTCACCTCCACATCGGGCTTGATTCCGCCACCGTCGCGCACCTCTCGGCCATTTCGAGTATAGAATACCTTCGTCAGCGAATCAGGGATATGCTCGCGATAGCCGCCACTACCTTTCTTATAATTGATAGCTTGGATACAGCGACCGCTGGGGATATAGTACTTCGAGGTCGTCACCTTCATGTTCGTATTATAAGGCAAATCGATGGGAATCTGAACCAGACCTTTTCCATACGTGCGCGTACCTAATATAATCCCGCGATCCAAGTCCTGAATGGCACCACTGGTAATCTCACTGGCCGAAGCTGTCTCACCATTCACGAGCACTACCATCGGCATCACGGTGTCAAGTGGTTCTACTCTTGTCTTGTATTCCTTGTTTGCCTGTCTCACCTTACCGCGATTCTCCACAACGGTGATGCCCTTCGGCAACCAGAGGTTCAGAATATCGACAGCCTCCTGCTCAGAACCTCCCCCGTTACCTCGCAAGTCAAGGACCAGCGACGTAGCGCCCTGTTTCTTCAAATCGATGAAGGCTCTACGCATATCCTTGGCACACCCCTCTGTGAAGGAATTCAGATTGATATAGCCAACATTCCCTTCCCTGATACCATAGTAAGGCAATTCAGGCAACTTGATGTTACGACGCGTAATCTTGAAGCTCATCAGCTTGCCTGTCGAGGGACGCATCACCTTCAGCAGAAAGCTTGTACCTGGCTCTCCACGCAGATGATCGCTCACATAGCCCACAGTCTTGTCGTTCATCAACGTATCATCTATGCTGATAATCACGTCACCCTTCTTCAGACCAGCCTCAGCGGCAGGCATATTGGCATAAGGCTCATCTATGACCACACGATCCAACTTCTGATGCTTACGGATAAGGGCCCCAATACCCGCATACTTCCCAGTCAGCATCATCCTCAGGTTCTTCGTTTCGTCCTGTGCATAGTATTCTGTATAGGGATCCAGACTCCTAAGCATTGCATTGATACCCGTGCCGATTGTCTCCTTGGGATTCAGCGTATCGACATACAACAATTCAAGATTCTTGTACAGCTGATTGAAAATATCAAGATGCTTGCCCACCTCGAAATGATGATCCTTACTTTTCTGTGCTGATGCAGAAAGCGTCAGGCCCAGCAACAGCAAAACGAGTGTTAGATGTCTTCTCATTCTCATCTTATCTTATTCTTTTGACGGTGCAAAATTACATGATTCTCTCTAGAAAACCTCCATTTTCCCCTCTTTTTTGCAAAAAATTTAGGTTTCATTGAATTTTTTCGCCTAAAAGTTTGGTAGTTTCAAAAATTCGCTGTACTTTTGCACCCGCTTAACAGCAAAACCTGCTTCAGTAGCTCAGTTGGTTAGAGCACCTGACTGTTAATCAGGGGGTCGTTGGTTCAAGCCCATCCTGAAGCGCCACGTAAAAGGCTGAAAAGCAAGGAGTTACGAGAAATCGCAACTCCTTTTTCGTTATTTAGAAT
>JAFSNR010000172.1 GCA_017443345.1 Prevotella sp.
AATGACAAAATCAACGACATTTAAGTATAATAATATATATAATTTTAATATAATATATATAATATATTATAATTAAGGTTTTTTTGGCGGATTTTTCTTATATATAAATTTACCTTCCGGTCGCCGTGTCGCCATGTCGCAAATTCTAGGGAAATTACAAATTGTCGCATTGTCGCATTGTCGCAAAAAATAAGAACCGTTTATCTGAGGACAAACGGCTCTTATGTGAAAATAAGATAGGCTTATTTTGAAATAAGCCCATCGTATTGGTGGCTCAGACGGGGAGGGTGAAGATGAATCGGGCTCCGAGGGCGCAGAGGGTATCGAGCTTCACGTCACCGTTGAGGCGGCGTGCGATGGAGCGGGCTACGGTGAGACCACAGCCTGCGCCGTCGAAGTAGCTGTTGAGCTTGGTGAACGGCTCAAAGATCTTCTCTGCATCGTCAGCGGGAACGCCCTGGCCCATGTCTTCTACGGTGAAATCAACGGTGTTGCCATCGCTCTTGACGAGCAGGTTGACAGAGCCGCTGGTGGTGAACTTCATCGCGTTGTCGAGCAGGTTGACGAGCACGCGCGTTGCCATGGCCTTGTTGGTGAAGAGCATCATGTACTGAGCCTCCTCTGCGACCTGGCACTTGAAGGTGAAGTAGTCCACCTTGTCGATACCCGTCTCGAGAATGGCCTGCTGGATGATCTCCGTCACCTGGCAGTTGTCGTCGGCCTCGATGGCTGTTTCCATCTCCACATCGTTGATGTTGAGGATGTTGTTGGCTTGCTGGGCAATCTGCGATGCACCAGGCATGTTGAAGTCGAGCTTAGCCTTGATGGCCTCGGCAGACTGCTGGATGAGGTCCTTCTTCTGCATCATGGCCTGCTCCAGGCGCGACTTGGCGCCCATGAGGTCGTTGACCTGTGCCTCGAGCTTCTCTTTCACATTGGCCATGGTCTGGCGCTCCTCCTCCATCTTGTCGAAGGCGAGGAGGGCCTGCTCATAGCCCTGTCCGACGCTGTCGAAGTTCTGCTCCAGGTCGCGATAGTCCTTCAGGAGCTTCTCGAGCTCGTTGACACGCTTCTGGTAGTCCTTCAGCAGCTGTTCCCCCTCTTCGGCGTGACCCTTGGCAGCCTTCAGTTGGAAGTAGAGGGCGATGCCGAGTCCGACGATGATAAGGACTAGGATGATTACAAGGATAGTCATGGGCGATTAGTCTTTTTTCTGTTCTACCTTCATGAACTTCGTAAAGCCTGTCATGGCCAACACCTTGTAGATTTCAGGACTGACATTGGTGATCTTGAACTGTCCCTTCAGCTGCATCACGGTACGCATGGTCTTCTGGATGATGCGGAGGCCGGAACTGGCCATGTAGACGAGGTCTGTGCAGTCCATTTCGAGGTCTACGCCACCGTCCTTGAGTGCAGGCTGGATGTCAGCCTCGAACTGGTTGGCGTTCATTGTGTCGATACGTGATCCTGTCTTAATGATGGTCTTGCCACCTTCTTTTAAAATCTGTGTCATAATCTTATAATGTTTAATGTTTTACTTTTACTTTTTTACCTTTTTGGCTTTTAACCTTCCTCAGATTTCCTTCTTCATCGTCAGCAGGTTCTTGCCTTCTAGTCGTTGGTAGGTCACCTGGTTCATGATGTTCTTGACGATGTAGATGCCCATACCGCCGATGTCGCGCTCCATGGGGTTGACGTTGGGATCGGCATCGTCCTTCAGTGTGGGGTCGAATTCCTTTCCCTTGTCGCTCAGTACGAAGGTCAGTTCCTTGCCATCGCTCTCTGCCACGAGTTCGATATCTTCCACCTTCCCTTCGGGATAGGCATAGAAGATGACGTTTGAGACCATCTCTTCCATCACTAGGTTCAGGTTCATCTGGAGTTCCATGTCGAGGCCCAGTTCTTCGCCGATTTCCTCGACGAACTGGTTGACACGTTCCAGTTCTCCTACCTCGTTTTTGATCTTAATCTCTTTTTTCATAAGCTGTTTGTTATTGGATTTCTTCAGTTTTCTTCACATACAGGCAGAGCATGGTGAGGTCGTCGTTAGGCTCTGCGCCGTCGCGATGTTTCTCCACCTCGGCCTTGAGCATCTCCACGGTCTTCTCGGAGCTCTCGAAGGGGGTGTTGGCCATGATGTCGAGCAGTCGTTCGTCAGTGAACTGTTCCTGCTGGCGGTTCTCCGCCTCGTTGAGTCCGTCAGTGTAGACGAAGAATGGTCGGTTTGAGATGTCTGCTATTTCTTCGCCCTGATACTCCAGTCCTGGCCACATGCCGATGGGGGCATTGGGGATCATGTCGATGAATTCGGAGCCGAGTACGGGCGGGTTATGTCCTGCGTTACAGAAGAAGAGGTGGCCCGTCTTCAGGTCGACGAGTCCGAGGAACATCGTTACGAACATCATCAGCTCGTTGTCCTCGCCTGAGAGGGCGTCGTTGATGCGTGTGGCAATCTCTTCGGGCTTCATCTTCTGGGCAGCGAGAGTACGGAAGAGTCGTGTAGCCTGTGCCATGAAGAGTGAGGCGGGCACGCCCTTGCCTGACACGTCGCCGAGGCAGAAGTAGAGCTGGTCGTCGATGAGGTGGTAGCCATAGAGGTCGCCACCCACCTCCTTCGCTGGGGTCATCGAGGCATAGAGGTCGAGATCCTCGCGATCGGGGAAGGTATGCGGCACCATGGAGCTCTGGATGTCGCGTGCGATACGGAGGTCGCTCTCGATACGCTCCTTGGCGATGGTTGTCTCCTCGAGCTGGTCGTAGGCCGTGAGCAGCTCCTGGTGGGTTGTCTCCAGTTTGCTGTGGGTCTCCTCCAGTTTCTCGTGTGCATCCTCGAGCTTCTCGTGGGCGATTCTCAGGCGCTTGGCTGAGCGCATGCGGAAGTAGATGAAGATGCTGAGGCCGATCACGATGATCGAGGCGATGATGATGATGCTGAGCTGCTGTTGGCGTGCCTGTTCCATCTCGAGGCGAGCCTTCTCCTCAGCCTGCTGCATCTTCAGCTCGTCGACGTGGAAGAGGGTGTTCATCTCCGTCAGCTGTCGTTTCGTATCGTGGGCGTTGATCGAGTCGTTGATGATGTACATCTCGTTGTACATGCGGGCTGCATCCTTATAGCGTCCGAGTCCCTCGAAGATCTCTGCGCGCTGTTTTCTGACACGGATGAGCTCCGACTTGTCGCTGGTGTCCTCGAGCAGTCGCATGCGGCGATCGTTGAGGGCGAGTGCCTCCTCGAAGAAGCCCTGTTTCTTACAGAGTTCGCCACGGTAGTAGAGCCACTTCTGGTTGAGGTAGCCCTCCTCGCTCGTGCAGCGTTTCTTCACCTCGTCGAGCATCTCCGAGGCCCTGTCGAGTTCGTTGAGACCCAGCGCACCCTGTGCACAGCCCAGATAGTAATAAGCCTTGCGGTTCTCGGCCTCGTTGTTCTCTACCTTATAGTAGCCTTCGATGAATTCTCCCCATATCTTGGTCACCTCCTTGATCTTCTTGTAGTTGTGCTGCAGTTCGAGCACGTCGACGTAGTAGGCGAAGATATCGGAGAGCTGCAAGGGCTTGGGTTCCATATTCATGAGCAGGTCGATACTCTTCTGGTAGGAGTTGGCAGCCTCCTCGTGGTTGTACATGTTGGCGTAGACGTTACCCATGGCGTAGTAGGCCATACCCATGCCATAGCGGTCGTCGCGCTTCTTGGCATCCTCGTACATGGCGTTTACCTCCTTCAGACCCGTGTTGGTCTGTCCAGCGAAGTTAAAAGTCTCCACAAGGATGGTCCACGTCTCGTAGTAGTTCTTCCAGTTCTGGATGGTTGCGAGGAATTCGAGGGTAGGGGGTACCTGTTCGTAGATGGAGTCGTTGAGGTCGTTGTTGTAGAAAAGGATGATCTTCTGCACCCTGGCGTCACTTTCCTCTTCGGTGGCTCCCTGCTTCTGGCACTCGTTGATGATCTGGTTGATGCAGAGCAGCTGGTAGTCGACATCGTCGAACTCGAGGCTGAGGTCGTAGAGCTTCCGCAGAATGTTGATGCGATCAGCCCCTGTCGCCTTAGCGAGCGCCTTCCTGTACTCCTCGGTCTCGTCAGCAAAAATCGAGACCGTTGAGATGCTCAGGAGTAGCATGATCAGCCAGCGGTTGAGGTTCATATTTCTACACATTAATACTAAATTGGTGCAAAAATACGAAAAGAATCCGAATTGGACAAAAAATTTTTTAAGAATTTGCGAAAAACGGGCTAAATTTCCACCTTATTTATAAATGAAGCCCGTTTTCGATCACAATCTGGCGCATATTCTTCAGCAGGTCGCTGGCGAAGATGAAGTCCGTGAGCTTCTTGTTGTCGGAGTTCATGATCATGCTACTCTCACCCTGCCAGGCCTTCTCGCCTTCGTAAATAAAAATGATGTTTTCGCCGATACCCATCACTGAGTTCATGTCGTGGGTATTGATGATGGTCGTCATGTTGTATTCCTGCGTGATGGAGTGGAGCAGATCGTCGATGACGAGTGAGGTCTTGGGGTCGAGACCTGAGTTGGGCTCGTCGCAGAAGAGGTACTTCGGATTGAGTGCGATGGCACGTGCGATGGCCACGCGCTTCTGCATACCACCAGAAATCTCGCCAGGGAACTTCTCGTCGGCATCCTTCAGATTAACGCGGTCCAGGCACTCCTTGGCGCGATGGATGCGTTCGCGGAGTGTCATCGTGGAGAACATGTCGAGGGGGAACATGACGTTCTCGAGAACGGTGAGTGAGTCGAAGAGGGCAGCACTCTGGAAGATCATACCCATCTCGCGACGCATCATCACCTTGTCGTGCTTCGAGAGGTGAACGAAGTCACGTCCGTCGTAGAGTACCTCGCCCTTCGTGGGATCGAGCAATCCGACAAGATTTTTCATCAATACCGTCTTGCCTGAACCACTCTGTCCGATGATGAGATTGGTCTTGCCATCCTCGAAGGTGGTGTTGATATCCTTGAGGACATCCTTGTCCTCGAAACTCTTATATAAATGCTTTACCTCGATCATGACAAAAGTTGTGTTAGGAAGACATCACTAAAGAGGATGAGGGCGCTCGAAGAGACGACGGCATCGGTGGAAGCCTTGCCCACATTCACGCTACCACCCTCGACGGTATAGCCGAAGAAGGCTGGTACGCTGGAGATGATGAAGGCGAAGAAGAGGCTCTTGATGATCGACATCCATACGAACCACGGGTTGAACGCATGTTGCAGACCCAGCGTCAGGTCGTCAGGGGGCATGATATGGCCGATATACGATGTCGCGTAGGCGCCCACGATACCCATCGCCGAGGAAAAGATCACGAGGAATGGCATGATGGATACCATGCCTGCAATCTTCGGCAGGATGAGGTAGCTGGCAGAGTTGACACCCATGATCTCGAGGGCGTCGATCTGTTGGGTGACGCGCATCGTACCAATCTCCGAGGCGATGTTCGAGCCCACCTTTCCTGCCAGGATGAGACACATGATGGAGCTGGAGAACTCGAGGAGCATGATCTCGCGAGTGGTGTAGCCCGATACCCAACGGGGCATCCAGGGGCTCTGGATGTTCAGCTTCATCTGGATACAGATCACGGCACCTATGAAGAACGAAATGAGCAGGACGATGCCGATGGAGTTGACACCGAGTTGCGCCATTTCCTTGACGTATTGTTTCAGGAACATCCTCATGCGTTCGGGTCGCGAGAAAGTTCGCCCCATCAGCATCAGGTAACGACCGAAGGTGGTCAGCCAGTTCATTATTAACATGCTCTTTTCTAAAATTTCGCTGCAAAGATAATAAAAAATTAGAATTTAGAATGAAGAATTGAGAGATTTCTATTTTTTTTTGTACCTTTGTCGCCGATTATGGAAGAAGAACGTATCGTATTACGCACGGAAGGCCTCGTGAAACGCTATGGAAAGCGTACGGTGGTCAATGATGTGAGCTTCGACGTGAAGCAGGGTGAGATCGTGGGACTTCTGGGTCCTAACGGTGCAGGAAAGACCACCTCGTTCTATATGACGACAGGTCTCGTGGTGCCCAATGGCGGTCATATCTACCTGGGCGACGAGGAGGTGACGAAATACCCCGTGTACAAGCGTGCCCGTGCTGGTATCGGCTATCTGGCCCAGGAAGCCTCGGTGTTCCGTAAGATGAGTGTCGAGGACAATATCCTCTCTGTGCTGGAGATGACGGGTAAGCCCCGTGACTACCAGTTGAAGAAGCTCGAGGAGCTCATAGCCGAGTTTCGTCTGGAGAAGGTGCGTAAGAACACGGGAGACCGTCTCTCGGGAGGTGAACGCCGTCGTACAGAGATTGCCCGTTGTCTGGCCATCGAGCCGAAGTTCATCATGCTCGACGAGCCCTTTGCAGGTGTAGACCCCATCGCCGTGGAGGATATCCAGCAGATTGTCTACAAGCTGAAATACCTGAATATCGGCATTCTGATTACAGACCATAACGTAGACGAGACGCTGGCCATCACCGATCGTGCCTATCTGTTGTTCGAGGGTCGAATCCTCTTCCAGGGTACGCCTGAGGAACTCGCAGCTAACAAGATCGTCCGTGAGAAGTACCTGACGGAGTCCTTCGAGCTCCGTAAGAAGGATTTCCAGAAACTCGCAGAAGAACGGGAGGCTAAAAAGTCTTAAATTATATTAAAAGTAATCATCTATAAACTCTAAACTATCAACTCTCAACTAAAAAGTTGTACCTTTGCACCCCAAAAAATTCGAATTCATATTATAAATAAGTACATAAGAAGATGAAAATTTCATTTGATTGCGCCGATAAGATCAATGGTCTGCTGACGATGACCATTGAGGCGGCAGACTACCAGGAAGCGGTAGAGAAGACCCTGAAGAATTATCGTAAGAAGGCACAGGTGCCTGGTTTCCGTCCAGGTATGGTTCCTATGGGTATGATTAAGAAGCAGTATGGAACAGCCGTTAAGGTAGAGGAAGTGAACAAGCTCCTCGGTGAGAAGCTGTACGAATACATCCAGGAGAACAATATCAAGATGCTGGGCGAGCCCCTTCCCAACCAGGAGAAGCAGGTGCCCCAGGACTTCGAGAAGGACGCCGATCTGACTTTCGTGTTCGATATCGCCGTAGCCCCTGAGTTCCAGGCTGAGCTCAGCGCCAAGGACAAGATCGACTACTACACCATCAAGGTGGAGGACAAGCTGATCGACGATCAGGTACAGATGTACGCCTCTCAGGCAGGTGAGTTCGTGAAGGCCGACGTCTTCAGCGGTAACGATACCCTCACTGGTGACCTGCGCGAGCTCGACGAGAACGGTAACACCAAGGAAGGCGGTATCACCACTGAGGGTGGTATGGTCATGCCTGCCTATATCAAGGCTGAGGACCAGAAGAAGCTCTTCGACGGTGCCAAGCCTGGTGATATCATCACCTTCAACCCCAAGAAGGCCTATCCCGACAACGATGCCGAGGTAGCTGCCCTGCTGAAGGTACAGAAGGACGACGTGAAGGACCTGACTGCTGACTTCAGCTATCAGATCACCGAGATCCGTCACTTCCAGCCCGCAGAGGTTAACCAGCAGCTCTTCGACCGTGTATTCGGTGAGGGCACTGTTGCTGACGAGAAGGCTTTCCGTGAGAAGATTGCCGAGACCATCGCTCCCCAGCTGCAGCAGAACAGCGACTATAAGTTCATGCTCGACGTGCGCAAGTACATGGAGGAGAAGGTAGGCAAGCTCGAGTTCCCCGAGGCTCTGCTGAAGCGCGTGATGCTGCAGAACAACAAGGACAAGGGTGCTGACTATGTGGAGAAGAACTTCGAGGGCAGCATTCATGAGCTGGGCTGGCACCTGATCAAGGAGCAGCTGGTCAACGCTAATAATATTAAGGTAGAGGAGAACGACCTGAAGGCAGTAGCCAAGGAAGCCATCCGTGCCCAGTTCGCCCAGTATGGTATGAGCAACGTTCCCGATGACGTGCTCGAGAACTATGCTGCCGAGCAGTTGAAGAAGCGTGAGAACATCGACAACTTTGTTGATCGCGCTGTTGACCAGAAACTGACCGAAACCCTCAAAAATGTGGTCAAATTGAATCAAAAAGAGGTCACTTTGGAGGAGTTTAACAAGCTTATGTCAGAAAAATAAGTTTTTTTAGGAAAAAATAACCCCTATTTTAGAGAGGTTATCGACTTTTTTGATTATCTTTGTGTCCCAAACACGAGTAATTGAAGGTCGATGACCTCTTTTTCTATCAGTGAAAGGTAAAAAGTGAACAGAAAAAAGGACAATGAATATGAACAATAGAAACGATTTCAGAAAGTATGCTACGCAGCATTTAGGCATGGACGGTCTGACGCTCGACGACGTGATGAAGGCACAGGCCCAGTATTTGAATCCCTATATCCTCGAGGAGCGTCAGTTGAACGTGACCCAGATGGATGTGTTCTCACGACTGATGATGGACCGTATCATCTTCCTCGGTACACAGATCGACGACTATACCGCCAATACGCTCCAGGCACAGTTGCTCTATCTCGACTCCGTAGACTCGGGTAAGGATATCAGCATCTATATCAACTCGCCTGGTGGCAGTGTGACAGCAGGTCTTGGCATCTATGACACGATGCAGTTCATCTCGAGTGACGTGGCTACCATCTGTACAGGTATGGCCGCCTCGATGGGTGCCGTGCTGCTCGTGGCAGGTACGGAGGGCAAGCGTTCGGCTCTGCCCCACAGCCGTGTGATGATCCACCAGCCCCTTGGTGGTGTACAGGGTCAGGCATCGGATATCGAGATTGAGGCCAAGGAGATCCTGAAGTTCAAGAAAGAGTTATACACGATCATCTCAGATCATTCACATACCCCATACGACAAGGTCTATGCCGACTCAGACCGTAACTACTGGATGACGGCAGAGGAGGCGAAGGCCTATGGCATGATTGACGAGGTGCTTATCCGTAAGAAGTAATAGAAGTAATGACAGCAAAGAAATGTAGTTTCTGCGGGCGAAGCGAGCGCGAGGTGAAGCTGTTGATCACAGGTATCAACGGCTATATCTGTGAGGACTGTTCACAGCAGGCCTATCGCATCGTGCAGGAGAACCTGACGGACGCTCCGAAGGTTAAAGGCGGTAGCGGCAAGGCGAAGAAGGTGCCCAAGCCCAAGGAAATCAAGGATTATCTCGATCAGTACGTCATCGGACAGGATGAGGCCAAGCGCTATCTCTCAGTGGCTGTCTACAACCACTACAAGCGTCTGCAGCAGCCTGTTGACGAGGATGGTGTGGAGATCGAGAAGAGCAATATCATCATGGTGGGTTCCACGGGAACAGGTAAGACGCTGTTGGCCCGTACCATCGCCAAGATGCTCGATGTGCCCTTTACCATCGTCGACGCCACGGTGTTCACTGAGGCTGGTTACGTGGGTGAGGACGTGGAGAGTATCCTTACACGTCTGTTGCAGGTGGCAGACTATAATGTGGAGGCAGCCCAGCATGGTATCGTCTTCATCGACGAGATCGACAAGATAGCCCGTAAGGGCGACAACCCGAGTATCACCCGTGACGTGAGTGGTGAGGGTGTGCAGCAGGGACTGTTGAAGCTGCTTGAGGGAACGATGGTCAACGTGCCTCCCAAGGGTGGGCGCAAGCATCCCGATCAGGACTATATCCACGTGGACACCCGTAACATCCTGTTTATCTGCGGTGGTGCTTTCGACGGTATCGAGCGTAAGATCGCCCAGCGACTGAACACCCACGTGGTGGGCTATAACTCCGTGCAGAACGTGCGTCAGATCGACAAGAACGACCTGATGAAGTACGTCGTGCCGCAGGACCTGAAGTCTTTCGGACTCATCCCTGAGATCATTGGCCGTCTGCCAGTGCTCACCTATCTGAATCCCCTCGACCGTGAGGCCCTGAAGAAGATTCTCACAGAGCCGAAGAACTCCATCATCCGTCAGTACAAGAAGCTCTTCGAAATGGACGGTGTGGAGCTGACGTTCACGAAGGAAGCGCTGGACACCCTTGTCGACAAGGCCGTGGAGTATAAGCTTGGAGCACGTGGACTGCGCTCGATTGTGGAGAGTGTGATGATCGACGCCATGTTCGACATACCCTCCAGGAGAGTCAAGAAATTCGAAGTCACGGATAAGTATATCCGCGAACAACTCGATAAGACCCATTTACAAAAATTAGAAGCCTAAGAACTAGATCTTTATGACAGAAAAAAAGAATCTCACCGAAGCCCTGAAGAAGTATTTTGGATTTGACAAATTCAAAGGCGATCAGGAGCGGATCATCCAGAATCTGATGGATGGTAAGGATACCTTCGTGCTCATGCCTACAGGAGGCGGAAAGTCGCTGTGCTACCAGTTGCCCTCGCTGTTGATGGAGGGAACGGCCATCGTCATCTCTCCGCTGATTGCGCTGATGAAGAATCAGGTGGATGTCATTACCAACCTCAGTGAAAACGAAGGTACGGCCCATTATCTGAACTCCTCGTTGAACAAGGCGGCGATCGATCAGGTGAAGTCCGATGTATTGGCAGGACATACGAAGTTGCTCTATGTGGCACCAGAGTCGCTGACGAAGGAGGACAATGTGGAGTTTCTCAAGTCGGTGAAGATATCCTTCTATGCCATCGACGAGGCCCACTGTATCTCAGAGTGGGGACACGACTTCCGTCCTGAGTATCGTCGTATCCGTCCGATTATCAACGAGATAGGTCCTGCACCTGTCATCGCTCTCACGGCTACGGCTACAGACAAGGTGCGTACGGACATCAAGAAGAACCTCGGTATTGTCGACGCCACGGAGTTCAAGAGTTCGTTTAACCGTCCGAACCTCTATTACGAGGTACGTCCTAAGACGAAGGATGTGGACAAGGATATCATCAAGTTCATCAAACAGCACCCGAACAAGAGCGGCATCATCTACTGTCTCTCGCGTAAGAAGGTGGAGGAGCTTGCTGCCATCCTCAGGGCTAACGACATCAAGGCTGCTGCCTACCATGCAGGTCTCGACTCGACCACCCGTACCCAGACACAGGATGCCTTCCTGATGGAGGATATCGACGTCATCGTGGCTACCATCGCCTTCGGTATGGGTATCGACAAGCCAGATGTGCGCTTCGTGATCCACTATGATATCCCCAAGTCGCTGGAAGGCTACTATCAGGAGACTGGTCGTGCAGGTCGTGATGGTGGTGAGGGTATCTGTCTGGCCTTCTATTCCAGCAAAGACCTCGACAAGCTCGAGAAGTTCATGGAAGGAAAACCTGTGGCAGAACAGGATATCGGTCGTCAGTTGCTCGTTGAGACTGCCGCCTATGCGGAAACCTCCGTCTGCCGCAGGAAGATGCTGTTACACTACTTCGGTGAGGTCTATAATAAGGATAATTGTGGCAACTGTGACAACTGTCTGCATCCCAAGACGAAAATTGAGGCAAAGGACCAGTTGGTGATCACGTTGAATGCCATCCTCGCCATCAAGGAGAACTTCCGCTCAGACTATGTCATCGATTTCATTATCGGTAAGGAGACTGACGAGATTCTGGCCCATCACCATGAGACCCAGGAACTTTTTGGCGCAGGTGCCGATGACGATGATAAGATATGGAATCCCGTAATCCGTCAGGCCCTCATCGCAGGCTACCTGAAGAAAGAGGTGGAGAACTACGGACTGTTGAAGGTGACCTCGGCAGGTAAGAAGTTCCTGAAGAGTCCCACCTCATTCATGATTGTGAAGGATGCCGAGTTCCAGGATGTGGACGATCCGTTGGATCACGAAGGAGGCATCAGTGCCCTCGACCCCACGTTGAGTGCGATGCTGCGCGACCTGCGTAAGAAGGTATCGAAGCGTATGCAGCGTCCGCCATACGTCATCTTCCAGGATGTATCGCTCGAGCAGATGGCTACAGACTACCCTGTGACCCTTGAGGAACTGAAGAATATCCAGGGTGTGGGAGAAGGTAAGGTGAAACAGCCGTATGCCCAGGAGTTCGTAGACCTGATCAAGGCCTACTGTGATGAGAATGGTATCGAGCGTCAGGTGGATATGCGTGTACGTACGGTAGCCAAGAAGTCGATGCTCAAGGTGAAGATCATCCAGAGCATAGACCGTCAGATAGCCCTCGACGACATTGCCGATGCCCAGGGCCTGGAGTTCGAGGAACTTCTCGACGAGGTGGAGGCCATTGTCTACAGTGGTACGAAACTGAACATCGACTACTTCCTGGAGGAGGTGATGGACGAAGACCACGTCGATGATATCTACGACTATTTCAGTGAGTCGGATACTGATAAGTTGAGTGTGGCCCAGGATGAGCTCGGTGAGGAATACACCGAGGACGAGATCCGTCTCGTTCGTATCAAGTTCATCTCGGAGATGGCCAATTAAAAGAGTATATATATAATAAGGTATAAACATATGGCTTCATTTATTGATGACAAAATCGTAATGGACGGCTTGACATTTGACGATGTCCTGCTGATTCCAGCTTATTCGGAAGTACTGCCCAAGACAGTAGAGTTGAAAACCCGCTTCTCGCGGAACATCGAGCTGAACATCCCGTTTGTGACAGCAGCGATGGATACCGTCACCGAGTCGCAGATGGCCATCGCCATTGCCCGTGAAGGTGGTATCGGTGTCATCCATAAGAATATGTCGATCGATGATCAGGCCCGTCAGGTGGCTATCGTCAAGCGTGCTGAGAACGGTATGATCTATGATCCCATCACTATTCCCGTTGGTGCCACAGTATCTCAGGCCCTCGACATCATGTCGGAGTATCATATCGGCGGTATCCCCGTGGTAGATGATGATCGTCATCTTGTAGGTATCGTGACGAACCGTGACCTGCGTTTCGAGCGTCGTCTGGATCGTCCTGTAGAGGAGATTATGTCGAAGGAGAACCTCGTGACCACTCATCAGCAGACAGACCTGACTGCTGCAGCCCAGATCCTGCAGGAGAACAAGATTGAGAAACTGCCCGTTGTGGATAAGGACAATCGTCTGATCGGTCTGATTACCTATAAGGACATCACGAAGGCCAAGGATAAGCCCATGGCCTGCAAGGATGAGAAAGGTCGTCTGCGTGTAGCGGCAGGTGTCGGCGTGACTTTCGATACCCTCGACCGTATGCAGGCCCTTGTAGATGCAGGTGCTGATGCGATTGTGATTGATACCGCTCACGGTCACTCGAAGTCAGTGATCGAGAAGCTGAGAGAGGCCAAGGTGTCGTTCCCCAATATCGACATCGTGGTAGGAAACGTCGCTACAGGTGAGGCTGCCAAGATGTTGATGGAGAATGGTGCTGACAGTGTGAAGGTAGGCATCGGCCCAGGTAGTATCTGTACCACCCGTGTCGTAGCTGGTGTGGGTGTTCCCCAGTTGAGTGCCGTCTATGATGTATACAGTGCCCTGAAGGGTACGGGTGTGCCTCTCATCGCTGATGGTGGTCTGCGTTACTCAGGTGATATCGTGAAGGCCCTCGCTGCTGGAGGTAGCTGTGTGATGATCGGCTCGCTCGTAGCAGGTACTGAGGAGAGCCCTGGTGATACCATCATCTACAACGGACGTAAGTTCAAGAGTTATCGTGGTATGGGTTCGTTGGAGGCCATGGAGCAGAAGCACGGTTCGAAGGACCGCTATTTCCAGGGTGACACCAAGGAGGTGAAGAAACTCGTGCCAGAGGGTATCGCAGGACGTGTGCCTTATAAGGGAACCGTTCAGGAGGTGATCTACCAGATGACTGGTGGTCTGCGTTCAGGTATGGGTTACTGTGGTGCTGCTACTATCGAACAGCTCCATAACGCCAAGTTCACCCGTATCACCAATGCTGGTGTGAACGAGAGTCATCCACATGACATCACGATCACGAGTGAGGCACCGAACTATTCAAGACCCAACGACTGATCAAGGTAAACGACAGACAATGAAGAAACTCATCATAGCTGCCTTCAGTGCAGTTGTTCCGTTTGCTGCGTCTTTTGCCCAAAGCAATGATCCAGTCGTGATGACTGTCGCAGGAGTCGATGTACCCCGCTCCGAGTTTGAGTACTCCTTTAACAAGAATAACGGAGAGGATGTCGTTGATAAGAAAAGTGTGGAGGAATATGTCGACCTTTTCGTGAACTACAAACTGAAGGTGGCAGCGGCACTCGATGCCAAGCTCGACACCATGAGTTCGTTCAAGGAGGAGTATGCGATGTATCGTGACCAGCAGGTGCGTCCCACCCTTGTCACGGATGCCGATGTTGAGGCCGATGCCCAGCGTCTGTATCAGCGCATCAAGGAGAATATCGGAGAACGTGGTCTTGTCAGACCTGCCCATATTCTGCTGAAGTTGTCTACTCAGGCCACGCAGGAGGAACAGCAGCTGGTAAAGAACAGAATCGACTCTGTCTATCAGGCTCTGAAAGCTGGTGCCGATTTCGAGGAGCTGGCCAAGAAGTTGTCTGACGACGTAGCTTCAGGTGAGGATGGTGGCCTGCTGCCTTGGATAGGTCCGAATCAGACTTTCAAGGAGTTTGAGGATGTAGCCTACTCCCTGCAGAAGGGACAGATGAGTCAACCGTTCCTCTCACCTGTGGGTTATCATATCGTGTTGATGAAAGACCGTAAGCAGTTGGAGCCCTATGACTCGTTGCGCGCAGACTTCGTGAATGCCTTGGAGCGTCAGGGGATCCGTGAGGCCATCGCCTCGTCGCGTATCAAACACATGGTCAATGCGTCAGAGGGACAGTTGACAGCTGAAGAGATCATGCAGGCACGTTCAGACTCTCTGGCAGCAGTCGACAATGACATGAAATACCTGTTCAAGGAATATCACGACGGCCTCTTGCTTTATGAGATCAGCAGTCGTGAGGTATGGGATAAGGCCGCAGCAGATGAGGCCGCCTTGGAACGCTATTTCGAGTCACACAAGAAAGACTATATCTGGGATCAGCCCAGGTTCAAGGGCATCGCTTATCATGTAAAGGATAAGAAAGACGTGAAGGCAGTGAAGAAGTGTGTGAAGAACCTGCCCTTTGACCAATGGGCAGAGGTACTGCGCACAACCTTCAATCCTGATTCCATCATCCGAATCCGCGTAGAGAAAGGTATCTTCAAGGCAGGTGACAACGCGACGGTAGACAGGATGGTGTTTAAAACTAGTAGTTCTAGTAGTACTAGTAATTCTAGTAATACTAGTCAGGATTATCCCATCGACGCTGTCTATGGCAAGAAACTGAAGAAATACCCCGATGACTATACCGACGTCCGTAATCAGGTCGTGGAGGATTACCAGGATCTGCTGGAGAAAGAGTGGGTTGCCCGTCTTCGTCAGCGTTATCCTGTAGTCATCAATGAATCTGTATTGAAAACAATAAACCAACACCCATGAGATTATTAAAGAATTGTTTTTTCGCCATGCTGGCAGCTGTTCCTTTCATGGGGATGGCAGCGACACCCAAGGACTCCATCGGCTCCGTTGTTGATGAGGTCGTATGGGTTGTAGGCGATGAGGCCATCCTTAGATCCGACGTTGAGCAGATGCGCATCCAGTCCTCTATGGAAGGTATGAAGTGGAGTGGGGATCCCGATTGTACGATACCCGAACAGATAGCTGTGCAGAAGCTCTTTAAGCACCAGGCCGAGATAGACAGTATCGAAGTGACTGATGCCGATGTGGCCCAGGAAGTGGAGCAGCAGATCAACTATTGGCTCGAGATGGTTGACGGTTCCAGGGAGCGTCTGGAGGAATACAAGCATCAGACCATCTCACAGATCAGAAGTGAGTTGCGTGAGGAACTGAAGGATCGTCAGATGGTTCAGAAGATGAAGCAGAAGCTCGTCTCGGATATCGCTGTGACACCAGCAGAGGTGCGCCGTTATTTCAAGGATCTGCCATCCGACAGTATCCCCTTCGTGCCAACGGAGGTGGAGGTGCAGATTATCCAGCAGACTCCACGAATCGAACAAGAGGAGCTCGACCGTATCAAGGACGAGTTGCGTGAGTATACAGAACGTATCAATAAAGGTGAGGCCTCGTTCTCGACGTTGGCACGACTCTACTCCGAAGACCCAGGAACAGCGCGTCGTGGCGGTGAGGTAGGTTTCGCTGGACGTGGTACGCTCGATCCTGCCTTTGCCACGGTGGCCTTTAACCTTACTGATCCGAAGAAGGTCTCGAAGATTGTGGAGTCAGAGTTTGGTTTCCATATCATCCAGTTGATCGAGAAACGTGGTGACAAGGTGAATGTGCGCCATATTCTCCGTAAGCCCTTGGTATCCGACGAGGCTACAGAGAAGACTATCGCTCGTCTGGACTCCATCGCCAATGATCTACGTGCAGGGAAATATACCTTCGAGGAGGCTGCTCCCATCCTTTCAGATGATAAGGATACGAGGAACAGTAAGGGTCTGATGTCGACGAACATGATGCAGACTGGTCATACCTCTTCGAAGTTCCGTATGCAGGACCTGCCATCGGAGATTGCGAAGGCGGTGGACACCATGAAGGTGGGACAGATCTCACAACCCTTTACGATGATCAATCAGCGTGGAAAGACCGTCTGTGTGATTGCGAAGCTGAAGAACCGTATCGACGGCCATAAAGCCACGGTGACAGAGGACTTCCAGACACTGAAGGACGTTGTGCTGAACAAACGACGTGATGAGCGTATCCATGAATGGGTGGTCAACAAGATCAAGAATGTATACACGCGCCTGAACCCTGAGTTTGCAGACTGTAAGTTTGAATACGAAGGGTGGAGTAAGTAGAGGTGAAAAGTGAAAAGTAAAGAGTGAAGAAGTCTTTCATCTTTTTGTTGTTGATTGTCCTGACGTTGGGGATGGCCTCCGCTTTCACACAGAAGCAGAAGAAACGTCCTGTCCGTAGGAAGGCCAAGGTACAGGATACACGTGTGTATCTGGTCCATGCCGACGTGCTCCATTTCGACCAGTATGTGAATCCTGATGCCACGATTCTCAACGGTAAGGTGCACTTCACCCATCAGGGTGCACGACTCTACTGCGACAGCGCCTATTTCTATGAGGCCAGTAACTCGTTTGAGGCCTTCGGGCATGTGAGGATGTATCAGGGTGACACGGTGTCACTCACGAGCGACTATGCCTATTACGATGGTAACGAACAGTTAGCCCGTGCCCGTTATAACGTGGTGCTCAAGCATAAGAAGACCACCCTCTATACGGATAGTCTCGACTTTGACCGTCTTTATGACAATGCCTATTTCTTTGAAGGCGGAAAGATGATCGACGGTAAGACGGAGTTGACTTCCGACTGGGGCGAATACAACACGAAGACGAAAATGTCGGTCTTCAACTACGACGTGAAGATGAAGAGTCCGAAGTTCTTCCTCACCACTGATACCCTCTATTACGATACCAGTATCTCGATGGCCCATATCGTGGGACCTTCGCATATTACTTCGGGTAAGAGTACGATCTATTCCGAGCAGGGCTATTATGACACGAAGAATGATCGTGCCAGACTGATGGATCGCTCGGTACTGTCTAACGGTGGTAAGATGCTTGTTGGCGACAGTGTCTACTATGACAGTCAGCAGGAATTCAGTCAGGCTTTCCGTAACGTGATTTATGTAGACTCCGTCAACAAGAACAAGCTGACTGGAAATTATGGCGAGTATTATGAGAATACAGGTTATGCCATGACTACGGACAGTGCGGTGGCTATTGATTTCTCGCAGGGCGACTCGCTCTTCATGCATGCCGATACCTTCAAGGTTATCACCTTTAACATTGATACGGATTCCATGTACCGTAAGATCCACGCCTATCATAAGGTTCGTGCCTATCGTACGGATGTGCAGGCCGTCTGTGATTCACTGGTCTATAACTCGCTCGACTCCTGTATGACCATGTATTATGATCCCATCGTTTGGAACAAGAACCAGCAACTGGTGGGTGATCGTATCGAGGTATTCCTGAGGGACTCCGTGATAGACCATGCCCATATCATTGACAACTGCTTCTCCATCCAGCAGCTACAGAGTGATACAACTTGTTTTAACCAGGTGGTATCTAAGCAGATGTTTGCCTACTTCGTCGATGGCAATATCCGTGAGACGCAGGCCAAGGATAATGTGTTGATAGGCTATTACTTTGAGGAAGGCGATAGCGTTCCTATCATCTATAACTATCAGGAGACGAGTGAACTTCGTATGTATCTGAAGGACCGTAAGCTGGAGAAGGTATGGACCCCCAAGACCTCAGGTACGATGTATCCCCTGAATCAGATTCCTGCTGACCGTAAGCAGTTGCCTGGTTTTGTGTGGTATAACTATGTCCGTCCATTGGACCGTTATGATATCTTTAACTGGCGTCCCAAGAAGAAAGTATTAGCTGATGAGTGACCTAATCCGTCTTCTGCCTGACAGTGTCGCCAACCAGATAGCCGCTGGAGAGGTGATACAGCGTCCTGCCTCTGTGATCAAGGAGTTGGTGGAAAACTCCGTGGATGCAGGTGCCAAGACCATCCATGTGCTGGTGGTAGATGCAGGTAGGACCTCTATTCAGGTGATTGACGACGGCAAGGGTATGTCAGAGACTGATGCCCGTCTTTCCTTCGAGCGTCATGCCACTTCGAAGATCAAGGAAGCAGCCGATCTCTTTGCCCTCCACACGATGGGCTTCCGTGGTGAGGCCCTGGCTTCTATTGCAGCTGTTTCGCAGGTGGAGTTACAGACACGCCGTGAGGAAGACGAAATCGGTACACAACTGATGATCGCAGGATCGAAGGTGCTCTCTCAAGACCCAGTATCCTGTCCTGTGGGCAGTAATTTCAAGGTGGAGAACCTGTTCTTCAATGTGCCTGCCCGTAGGAAATTCCTGAAGACCAATGCTACGGAACTCAGTAATATCCTGACAGCTTACGAACGGATTGTTTTGGTCTATCCCGATATCCATTTCACCTTACATCATAATGGTACGGAGTTGTTGAACCTGCGTCCAGGCACCCTTCGCCAACGTATTGCTGACGTGTTTGGCAAACAGTATCATCAGGATCTGTTACCAGTGGAGGTGCAGACGGCCATGTGTACGATCAGAGGTTTCGTAAGTAAGCCTGAGGGTGCACGGAAGAAGAGTGGACAAGACTATTTCTTCGTGAACGGGCGTTATATGAAGCATCCCTATTTCCATAAGGCTGTGATTTCAGCTTATGGCAGGCTGATTCCTGAGGGTATGCAAATCCCCTATTTCCTTTATTTCGAGGTAGAGCCCTCGGAGATCGATGTCAACATCCATCCCACGAAGACAGAGATCAAGTTTGAGAATGAGCAGGCTATCTGGCAGATTCTCTCTGCTTCAGTACGCGATGCTATCGGGAAATTCTGTGAGGTACCTGCTATCGAGTTTGATACTCAGGGACGTCCTGATATCCCTGTCTTCGATCCCAGTCGTGATCAGATTTCAGCACCCCGTGTAAACTATAATCCAGATTATAATCCGTTCAAGAATGCAGGAACTTCGGGGAAATCTAGTTTCTCTAAATCTTCTGGTTCTTCTAGTACGATAGATCCCTCCTGGGAATCGCTTTATGATGGTCTTGTTCCCCAGCGTGAGAGTTCGGAGCAGTCGTTCTTCGATGAGGAGCAGGAACCATTGCAGGCACATACTTCTACGGATATTCTTTCTGAGAAATCGCCTGCCCATTACCAGTATAAGGGCAAATATCTGATGACTGCCGTGAAGTCGGGACTGATGATTATCGATCAGCATCGTGCAGATATCCGTATCCGCTACGAGCGTTATATCAAGGAACTGAGTCAGCATACGGCTAAGACTCAGAAACTGCTGTTCCCTGAGACCGTCACCTTCTCGCCCTCAGATGCTGTGGTCGTAGAACAGCTCATGACAGATATGGGGCATATTGGCTTTGACCTGACAGATCTTGGTGGACATACCTTTGCCATTAATGGCGTACCTGCGGGTATCGAAGGGCTTGATCCAGTACAGTTGATCCGTCAGATGGTGAGTGATGCCCAGAATCCCATCGACTCGCTGAACTCCCAGATGGCACTGAGTCTGGCCCGTAGTGCAGCGATTCCTTATGGTCAGATTCTGAATAACGAGGAGATGGAGAATGTGATTAATGAACTCTTCTCCTGCTCAAACGTCAATTATACTCCTGACGGGAAAGCTATCCTTTGTATACTGCCACAGGGAGATATTGAGCAACTTTTGGGTTAAAAGGTTAAAAAGTGTTATCAATCGAAAGATTTTTGCTTGATTATTTTCTCATGTCGTCAGAATGTCGTACCTTTGCACCCGCTTAGAAAAACTAAGGGCGCTTAGCTCAGCTGGTTTAGAGCATCTGCCTTACAAGCAGAGGGTCGGGGGTTCGAATCCCTCAGCGCCCACAAGAAGTTAGGATGTGAGAAATCACATCCTATTTTTTTTCTCTTTTTGTTGTTTAATCATTTTTTTTTGCGTACCTTTGTACGCTGAAAAGTTGGACATCAACAAAACAACTAAATATTTGGACTATGATTTGGAATCAAAGCATTGAATGCATGGACCGCGAGCAGCTTCGCGAAATCCAGAGCCAGCGTCTTGTCAAGATGGCGCATTATGTTTATTATAACACACCTTTCTATAGGTCGAAGTTCCAGGAAATGGGACTGGAGCCGGGCGACATCAAAAGTATCGACGATATCGTGAAGTTGCCTTTTACAAACAAGCTTGATCTTCGCGACAATTATCCTTTTGGACTGGCAGCAGTGCCGATGAGCCAGATAGTACGTATCCACGCATCCAGTGGTACGACAGGCAAACCTGTGGTGGTGCTTTATACGCGTAAGGACCTGGCTATGTGGTCGGAGGCTATATCCCGCGCTTTTACCGCCTATGGTGCTACGAAGGAAGATATCTTCCAGGTGGCTTATGGCTATGGTCTGTTTACGGGAGGTCTCGGTGCTCACGATGGTGCCACAAATATTGGTGCTTCAGTGATTCCTATCTCTTCAGGTAACACGCAGAAGCAGATGACGCTGATGCATGATTTTGGAACGACGATTCTCTGTTGTACCCCCTCATATGCCATGTTCCTGGGAGAAGCCATGAAAGAATGTGAGTGGCCTCGTAGTGAGTTCAAGTTGAAGATCGGAGCCTTTGGTGCTGAGCCTTGGACGGAGAAGATGCGTGCGAAGTTGGAAGAATCGTTGGGTATCAAGGCTTATGATATCTACGGTCTGAGTGAGATTGCAGGTCCTGGAGTAGGTTATGAGTGTGAGTGTCAGAACGGTACCCACCTCAATGAGGACTATTTCTATCCCGAGATCCTGGATCCGAATACAGGAGAGCCTCTGCCAGAAGGCACGTTGGGAGAGTTGACCTTTACCCATCTGACCAAGGAGGGTATGCCATTGTTGCGCTATCGTACCCATGACCTGACGGCTCTCCACTATGACAAGTGTGCCTGCGGACGTACATTGGTACGTATGGACCGTATTCTGGGACGTTGTGACGACATGTTGATTATCCGTGGTGTAAACGTCTTCCCGTCTCAGATCGAGGATGTTATCCTGAAGTTGCCTGAGTATGAACCCCACTTCCTGTTGACAGTAGACCGTGTGAACAATACTGATACCAGTGAGTTGAAGGTTGAGGTGAAGGACGAGTACTTCACTGATGACATGGCGACGATGGTTGGTCTGCAGAAGAAGCTCGAGGCAGAGTTGCGCAGTGTCATTGGTCTGGGCTTCAAGGTGAAGCTGGTGGAGCCTAAGGGGATCGAACGTTCTGAAGGCAAGGCCAAGCGTGTGATTGATAAACGTAATTTATAATATAATAAGGTGATAAAAACTATAAGCATATGAAGACAAAACAGCTATCCATTTTCCTTGAGAACAAGTCTGGAAGACTGACTGAGGTTACTGACGCCCTTGGAGCAGCCGGTATCAACCTTTCTGCAATGAGTATTGCCGATAACAGTGACTTCGGCATCCTGCGTTGTATCGTTTCTGATCCTGATAAGGCTTATCAGGTGTTGAAAGAGGCCCACTTCGCCGTGAAGATTACAGATGTGATCGGCTTCGTGTGTCCCAATACGAGTGGTTCGTTGGCAGTGGTGCTGAGACATCTCTCTGCCAATGGTGTATTTATTGAGTACATGTACTCTTTTGCCAACGGTGATGTGGCTCATGTCATTATCCGTCCGTCTGACCTGGACGCCTGCGAGAAGATTCTGGCAGAGAAAAAGGTCGAATTGATGTCGGCTAGTGAGCTTTATCAGCTGTAATCAGCGACAATTTGATAGAAACTGCAAAATTTCAAGCAAGAAATTTTGCAGTTTCATTTTTTTATCTTACCTTTGCATCCGAAATAAAAATATGCACAGACGTTGCATAACTAAGGGGCGCTTAGCTCAGCTGGTTTAGAGCATCTGCCTTACAAGCAGAGGGTCGGGGGTTCGAATCCCTCAGCGCCCACAACACAAAAGAACCCCTCCCGCAGCCGTTGAGGTTGCGGTTTTGGGTTAAAAGCGCTTTAGGAAAGAAGATAATTATCGAATATTAGGACTATTTTATTTAAGACATGGATTTAAGTATGCTGACAGCCATCTCGCCTATTGATGGCCGTTACAGGAGTAAGACAGAGCCACTGGCAGAGTATTTTTCAGAATACGCCTTAATCAGGTATAGGGTACGTGTGGAGATTGAATATTTCATCACATTGTGCGAACTGCCATTGCCTCAACTACAACAGATCAACCATTCACTGTTCGACCAACTCCGTGACATCTATCGTGCGTTTACACCTGCTGATGCCCAGCGGGTAAAAGACATTGAGAAGGTGACTAATCACGATGTCAAGGCCGTGGAGTATTTTATCAAGGAGAAACTTGATGAAATGGGTGGCTTCGAAGGTTATAAGGAGTTCATTCATTTCGGTCTGACCTCACAGGATATTAATAACACCAGTGTGCCACTTTCTATTAAGGAGGCACTCGAGCAGGTATACTATCCGCTCCTCGAGGAGTTGATAGAGCAGCTCAACGACTATGCTGAGCAGTGGAAGACCATCCCGATGCTGGCTAAGACTCATGGGCAGCCTGCGTCTCCTACTCGTCTGGGAAAGGAGATTATGGTGTATGTATACCGTCTGGAAGAACAACTCCGTTCCTTGAAGGAGACTCCCGTGACAGCTAAGTTCGGAGGTGCTACAGGTAATTTCAACGCCCATCATGTGGCTTATCCCCAGTATGACTGGCGTGAGTTCGGTAACAGTTTCGTCAGTGAGAAGTTGGGCTTGGAGCGCGAGCAGTTTACGACTCAGATCTCCAACTACGACTGGCTGGGTGCCATCTTTGATGCCATGCGTCGCATCAACACCATCATCATCGACCTCGACCGTGACTTCTGGATGTATATCTCTATGGATTACTTCAAACAGAAGATTAAGGCAGGAGAGGTAGGTTCGAGTGCAATGCCACACAAGGTGAACCCCATCGACTATGAGAATTCAGAGGGTAACCTGGGTATTGCCAATGCCATTCTGCAGTTCCTGGCAGCCAAATTGCCAGTTAGTCGTCTGCAGCGTGACCTGACAGACTCTACCGTACTCCGTAATGTCGGTGTACCCATGGGACATGCACTGATTGCGTTCCAGAGTACGCTGAAGGGACTTCGTAAGCTTATCCTCAACGAGGAGAAACTGCAGGAGGACCTTGATAATACCTGGGCCGTAGTGGCTGAGGCTATCCAGACTATTCTGCGTCGTGAGGCTTATCCTAATCCCTATGAGACGCTGAAGGCCTTGACGCGTACCAATGAGAAGCTGACGGGTGAGAAGATCCGTGACTTCATCGAGACCTTAGAGGTCAGCGAAGAAGTGAAAGAGGAACTTCGCGCTATTACGCCAGCTAGCTATACAGGTATTTGACCAACCATACCAACAATAATAAGTAATTACAATTAAAACAGACAAGACAATGGATTTCGAGAACAACGAGAAGAAGCAAGAAGAGACTTCACAAGACGGTTTCCAGAAAGAGTTCCGTCCAGGACGTTCACCACGTCCACGTATTCACACCGGACAGCGTCCAGCCTATGAGCGTCCGAATTATCGCAGCAACAATGACGAGGGAGGTTTCCGCCCAGAAGGTTTTGGTGCAGGTTTGCAGAGTAGCACACCTCAGCAGCATGGTGGTTATCGTCCCCGTAACAACTATAATGCCCAGCAGGGTGAATATGGTCAGCAGCGCCAAGGCGGTTATGGCCAGCGTCCTCAGGGTGGTGGCTATGGTCAGCGCTCTCAGGGTGGTTATGGTCAGCGTCCTCAGGGTGGCGGCTATGGTCAGCGCTCTCAGGGCGGTTATGGCCAGCGTCCTCAGGGTGGCGGTTATGGTCAGCGCTCTCAGGGTGGTTATGGCCAGCGTCCTCAGGGTGGTGGTTATGGTCAGCAGCGTCAGGGTGGCTATGGCCAGCGTCCCCAGCAGGGAGGTTATGGCAAGCCTTATGGTGGCGGTGGTTTCAAGAAGGGCCCACGTCAGCGTACTGCCGATTACGATCCCAATGCTAAGTATTCGATGAAGAAGCGCATTGAGTATAAGGAGGTTAACTTCGATCCCAATGAGCCCCTTCGTCTGAACAAGTTCCTGGCAAATGCAGGTATCTGCAGCCGTCGTGAGGCAGATGAGTTCATCCAGGCAGGTGTTGTAACGGTGAATGGTGAGGTTGTAACGGAACTGGGTACCAAGGTGCTCCGCACGGATGAGGTAAAGTTCCACGATCAGCCTGTTACCATCGAGAAGAAGGTATATGTGTTGCTGAACAAGCCGAAGGACTACGTAACGACCAGTGATGATCCTCAGCAGCGTAAGACTGTGATGGATCTCGTGAAGAACGCATGTCCTGAGCGTATCTATCCCGTAGGTCGTCTGGACCGTAACACCACAGGTGTGCTCCTTCTGACCAACGATGGTGATCTGGCTTCAAAGCTGACACATCCGAAGTATCTGAAGAAGAAGATCTATCATGTTTACCTTGATAAGAACGTGACGGCTCATGACCTGCAGCAGATTGCTGAAGGTATCCAGCTGGAAGACGGTGAGATCAAGGCTGATGATGTTCAGTATGCACATCCTACAGACAAGAAGCAGGTAGGCATTGAGATCCACAGTGGTAAGAACCGTATCGTTCGTCGTATCTTCGAGAGCCTCGGCTATCGCGTTCAGAAGCTCGATCGTGTTCAGTTTGCAGGACTCACCAAGAAGAACCTGAAGCGTGGTGATTGGCGCTACTTGACAGAGGAGGAAGTAGATCGTCTGCGCATGGGCGCTTACGAGTAATAACTAGTTTGGCTAGTCAGACTAGTATAACTAGTATATCTAGAAAAGAAAAGAGATGAAAAGAACTAAGATTATCGATGTGCTGAAAAGCACAGAATACGGTAAGGACGTCTGCGTGAAGGGCTGGGTGCGTACGCACCGCAGCTCTAAGGCAGTTGACTTTATCGCCCTGAATGATGGTTCGACCATCAAGAACGTACAGGTCGTTGTTGATCCCAGCCAGTTTGATGAGGAACTGCTGAAGCAGATCACCACAGGTAGCTGTATCTGTGCTGAGGGTAAGCTGGTAGAGAGTCAGGGAGCCGGTCAGAGCAGTGAGATCCAGGCTACTCAGCTGGAGATTTATGGACTCTGCGATAACACCTATCCTATGCAGAAGAAGGGCCAGAGCTTCGAGGTGATGCGTAAGAACGCCCATATGCGTTTGCGTACCAATACCTTTGGTGCTGTGATGCGTATCCGTCACAACATGGCAATGGCTATCCATACTTATTTCCACGAGCATGGTTTCTTCTATTTCCATACGCCGCTGATTACTGCCAGCGACTGTGAGGGTGCAGGCAACATGTTTCAGGTGACTACCAAGAACCTGTATGACCTGAAGAAGGACGAACAAGGCAAGATTATCTACGACGATGATTTCTTTGGTGAGCAGACCTCACTGACGGTATCAGGTCAGCTCGAGGGTGAGCTTGGAGCTACAGCCCTGGGTGCTATATATACCTTCGGACCTACGTTCCGTGCTGAGAATTCGAATACCCCTCGCCACTTGGCAGAGTTCTGGATGGTAGAGCCTGAGGTGGCTTTCCTCGATCAGGAAGAACTGATGGACCTTGAGGAGGATTTCATCAAGTATTGTGTTCGTTGGGCGCTTGACAACTGTAAGGACGACCTGCAGTTCCTGAATCAGATGATCGACAAGACCCTGATTGCCCGTCTGGAAGGTGTGTTGAAGGAGACTTTTGTTCGTCTGCCTTATACTGAGGGTATCAACATCCTTCAGGAAGCTATCAAGAACGGTAAGAAGTTCGAGTTCCCCTGCAACTGGGGTGATGATCTGGCTTCAGAGCACGAGCGTTACCTCGTTGAGGAGCACTTCAAGAAACCTGTCATCATGACAGACTATCCACGTGCTTTCAAGTCGTTCTACATGAAGCAGAATCAAGATACTGCCGACGGTGGTTCTGTTGGTTACAAGGGTGCTGTGGCTCCTGGTCCTACCATGCAGGGTACCGATGTGCTGTTCCCACAGATTGGTGAGATTATTGGAGGTTCTGTTCGTGAGGAAAGCTACGACAAGCTGATGTCTGAGATCAATCGTCGTGAGATGGATCAGACCCATCTCTGGTGGTATATCGATACCCGTCGCTGGGGTACTTGTCCCCACGCAGGTTTCGGACTCGGTTTCGAGCGTCTCATCCTGTTTGTCACAGGTATGCAGAACATTCGTGACGTGATACCTTTCCCGCGTACCCCCAAATCAGCAGAATTCTAAGAAAGAGAGATGAAGAAACTATTGGTCCTATTAGCTTTCTTAGGCATGAGCTTGGCTCCTGCCTCTGCACAGGAAGATGACCAGTTGATTTTCAATCATTTAGGTATAGGCATTAGTGTAGGGACAACAGCCCTTAGCATTAATGCCTCTACTGTTTTGACCCCTTATTTCGGCATTAGGGCAGGTCTCAATATCTGGCCAGCCATCAAGATGTTTTCCAATATGCACCTTGGCTCCAGAATCCAGAATTGGGAGAAAGGAGATCTCGTGAAGTATGTTGAAGAACTGAATGAGGTTCTGTCTGATGACCAGCAAGTCCCTATGCAGATGCCAGATGTGGTGGATCTGCGTGTTAAACCGAAACTGACGGCAGGACATATACTTGTAGACTATTATCCCTTCCCCCGTCACAGTAATTTCCATCTGACTACAGGTTTCCATGTGGGTACAGGAACGGTTATCAACATTCACAACCGTCATGAAGGCAGTATGATGCCCATTACGATGTGGAACAACGCCATGGAGAATCCTGATGCACAGGAAGTCGTGAAGCAAAATGGTTTGCAGCCCATAGGTCTGGTCCTGGGTGATTATTTCATTGCCCCTGACGAAGAAGGAAATATCGATGCTCGTATCAGGGTGTCAGGCTTCCGTCCATATCTCGGACTGGGTTTCGGCCGTGCAGTACCTCGCAAGCGCATCGGGTGTCAGTTCGACCTTGGTGTACAGTTCTGGGGTAGTCCCAGGGTGGTCGTCAATGGAGAAAGACTGGAACCAGACAGGGTAGGCGATGAGCTTGACGATGCCCTCAGTATTGTCAGCAGAATCAAGGTGTTCCCCGTCTTGACCTTCCGTTTGGTAGGACGTATTTTCTAAACGAGGTCTATACCGCTGGTGTCAGGGTTAGAACTTATACCTGATACCGGCTAAGAGGAAGCCCTGCTCGCCAACGCCTGCCTCAGCAAAACCACGGAACTTTTTGCCAAACTCCACACCGATGAATGAGAGCTGGAACATGAAGTAGGTGCCGTTACTATCTGTCGACTTGTTTGTTGCAAAATCTTTCTCTGTGCTGTTCAGGAACGCGGCACCGGCGGCAACCTTGGAATAGAGACCGAAGGTGTTCTTCAAGCTCCAGTACCACTTGAAGGCCGGCATTACAGCGATGTAATTACGCTTGCGCTCGCCCACCTTGTCTTTGTTTCCGCTCCTCTTCATAACATCACTGTCCCATTTTGAATATGACACGAAGCCACCGAGGGCCAGCCTGGGATTGTTGAAATGATAGAAGTACTCTGCGGAAATCGGGCCTAAGATAAAACCGTCGTTATACTCGCTATCGGAGAAAATGGCCTTGGCCAGACCTTCACCGATACCTCCTCCCAACTGTGTAATACTACCCACGCCATAAGACAGACTGATCTCATGGTGGAGATTCTCATTCTGTGCACTTGTATTCACTGCAACCATCATAGCGGCTGCCACCAGAACTAAAAACTTTTTCATCATTGTAATGCTGTTAATTGTTATTAGTTATATATTGTATTTTTTCATACCGTTCAGGGAACGAGGCGGATACTGTCATCCTCGATAATGATCAGCCGTCGGCGATAGAGATCGCCGATGGCTTTCTTGTAGGCCTTCTTAGAAACGTGGAAACGGTCGTAGATCAGTTCGGCAGGCGACTTGTCGCTGAGGTTGCAGCGACCATCGTTCTCATAGAGGTAGCGTAGCAGCACTTCGGCAAAGTCGAGTGTCTGTTGACGACCTGTTGGCTGAAGGGTGAGATCGATTTTACCATCCTGTCGTACATGGTCTACGTAAGCAGTCAGCTTGTCTCCGCTATGTAGAGGTTGGAAGATCTGATTGTCGTAGATCTGTCCTTGGAACTTATTGTTGACGATTACCTTGAAACCCAGGTCAGTCTTCTGCCATACGAGCGCATCCACTGGAGTACCATGGGTAAGTGAAGGCAGATCCGCTGTCGTGGGTATGCTGAGTTGTTTCTCCACCTTCGCTGTTGCCATCAGCCGATAACTGTCCTCATCCACCTTGATATATATAATATGGTGTTGTCCCAGTGCCATCCGCTGTTTCTGTTCACGGAACGGACAAAAAAGATCCTTCATCAGTCCCCATTTCAGGAAAGCTCCAAACTGGTTGACCCAAGCCACTTCCAGCGAGGCAAACTCGCCCACCTTGGCGTAGGGATGCTCAGTGGTAGCCACAGGACGTTCTTCCTGATCCAGATAGATAAACACCTCGACTTCGTCATCGATATGCATGTCCTTTGTTACATAGCGTTGGGGAAGCAGGATTTCACCTTCTTCACCACCGTCGAGATAAAGTCCGAAATCTACAGACTTTACTATTCTGAGGGTATTGTAGTCTCCGAGTCTGAGCATGTCTGAGAATTAAGAAGTGAGAATTGAGAATTAAGAGAAGATTCTTCAGAGGCAGAATCCTCGATGAGGCCATCGCGAAGATGGATGGTTCTGTCAGTGATACTTGCCAGCGTCTCATCGTGAGTGACAATGACGAAAGTCTGTCCGAACTTGTCGCGCAGATCGAAGAACAACTGATGGAGTTCTTCCTTGTTTTTCGTATCGAGCGAGCCAGAAGGTTCATCTGCGAGGATCACGGCTGGGTTGTTTACCAATGCGCGAGCCACAGCTACGCGTTGTTTCTCGCCACCTGAGAGCTCATTGGGTTTATGGGTGGCTCGATCAGCGAGCCCCATGAAGTCCAACAGTTCCTTAGCCCGTTGGCGAGCCTGTTTCTGTGATACTCCTGCGATATAGGCAGGTATCATGATATTCTCGATGGCCGTAAACTCTGGAAGTAGCTGATGGAACTGGAACACAAATCCCAGATGCTGATTGCGGAAATCAGCCAGTTTCTTGGTGGAGAGTTTAATGGTGTCGATGCCATCTACGATAACCTGTCCATTGTCAGGACGATCCAGTGTGCCGATGATTTGCAGCAGTGTGGTCTTACCTGCACCACTGGGGCCAACGATACTTACCACCTCTCCTTTGTCGATGTGGAGGTCGATGCCCTTCAGTACTTGTAGTGAGCCAAAACTTTTGGTGATATTCTTAACGTCAATCATAACCTTTTACTTTTCACTTCTTCACTTTTCGTTTCTCATGAATCCAACGCAGAATTGTGTCGTAGATACTCTTCTCCTCATGGTGCTGAGCCTCCGTGAAGCTCATGCGCTCATCCTTGGTATTACCAAACTGATCAGGGAAGATAATCATCAGGTTCTTGCCTGAGAAATGCTTCTGCAATTCATCAGGCAGCCGTTCAAGGGCATTCTTGTAGGAGATAGTACCCTTACGCGCTGTCACGACGACGAACAGATGGTCTTCAGCGATGCCAGAAGCCAGCTTCGGCAGTTCATTCCAGTGTTCCATGGGCGTATATTCTGCCCTGACGTTGGAATGGCGGTTGTTCACATATTGGGCTATCAGTACGAGTGACTCGTTGCGCCCATGGAACTGGATACGACAGTCCAGTTGTCCTGCCAGACGACTCAGACGCTCCAGCCAACGATGGAAACCAGGTTCGAACTCAGCCCTGGAAGGTACTGCCACCTGAATACGGCGTAGTGTCGACATGGGCTGAACAAATCGCATGAGCACAATCTGACGATTCAAACCATTGTAGAGACTCTGAATGAATTCTCCCCAGAACCTGGGGTTGATATCCGTATGAACGTGCATGCCCATGATAATCTCTGAACAGGCAAATTCACGGAAGGCGTGTTTGATGCCGTTGGCAATATTTGTGGCGAGACGTACCTGCGTCTGGACCTTCACCTCTGAAGCGCTGGCCTGTTGCTGCAGTTTCTCCAATAGTCTGAGCCCTTGTTCACGGGCTTTGTTGCTGTTCTTGTCGTCATAGACCACGTTCAGGGCAACGACCTCTCTGCCAAGTCGTTGGTTACGCATCAGCAGCGAGAGGTAGAGCAGTTGTGGGGCGATTTCCGGATACTTCACGCAGAGCAGGATCTTCTCGTCATCATCCTTGGGCGTCTCTGCCGTCAGATGACTCTTCTCCTGAATGATGATCTGCTGCGAGGCATGTTCCGTCATCAGGGTACTGATCACGCAAGTGAAGAGAATCATCATGATGACTCCGTTGAGCATATCGTCGCTCACGAGGTATTCGCCAGGAGCCACCTCGAGTCTCATACCCACCATCACCATCGCGATGGCACCAGCAGCATGAGCTGAGGTCAAACCAAACATCATATGTCCGTCAGCCTTAGGCTTTCTGAACAGCAGGCTGGAGATATAGGCAGCCACAGCCTTTCCGAAGGTGCCGATAAACACGATGAGGAACACGATCCACAGAATCTGGGCACTCGAGAACAGGATCCTGACATTGATGAGCATACCCACACCAATCAGGAAATAGGGGATAAACAGAGCGTTGCCGATAAACTCGATGCGATTCATCAAGGGCGATACGTGGGGGATATACCTATTCAAGATCAAACCTGAGAAGAAAGCTCCGAAAACCCCCTCAATGCCGATGGCTGTTGACAAGGCTGCACTGAGGAACATGATGCCCAGCACGAAGATATACTGCATGACGGCATCACTGTATCGACGCAGGAAATAGCGCGTCAGCTTGGGAATCAAGATAAGGCTACTAGCACAGAAGATGGCGAACTTGATGATGAAGAGGATCCAGAACAGCCAGTTGCTGTCCTTGCTGAACGAACCTGAGATGGCCGCCAGCATCACCAGTGCGAGGAACAGCGATATCATCGAGGATCCCACACTGAGGGTCACACTCGGATGGCGCTGCAGACCATAGCGCCCAATGATGGGGTAGGCTATCAGCGTGTTCGATGCCATGATACATCCCAGCAGGAACGAGGCTGCAGACGAATAGCCCAGGATCGTGATAGCCATGATGTAAGTCAGGATCAGCGGCACCAGACACGTCAGCAGTCCGAAGATCATAAACTGACGCGAATGCTTCTTCACACCCTCCGTGTCCATCTCCAGTCCAGCGAGGAACATGATGTAGTAGAGTCCTACGCGTCCAAAGAGTTCAAAGGAGTTGTCGCGCTCCAAAATATTAAAGCCATACTGCCCGATAGCGACACCTGCGAGCACCATACCGATGATATGCGGAATACGCAGTTTACTCATCACGATAGGTGCAAACAGAATGATCATCAGCACCACAAAAAAGATTAATGTGGGGTCTGTAATCGGGAAATATGATAATAATAATGTCATTTCGGCTACAAAGGTAGGCATTTTTTTCGTAAAATGAAAAAAAATATCTACCTTTGCAGCCAAATTGTAACCAAATAAAAAGATAAGGCAAGATGAAAGTAGCAATTGTAGGTGCGAGTGGAGCCGTAGGACAGGAGTTTCTGCGCATCCTCGCTGAGAGAGATTTCCCCATGGACGAACTGGTGTTGTTTGGCTCAGAGCGTAGCGCAGGCCGTAAGTACACTTTCAAGGGAAAGGAGATTGAAGTGAAGTTGCTTCAGCATAACGATGACTTCAAGGATGTGGATATCGCCTTCACCAGTGCTGGTGCTGGTACCTCTAAGGAGTTTGCCGAGACCATCACGAAATATGGTGCTGTCATGATCGACAACTCTTCAGCTTTCCGTATGGACGACGATGTGCCCCTCGTAGTGCCTGAGTGCAATGCTGAGGATGCCCTGAACCGTCCTCGTGGCATCATTGCCAACCCTAACTGTACCACCATCATGATGGTCGTTGTTCTCCAGCCACTGGAGCAAATCTCTCACATCAAGCGCATCCATGTGGCCTCATATCAGAGTGCCTCAGGTGCTGGTGCCGCTGCGATGGCCGAACTGCAGCAGCAGTATAAGGAGATGGTTGAAGAGGGTGAGGTAAAGACCATCAAGAAGTTTGCCCACCAGTTGGCTTACAATGTTATTCCCCAGATCGACGTGTTCCAGCCCAATGGCTACACGAAGGAGGAGATGAAGATGTTCAATGAGACTCGTAAGATCATGCATACCGATGCCAAGTGCTCTGCTATGTGTGTACGTGTCAGCTCATTACGTTCTCACTCAGAGAGTGTCTGGATCGAGACAGAGAAGCCTATTAGTGTCGAGGAAGCTCAGAAGGCGATTGCAGCAGCCCCTGGTTGTACACTGAAGGACGATCCTGCCACACTGACCTATCCCATGCCCCTCGAGACGGCTGGCAAGGATGATATCTATGTAGGTCGTGTACGTAAGGATCTCAGCGATGACTGTGGTCTGACATTCTGGCTCTCTGGCGACCAGATCCGCAAGGGTGCAGCTCTGAATGCCGTTCAGATTGCAGAGTATCTCGTAAAAGTAGGAAATGTTAAATAGTAATATGGTTAAGTTACTGAGGAAGGCCAGTCTAGCTGGCCTTCTTCTCCTTTTATTGACGGGCTGTGGCGTAGGCGACGACAATGGCGAGCGCCTGGGTGAGTATATCGTTGGCACCTGGCAGCGTGGCTGGGGACCTGGCGATGTCATCATCGAGGGAGCTCCTGAGCCTGAAGACCCTGATGATCCAGGATGGACACCTGAAAGGTTCAGCTACGACAAGTTTATCTTCAATGGTGACGGTACCTACAACGGCATGATCCGTACAGGCTCGTTTACGGTTCTAGGAAAACTTGGCGAGACCATCTTCACTGGCGAATACAAGTGCGACAACAGCAACCTGAAGATGGATTTCACCAATGAGGACGGACAGCGAGGAACGATTCTCGCCTTGGTCCGCTCGTTTACGGAAACCACGCTGATTATCAGCTATGAAGCCGAGGAGATAGGCGTCAGTGGAGTTCGTGTACAGATGACATTAAGAAAAGAGGGGTGATTCAATTGAATCACTCCTCTTCTTCTACATATTCTGTACGGAATTCAATCCCTCGTCCAACACCACTGAAAGCACTGAAATACCCCAGACATCCTCCAGTAAAGTTGTCGATAGGATTGGTTCCTGTATTGTCCATCAGCAGGAGCGAGTAGAGATATTCATACGAACGTTCGTCGATGGTTCTCACCTCTGCTTCCAGTTCATCTCCTTCTCTCAGTCTGTCCTGATCCGTACTTCCTTCCTTGTTAAAGGCGAAGAGCTGCTGCAGTTCTCCCCCCGGGTTCGTATCATCCTTCAACACGGCACTGCGATAGGGAATGCCGTTGCGATAGATGTGGATATAATAGTAGTTCACCTCGTTGGGGAAATCCTGAAGCCTGACATCACCAAAGATGTAACGCTCTGAGAGCATGTTCTTCCAGATCAGACGGAAAGAATTGATTTGTGCCATCCTGTACATCCTCGAGGTAGATGAGAAATGCTGTCCGTCGACCTCGACGTCGAGACGATAGGTCTTGCCTACCTCTCCACGTTCGTCAGAGATGTAATAGTCTCTGTCTGAGTAAGGTACATCGAATGTACGTCCATCCTCGTCAGTGATGGTGACCTTGGCGTTGTTGATGCCACAGACTGAGGTCGTATCCGACATGTTTTTGGTCTGGCTGACGCGGACGATGGTCTCATAGGGTGTGATCCAGCCTTCCACATAGTAGAGGGGCACGATGCTGTGAAAATCCATGTCAATAGTCTTCTCGCAGCTGCAGAGGCTCAGACAGATGAACAATAGGGTATATATCTTTGCTTTCATGCCTTTTCAGAATTTAATGTTAAATGCGACTGACGGTACGATGCCGAAGAGTGAATACTGCACAGCTGAAGTACCTGACTTAGAACGGTCCTCGAAGTTGATGAGGTAGGGATTGTAGTGGTTATACAGGTTGTAGATGCTGAAAGCCCACTCAACCGTCGTATGTTTGTTCTGTCTCTTCCAAACGGCTCCGATGTCCAGATGGTGATAGTCAGGTGCACGATAGCCGTTACGCTCTGTGTAGTAGAAGATCCAGTTGCCTTCAATCTGGTACTTGCCGCTGGGGGCTGTGAAGGCTTGTCCTGTATTGAATACCCAGGCAGCACTCAGGGTCCAGCGCTTGCTCAGACGATACATGGCTACGATGTTGATATCGTGGCGACGGTCGTTGTTGGCGTTATACCATTTGCCACCATTCACCCCGTCGACTCTTGTCTTCGACCACGAGAGGGTGTAGTTCATCCATCCTGTCAGCTTACCACCATTTTTTCTGGCTGTCAGCTCCACACCGTAGCCCTTACCCTCACCAGGCAGGATCAGTCGCTCTATCTCAATCTCACTGCTGAAGGTCTTGCCATCACGATAGTCGAGGGCATTGTTAATATGACGGTAGTAGCCTTCAATCGAGAAGTCGTACATCTGCGAGGGGGTCATCAGGAAGAAACCACCACTCACCTGGTCTGCCACTTCTGGTTTAATGATGTTACTGCTCATCGTGTAACGGTCGAAGGGGGTAGAGGTACTCTGGTTGCGCAGAGCATGTACATTCTGAGAGGTACGCGTGTATCCTAATTTAATAGAGGTGAGGTCTGAAGTCTGCCAGTTCAGACTCAGACGGGGTTCCAGATTCAGATAGGTCTTGATGACCCTGTTGTCAGGATAATTATAGTACCACTCGATGTCACCGTTCTGATCGATGTCGTAGTAGAGCGAGCCTCCCAGTGGCATAAAGGCCGTCAGTCTCAGACCTGCAGATACGTGTATTTTCTTTGTCAGTGGGAAGACGAGGTTTGCCCAGATGGCATTGTCCCAGGCCTTTCGCTGTTCCTTCTCCTCGAGGGTCACTTTCCTCCATTCTGCTGATTTCACGTTCATCAGGGCTGTCTGCAGTCCTGCGTCGATCTTATACTTGCCCAGTCCCAAGTGGAGATCCTGTTTGAAACCCGTCTGACGGATATGTCCTGCAAACCACAGGTTCATGCCCAACAGGTCCGTACCGTTGTCAGTACCGTAGCCACTATAGTAGACGTTCGACTGCGAGTAGCTGTTATCGTTGAAGTAGTGCAGCCATTTCAAACTGGCTGAGAGGTTGTTCCATTTCAGGTCTACCATCTTGTCAAGTCCCGTTTCGTCCTTGCCTGAGAAGAAGGTCAAGAAGAGCTGGTTCTTGCTGTTGATGGTCCAATCGACCTTGGCGTTCAAGTCGTAGAAATAGAGCGTGTTGCCACTGAAATCCTTCGATAGCTTCAGCAACCAGTCCATATACGAACGACGGGCTGTCACCAGGAAGGCAGCCTTGTCCTTAACGATGGGACCTTCGAAGGTCGCCTTTGCAGCCAGGATACCAATGGAGGCACCACCATGATATTCGCTCTTGTTGCCAGTTTTGCCTACGATGTCGAGCACTGCCGATGAGGCACTGCCGTATTGGGCAGGCAACAATCCCTTATATAAGGTGGCAGCTGCAAGGGCATCGTCGTTGAAGGCTGAGAAGAGACCTCCCAGATGGCCTGCGTTGTAGACGGGTGTACCATCGAGCAGGATCTGGTTCTGGGCAGAAGTACCACCTCTCACCTGGAATCCACTCGAAGCATCGCTCTCTGCCTTGACGCCAGCCAGGAGTTGCAGTGATCGCATGATATCGCGCTCGCCAAAGAGTTGGGGCGAGGCTGTCAGTTCCTTGATTTTCAATTGTTCTGCACCAGTCTGTACGCTCTGAACGCGTTGACGGGCTGAATTCGAGACGACAACTACCTCGTCCAGACGCTCTGTCTGGATGGTGTCACCCTCGTTAGTGGGCACTAAGGTCAGTGCTGATAGAAATATGCTGAATATCGACATTTGGGCGCAAAGTTACAAAAATATTGAGAAATGCTTGGAGTTAATGGATATTTTTTAGTAATTTTGCAACAAATTATTAATTTGTATCAGTATGAAGAAGCTATTTTTTGCCGTTTTGGCCCTTGTGGCGTTCTGCGCCTGCAACAGTGAGAAGTCTGATTTTCTCTATCGTGGATTGTCCACATCTCTGCCCTTGAATGTCTTTATCGACTCGTTGGCACAGCGTGGATTCGCTGTCGATTCTGCTGCGTCTCCTGATTCTACGGGTAGGGTAGTGGTCCTGAAGAGTCCTACGGAGAAGTATCATGTGCTGCTGGGACAGGCAGATGGTGTGATCCAGGCTGTGCAGGAGAACTGGGTTCTCTCTACCAACGATAGTACGCGTCGTATGTGGCAGGCGCTGCGTGACGATTTCGAGAAGGAAACAGGTGCCTGGCCCAATTGTCCTATCCTGAAGGATGATCACAAGGTTGCCAAGTTCGAACTCGAGCGTGGTTTCGTGACCATCACCCTCAAGAATACCTACACCCCAACGCTTAACGTTCTCTACGAATTGAAGAAATAATATTAGTTTCTTTCGCTTACTTACTATTCTAGGCTTAATGTCAAAGCGGTTATTTGGTGCTTTAGGATGACATTCATCAATCAATTTGCACGACAATAATATAGCCTTTTAGCATCCCCTGTTCTTTCGCAGGGTGACCCCTCGAATTTGTGTCAAAAGGATAGACAAATCTATCCTTTTTAATTCATCTGTTTGTATAAAAAGATTGCGCCCCTGAACTGAATCAGGAGCGCAATGATTATAGAGTGTTATTGTTTATTGATTACTTAACGAGTACCCACCAAGCTGAGCCTTTCTTCCATGAGTATGCTGTACCGTCAACTGAAACAGCAAGCCATGTAGGATCTACACCACCAATAGCCCAAGGAGCAATAACATTGTTGATGTTGGCATCATTAATGGCATCATTTCCATATTTACACTTGTCAAGTGTAAGAGCACAATTCTCAGGCTGGAGAGTAATTGAAGTGCCTGTTACGATGGTAAATACCTTGTGGTCACCAATCTTGTCAGCACCCTTTGTGATGGCACCTGCAGCATTTACGGCTACATCGTTAGCAGATACCTCGATACCTGTATCGCTTGCGTTTGCAGGGAAGAGAGCACCAGTAACTACAACCCATTTCTGATTGTTGATATCCCACTGATATGTAACCTTAGTTGGAGTCGTTGTCTTCACAATTGCACCAGTAACAGATATCCAAGTTGCTGTGTTGAATGTACATCCTGCTAATGCATATGTTTTGTTATCAGCATCGTAGTTAATGTTAACACCTCCACCAAACTCAACGTTCTTTACAGAAGCAGCTGTAACATCAGCTGTGCCATTAAGTTTAACACCGTCAAAGATGTCGCTCTTAACTGCGAAATTGCTTCCGTCAGCACTATTAACTGTTACATTCTTAACAATTGCGATGTTGCCGAGAGCCTTACCGTTGGCTACATTCAATGTACCCTCAGCAGCCTTTGTACCAACTACGCTGTTGATCTTTGCATCAGCAAAACCTAAAGTAAGGTCCTTATTCTTGTTGATGGTGATGTCACCAAGAGGAGTATCCTTGTCGTTGGTAATGGTAAGACCTGTTGTGTTGATGATCAAACTTGTAACATAAGTATCCTGGTTACCAACCTTGAAGCCCTTCTTTGTAACGAAAGTAGGAGCACCGTTTACGATAAGAGCAACGATATCACCAGCGCCCTTAACGATAGCACCTGTAGAAGCATCATCAATACCCTTAACAGTTACTCCACTGCCGATAGTCAGAGCGTTGTTCTTGTTAGCATTTGCTGCAGCGGCGAAAGTGCCAATTGTAGCACCTGCAGAGGTAAGAGTAGCTGCTACATTAGTAGCGTCAAGACCCATGTTGAATGTCTGAGCAGGAAGAGTAATGTTAACCTTAGCACCAGACAGGTTGGTTGAAGCGTCAAGATTCAGAGGCTGCTTGTCTGCATCCTGGAAATTACCATTGAAAGTAATGTTCAGAACTCGGTTAGCTGGCTTGTCGAAGAATGCAGGAAGTGTGAGGACAGCACCGTCCAGCTTATAAGAACCAGAGTTGATGACAATGTTCAACTCATTCTTCTTAATAAGCTCAGCCTTCTTGGTTGCATCGTAAGATGCCCACAATGAAGCGAGATCAGCAGTCTTTGTGATTGTAAATACCAAGTCGCCACCCTTAGTAGATGTACCAGGCTGAGTCGGTGTCTTGGTGTTGTACGGATCGTTAGGATCAACCTCTGTACCTTGCTTACATGAAGTCAAACCCATGGCTACGAGCAGAGCTAAGCCTGCAAGAGCTTTCCATGAAAATAGCTTTTTGTTCATAATGCTTTTAATTAAAAA
>JAFSNR010000173.1 GCA_017443345.1 Prevotella sp.
GGAACAAACGCCTGGTTCTTCCTCTGCGTGAACTACCTCAAACTGCCCCTTCAGATATTCGCCTGGCACAACATCAATCTCACCACATTGGCCATTGATGCCTGTGCCATACCGTTCGTTTTGGTGGGAGCTTTCCTGGGCATCCGTCTGGTTAAATTCCTGCCAGAGCGTGAATTCCGCATTTTCACTACCGCAGTAACTATCGTTAGTGTTCTCATCATGATTTTAACATAAAGTATAAAACAATCGATTGAAGATATGAAATTATTAGATTTAGTCAAGCAGAGATATAGCTGCAGAAGCTATCTGGAGAAGAGTGTGGAACAGGAGAAGCTGGACTACGTGATGGAGTGCGTCCGCTTTGCCCCGTCTGCGGTCAACAAGCAGCCGTGGATGTTCCGCGTGGTCAAGAACGAGGCCGACAAAGCGAAGCTGCAGGAGTGCTACAACCGCGAGTGGTTCGCGACGGCTCCGATGTACATCATCTGTAGCATCCTGCACGACGAGGAGTGGGTGCGCTCGGACGGCAAGCATCATGGCGACATTGATATTGCCATTGCCGTGGAACATCTGTGTCTGGCAGCTACGGAACAAGACCTCGCCACCTGCTGGGTTTGTAACTTCGATGCCGAGAAGTGCAAGCAACTCTTTGGCATTGGCGACACCGAAGAACCTGCTGTGCTGATACCCATCGGTTATGCAGCTGATGAACTGAAAGAAAAGAAACGCAAGGAGATTGAGGATATCTACAAATAACATGGCAAAAAGAGAATACATACAGGCCAACAAGGATTGGCTGGAGGCGAAAGCCAAAGAGGAAGGCGTAAAGGCTCTGCCCAAAGGCATCTATTACAAGGTGCTGAGTGAGGGCAATTGGGAACTTTACATCCCAGCAGAGATGGGCTACGGCAAGTTCTCTCAGCCAGGCATCCCTGGTGGCTCGACTCTTATTTTTGAAATTGAACTCTTAGGCATCGCATGACACTCTGTGAACTTTCCACAGATGGCTTCAGCGATCATGCACGCTACATACGCGTCACACCGAAACTCAGTAATACGCACACCGAAACTCAACCGAAACTTAGTGGGAGCTACATAGGAGCTACATACTACCTATAACGGACCCCATGCTACCCACGACAGACCACCATACTACCCACGACGGTACAACGATAAAGGTCAAAAGAAACAACATAGAACGACAAAACAACGATTATGGCAGAAGTAACAGGAGGTATATTAAAGAACGTGGAAGGTCACTTGGACGACATGACCATCTACAAGCGAGGCGGGAAGACATTCATGCGCCCAACACATATCCGTCAGCCACGGAGACTCTCGCGCAAGCAACTGGCTTTGCGCGAGCAGATTGCTCACAACAATGTTCTGTGGCGCAAGCTCAAGGCCACACGCCACACCTACTTTGAGGGTGGCGTGGACGCCTACCGCCGCTTCATGTCGGTCAATACACTCTCGCCTACGGTCTATCTCACCAAAAATCAGCTAAGTAACAATATCTCGCTACTCCTGCCCAGAATGGCCGTAAGTAGCGGACCAGCGCACCCCATCGAGTATCAACTTGGTGAGGTGGACAATCAACCTGCATTGCTGACCGACCTTACGCCCAAGGACATCTGCAAGGGCGAGTATCTGCTATACGTTCTACGACAGGAGGTCATGCACTGGCAAAACGGAGAAGAGTACGCACAAGTACATATTTCCGTCATCCCCATCATGCCCGACCAAGACATCGAGATTCTCCACTTCGGCATTGTCCGTTTCATCAATGTCCCCTCTACCCTCCTTTCGCCTTATATCAGCAAGTACGGCAGCCTCGCCCTCGTAGGCGACCAATTTGCCGACCCCATGTTCGGCTTTGCCCTCGTCCGCATTCAGGACAATCATGTATCGTCCCAGCGCATTGTCACCCGCTGCACCTACTACGAGCGCTATACTACCGAGGAAGCACTCCAAGCCGCTGCTAAGAGCTACAAAGGATTGACAGGGGAATAGTCACAATAGTGACAAATGATAAATTGATAAAAATATTGAGCGCAGCTCCGAAAGGGAACTGCGCTCGCTTTATATTCAGAGTATTTCTGTTTACTCCTCAACAGCAGCCTGCGCGGCGGCAAGGCGGGCGATGGGCACACGGAATGGAGAGCAGCTGGCGTAGTTCATACCGATCTTGGCGCAGAACTTAACTGAGCTAGGCTCACCACCATGCTCACCACAGATACCGCAACGGAGGTCAGGACGAACCTCACGACCTTCCTTCACAGCAAACTTGATGAGGCGGCCAACACCCTTCTGGTCAAGTACCTGGAACGGGTCAACCTTCAGGATCTTCTTGTCGAGGTATACAGGCAGGAACGAAGCGATATCGTCGCGGCTGTAACCGAAGGTCATCTGAGTCAGGTCGTTGGTACCGAATGAGAAGTACTGAGCCTCCTCAGCGATACGGTCGGCGGTCAGGGCAGCACGTGGGATCTCGATCATCGTACCGATCTCGAACTCAACCTCCATGCCGTACTCCTGGAATACTTCCTTAGCGGCGTACTGGATAACCTCCTTCTGCTGCTTCAGCTCGTAGAGTGTACCAATCAGCGGAACCATGATCTCTGGCATCGGGTTCTTGCCTTCCTTCTTCAGCTCGCAGGCAGCGCTCAGGATAGCCTTGGTCTGCATAGCGGTGATCTCAGGGAAGGTGATACCCAGACGGCAACCACGGTGACCCAGCATTGGGTTGTTCTCAGCGAGAGAGTCTACACGGCGCTGGATGTCCTCAAGCGATACGCCCATAGCCTCGGCCATCTCCTTCTGACCAGCCAGATCGTGGGGAACGAACTCGTGGAGAGGAGGATCGAGCAGACGGATGTTCACGGGCAGACCGTCCATAGCCTCGAGGATACCCTTGAAGTCAGCCTTCTGATAAGGCAGCAGCTTAGCCAGAGCCTTCTCACGACCAGCAACGCTGTCAGCGAGGATCATCTCACGCATAGCAACAATCTTCTTACCATCGAAGAACATGTGCTCTGTACGAGTCAGACCAATACCCTTAGCACCGAAGTCACGAGCCAGCTGAGCATCGTGTGGTGTATCAGCATTGGTACGAACCTGCAGCTTGGTGTACTTGTCGCAGAGGTCCATCAACTCCTTGAAGTCGCCAGAAAGCTCAGCAGCCTTGGTGGGAACTTCGCCAGCGTAAACCTGACCAGTAGAACCATTCAGAGAGATGTAGTCACCCTCCTTATAGGTTACACCGTCGATCTCAACAGTCTTATCCTTATAGCTAACGTTCAGCGCACCTACACCTGATACACAGCATTTACCCATACCACGGGCAACCACAGCAGCGTGAGAGGTCATACCACCACGAGCGGTCAGGATACCCTCAGCAGAAGCCATACCAGCGAGGTCCTCAGGAGAAGTCTCGATACGAACGAGGATCACCTTGTGACCATCCTTGTGCCAAGCCTCAGCATCGTCAGCGTGGAATACAATCTGACCACAGGCAGCACCAGGAGAAGCGGGCAGACCCTGAGCAATCACCTTAGCAGCAGCCAAAGCCTTCTTGTCGAATACGGGGTGGAGCAACTCGTCGAGCTTCTGAGGCTCGCAGCGCAGGATGGCGGTCTTCTCGTCGATCATACCCTCGTGGAGCAGGTCGATAGCGATCTTCACCATAGCAGCACCTGTACGCTTACCGTTACGTGTCTGGAGGAACCAGAGCTTGCCTTCCTGAACGGTGAACTCCATATCCTGCATATCGTGGTAGTGGTTCTCGAGGTTCTCCTGAATCTGATTCAGCTGTGCATAGGTCTCAGGCATGGCCTCCTCCATAGAAGGATACTTAGCTACGCGCTCCTCCTCAGAGATACCAGCACGCTCAGCCCAGCGCTGAGAGCCGATCTTCGTGATCTGCTGTGGGGTACGGATACCAGCCACAACGTCCTCACCCTGTGCATTTACGAGATACTCACCATTGAAGAGGTTCTCACCATTAGCAGCATCACGGCTGAAGCATACACCAGTAGCAGAGGTGTCACCCATGTTACCGAATACCATTGCCATGACTGATACGGCTGTACCCCACTCGTCGGGGATACCTTCCATCTTACGATAGAGGATAGCACGCTCGTTCATCCAAGAACGGAACACAGCGCAGATAGCACCCCAGAGCTGCTCGATAGGATCGTCGGGGAAGTCCTTACCGGTGCGCTCCTTGATGGCAGCCTTGAACAACTGAACAAGTTTCTTCAACTCGTCAACGTTCAGGTCCTTATCCAGCTTCACGCCACGCTCTTCCTTCACCTTCTCGATGATCTCCTCGAATGGATCGATGTCAGTCTTGTTGACAGGCTTCATCTCCAGCACAACGTCACCGTACATCTGTACGAAACGACGATAAGAGTCGTAAACGAAGTGAGGATTCTGGGTCTTCTTAACCATACCCTCAGCCACCTCGTCGTTCAGACCGAGGTTTAGGATGGTATCCATCATACCAGGCATAGAAGCACGGGCACCAGAACGTACAGAGACAAGCAGTGGATTCTCCTTGTCGCCGAACTTCGAGTTCATCAACACCTCGATGTGCTTGACAGCAGCCATCACATCGTCGTTCAGCAGCTCCATAATCTTCTGCTGACCTACCTGATAATACTCATTACAACAATCAGTGGTGATTGTGAAACCTGGAGGAACAGGAACACCAAGCAGGTTCATCTCAGCAAGGTTAGCACCCTTACCACCCAGTTCCTCACGCATTTTTGCATTTCCCTCGGCCTTACCGTTACCGAAGAGATAGACTCTTTTTGTACTCATAAGTCAGTTAAATAAATATTTGATGATAATTATTGTTTTATTTAATTCCGCAAAGATAGCATAATTTGAGCAAATCACAAAAAAAATAGAGGGAAATTTGCAAAGTCAACCTTACATTTTTGTTTTTTTAGCGATTATTTCGTACCTTTGCACGCAAATTGTAAACAAGATGGCAAGAAACAAGAAACCATTACCGCTCCTTGAGGGCGTCACAATAGAGGCCGTAGCTGCCGAGGGCAAGTGTCTGTTTCACTGGAACGAGCTCGTGGTCTTCGTACCTTTTTGTGTGCCTGGCGATGTGTGCGACGTGCAGATACGACGCAAGAAACACTCCTTCGCTGAGGGCGAGGTAGTACGCTTTATTAATTATAGTAAGGTACGCGCGACTCCGTTCTGTCAGCACTTCGGAGTCTGTGGCGGTTGCAAGTGGCAGAATCTACCCTACGAGGAGCAGCTCAAGTTCAAGCAGCAGCAGGTTTACGACCAGCTGCATCGCATCGGAAAGGTGGAGTTGCCTGAGTTCCAGCCCATCCTTGGCAGCGTACAAACTCAGGAGTATCGCAATAAGCTCGACTACGGCTGTGCCAACAAGCGGTATCTCACCAAAGAAGAAATCGCATCATTGCCTAATGATGAGAGCCAGAGCCTGAAGGATGTACCTGCCATCGGCTTCCACATCACTGGTGCTTTCGATAAGATCCTGCCCATTGAGAAGTGTTGGCTGATGGACGATCTGCACAACCAGATTCGCAATTCCGCTCGCGACTACGCCATAGAGCACGGCATATCGTTCTTCGACCTGCGTGCTCAGGTAGGACTTCTGCGCGACATCATCATCCGCAATTCAGCCTCAGGCGAATGGATGGTTATCTTCCAGTTCCACTACGATCACACCACACCTGAGACGCTGGCCGAGAGTAAAGAGCAAGCTACAGGCCTGCTTCAATACATAGCCGACAAATATCTGGATATCACATCATTACTGTATCTGGATAATCAAAAATGTAACGACACGATTGGCGATCAGGAGATACTGGTATTCAAGGGAAACGACCACATCTACGAGCTGATGGAAGACCTGAAGTTCAAGGTGGGTCCCAAGAGTTTCTACCAGACCAATACCGAACAAGCCTACCACCTCTACAGCGTAGCCCGCGAGTTTGCTGGGCTCACGGGTGATGAGATGGTGTACGACCTCTATACGGGCACTGGCACCATCGCCAACTTCGTGGCCAGGAAAGCCCGTCAGGTAGTTGGTATTGAATACGTGCCTGAGGCCATCGAAGACGCGAAGATCAACTCCGAACTCAACGGCATCACGAACACCCTCTTCTATGCTGGCGACATGAAGGACATCCTCAACGACGAGTTCATCGCTGAGCACGGACGTCCCGATGTCATCATCACCGACCCTCCACGCGCTGGTATGCACCCCGATGTGGTAAAGACCATCCTCAGGGCTGCGCCACAGCGGATCGTGTACGTCAGCTGCAATCCTGCCACCCAGGCGCGCGACCTCCAGCTACTCGATGAAGCCTACCGCGTGGTGGCCGTCCAACCAGTCGATATGTTCCCCCATACCCCTCATGTAGAGAACGTTGTGCTGCTAATACAGCGCTAAAGTACTGAAAAATCGCATTTTATACGGAAAAAATTTGGCTAATCCATTTTTTTTCCGTATATTTGTGCCCAAATATAACCTAAAACGAGAGTTATTATGCTAAAAAAGTCATTATCGTTACTCGTTGTGCTGATGCTAGGCTTCAGTACCAACGCCCTAGCCGAAGAGCAGGAAGTGCAGAACACCCAGCAGGAGAAGAAGACTATCGAACTCCCACAATGGGTAAAGAACATTAAATTCAGCGGCTACGGCATGCTGCAGTATCAGGGACAGGATCCAGAGGGGAACCACTCCAACACATTCAACCTCCGTCTGGCCCGTTTCATCCTCGATGGTAAGATCGGAGACTTCGACTGGCGTGCCCAGATTCAGGGTACTAACGCCACTGGTCCTGGACAGCCCACCGTACAGCTCGTTGACCTCTATGCAGAATGGCGCAGATTCCCAGAGTTCAAGATCCGTGCAGGACAGTTCAAACGTTGCTTTACATTTGAGAACCCCACCCACCCCATCACGCAGGGATGGCGCGGCTATGCCGACGTGATCAACAAGCTCTCTGCCTTCGGTGATCGTACTGGTGAGCGTTCTTCAGGTGGTCGTGACATCGGTATCCAGTTCGCTGGTGACCTCTTCCCCAATGCCAATGGCCGCAGGATACTCCACTATCAGGTTGGTGTCTACAACGGTGAAGGTGTGAACATGAAGGATCAGGACAACCGCAAGGACTTCATCGGCGGTATCTGGGTGATGCCTATCAAGGGCCTTCGCATCGGTGCCTTCGGATGGACTGGTAGCCGAGGTGGTATGTTAGACCCATTGACAGGTGAGACACGCAGTGTCGAGAAGAACCGTTACTGTCTCTCTGCTGAGTACGATCTGAACGAGTGGACCTTCCGCGCTGAGTATATCCACAGTCAGGGTTGGGGTGCTAAGTCTCCAGGCAACAACGTTCGCGAGATCTACTACGAGAACGGCGACAAGGCCGATGGCTGGTATGTATTCGGCATCGTGCCCCTCATCAAGGGTAAGCTCCACGCCAAGGCTCGTTACCAGACCTATCGTAACCAGAAGGAATGGGGCAGCTCAGTGAATTCGTTTGAGTGCGGTCTGAACTATTTCTTCACCAAGAATCTCGAGCTTCACGCAGAGTATGCACGCATCAACGATCGTACCCTTGCTGACGACAAGCACAACTACAACCTCATTGATGTAGAGCTCGACTTCCGCTTCTAACCCCTGCGGAAACGTCGGATGAGGGCGTTCCAGAGATGCGTCTTGCGACGTAGCACATGGAGGGAGAGACTCAGGCTGAGCATAACAAGCAGAAGACCTGTATCCCAATAAAGGGCGCCCTCAGCCAACAACGTCACCAAGAACATGAGCAGACCGATTCCCGTCTGCACGATTGCATAACCAGATACGGTTGCCGAAAAGCGGTAACCGTATTTTTTATACGCATAGCCATTCACCAGCACATACTCGAAGAGATGAGCGAGGGCGACGGCGATACCAGTGCCATAAAGTCCCCAGTGCTCATAACCCACGATGAACAACAGGACGAACGCCACGTAATAGGACGTCTCGAGGAAGAGGTAAGAGAGCGAATAGCCCCTTGCCAGCGTGATATAGGCCACAGGCAGCGTCATCACCTTCAGATACATCGCCAACGTAGCCACCTGCGCCATCTCCACCACGGGAAGGAACTGCGAGCTGAAGAGCAGTGGGATCAGGATGGGCAGCGACAGCATCAGGGCTGCCAGCATCGGCGACAGCAACAGGAGCGATACTTCCATCTGACGATTCACGCACTCATTGGTCGCAGCAATGTCATGCTGCACACCTGAAAGACGGGGGAAATAGTCGGCCTCCATCGCCGAGAACACCATCCCCGCATAGGTGATGGTCAGCGTATAACCCGCATTATAGAGTCCCAGCATATCGAGGTCGCCAACCACGTTCAGATACGAACGGATCAGCAGCTCCGAGGCACTGCCGATGACAGCAGCCAACGTAAAGGCCACCCCCAGGCGCACCATCTCCATCCCCTCGCCCAGCATACCCTTGGCGCCTGAGAGCTGAAGCGGCATCAGGCGATAGGAATGTCTGATCGTCAGCAGCATCGTGGCCAGTGCCATCAGCACGATCACAGGGACGATGCCCGACTCTCCGAAGAAATAGTAGATGGGGATCGAGATCACCAATGCAGCCACCACTGCCAGCACCTGGACACTCGCCAACGAACCCAGTGAGCGCATCGCCTTCAGGATGGCCGTCTCACCACCCGTTATGGCGAGCATGCCAACGGCAGGCGCCAGCAACATGAAGTGCAGCGTGTGGTTACCCCAGGCAAAGGTCGTCTGACTCAGCAGCGGACCCAGCAGCAGACACACGAGCATTCCCAGCAAGGCCGTCAGCAGGCTCCACCCTCGCACCACCTTCACAAAATGCCCCAGAGCCGCCTCGTCGCCAGCGTCGTAAAGGGCCGAGAGATGGCGCACGGCACTGAACGAGACACCAAGATTAGTAGCCTGCGACACGAAGCCCACGGTGGTATTGAAGAGTGAGGCCAGTCCCATTCCCGAGGGTCCCAGCAACAGCGCAATCAACTTCGTCCGCACAAGTCCCAACACGATGTTCAGACCTTGTACGCCACCAAAAATCCCTGTATATTTCAGGATGTGCTGATAGCTTTCGTTGCCCTCTTTTTTCATATTTTAACTTTCAGAACGCAAAATTAGTCAAAATATTTTGAATTCACAAATAAAATACATAATTTTGCAACGTGAAACTGACTATTATCATTCCTGTCTACAAGGTAGAGGCCACGCTGGAACGGTGTATAGAGAGTGTGGTTCATCAGGATTTCAACGATTACGAGCTCATACTCGTAGACGACGGCTCACCAGACGGATGTCCCGCCATCTGCGACAAATGGGCCATTAAGGACCAGCGCATTCAGGTGATCCACAAGAAGAATGGCGGTCTCAGCGATGCCCGTAATGCAGGTCTCGACATCGCTCAGGGTGACTATATCACCTTCATCGATTCCGACGACTATATCGGTGCCCATACCTACGCGCCATTGATGAGCTACCTCGAGGATCACCCCGAGACTGATATTCTGGAGTATCCCGCCATCCTCTTCTACGAGTCGGAGAAGCAGCAGGACCTGCGATTCCCCAATCAGACTGTCTATCACGACATGGAGGATTACTGGTATGAGGAGAAGGCCTACATGCACTCCTACGCCTGGAACAAGCTCTACCGCAAGTCGCTCTTCGACGAGGCCCGCTTCCCCACAGGTGTGGTGTTCGAGGACATCTGTACCCTCCACAAGCTACTCGACAAGACCCAGGTGCTCGCCACCATCAATGAGGGCTGTTACTACTACTGCTTCAACCCCGATGGCATCACCGCCACTGCCAATGGTCCTGCTCTTCGCATGCACCTGCTCCACCACGTGAGCATCATCAACAGCAGCCAGCGTCGCGATGCCGATTTCCAGGCTTATTACTTCCAGGTGCTCAACATCCAGATCGACACTTACAACGCCACTGGCGACCTGCCCATGTTGCCTGAAATCAAGTTGGACCCCTCCAATTTTGAAGGTTCGGAAAAACTTAAAGTCATCATGTTCAATATACTGGGTATTAAACAATTATGCAAGTTGCTTAATATCCTCCATCGCCTATGACCAAGCCCCTCGTCAGCTTCATCATAGCCTATTACAACCTGCCGCTGGAGATGCTTTGTGCGTGTATCGACAGCATCATGGCACTCTCACTGCAACTATCCGAACGCGAGATCATCGTTGTCGATGACGGCTCTGAAATCAGCCCGATGAACGAGCTCATGCGATATGGGGATAACATCATTTACATCCGTCAGCACAACAAGGGACTCAGTGAGGCACGCAATACGGGCATCCAGATGGCGACAGGATCCCACCTCCAGTTCATCGATGCCGACGACTACCTGTTGAAAGCCCCATACGAACATTGTCTCGACCTCCTGCGACACCGTCAGCCAGAGATGGTGGTCTTTGACTTCACCCGCTCGGAGAAGCCTGATACCAGCGACAGCTATCACGACAGTGAGCCACTGACGGGCAGTGAGTTCATGCGTCGTCAGAACATCCGAGGCTCCGCCTGTGGCTATGTCTTCAGTCGCAGCATCCTGGGCGACCTCCGCTTCACCCCAGGCATCTACAACGAGGACGAGGAGTTCACGCCCCAGCTGCTGCTCAGGACTGAGGTGCTCTGCCTCACTGATGCACAGGCCTACGGCTATCGCGAGCGCCCAGGTTCCATCATCACCGATACGGATATCCGCCAGCGTCTGAAGCGCCTCGAGGATACGCGTGGCATCATCTGCCGACTCAACACCCTCGCAGACCGTCAGCCCATCGACAACCGCTCAGCCCTCCAGCGCCGCGTGGCACAGCTGACGATGGACTATCTCTACAACATCATCCGTCTGACGGGTTCGCGCCATTATCTCGAACGTAAGATGGGCCTGCTCCGGAAGAAAGGACTCTTCCCCCTCCCCGATCGTAACTACACCACCAAATACACCTGGTTCCGTCGCATGACCAACTCCTCTCTGGGCATCTCCCTGCTCATGCGCGTGGTCCAGAGGCTGAACAAATGAGAATACTGCTTGTAGGCGAATACAGCAACGTCCACGCCACCCTCGCTGAGGCGCTGCGCACGTTGGGCCACGAGGTCTGCGTCATTTCCAACGGTGACTTCTGGAAGGACTATCCGCGCGATATCGATGTAGCCCGCCGTCCTGGCAAGTGGGGAGGCATCCGGCTCATGGCACGCCTCTACCGACTGCTGCCCCGACTGCGAGGCTATGACGTCGTACAGCTCATCAACCCTATGTTCTTCGAGTTGAAGGCCGAGCGCCTCTACTTCTTCTACGACTATCTGCGCCGTCATAACAAGCGGGTGTTCCTGGGAGCCTTTGGCATGGACTGGTACTGGGTCCATGAGTGCATCTACAAGCGTCCCCTACGCTATAGCGACTTCAATATCGGCAACCAGTTGCGCACCGATGCTGAAGCCATGAAGTACCGCAACGACTGGCTCGGCACACCCAAGGGCAAGCTCAACCGTTATATCGCTGACGACTGCGATGGCATCATCACGGGTCTCTACGAATACGACGTCTGCTACAGGCCTTACTTTCCTGAGAAAACCACCTTCATCCCCTTCCCCATCAAGATGCCCGCAGAGGCTCCCCTTCCTCGCGAGACAGCAGGCGGACCGCTCCGTCTCTTCATTGGCATCAATCGCGATCGTTCTGCCTATAAGGGTACCGACATCATGCTCCAGGCTGCCGAGGAGGTCTCTCGTCGTCACCCCGATCTGGTCCACCTTCAGATCGCCGAGTCCGTTCCCTTTGCCGAGTACCAGCAGATGATGGATCGTTCCGACGCCATCCTCGACCAGCTCTACAGCTATACCCCCTCGATGAACGCCCTGCTGGCCATGTCGAAGGGAATCGTCTGCATCGGCGGTGGTGAGCCCGAGAACTACGACATTATCAGCGAACGCGAGCTGCGCCCCATCATCAACGTCGAGCCCAGCTACGAGAGCGTCGTCAGCGCCCTCGAGTCACTCGTTCTCCACCCAACGGAACTGCCCACCCTCCAACAGGAGAGCAGGACCTATATCCGCCGCCATCACGATCATCTCGAGGTAGCACGTCGTTACCTCGACGCCTGGCAGAGGTAATAGCCGAGTTTATAAAGTTTGAACAGGAAAAGTCTGGGATGTGTGCTGCAGAGGTTGCGGCGCACAGCTGGACCTGCGAGTCGGTGCATCCAGCAGATCATCGTCTTGACCAGGGGAATGTGGATGCCCGAGACCAGCGTGAGCAGTCGCGAATAGCCCCGCAGGTCCTCACGGAACTCATAGAGCGTCCTGAGTCCCTCCTCCGTCTTCGCCACGAAGTCGGCATTCGACTCGAAGGTGCTGAAGCCCAGCGGGTTGTCGATATGCTTGATAGCCACCCGATGTCGTCGGAGCGTCTTACCCAACAGCACATCCTCATAGCCATAATGTCGGAACCGCTCGTCGAAAGGATACTTCAGCATCAGTTCCCTTCTGATCAGGAGATTGGCCGTGTGCAGGTGCTGATAAGGCGTGCGCTGTCGCTCTTGCGCCGTATGGTGAGGCTCCTCAGCCTTCTCGTAGAGATAGCGCAGGTTCCCCCGCCACTCGTCCTCGCCGCCCACAATCCTGACCCCGCCATCCAACACCGAGTCACACTCGGCAGCGAGATAACGACGGATATACTGATCGTCCACAAGGATCATGTCGCTGTCGATGAACAGCAGCAGGTCATACTGTGCCTCCTGCGCGAGGAAGTTACGGATGGCAGCACGCCCGGCATTCTCCTTCCTGACGATATACTGGCAATGCCCCAGCGTGGCTATCCCGAGGTTCGCCTCCACCGTCCTTTCGTCCGTCGAACCATCGTCAGCCACGATGATCTCATAAGGCACAGCTGCCTGCTCCAGTTGCGCTTGCAACTGACTGACCAGCTCCAGACAGGGCTGATTGTAAGTCGGTATCAGGACGGATATGCCAGCCATTCTTCTGAATTTTACAGCGCAAAGATACAAATTTTTAGGGAAAAAGTGAGGGTGAAGACATTTTTTTTGTATCTTTGCCAACGAAATCAAAAACTTGAGCTATATGAAAATCTTGAGAATCTGGGGACTGGTGCTTGCGCTTCTGACCATAAGCCATCTGCAGGCGCAGACCGTCAAGGAGACTGTCGACAGCGTGAAGTCGGGCCTGAAGGCATCATCTGTCAAGGAAGCCTATGAGAAGGTCAACGACTCGTTTAAGTTGAAAAAGGCCAGTGCCGACTCGCTCATTGGCACCTGGTGCTACAAAGAGCCCGCCGTCTATGCCACGAAGGGGAACCTGCTGCTGAAGATGGCCGAGAACGCGGTGGCCAACCAGATCGAGAAGCTGCTGCAGTCGTATATCGACAAGAGCCATATCACCTCCGAGAACACCGAGTTCACCTTCCATAGCGATGGCAGGTTCGAGCGCATCATCGCAGGTCGCAAGGCCCAGGGCGTGTGGCTCACCAACGGCGAGAAACTCGTACTCGGCATCGGCAACGTGATGACGGCCGATATCACCACCCATCACGAGAAAGGCGAACTCATGCTCCTGCTCGATGTCGACAAGCTGATGACAGGTCTGAAAAACCTCGGTGCGATGAAGGACAACAAGACCAATAAGCAGCTCATCAAGCTCACAAAGAGGATTCCAGGTCTCCAAGGAGGCATCTTACTTGTTAAAAAACCATAAAATATAGTTGACCCTGTACGCGCGTTCGCGCAAAAAATAGTACCTTTGCAGCCGCTATTACGAGATAATGGCACTGAAATTCAAATTTTTAACATTCAAAATTACAAAAAACAATGGCAACAAAGATCAGATTGCAGCGCGGTGGTCGCAAAGGTTATGCTTTCTACAGCATCGTAATCGCCGACGCTCGTGCACCACGAGATGGTAGATTTACTGAGAAGATTGGTACTTACAATCCTAACACCAATCCTGCCACAGTAGACTTGAATTTCGACCGTGCGCTCTATTGGGTAGAGACAGGTGCTCAGCCCACAGACACAGTACGTAACATCCTCAGCCGTGAGGGCGTTTACCTGATGAAGCACCTCCGTGGTGGCGTGAAGAAGGGCGCTTTCGACGAGGCTGCTGCCCTGAAGAAGTTCGAGGCCTGGAAGGCTGACAAGCAGAACGGTCTGGCAAAGATCGCCGAGGCTGAGGCAAAGGCCAAGAAGGATGCTGCTGCTAACGCACTGAAGGCAGAGAAGGCCGTCAATGAGGCCATCGCCAAGAAGGTAGCCGACAAGAAGGCTGCTGAGGCTGCTGCAAAGGCAGAGGCTGAGGCTGCTGCCACCGCTGCTGAGGCACCCGCTGCTGAAGAGACTGCTCCCGCTGAGGCTTAATTGTGTGTGATTATGGCAACAGGTAACGTACGGCCGGCCGACATGGAGCGCATCACGACGCCCGAACTGGCCCAGAAATTTATCGACGAACAGATCAGTGAGCTCCGTGCTCAGATTGGCGACAAGAAGGTGCTGCTGGCCCTTTCCGGCGGTGTCGACTCTTCCGTAGTGGCTGCACTGCTCATCAAGGCAGTAGGCAAGCAGCTGGTATCCGTTCATGTCAACCACGGTCTGCTGCGCAAGGGCGAGCCCGAGCAGGTCGTTCGCGTCTTCCGCGACGAGCTGAACGCCAACCTGGTATATGTCGATGCCACCGACCGTTTCCTCGACAAGCTGGCAGGCGTGGCCGATCCCGAGCAGAAGCGTAAGATCATCGGCGCCGAGTTCATCCGCGTCTTCGAGGAAGAGGCCCGTAAGCAGGAAGGCATCAGCTTCCTCGCTCAGGGAACCATCTACCCCGACATCGTCGAGTCAGGTCCCGTGAAGTCCCACCACAACGTAGGCGGACTGCCCGAAGACCTCCAGTTCGAACTCGTAGAGCCCATCAAGCTGCTGTTCAAGGACGAGGTACGCGTCGTAGGTAAGGAGCTTGGACTGCCCGACAACATGGTATTCCGTCAGCCCTTCCCCGGCCCCGGTCTGGGTGTACGCTGCACAGGTGCTATCACCCGCGATCGTCTCGAGGCCCTGCGCGAGAGCGACGCCATCCTCCGCGAGGAGTTCGCCAAAAACGGTCTCGAAGGCAAGGTATGGCAGTACTTCACCATCGTGCCCGACTACAAGTCGACAGGTGTCAAGGACAACAAGCGCAGCTGGGACTGGCCCGTCATCATTCGTGCCGTCAACACTCGAGATGCGATGACCGCTACGATCGAGGAGATCCCCTATACCCTCCTCCACCACATCACCCAGCGCATCATCACCGAGGTCCCCGGCGTCAACCGCGTCCTCTACGACCTCACCCCGAAACCCACGGGAACGATCGAATGGGAGTAAACCACTTACAACAATTCATCCCCAGCCGTTTGGTTGGGGATGAATGTTTCTATACTACATTGAGAAGACTTTCTTGCCCTCGAAATAGGTGCACTTTGCTCACGAAGGGTCTGCTCACGAAGGGTCTGACACTCTGTGCTCAGGTGAAGAAAGAAGTGGAATATTTGGAAAAATGTGTTTCTCGTCGTACCTTTGCATCAGATTTTTGATTCATACACGCATAAGTTTTAGGTTTGAGTTAGTTAGTTGTTAGTTTTTTCATTTTGGGTTTAAAAGTTAGTAAAGCGACGTAAATAGGACCTGCAGGGATGCAAGTCCTATTTGTTGTATAGTCAAGATGTTTCTAAATCATGATGGATTATAAGTCATCGCCATCTGATTTGTTGTATTCGTTATCATAAAACATATGGATCTTGTATTTCCCATATTCTTCTTTGATCATAAACCAAACAGGACTTTTCGCTAATATATCAAAAATTATATCTTGCGCAATCTTTGTTGATTCTTTTTCAATCTCATCAGTGGGATTAGCCAAGTCATCTTCCGAATATTTATCAAGCAGAATTGCTCTAATATCTTGTTGTATTGATAAAGTATCAAATGTTATAGGCTTTTGATAAAACACAGCTTCATACCTTTTATTATCAACAAGCATTTTATATGAGATATCTTCATCATCAGGAATTATTTGCTCATCAAAACTGATATACTTGGAATTCCGTTCAAATTGCTTACAAAGCTTGTTAAATCTTATTTTGATAGCAGACTCATCTATTTCATACTTATCAAATACTGCTATTCGTGATACTTTGTTGTTATTGGTGACAACAGTTATCTCCACATTGTAATCATTAAACTGACCTGTCAAGATATCCAATTTTGAATTATAAACAAAACCTTTGCTCTTAAGCTTTTGAACCATATTAGTTTTTGAACCATCAACAGGTATACCAAGGAATTTGGTTACATCCCTTTGAGCACTTATTGATACAGAAACAAACACGACAAATAATAATAATATTTTACGCATATTTTCTTAGTTTTGATTCTTACTGCTTGCAAAAATAGCACAAATAATCCAATAAGCCAAATAATCATTCGCTTTTTTAAATGCAATCAAGCATAATTAAATCATTTTCTGACAAATCTCCTTCGTCGATAAGATATTTAAAAAATCTGATTGACAATTCTTTTCCAGCATTTCTTTCGATACTTTTATGTACATATTTGCCATTAGTCATCTTAATGGAAACAATAGACCATGATTGGAATTGTTCTTTATTATCTGTAGCAAGTACTATCAATTCATCTCCTTCTGCCCCCATACCTTTGTCTACGACATAGTAAGTAAAATAGTCATTGGAACTAAATATGTTTCCATTTATCAAATTAGCTTTGTACAATAGAAGCCCATTTTTATTGATAACATTTGGACAGCACGGAAAAAGAGTCGGGGTTTTCCAATGATACTGAGCAGCCAAAGGGGTCAATGAATCTGTAATTAAAGAAATATTTTCTTCCTGTTTCTCTTGAGACTGTTGACTTGGGAAATCATATAGAGGTAAGGAGCAAGAATTAGTCTCATATTCTGATGGAATGCTCTTGACAAACTTGGGCTTCTGATATATCCATTCACCAATTTCACCCTTTTTATAATTAGGATCATGTGTTGCAGTAGTTGTTTTTGCCCAGTTTGTCCAATTTTCAAAACTATTTCTTGCTTCTTCACAAGAAACTGTTCTCATCCAACCAAAATTTTTGTTATTATTCTCGTATCCTCTCAAGAGAGACGGATTATTAATAAAAGCTTCTATACTTCCACAAATCAATTCAATCTTTTTTCTTGTTATATCATTATTAAAGGCATTTTCCAATCGTGTCAACCACCTTAGATTTTCAGGACGGTTATTTTGTCGATTAGTATCAACATGATCAACTACATAAACCTTTGAGTCATGATCACCGTGAAAAGCTGTAGCAACGATGATGTGCACACGAATTGAACTTAAAAACAAATAGCCATTTGACACATTAAGACTACCATATGTCCACACATCATCGAATTTGCGTTTTCGCATACCAGACTTCGCATGACGCATAATCATACCATCTTCACGAGCAGAATAATGCTCACCCTTGTAATCGCATTCCCTAATTTCATAAGGAACATTCTTGTTTGTATTCATAATAATAATGCCGTATTGCAGTGTTGCCGCCACTTTTAAATTAAAACAAAATGTAATGTCGGCTGCAAATATAGTAATTATTTGCATATTATCATAAAAAACAATCTTAAAATTTACTAATTTACCAATTTAATATTTGGTTGATAAAACAATTATATGTAATTTTGCACTATAAAATAAGAATTATCGCATATGAAAACTATTATTCACGGACCTTCAAGAAGCAAAGTGGCTTTCATTGATGAATTAAAAGCAAAAATAGAGCTTGAAAACGGAGAAACATGGGTTGTGGGATTTCCCACTCCATTCAATTTTCTGTCTGGTGAACATTTTATTCAACTTCTTGGATGGGCATTTGATTTATATTGGGGCGAAAATGGCTCTATTGAGGGGGATTTTCGTCAAATTAATGGAATGTTGTATCAAGATGGCTACCAAATGATGATCTTTATTGTATTGGAGCCGAAACGGTCTGAAGAGAGAAAAAGAATCGGAGAAAGAATTAAAGAGTTACGAAAGAAAAGAAATCTTGATGCAAAATCACTAGCTTCACGAATAGGTATTGATGCTTCAAATCTAAGTAGAATAGAACAAGGTCACTATTCCGTTGGCTTTGATATCCTTTCAAAAATAGCCTCTGCACTTAACGCTAAAGTTGACATTGTAGAATTGTAATAGAACAAAGTCACAGTTAATCCTGCCCCTTTTGGAAGCTATATATTTATTCTTCAAAAGGGACAATCTCGTAAAGATGATCGAGGAAATAGTCCACTGCATCGCGAAGAGCAGGAAGATCATTCTTCACAACGTCCCATACTAATTCATTGTTGATGTCGAAATAACCGTGCGCAATATGATCGCGCATGCCCTTGACAGCCTTCCAGGGAATCTCCGGACGTGTAGCCAGTAGAGCTTGGTTCGTGCGTTCATCGATACGCTTGAATCCTTCGCCGATTGCCTCAATCAACATACAATCAGCGGCCAACGTCTTCACACCGTCTGGCGAACTTAGCATATCGTTGACATCCGAATAAGGCTCATTCCACAATTCCAGATTGTGGATTGATTCGCGGATCTGCTTGAGCATGTCCTCCACGACTCTAAGCTGCTGTAAAGACATCGATGCCATCGTTCTCTATTTGTTGGCGGAAGAATGGGCGCAGGTTCTGATGGTCGCGGATCAGGTCGACGCTGCATCCAAGAAGTTGCTCAAGGTATTGGGCAGCCTCAATGTATTTGAACATCTTGGGTGGCATCGTGACGAAGAGATCCACATCGCTTCCCTCGTGCTGCTCTCCTCTGGCCACTGAGCCGAAAAGGCGCATGCTCGTGATGCCGAACTGCTCGAAAAGCTCGGACTGATGCTCACGGATGAGGTTGATATATTCCTGCGACGTCATCATAACTACTGCTTGTTGACAACTTGATTTCGGTGCAAATATAGGAAGAATTATTCATATTACCAAATGATTAAAGAAAAAAAACGGATTCAGATTTCAGATTTCAGTTTTAATTTTGAGGGGTATGGGGGGGAAGAGAAGGAGAAATATTTTCTTAATTTTATTATTATTTAATTTATATATTGTTATAATATATAAATCTATAAGGAAACCTATAGGAGGGTATACCATGCCTTTTTGAAACTGAAATCTGAAATCTGAATCCATTGAAATGGAGTTTTTCAAAACGTGCTTTTTTTTGTGTCTTTTTTGAAGATTTATTTGGAAACACATTGAAATATTCGTACCTTTGCATTGTCGATAGAAAAGATCGGAGTGCCGGCCATTAAGGATAAAAATTGTGAGCATTAAATCTAGAAATTGCGCGCATTAATGGTAGCAAGATTTTCCTTTAAAGCCCCCGCCGATACGATTCAGAAGACAGAGTAACAAAAATAACAAAAATTATTAACAACACAGAAACAAAACTAGATTGAATTATGGCTATTAAAGTAATTGCACAGCGCCGGGAAGTGAAGCTCGGCAAGAAACCAGGAAAGAAGTTCGTGATGCGTCCCGATCTCTACATTCCTATCGCAGAGAAGAAGGTGTTCTCAGAGGCGGCTACCCACTCGGGCATCTCTTCAGGTGTTATCA